>DAOTUU010000054.1:0-177885 GCA_034436555.1 Chloroflexota bacterium | reverse complement strand
GGCGACGGACGGACGCGCCGCGCGGGCGACGGACGGACGCGCCGCGCGGGCGACGGACGGGCGACGAGCCGGGTTGGGACATGCCCGGACGGTACCACGCGACGCCGGGCCGCCGGGGGGCCCGCGCGGGTGGCTGGCCCGGACGATCGGCGCGGGATGGGTCGACCGTGCGGATCGCGCCGATGCATCATGGTGGGCGACACCATCCCCGGATCCTCATCCCCGTGCCAAGGAGCACACGACCCGCATGAGCGCGCTCGAATCCAGCGTCCCCGACCACGACCCGTGCTTCTCGGTGAGCAGCTCCAACCTCGTGTTCGGCCCCGGCTCGACGGCGGAGGTGGGCGACCACGCCCGCGCGCTGGGGCTGCACCGGGTGCTGCTGGTGACCGACCCGGGGCTGGCGGACTCCGCGGCCGTGGGGACGGCGACCGACAGCCTGCGTGCGGCTGGCCTGGACGTGGAGGTCTGGTCGGACATCGCGGTGGAGCCCACCGATGCCTCCTTCCAGGCCGCGGCGGCCGTGGCCGCGGAGGGTCGCTACGACGGGTACGTGGCGGTGGGCGGCGGCTCCGCCATGGACACGGCCAAGGCGGCGAACCTGTACGCCACGCATCCCGCGGAGTTCCTGACGTACGTCAACGCCCCCATCGGCGGGGGGACGCCCCCACCCGGAGCGCTCAAGCCGCTCATCGCCATCCCCACCACCTCGGGCACGGGGTCCGAGACGACCGGCACCGCCATCTTCGACTTCCGGGCACGGCGCGTGAAGACCGGCATCTCGCACCGTCTGCTGCGCCCGGTGCTGGGCATCGTCGACCCGCTCAACACGCACACGATGCCCGCGCTGGTGACCGCGGCGGGCGGCTTCGACGTGCTCAGCCACGCACTGGAGTCCTACACCGCCATCCCGTCCACGAGTCGACCGCGTCCGCCGCGACCCGCCCTGCGCCCGGCCTACCAGGGCAGCAACCCGTTCTCCGACATCTGGGCGGAGCACGCCATCAGGATGGTCGCTCGCTCGCTGCCGCAGGCGGTGGACCATCCCGACGACGCGGAGGCGCGCGCGGAGATGAGCCTCGCGGCTACGTACGCGGGCATCGGCTTCGGGAACGCGGGCGTCCACCTGCCGCACGGCATGTCCTACGCGGTGGCGGGCGGGGTGCGCGAGTTCCGTCCCGCGGGCTACCCCCAGGACCACCCGATGGTGCCGCACGGGATGAGCGTCGTGCTCAACGCCCCGGCGGTGTTCCGATTCACCGCGTCCGCCGACCCGGCGCGCCACCTGCGGGCGGCGGAGCTGATGGGCGCGGAGGTGCGGGGGGCCGCTCCGGAGGACGCGGGCACCATCCTGGCCGACACGCTCGTGGCGCTGATGCGCCGCACCGGCATGCCCAGCGGCCTCGCCGCGGTGGGCTACACCGAGGCGGATGCCCCGATGCTCGCCGACGGCACGCTGCCGCAGCAGCGGGTCACGAAGCTGTCGCCGCGTCCCGCCGACCGAGGCGACCTGGAGGCCATGTTCCGGGACGCGCTGCGGTACTGGTGAGCCGCGGGGCCCCGCGCGACGACGGTCGAGGGCGCGGCGCGGGACGGCGGGTCCTCGGCGGACGGGGACACGCGGGGGCGGGGCGGCGCGCGGGGTATGCTGCGCGGCGATGAACGACGGCTACATGTGGTGGCTCCTGGTCCTGGGCATCGTCATCGGCGTGGCGGTCGTCTGGTTCACCGCCGTCCGCCTCGCCCGGCGCGATGACGATCAGTCGCGCACGGAGCAGGTCGCCGAGGCGCGCTGGATCAGCGCCACGATCGAGGCGGATGGGGGCGTGGCGCCGCAGGCGCTCGTGGAGGAGATCCTGGAGCTGCATCGCGCGTACCTGGCGGGCGGCACGATGGTCGCGGGCGGCACGGTGGTCGCGGCCGCCACGGCGCCGGAAGACGACCCGCTGCGCTGATCCGCGGGCGAGCGGCTTGCCCGGCCCTCGACGGGCCCACGCGTGACGCGGCTCAGAAGGTGGTCGTCAGGATCGGCTCACCGCCCGTGTCGCCCTCGACCCAGATGTTGAACACATCGCCGGGCGCACCGATGTCCAGCGGCACGGTGTCGTCCAGCGGTGCGATCCAGTACGCGACATCACCCTCTCCCGACGGGTCGTCCGCGAACACCATGAGCCCCACCACGTAGCGCTCGTCGCCCCGGACCAGCACGCACACGTACCGTCCGTCTCCCTCGAGCCGCGGCAGGGCGCGGGTCACCACGCCCAGCAGCCGCGTGTCCGCCGGTGCCAGGACGACCGCTCCGGCAGGCTCGCCGGATCGGTCCGAGAGCGGTGCGACGACCGCGCCGGGAAGCTGGAGCAGGTCCGCCATCCGTCCGGTGACCCTCTCCAGCTCCGCGCGAGCCGTGGTGTCCTGGACGGTCGTCGTCGAGGTGAGGCCCAGCGGTCCGCCGAGCGCCGCACCCAGGGCGAACAGGAACACGGCCGCTGCCGCGACGGCGAGGAACACCCGGAAGCCGACCCCGTCGCGGTCCTGGCCGCCGGGCAGCAGGCGCAGGCCCCGGCGACCGGCCACCGACGAGCCTGTCGACGGCGACTCGGCGTCGGCAGGGGGCGGACCGGGCGCCGCGGATGGATGGCCGGCAGTCGGGGGGTTCCCGGGCTCGGGCGACGAAGGCTCGGGCGCGACGGCCGACTGGGCAGGCGACGGCTGGACGGGCGACGGCAGCGGGCGACCGCCCGGGGTGCGCCAGACGCGACCCGCGGTCGGCGGCGTGCCCGGCGAACCCTGGGTCGGGGCCGAGCCCGGCGAGCTCTGGGTCGGGGCCGTGCCCGGCGCGCCGTGGGGAGGCGCCACGCCCGACACCGAGGCGCCGTGGGTCGGGACGGCGCCCGGCGAGCCCTGGGTCGGGGCCGCGCCCGGCACCGTGGCGCCGTGGGTCGATCCGGCCCGCGTGCCCAGCACATGGTCCGGGCCGCGCGCCACGCCCGTGGCCACCACGTTCGCGAGGATGCGCGACCGAGCCGCGGGTGGCGCGACCATGGTGTCTGGCGTCACGGCCACGAGCGCCTCGTCCACGGCCTGCCACGCGCCCGCCTCAGCTCGGCACTCCGGGCAGTCGGCGAGGTGCGCCCGCAGCGCATCTCCCTCCGGGGTGGCCGCGCCCAGCAGCGTCCGCAGCCGTCCGGGGGTGCCGATGGCGGCATCGATGAGCGCCACGACCTCCGCGTGCGTCATCCGTCCGCCCCCCCGTCCGGCGGGCGCGCCTCCAGCTCCGCGAGCTGGGCGGGCAGCAACGCCACGTCCGGTCCCAGGCTGGCCGCGAGCGACGCGCGCAGCCGCAGCAGCGCCCGTCGCATCCGGGCCTTGACCGTGCCCACCGGCCAGCCCAGGCTGGCCGCGATCTCCGACTGCGTCAGCTCGTGGTAGCAGGCCAGCTCCAGCACCTGGCGCTCCGCGTCCGGGAGGGCATCGAGTGCCGCGCGGATCTCCTGCCGCAGCGCCGCGCGGTCCGCCACGACGACGGGGTCCGCCTCCGCGGGCGCCCCGCCCAGCATCTCGGCCCGCGCCAGCGCCCGGTCGGCCAGCCGTTCGTCGGCCTCGTCATCGTCCACCATCGCCGACAGCGGCAGCGCGTTCGGTCGCCTGCCGAGCGTCCGGGATCGGTCCATCGCACGATTGCGCGCGATGGCGGACAGCCAGGCAAGCAGCGATCCCGCGGCAGGATCGTAGAGCTCCGCGCGATTCCAGAGCGCGAGGCAGGTGTCCTGGAGGACCCCTTCCGCAAGCTGGCGGTCCCCCAGGCGCCGGAAGGCCGTCCGGTAGATGAGGTCCGCGTACCGGTCGTACAGCTCCGCGAGCGCCGAGGCGTCCCCCCTCGCCAGCGAGGCCACCAGCCCCGCGTCGCTGATCCCGGCCGTGGGTTCCATGGGAGGCTACGCCGTCCCCCGGGAATCGGTCGCCGGCCCGGTCGTGCCGTCCGCCTGGTCGGCCGTCGCGAGGCCCCAGCCGGGCTGATGCCGCGGCTCCCACGTGAGCGTGCCGCGTTCCAGGTGCGCCTCCAGACAGGTCACGCCCAGGGCGCCCACCAGCGCGCCGTGCACGGTCATCGCGGGCAGGTCCAGTCGGTCACCCGCACGGAGCTCGACCGTGCGGCCGGGCCCTGGGAGATGGAACGCGATCGACCCGGACGCCACCACCAGGACCTTGTCGAAGCCGTGCTCGTGCACCGGGTACCGGTCACCGGGCGCATTGCCCCAGGCATGGGCGTCCAGGCCCTCGCGTGCGAGTCGGGCGACGAGGGCGTCCGCGCTGGGGGCGTTGCCGCGAGTGCGCATCGGGGCATCGTAGCCGAGCCCGGCATGGCGTCATGCGGCGTACACTCGGACCACCCATGTCGATCGAACCCTCGCCGCTGCGCTGCCTCTCCGCCGACGACGTGCTGGCGGCGCTGCCGCCGGTGGAGGAGCGCATCGCGCTCGCCCGCCGGACGATGCTCGCCCTCGTGCGAGATGCGGACCTGCCGCCCAAGATCGGTGTCCACCCGCGCGCTCCGGCCAGCTTCGGCCACGCCATGCCGGCGTACCTGCGGGGCGCCGCCGAGGATGGCTCCGAGGATCTGCTGGGGATGAAGTGGGTGGTGGGCGTCCCGGCGAACGTGGATGCGGGCATCCCCGCCATCCACGGCACGGTGGTGATGAGCGATGCGCGCACGGGCGTGCCGCGCGGGTTCCTGGACGCGGGGCCGATCACCGCCCATCGGACCGCGGCGGTCAGCGGCGTCGCGATCGAGCACTGGGCGCCGGACATCATGGGACGTCCCACCCGCATCGGGCTCATCGGCGCGGGTGCCCAGGGCCGCAGCCACCTGCCGGTGCTGGCGCACCTCGTGCCGGGCGCCACGCTCGTCATCCACGACCGGGACGGCGGGCGGGCTGCCGGGCTCGCGGCGGAGGCGGAGGCGCTCGACACGTTCGTGGCCGTGGCCACCGTGGACGAGGCGGCGGACGCGGTGGAGGGCGCGGACCTCGTGGTCACGCTCGTGGGCTTCGGCCGGGACCGTCAGGCGATCCCCGCGGAGGCGTGGCTCCCCGGCGCCACGATCGTGGCCGTGGACTACGACATGTGCCTGCCCGCATCGGTCGCGCGGGACGCCTCGCTGTTCCTCGTGGACGATCGCGGCCAGTTCCTGGCCAACCGCACCGGGACGGTCTTCCGCGACTACCCCGATCCCGGCGCGATGATGGGCGAGGCGCTGGTCGCGGGGACCGAGCGGCCGGCGACCGGACGGACGGTCGTGTGCCACCTCGGCGTCGGGCTGGCGGACGTGGTGTTCGGGGATGCGCTGCTCCGGACCGCGGAGGCCCGCGGACTGGGCACCATCCTGCCCCGCTGAACACGCCGACGCCGATCCGCCGCCAGCGCAGCCGCCCGCGCATCCACCGTCGCCACCGCCGCCGCTGAGGACGCACCACGATGCTGGGGACACGCTCGGGCGGTCGCGGCGCGCTCTACGCGCAGCCCTTGCCGGAGGCGCTCCACGAATCGTCGCGCACGGCGGACCTGGTGGTCGTGGGCGCGGGCGCGATGGGCGGCTGGACCGCGTACCTCGCCCAGGCGGGCGGGGTGCTGCCGGACGGGCGGACCGTGGGCGGCGGCCGGAGGGTGACCCTCATCGACGCGTGGGGCGCGGGCCACCCGCGGGCCACCAGCGGCGATGAGACGCGCATCATCCGAGCGGCGCACGGCGCGGACCGGCTGTACACGCGCTGGGCCCGGCGCGCCCTGGAGCTGTGGCGGCGCCACGAGCGGGAATGGAACGTGGAGCTGGTGCTTCCCGCGGGGATGCTCTGGTTCGCAGGCAGGCCGGACGGCGAGGAGGCGGCGTCCGCGCGCACGTTCACGGAGCTGGGCGTCCCCCACGAGCGGCTGGGCGCGGACGAGCTGCTGTCCCGCTGGCCGCAGGTCGCGGTGCGGGGAGACCTCGACCACATCCTGTATGAACCCGATGCGGGCGCGCTCATGGCCCGCAAGGCCTGTCTCGCGGTCGCGGCCGCCTTCCAGCGCACCGGCGGCAGCTACGTGGTCGCGGCCGTGATGCCCGGGCGGTCCGAGGGCGGCCGGCTGCTGGAGGTCCTGGACCGGAGCGGTCGAACCTGGTCGGCGGACCGGTTCGTGTTCGCGGCCGGCCCGTGGCTGCCGCGCCTGTTCCCGGACCTGCTGGGCGAGGCCATCTCGGTGACCAAGCAGGACGTGCTGTTCATCGGGCCCTCCGCGGGGGACCGGCGCTTCCACTGGCGGGCGCTGCCGTGCTGGGGTGACGGGGACGCCGGGTTCTACGGCATCGGGGCCACCGAGGCGTACGGCATGAAGATCGCGCCGGAGCGGCCCGGCCCCGAGTTCGACCCGTCCCACGGCGAACGGGTGGTGGACGCCGATTCGCTGCGCCTGGCCCGCGACTACCTCCGGCGCCGCTTCCCCGCCCTCGCCAACGGACCGGTGCTGGAGACTCGCGTCTGCCAGTACGAGCGCAGCGTGGACGGGCACTTCCTGCTGGCGCGCCACCCGGGGTACGAGAACGTGTGGCTGGCGGGCGGCGGCTCGGGGCACGGGTTCAAGCATGGCCCGCGCATCGGCGAGTACCTCATCGCGCGCATGGACGGCCAGCCGGAGGGTGCCGAGGACGGCGACGAGGAGATGCGGTTCCGGGTGGGGCCGCGCCTGCCCCCGGTGCGCGATCCATCGACCCCGACCGACCCCGACCTGTTCTAGGAGGACCCGATCTCGGAGGCTGCCATGGAGGCGATGCACAAGGATCCGACGTTCATCGTCCGGAGCGAGTCCCCCGCGTGCGGAGGGCCGCCCCTGGCGCGTCTCGTGGCGCGACCCCTGACCTGGCGCGAGGATTTCTTCGTGCGCAGCCACGGCGCCATCCCTGACCTCGCGGCGGACGGCTGGCGGCTGACCGTGGAGGGACTCGTGAACACGCGGCTGACGCTGTCGTTGAGCGAGCTCAGGTCGCGCTTCCCGCGGCGGGACGCGGTCGTGACGCTCCAGTGCGCCGGCAACCGGCGCGACGAGCTCATGGCGGTCCGGCCGATCCCGGGCGAGGTGCCGTGGGGCGCGGAGGCGATCGGCACCGCGCGCTGGGGCGGCGTGTCGCTGGTCGATGTGCTGGGCGCCGCGGGCGTCCAGGACGGCGCGGCGCACGTCTGGTTCGAGGGGCTGGACGCGGTGACGCGCGGGGATCGCACCTTCGGCTTCGGGTCCTCCATCCAGCTGGGCCGGGCGCTCGCGGGGGACGTGCTCCTGGCGGACCGGATGAACGGCGCCGCGCTCCCCGCCGAGCACGGGTTCCCGCTGCGGGCGGTGATCCCGGGGTTCATCGGGGCGCGCTCGGTGAAGTGGCTGGGCCGCATCGTCGTGAGCGACCGGTCGAGCGACAACCACTTCATGACCCGGGCCTACAAGCAGCTGCCGGCCGAGGCGGACCCCGCCACCGCCGACTGGGACGCGCATCCGCCGATCGAGGAGGCGCCGCTCCAGGCGGTCGTGTGCCTGCCCGCGCCCGGGGCGATGGTGGCCGCCGGGGAGGTGGTGATCCAGGGCTATGCGGCCGCGCCGGGGCACCGGCGGGTGGCAGCCGTGGAGGTGTCGGTCGACGGAGGCGCCAGCTGGGAGGCCGCGGAGCTGCTGGACCGGCCGGCCCCCGGGGCCTGGTCACGCTGGCAGGTCACGGTCCGACTGTCCCCGGGCGACCACGGGCTGATCGCCCGGGCGCGAGACTCGGAGGGCGGCACGGGCGCCGCGCACGTCCACGACCGGTGGAATCCGAAGGGCTACCTGAACGATGCCTGGCACCGGGTGCGCATCAGGGCGCGCTGAGTGCGGCGCGCTGAGTGCGGCGCGCCGCGGACATGGGCGCCGAGGGCATGAGCGCCGAGGGCGTGAGCGCCGAGTGCGGCGGCTGAAGGCGGACTGCGGGCCCGACCGGCGCCCCCGCACTCCGGGCCGGGATCGACGCCCCGGGCGTCGGCGGCGGGGTGGAGCCGGAGCGGGACGGGGCTCGGGGCCGGATGTGACGCCCGGGCCGTCGGCGGCGGGTGGCCGCCGGCAGACGTCCGGGGCCGGCCCGCCGGGCGTCGGGCGCCTGGCCGCCGAGCATCGGGCGCCCGGCCGCCGGGCGTCGGGCGCCCGGCCGCCGAGCGGACACGACCGACACGCCCCGGGCCGGCGCGTCCGATCCGGGCCGCTCATCGGCCCGCATCGGACCTGGCGTGTCCGGACGGGCCGCTCATCGGCCCGCATCGCACCGGGCGTGTCCGGATGGGCCGCTCATCGGCCCGCATCGCACCGGGCGTGTCCGGGCGTGTCCGAACGGGCCCCTCAGCGGCCCGGTCCGACGGGATCCGGTCCGGACGCGTCGGTCATGGCCGGTGAGCGGACACCGCGGCGCGACTCCGGGGCCGGCCCGCCGAGCATCGGGCGCCCGGCCGCCGAGCATCGGGCGCCCGGCCGCCGCGCGACCCCGGGGCGGGCCCGGCCGCCGAGCGGACACGACCGACACGCCCCGGGCCGGCGCGTCCGTTCCGGGCCGGTCATCGGCCCGGATCGCACCGGGCGTGTCCGGATGGGCCCCTCAGCGGCCCGACCCGAAGGGATCCGGTTCGGACGCGTCGGTCACGGCCGCTGGGCGGACACCGCTTGCGCGACCCAGGCCCGTCCCGACGGGATCGAGTCCGGGTGCGCCTGTCATGGCCGCTGGGCGGACACCGCGGCGTGACCCGGCCCGGGACGGACCCAGCGCGCTGGCCGCGCGCGCCGCGGACATGGGCCACGGGGACATGGCGCGCCGAGTGCGGCGCGCCGCGGGCATGGGCGCCAGGAGCAGGGTGCGCGACGCCCGCAGGACAGGGTGCGGCGCCTTGTCCCCGCCCCGCGGCTACTCGTTGACCGGGATGGGGCCGCTCGCGGGCAGCTCCAGGACCAGCTGGTCCCCCTCGACATGGATGGGATACCGCACGAGCGGCAGCTCCGCGGGCGGCTCGAGCGCCTCGCCGCTCGAGAGGTCGAACCGCGACAGGTGGAGCGAGCAGGTGAGCGAGTCCCGCGTGAGGAATCCCTTGTCCAGCTCGAAGTACTCGTGGGAGCAGATGCCCTGCATCGCGTGCAGGCCGTCCTGGTTCACGAGCAGGATGTTCGTGTCGTCCACCTGGACCATGAGCATCGTGCCCTCGGGCAGCTCATCGACGCGGGCGACCGGGACGCGGCGCGTGGGCGGGGGCGAGGCGGCGGGCTGTGCATCCATCATCCGGAATCATGAGGCCGACGCCCGTTCGGCGCCGGCCTCGATGGCTCCGGGTGCGGATCCGCGTCAGGCGGACGGGGTCATGCCCGGGTTCTTGTACATGTCCCGGTTCACCGACTGGGCCATCGCGCCCAGCTTGGTGATCTGGGCCCAGGCACCCGCCACGGCGAGCCCGATGCCCAGGATGAGCCAGATCCAGGGGTACTGGGTGTCGTTCGAGAGCGCGCCGATCATGCCCGTGTTGAGCGAGGACAGCTCGATCCGGTCCAGGATCAGGGCGATGCCCGCGGTCATGGCCGCCGCACCGCCGATGGCGGTGCCCCAGATGGCGAGCACCGCGGGCATGGCCAGGACCAGGAAGCCGAAGGCGAACACCGCGCCGACCAGGACGCCCACGATGAACGTGAGCAGCTCCGCGCCGCCCAGGTTCAGCCAGTCCATGAAGCCGATGCCCAGCATGTAGCCGAGCGCCCCGCCCAGCAGCACGACGGCGAAGTAGTAGTAGAGGTACGAGAGCACCGCGAACAGGACACCCACGACGAGCCCGGAGACGACCGCGAGCGCCGAGGCGAAGAAGCCGTGGTCGGCACCGGCCAGGTAGAAGATGCCGTTCGCGCCGAAGTTGAAGCCCACCAGGAAGCCCCAGATCGGCAGCAGCACCAGGAACCACTTGAATCCGGCGAAGCAGAAGGCTGCTCCGACGCCCAGGGCGAACAGGCCCACCAAGATCTGTTCCAGGCTCATCCATCGACCTCCCACTGTGTCGCGGCATCATCACTCCGGCCGCGCCCGTCACGCGTAGGGTATTCGGTCCCCACACCCCTGCACAGCGCACCCTCGCGGTCGTCCGTCGCCCGCGACACGGCGTGCCTGCCGCGGGCGGGACGGGCGTCAGGCCGCTGCGGCGGCATCCACCTGCGGCGCGGGCCACTTGCGCTCCAGCAGCACGCGCAGGCGCTCCTGCGCCTCCTCCAGCGGGATCCGCGCGACGACCGGCTCGAGAAAGCCCATCACGATGACCCTCCGGGCGGTCTCTCGGTCCAGGCCGCGGCTCTGGAGATAGAAGATCTGCCCCTCGTCGATGGGCCCCACGGAGCTGGAGTGGGCCGCGCGCCGGCAGTCGGGCTGGTCGATCTCCAGGCTCGGGATGGTCACCGACCGGGCGCGCTTGCTGAGCAGCATGCCGAACTCGCCCAGGAAGGAGTCGGTGCCCACGGCGGTCTTCTGGATGTCGATGAGACCCTTGATGAAGCCACGCGCGCGATCGGTGAACACGCCCTTGGACAGCAGGTTGCCGGTGGTGTCCCGGCCGATGTGGCGGGTGTAGCTGGTCAGGTCGAACAGCTGCTCGCCGGAGCCGAACCCGATCTCCACCTGCTCCACCGCGGAGCGATCGCCGACGAGATGGTTGTCGATGCGGCTGCGGTGGAGGCGACCGCCCACGCTCGCGAGGGCGAGCCGCAGCGTGGCGTCCTCGCCGATGCGTGCGTGTCGGTTGACGATCGCGATGGTGGATCCGTCGAAGTCCTGCTCCGCGGCCACGGCCAGGGAGGCGCCGGGGTCGAGATGGACCTCGCTGGTGCCCCACCACAGCGACTGGGAACCCTCGCCCTCACGGGCGTCCGCGTCACCCTGGACCTCCAGGACCGACGCGCTGGCACCCCGGCCCACGGAGATGACGGTGCGCGACACGAGGCCACGGCCGGCCGTGCCCAGGTCCCAGCGGACCAGGATGGGCGCCGCGAGCGTGAGGCCCTCCGGGACGTGGATGAGCAGGCCCAGCGTGGCCACCGCGCGCGCCACCTGGGCGAACGGGTCGTCGGCGGGCAGCGAGGCGCCGTTCTCGATGACCCCGCGCAGCACGTCCGGGCGGTCGCGGAGCGCCTCCTCGAACGTCCCCAGGAACAGGCCCGCCTCGCGCGCGACGGGGCTGAGCGCCCGCGCCACGAGCGCGTTCTCGCGGATGTGCAGGAACCCGGACGCCCCATCGGGCAGGACCGTGTCACCGCCGGGCGCCACGCCCGCGGACGGGTACACCTCGATGTCCCCGAAGCGCGCCGCCCGCAGGTCCAGGTACCCGGTGTACAGCGAGTTGGGCTCCGCGGGCAGCGCCGCGACGAGGGCGGCGGCGGCCAGCCGATCGTGCCGCAGCCAGTCGGGCTCCCCGGCGCGCGCCGAGATGTCCGCGGCGATCGTGTCGCTGACGAACGCCAGATCCAGCGGCTTCACGCTCACCCGAGAGACCCTTCCATCTCCAGCTTGACCAGCCGGTTGAACTCGATCGCGTACTCCATCGGCAGCTCCTTGGTGAACACCTCGAGGAAGCCCTGCACGATGAGGTTCTGCGCCTCGTTCTCGGTCAGGCCGCGGCTCATCAGGTAGAACACCTGGTCCGCGGAGATCTTGCCCACCGTGGCCTCATGGGTCAGGGTGGTGTCGTCCTCCTGGATGTCGATGTAGGGATACGTGTCGCTGCGCGACTCCGCGTCCAGCATGAGCGCGTCGCAGCGCACGCTCGCCATCACGTTCGTGGCGCCCGGCGCGACCTTGATCTGGCCGCGATAGGTGGCGCGACCGCCGTCCTTGGACACGGACTTGCTGACGATGCGCGACTTGGTGTCCGGCGCGAGGTGGATCGCCTTGGCACCCGTGTCCTGATGCTGCCCCGAGCCGGCCACCGCGACCGAGATGACGTCCGCGGTGGCGCCGCGGCCGCGCAGGTAGATGCTCGGGAACTTGACCGTCTTGCGCGAGCCGGTGTTCGCGTCGATCCACTCCACGGTGGCGTTCTCATGCGCGTGCGCGCGCTTGGTCACCAGGTTGTAGACGTCGTTCGACCAGTTCTGGATGGTCGTGTAGCGGACCTTGGACCCGGGCAGCGCGATGACCTCCACGACGGCCGCGTGGAGCGAGTCCGTCGCGAAGATGGGCGCCGTGCAGCCCTCGATGTAGTGGACGCTGGCACCCTCGTCGACCACGATGAGCGTCCGCTCGAACTGGCCGGTGTTCTCCCCGTTGATGCGGAAGTACGCCTGGAGCGGCAGCGGCACATCCACGCCCTTGGGCACGTACACGAACGAGCCGCCCGACCAGACAGCCGCGTTGAGCGCCGAGAACTTGTTGTCCTCCGGCGGCACGACCGTGCCGAAGTGCTTCCGGAAGATCTCCGGATGCTCCTTGAGGCCCTGGTCGGTGCCCATGAACACGACGCCCAGCTTGGACAGCTCCTCGCGCACGGAGTGGTAGACGACCTCCGAGTCGTACTGGGCGCCCACGCCGGCCAGGAACTTGCGCTCCGCCTCCGGGATGCCCAGCTTCTCGAACGTCTGCTTGATCTGCTCGGGGACGTCGTCCCAGGACTTCTCCTCGCGCGCGGACGGCTTGCGGTAGTACACGATGCGGTCGAAGTCGATGCGGTCCAGCCCGTCGGTCCAGGTGGGCATGGGTCGCTTCAGGAAGTGCTGGTAGGCGCGCAGCCGGTACTGGAGCATCCACTCCGGCTCGTCCTTGATGCGGCTGATCTCCTCCACGACGCCGCGCGAGAGGCCGCGGCCGGATTCGTGGAGGTAGGTGATCTCATCGTGGAACGCGTACTCGTCGCGGCGATCCTGGACGAGCTGGCGGGTGTCGGTCATAGGTGCTCCTGCCCGGGAGTGGAGGGGCCAGGACGCGCGCCGGCATGACCGGCACGTGCGTGGTGTCGAAATCCGGATGTGCGCCTGGGGGCTGACCGGACGAGGGCCGGTCCGGCCGACGCATATCCGACCTCCATTATCGGAATTCCCAGCGGATCCGTCAATGGGATGCCTCCGCGGGGTGCTGCGGCGCCGCGCCCGGGTCAGTCACCCGGCGTCCGGGGCGGGCGCGGGCGGGCGCGGGTCCCCGGTGCGGGTCGCGGGCGGCGGGCGCGGGTCGCGGGCGCGGGTCGCGGGTGGTCAGTCCAGGGCGACGGACTGGCCGGTGGCGGCGGAGCGATACAGGGCCTCGATGGTGCGCGCCTGTCCCAGGGCGTCCTCCCGGCCCAGGAGGGGACGGTCGAGCCCCCGGATGGCGCGCTCCATGTCCTCCAGCTCGCAGCCGTAGGGGTTCTTGAAGGGGACCGTGATCGTCTCCTCGTCCCGCTCGGTCAGGCGCAGCCGGATGATCCCGGCGCGGCAATGCCACGGGTCGGGCACCAGGATCGAGCCGTCCGCGCCGATGACCTCGAGCGACTCGTGGTCGGCCGTGAACGCGGACAGGATGAGGGCGCTGATGTCGCGCGGGAAGTGCAGCAGGCCGCTGAACCGGACATCCACCCCGGTCGGCCCGATGAGCTGCTCGCCATGGACCCGGTCCGGCTCCTCGCCCGCGATCAGCCGCGACGCGGACACCGTGTAGCAGCCCACGTCCATGAGGCAGCCGCCGTCGAGATCGACGCCCATGCGCACGTTCAGCGGGTCCTCCAGAACGAACGCGAACGTGGCGCGGATGGCGGTGAGCGGACCGATGCGCGGCAGCAGCTCCAGCAGCCGCGCGGTCTGCGGCGAGTGGCGCCACATGAACGCCTCCTGGAGCACCACGCCCGCCTGCGCCGCGGCGTCGTACGCCTCATCCACCTCGGCCGGTCGGCGGGTGCAGGGCTTCTCGCACAGGACGTGCTTGCCGGCCGCGATCGCGCGCATCGTCCAGGGGTGGTGATGCGGGTTGGGCAGCGAGATGTACACCGCGTCCACGCCGGGGTCGTCCAGGAGCGCCTCATAGGAGCCGTGCGCCGTGGGGATCCCGGCCTGCGCGGCGTACGCCTGCGCCTTGGCGGCGTCCCGACTGGCCACCGCCGCCACGGTGATGTCGGAGGCTCGCGCACCCGCGAGCAGCTTGGCGTTGATCTTCGCGGTGCTGATGATCCCCCAGCGGATGGGCATGTCGGTGGTGCTCACGGGTCGCTCCCTCGTCGGACGCCACGCCAGAGGTGCCTGGCGGGTCGCCCGCAGGTGTCCATCGTGGCGCATCCGAGGGAAGTCCATCGCCGGGGGCGCGGGGCTCGGCCGGGGGGCCGGGCGCGGCCGCGGCGCGGACTGTGCCCGGACGCAGCCGGGCGCGGCGCGGCGCGGGGCGGATGGCGGGAGGCGCGGGGCGAGCCCCGGTCGGCGTCATGGTGTGGGACGCCCGGCGACCCGCGATCGGGCCCTGGCGTCCTGCGTATGCCCCTCCGCCGCGCGCATCGCACGGAGTGGTGCCACCATCAGCGGGCGTCGGTCCTGCCCATCGGCGCCACTGCGTTCGAGGTGCTCGTGACCGTCCCATCCACCGCCCCGCGCCGCCGGCACGCCCTCTCGGCGCCCGCCGCGCCCCACCGGCCGGGCCGCTCCCTGTCGTCCGTCGCGCCCCACCGGCCGGCCCGCGCCCGGCGCCTGCCGAGCATCCTGCCCGGCGTCCTGCTCATCGTCGGCCTCGTCATCGGCCTCCATGGCGCCCTGCCGTCCTCCCCGACCCGAGCCCAGGACGCCCGCACCCTCGTCGTCAGCACGGACCTGGGCATCGATGACCTGGTCACGCTCGCATGGCTGGTGAATGACCCGGCGCTCGAGGTGCCCGCGATCCTCGTGAGCGGCACGGGCCTCGCGGACTGCGCGAGCGCCGTGGACGACGCGCGGGCGCTGCTCGCGGCGCTCGAGGTCGAGGGTCCCGAGGTGGGCTGCGGCGCGACCGTGCCGCTGGGTGACGGCACGCCGTTCCCCGCCGACCGCCGCGTCGATGCCGCCCGGCTGTACGGCGTGGCACTGCCCCCGTCGGATGGGGCCGGCACGGCCTCGCGCCCCGCGGAGCTCATCCTGGGCGAGATCCTGGACCAGGCGTTCGATCCGGTCTCGATCCTGTCGATGGGCCCCATGACCACCCTCGGCGCGGTCCTCGCGTCCCCCGACCGAGCGGTCAAGGTCGCCTCGGTGACCGCGGCGCTGGGCGCCCTCGACGGGCCCGGCGACGTGACCCCGGAGGGCGCCGCATCGCCAGGGCGTGCCGAATGGAACGCCCACGCGGACCCGCGCGCCGCGGAGGCGGTCCTGGAGAGCGGCGTGCCCCTGACCATCGTGCCCCTCGAGGCCTCCGGCGGCGTCCGCCTGTCGGAGACGCTCGCGGATGCGCTGCGATCGGGCGGCGACACCCCGTCCGCGTCGTTCGTGGCCGCCCTGGCCGCGGCGCGTCCGGACCTCCTGAGCGCCGGCGCGACGCTGCCCGACGCGCTGGCCGCCGTGTCGCTCACACACCCGGCGCTGCTCCAGACCCGCGAGCGGTTCCTGGAGGTGACGCGCCAGCCACCGGACGCCGGCGCGCTGACGGAGACCGAGGCGGGCTTCCCGGCCCAGGTCGCGGCGAGTGCCGACCGCGCCGGCTTCGAGGCCGCGCTGCTGGCGGGCATCCGCGCCGAGGACGGCGGCGCCCGCCAGACCCCGACCGGCGTCGTGACGATCTCCGGCGGCGCGACCACGTGCGACCTGGACGCCGGCGGCATCGCGGACCCGGGCCTGGCCATCGTGGACGCGAAGTCCACCGACGAGGCCATGGTGGCCATCCTCGCGGGCCTCGCGGAGGGCTGGGGCGTCGCGGACCTGGAGTCGCTCCTGGCGACCACGTCCCCGACCGACGACCCTCCCGACTGGCTGCTGCTGGCGTCCTACCTCGAGGTTGAGGCGGGCGGCAGCGCCGAGGACGTGGCCGAGCTGACGCCCGGCGACTACGCGGCGATCTGCATCACGGGCGACGAGGCGACGCCCCGCTACCTGGTGGCACCGCAGGTGCTCACGGTGACCGAGTGAGAAGGGGCGACGACATGAAGGTCGGGGTCATCCTGCCGATGGGCAGCCACGCGAACCAGCCCAGCTCCTGGGCTGAGGTGCGGGCATACGCGCTGGCGGCCGAATCGGCCGGGCTCGACTCGCTGTGGGCGTTCGACCACGCCATCTTCCGGTTCCCCGACCAGGACGAGCGCGGGGCCCTGGAGCCGTGGACGGTGCTGTCCCTGCTGGGCGGCGTGACGACCCGCATCGGACTCGGGTCGCTGGTGCTGGGCATGCGCTTCCGCCACCCCGCGATCCTGGCGAAGGCGGCCGTGACCCTCGATGAGGCGGTCGGCGGACGTCTCACCCTGGGCGTGGGAGCGGGCTGGCACGACCCGGAGTACCAGGCGTTCGGCTTTCCCCTGGACAATCGGCTGAACCGGACCGAGGAGGGCTTCCAGATCCTGCGCGGCCTCCTGGACGGGGAGCGGGTCACGTTCCCGGGCCGCTTCTGGCAGACGGACGACGCCGTGCTCCTGCCGCCGCCCGCGCGCCGCATCCCCCTCCTCTCGTCGGCGCGGGGCGGCCGGATGATGACCATCGTGGCGCGCCACGCGGATGCCTGGAACGGAGCCTGGGTGGCCCGGCCGGACGATCCGGTCCTGGCCGGCCGGAACGCGGAGCTCACGCGCGCCTGCGAGACCGTGGGCCGCGACCCGGGCAGCCTGGAGCGGACCGCGGGCGTGTCGGTGCGGTTCGCGGAGGCGGACCTGCCGGGCCCCACCGGGAACCGCGACAAGGACCTCATGGGCGATGCGCCGGCCCTCGCGGCGGGAATGGCCGCGTTCGGGGAGGCGGGCTATCGACACCTGATGATCTGGCCGGAGCCGATGACCATCGCGTCGGTGGAGCGCATCGGCGAGGCGGTCCGACTGCTCGATCGCCCTGCCAGCGCCTGAGCCCCCGCCCGCCCCGCGCCGAACCCGCCGACCCTGGACCCATGAAGCGCCGACTGACCCGCTGGAGACCCTGACATGGACCTCGCCGCGCTGATCCCGCTGGCGGTCGCCAGCGCCCTCGTCCCGGTCCAGGTCGTCATCACGGTGCTGCTGCTGCGATCGCCCCGCGGACCGCTGCCGGCCACGGCGTGGGTGGCGGGCATGGCCACGGTCCGGATCATCCAGGGGATCGTCGTGGGGTGGCTGCTGGGAAGCGGCGAGGCCGTGCCCGAGGACGGCACCGGACCGGGCGTCGTGGCCTCGGTTCTGCTGCTCGTCGTGGCGGTGCTGCTCTACGCCGGCGCGCTGAAGCAGCTGATGGGCGGGCCGGACGACGACGCACCACCGCCCCGCTGGATGGCCGCGTTCGAGGGCGTGGCGCCCGCGCGCGCCTACCTCCTGGGCTGCGGCATCCAGCTGGCCAGCGTCAAGCTGTGGGTGTTCACGCTGGGCGCGATCGGGGTCATCGAGGCATCCGCATCGGGTGTCCCGGCGATGGCCGCCTGGTATCTCGCGTTCGTGACGGCGGCGCTCGCTCCATCGCTGGTCCTGCTCGCCTTCGCGTGGCTCCGTCCCGAGCGGGCCGCCCGCCTGCTCGTCCGCGTGTCGGACGCATTGACCCGCTTCAACCGCGCCATCGTCATCACGCTCGGCCTCGTCTTCGGGACCTGGTTCCTGCTCAAGGCGCTCGATGGCCTCGGCATCCTGTAGCCTGCGCGCCACACCAAGGGAGGGAAGATGAACCAGTCCATGTCCGACGCGCCGCCGAGGCGTCCCACGCTCGGGCTCGTGGCCCAGATCGCCGGCGTCGTCGGGGCCATCCTGTGCGTCCTCGCCATCGTGATCGTCATCACCGGGCGCACCTGGGTCCAGGAACGCGTCGACGTGCTCCAGGCCGGGGCGGCCCAGACGCTGGAGCAGGCGCTCGCGGTGGGCGACCAGGCGCTCGAGGGGCTGGCCTCGGGCGCCCAGGAGGTCTCCCAGATCCGAACCGCCGCGGAGGGGCTCGCGGCGAACCCCGCACTGGACGAGGTCGCCATCACCGCCCTCCAGCAGCGCCTCGCCCCGCTCGCGGAGCGGTACGGCGACGCCCGTCAGCGATACGCCGCGCTCCGCGAGAAGGCCGGGGTGTTCCTGGACACCCTCGGCCGCCTGGAGCGGATCGTCCCGGGACTTGACCTGCCGGACGGACCGGTCGACCTCGTGAGCCAGATCGACCAGGGCCTCACCGCGCTGGATGAGACGATCACCGACCTGTCTGCGAAGGCGGCCGATCGGTCGGGCGCCACCGAGGTCGCCAACGCCATCGCCGGGGCGGCCGGGCGGCTGGAGACGAGCCTCGCGAGCGCGACCACCCTGGCGACGGAGATCCGCACGGACCTTGCGGACATGCGGGACAGCGTCCAGGACGTGACGCATCGCGCGGAGACGTGGGTGACCTACGGCGCCATCGCGGTGGCGCTGTTCCTCGCGTGGGTGCTGGTGCTCCATCTGGCGCTCGTCGCCCTGGGCCGGCGCTGGCGGGCCGCCTGAGCGCCGGCCGTACGCTCTGGCGCTGCCCGGACGTCCCGCGCAGGGGCGGGCCACGGGCGCCTGAGCGTGTCCCTCGTCAGCGGCGCCGCAGCTCCCGCACGTTGTCCGAGAGGATGACGATCGCGAACGCCACGAACCCCGCGAGCACCAGCTGCATCCGGAACTGCCAGGCCACGAGGGCCGCGCTCACGGCCGCGAGGATGAGCGTGATGGTGAGCGTGAGCTGGGTGAGGCGGCGTCGGAATGCCGACTCCACGACGATGTAGCCCGCCAGGCCGAACACGAGCGCCCACCACCAGGGCACGATCCGGAACCAGATGAGGCCCGCGGTCAGCACCAGCAGCAGGCTCACGCTGACCGCCGCCCACAGCTCCACGATGAAGCCGTACTGGGTGTCCTCGGGCGGCACCGGCCGGTGCGGGTGGCGCAGATGCGCCCGCGGGTCGCCCAGGTCGCCCGAAGCCACGCGGGCCGCCTCGCGCCGGACCGCCGACAGCCGGTCGTCGAGCGCGGCCGCCTCCGCCCGCAGGCCGCGCAGCTCCAGCTCGCCCGTGCCCAGGTCCTGCGCCCGCGGCGTCCTCAGTCGTTCCATGCCACCGTCGGCCGAGAGGGCCTGGACCTCCAGCGCCAGGCCGGGCAGCCGGGAGACCTGCTCGGCGATCCGCCCGTCGACGTCCGCGCGCTGCGCCGCGAGCGACGCCTCCTGCTCGCCCAGCACCTCCGGCCAGCGCGCCGGTGGCGCCGCCTTGTCCAGTCCCGCGAACCCCAGCGGGTCGTGCCAGGAGAGGCGCTGCGTGCCGTTGCGGTTGTACTTGGGCCCCGCGGGCGACCGCTCGCCACCGAACCGGTCGTGGGTGTCCAGGCCGAACAGGCCGCGATAGCCGTCCACCCACCCATCCGCATCGGAGATGAGCACGGGGCTCCAGGTGGCGCCCTGGCCGGGCCCCACGGCCACGCCGTCACCGCGGGCGTAGTCCACGAACGAGGCGGAGAGGGCGGTCTCCAGGCGCGCGCCCAGGTCCCCCGGGTCGGGCTGTCGGAGCGTGTTCGCCCAGAACGAGCGGGCCACATCCAGCAGGTCGGCCAGGCCGCGGAACGCCGCGAGCGGCACGCTCGTGAGGTACTCGCCCTGCTCGAAGTAGCTGGCGTGGGACCCGGCGCCCGCGAAGATGACCGGATGATCGCCGTCCTTGACCAGGGTCGGGTCGTCCCAGCGCCGGCGCAGCTGGTCGCCGATGTAGTCATGCGCGGCCGCCGCGATCCAGACCGGGCGCACGCCCTCGGGCCGATCCTCCAGGTAGACGAACACCTGCTCCCAGTCCGCCTCGTGGTCGTTGGCACCGTTGAACGTGGAGCGGTAGTCGTTCATGTAGTGGAAGAACAGGTACTGGAGCACGATCCAGCCGTTCCGACGCACCACGCGACCGTGGTACACGTACCGCGGATCGGACGCCCGATGCGCCGCATAGGCGATCTGGGCGGCCGCGGTGGTGCCGCCGGGCACGGTGCCCCGCGCCAGCAGCGACAGGTTGAACCCGGCGTCCACCAGCCGACCGAACAGCCCCACGCGCGCCAGCCGGCCGGGGGCCCGGAAGTGGGGTCGATCGGGCCGCGTCTGCCAGCGCGCGAGCGCGACGCCGGACAGCGGCGCCTGGACATACCGGAGATAGAGCGATTCGCCCGGCGGCGCGACCCACGTCGCGATCACGTCCTTGGTCACGGCACCGCGCGGCACCACGACCCGGCGATCGCGCTCGGACGTGCCCTGGAGCAGGTCGCACGCGGCGAGGTAGCCCTCCACCGACGCCGGGAAGAACAGCTCCCCCTCGTTGTACCGGATGACCGGCTCGAACGCGCGCAGCAGCTCCAGGTCCGGGTCGTCCTCGTGCAGCGGCGCCGGCGCGGCGGCTCCCTGATCGAGCCCCGTCACCCTCCGCTCCGATCGCTGAGCGTGATGCGGGAGACCTCGTGGCGCTCCTGGAACCGGGTCCGCACCGCCGAGGAGTTGAGGTAGAAGGCCGTCGCGACCGACACGGCCATCGACAGCCAGTCGGTGCGGTCCGGCATCAGCCACCAGACCGCGAGGTTGCTGGCGAGGCCGACGCCCGCGAGGACCATCATGAGCGCCCACCCGCGGCGCTCCATGCGCCACAGCAGGAGCGACGCCGCGATCACCAGCAGGGCCCAGCACACGATGAGCACCCGCACCGGCTGGCCATCCCCCAGCAGCTGCCGCAGGCGCGCATCGGCGATGGTGGTGCCGATCACCATGTCTCCCAGCACGATGATCGCGTTGAACATCGCGAGGCCCACGATCATCCAGATGCCCACCGGGCGGCGCGGTCCCTCCATGCCCGCCACTGTACCGGCGGGTGCGGCCGGCCGTGTGCCACCATGCGCCCATGTGCGGACGGATGACCCAGCAGACCGACCCGGCGGTCATCGCGGACATCTTCGACGCGGAGGTCCGGGAGCCTGACGAGCCGTTCCGGCCGCGCTACAACGTGGCGCCCACGGACCGCGTGACCGCCGTCCTCCAGCGCGAGGACGGACGCGCGGTGGAGCGGATCCGCTGGGGTCTCATCCCAGCGTGGGCCAAGAAGGCCTCCGACGGGGCCCGGATGATCAATGCCCGGGCGGAGACCGTCGCATCCAGCCCGGCGTTCCGGACGGCGTTCGCCAGGCGGCGCTGCATCGTGCCCGCGGACGGCTTCTACGAGTGGGATCGCGGGGGGGGCACGCGGCAACCCTACCTGCTGCGGCCGCCGGGGGACGGCGTGCTGGCCATGGCCGGCCTGTGGTCCGTCTGGAAGGACCCCGCGACCGGCCTGTGGGTGCCGTCCGCGGCGGTCATCACCACCGAGGCGAACGGCACGGTGGGCCGGATCCACGACCGGATGCCGGTGCTGCTGCCGCGCGACGCGTGGACGATGTGGCTGGACCCGACGACGCCGGACGCAGCCGAGCTGCTGGGCCTGCTCGTGCCCGCGCCCGATGACGTGCTCGCGATGGTGCCGGTGAGCAAGGCCGTGAACAGCGTGCGCAACGACGCTCCGGACCTGGTGGTGCCCATCGCGAGCCCGACCGATCCGGCACCCGGCGCGACGTCCGCCCCGGATCCCGGCGCGGTCCAGGCGACCCTGTTCGACTGACGTCCGGGAACACCGAGGCCCCCGGCGGTCGCCGGGGGCCTCGCGTGGCGTCGTGTGTGACGGGCGGTCAGCTGGGCAGCGCGCCCACCGGGATGAGCTCGGCCTGGTAGCGGCCGTTCTCGTCGTCCAGGCTGACGATCATCCAGCCCTTCTGACCCTTGTTCTCGGGGTCGTAGCGGCTCGGATCGATGGCCAGCGGGATGGACTTGGTGGCACCCGCCTTGATCGTCTTGAGGTTGCCGCCGTTGCTGATGACGGGATCGAAGGGATCGAACCGGGCCCAGGCGCCCCCGGCCCGGAGGCCGGTCGTCATGACGTCGTAGTACGCGACGACACCCGCCGGCCCGAAGTCGTCATACATGACGTATGACTCGGCGGTGTAGCCGAACCCGGGATCCGCCTTGACGCCCCCCTTGGCCTTGACCCCCTTGCGAGCGCTCGGCTTGACGGTGAGACCCAGGTCGCTAGCCAGCACGGGCAGCAGGATCGTGGACCCGTTCGGGCTCGCACCCGCGAAGTAGGCGGCCAGAACCTGGCCACCGGGGGTGTTGACCAGCGACCCGGTCACGCCGTAGTAGTCGCCGAACACGAGGCCGAGATCGATGGCGGAGACGTACACGTCCGGATTCTCGTCGCCGTCAAGGTCGATGGCGACCTCGTACAGCGCCTCCGAGGCGTTGTTGAAGGTGCCCCACAGGTTGATCGCGAAGATCAGGCAGCGATCGCTCGCGGCCGCGGACTCGTCGCACACGTCGGCGGGCAGCGACTGGACGCCGCCGGCACGCATGTCGACGCGATCCACCGACTCCTCGCCGTCCTCCAGGCCCCACGCGAACACGTCCGCGTAGCCATCGTGGACGCCGTAGTTGCGCATCGAGACGGCGCTCTTGAGCAGGCCGTCGGCCGACTTCCAGGGCTTCCGGGAGCTCGGCAGGTCCTGGATGCGCGACAGGCCGCGCGGCACGACCGTCCACGGCACGCCGAGCGGATACAGGCCCGCGCCCGAACCGCGCGGCGTGGCGACCACGGTGCCGCCGATGGTGGTGATGTCCGTGAACAGCTGGCCGTACCGGTCCACGGCGAGGGGCGCCGAGTGGCCCGGCGCGGACAGCGGCAGGGCCCCCGCGGACGCGTCGCTCATGGACACCGTGACGGTGACGTCCTTGCGGCCCCTGGCGGGCACGCGGACGCTGCGGGGATAGGTCACCCGGAGTCCGCGGGCGTCGGTCCGGAAGCGGTTCTGGAGGTCGTAGGTGATGGCCTTGTTCGACGTGTTCACGATGGTGAACGCGTCCCGTGACGTGAACGAGGTGCTGGTGCCGGGCGCGTTGCCCGCCTGCTGGTAGCCGAAGGTCAGCGACGACGAACCCAGGCGCGCCTGGATGAGCGCCTTGGTATCGACCGCCAGACGGGGCTGCGCGAGGCCGGCGCCCGCGGCGCGCAGGTCGTAGCCCTTGACCTTGCCCGTCGTGGCGGTGGCCATGATGGCGCCCTTGATGCTCCGCGGGCTCCAGCCCGGGTTGGCCTGCTTCACCAGCGCCGCGACACCCGCGATGGCCGGTGCGGCCATGGACGTGCCGCCCAGGTTCTTGCCCTGCTGGACGGTGGCCCCGTCCGCCGAGAACACGGACACGCCGGGCGCCACGACGTCGGGCTTCAGCAGCTGTCGGATGCGACCCGGGCCCTGCGACGAGAAGTCCGACACGTACCGGTAGTCGCCGTTGCCGATGACGGACGCGCCCTTGATGGTGGCGCTCTTGCCGTCGTCGGTCTGGAAGCGCCCGTCGTCCGCGCCACTGACGCCGATGAACGGGATGGTCACACCCGCGATGGCGTTCTCGAACGGCGGCAGGGTCTCCGCGTTGTTGATCTGGATGACCGCGGCGGCATCCTTCTTCTGGCCCGCCTTGGCCTTGTCGATGCGGGCACAGAAGCCGCGCTGGACCACGGCGATCTCACCCGCCTGGAAACCGTTGAAGGCGTAGGCGTCGGCCGTGCAGCCGGACTGCTCGAGGCCCTCGCCGGTGCTGGTGTCGCCGGGCGTGTTCGGGTCGTCCCGGAAGTAGCGCAGCTTGCCGGTCACCGGCAGCGGGCCGTCGTTGGCGTTGATGGCCTTGATGGCATTCCCCGTGGCCATGTCGATCTTGGCGCCCGGGAAGTCCTTCTGGGCGTCCACCGCGCCCACCGCGATGGTGCGCTGGGAGGACCCGGGCGAACCCGTGATGTACGCCGACGCGCCGGAGTTGCCGGACGACGCGACGACCGTCACGCCCGCCAGCGCCGCGTTGTCCGAGGCGATCGCGTCGAGCGAGCCGGGGTTGCCGAAATCGGAGCCGAGCGACATGTTGATGACGTCCGCGCCGTCCCGGACCGCCATCTCGATGGCGTCCACCACGAGATACGTGGTGCCGGTGCAGCCGAACACCCGGAACGCCATCAGCTTCGCCTCCGGGGCGACACCCGGCCAGATGCGCAGGTTCGCGGCCTTCAGCGCCGACGGCGTGTAGGGGCCCTTGTAGGCCTTGCCCGCCGCGGTCACGCCCACACCCGCCGCGGTCCCCGCGACGTGCGTCCCATGCTGGGTCGAGTCGGCGTCCGCCGCCTTGCAGTCGAGCGGATTGGGATCCGGATTGCGGTTGGGAACGGCGTCGTCGGCGTTGTAGTCGTCACCCGCGAGGTCCCAGCCGCCGACCACCTTGCTGGTCGGGAAGTTGCCGCCCCGGGTCAGGCCGTCGTCCGCCTTCCAGGCGTCGTAGCCCGCGCCGTTGAAGTCGGCGTGATAGAAGTTGATGCCGGTGTCGATGATGGCGATCTTGACGCCCTTGCCGGTGAACCCGGTCTGCGCCCAGGTCTTGTCCGCGCCCAGCAGCGCGACCGTGTTGGCGTTGTCGCGATCGTGCCTGACGACCGGGACGATCGCCTTGACGCCGGGCGTGGCGGCGAGCTCGTCGAGCTTGTTCGCGCGGACGCGCACCCGGAACCCGTTGAACACGTCCGTGTAGCTCGACTGCACGCGGGCGCCCTGGCGCTCGATGCGAGCCTGGGTCACCGCCTGACGGCGGCTGATGAGGGTGCGCAGGTTGGCCTTGCGCGCGGCGCTCAGCTCCGACCCGCTGGCCAGTGCGGCGCCCTGGTAGGCGGCGACCGGCCGGCCCTCCAGCTCCACGCCCACCACGACCCAGCGGTTGCGGACCCGGGCACCGTCGAGGACGTCCAGGTTCGCCTTGCGCAGCTTGACATCGACCTTCCCGAATCGCTCGGGGGTCCGGGCCATGCCCGGCGCCGGCGCCACGCTCGCGACGAGCAGCGCCGACAGACCGGCGACCATGAGCAGCCGTCGCTTCATCCCACTCCCTTCTCGATCTCGACCATCCCGTCCCCGGCACCGTGCCCTCGCACGCCGATCCTCCCAGCATCGCGTGCGTCCATCGATGTCTCCCCATCGCTGGGACGCCGGCACGGGAATCCGGCGCCACGGGCAAGGGTACTCTGGGTGGAGTCGCGCGTTCGGTCCGCAGCGGCGGCGAGGCGCGGCGAGGCGAGGCGCGGGGCGCGGCGCGGGGCGCGGCGGGAGACGAGGAGGGGGCGCCGCGGCGGGCGGGCGCGACGCACCGGACTGGGTAGACTCCGCCCCCATGAGGGAGCCCACACTCCGCGAGCGGCTGCGGTACCGGTTCGACGCGTTCATGTCGCGCGGCACCATCGCGCTCATCGCGGGCCTGTTCCTGGCGTCGGTGGTGATGATCCTCTCGGTGTCCGCGGTGATCTGGCTGGTGGGCGAGGTGAACGGCGCCAACGACGCCATCGACCCGACCACCGGACAGCCGGCCGATCCGGGCTTCTTCACGACCGTGTGGTGGACCCTGCTGCGCACCCTGGACCCGGGGACCATGGGCGGCGACTCGGGTCGGCCGGGCTTCCTGGTCGCGATGTTCCTCATCACGATGGGCGGCATCTTCATGGTCGCCATCCTCATCGGCATCATCTCCACGGGCATCGAGGGGCGTCTCGACGAGCTGCGCAAGGGTCGCTCGCGCGTGATCGAGGAGGGCCACACGGTCATCCTCGGCTGGAGCCAGGCCGTGTTCACGGTCGTGGAGGAGCTCATCGCGGCGAACGCCAACAAGCGCCGCCAGCGCATCGTCATCCTCGCCGAGCGCGACAAGGTGGAGATGGAGGACGAGCTCCGCGACCGCGTCCCGGATCGACGCACGACCACCATCGTGTGCCGCACCGGGTCCCCCATCGACGTCGACGAGATCGACATCGCGAGCCACCAGACCTCGCGCGCCGTGATCGTCCTCGCGCCTGACACGGATGACGCCGACGCGGACGTCATCAAGACGCTGCTCGCCATCACCAACGATCCCGACCGCCGTGCGGAGCCGTACCACGTGGTCGTGGAGCTGACCGACCCGCGCAACGCCGACGTGGCCCGGATGGTCGCCCGGGACGAGGTGGCGATCGTGATGGTCGATGACCTCATCGCGCGGGTGACCGCCCAGGCGTGCCGCCAGCCCGGCCTGTCGCTCGTGTACCAGGAGCTGCTCGACTTCGAGGGCGACGAGATCTACCTCGCGGGCGAGCCCGGCCTGACGGGTCGGACGTTCGGGGAGTCGCTGCTCGCGTTCGAGGATTCGACGCTCATCGGGGTGCTCCCGGCGGGCGGCGAGCCGCGTCTCAACCCGCCCATGGACACGCCCATCGGGCCGGACGACCGGATCATCGCGATCAGCGCCGACGACGACACCATCCGCGCGACGACACAGGTCGCGGCGATCGACCGGGACGCCATCGTGGAGCCCGTGCCGCGGCCGCGGGCACCGGAGCGGACGCTCATCCTGGGCTGGAATCGGCTGGCCCCGACCATCATCACGGAGCTGGACCACTATCTCGCACCGGGCTCGCTGGTCAGCGTGGTGACCCACCTCCAGGAGGCCGGCGACGCGCTGAACCGGATGACCACCGACGGGCTGGCCACGCGGCTCGACTTCCAGCCCGGCGAGACCACGTCGCGCGCGGTCCTGGACGCCCTGGACGTGCCCTCCTACGACCACGTCGTCCTGCTCAGCCACAGCGACGGCATGGACGCGCAGCGCGCGGACGCGCGGACCCTCATCTCGCTGCTGCACCTGCGCGACATCGCCTCGATCTCGGGACGGCGGTTCTCCATCGTGAGCGAGATGCTGGACGTGCGGAACCGGGACCTCGCGGTGGTCACCCGGGCGGACGACTTCATCGTGAGCGACCGCCTGGTGAGCCTGTACATGGCCCAGGTCGCGGAGGAGAAGCGGCTGGCCGCGGTGTTCAGCGACATCTTCGACAGCGAGGGCTCGGAGATCTACCTGAAGCCCGCCGCGGACTACGTGCGGACCGGCGCGTCGACCACCTGGGCCACCGTCGTGGTCGCCGCGCGTGACCGCGGCGAGGTGGCCATCGGCTATCGGACCCGCGCCGAGCCGGGGGGCCGGTCGGACGTGCGGGTGGTGCTCAACCCGCCCAAGTCGGTCAGCCGGAGCTGGTTGCCGGAAGACCGGGTCGTGGTCATCGCGGAGGACTGAGCGCCCGCCTCATCCGCCTCGGGGCAGGGCCGTACGGGCCTGGATGTGTCGTCCGGGGTCGGGTCGTCCGGGCCTGGGTGGCGCTGCGGGCCCTGGCGTGTCGTCCGGGGTCGGACGTGTCGTCCGGGCGATCGTGTCGGCCAGGCGGAGCCCGGTCCAACCCGCCCTGCCGGACGGCCGGCGAGACCACACGGACAGCTGGACCCCGCGCCCCGCCGGTACCATGGGCACCGGCGAGCGTCGACGTCCCGGGCGAGCCCATCCCGTGCCCGGCCGGCCTCGTCTCCGGGGAGGGCCCCTTGACCGTGACGACCGATCCCGACTCCGTCGCCCTCGCTCCGCTGCCGCTCGCGGACTCGCCGCTGGGCCGCACCGTGGCCCTGGGCCCCACGGACATCTGGAACGACTCCTGCGCGGTGGACGAGCTGTCATACGCCCTCTCGTTCGGGGCGGTGGGCGCCACGGCGAATCCCACGATCGTGGTGGACGTCTGGAAGAAGGACCCGGTCGGGAATCGCGCGCGCGTCCGCGAGCTGGCCGCAGCGCGACCGACCGCGACCGAGGACGAGCTGGCCTGGGCGATGGTGGAGGACCTGTCGCTGAAGGCCGCGCCGCTGCTGCTGCCCACGTTCACGCGCACCGGGGGGCGCAAGGGCCGACTGTCGATGCAGACCAGCCCCACCTTCTTCCGGGACGCCGACCGGCTCGTGGAGCAGGCCGTCGGGTTCGCCTCGCTCGCGCCCAACATCGTGGTCAAGATCCCGGCCACCCGGGCGGGCATCGCGGCGATGGAGGAGGCGACCTGCCGGGGCGTCTCGATCAACTGCACCGTGTCGTTCTCCGTGGCCCAGGCGGTCGCGGCCGCCGAGGCGGTGGAGCGGGGCATGGCGCGTCGGGAGGCGGAGGGCCTGCCCACCCACGACATGGGTCCGGTCATCACCATCATGGTCGGGCGCATCGAGGACTGGCTGAACGTGCTCGCCGCGCGCGATGGGATCATCGTGGATCCGGACGCGACGGCGTGGTCCGGCGTGGCGGTGTTCAAGCGGGCGATGGCGATCTTCGACGAGCGACGGTATCGGGCGCGCGTGCTGGCGGCGGCCATCCGCTCCCATCTCCACTGGTCGCAGTTCATCGGTGGCGAATGCGTGCTGACGCTGCCGTCCGCGTGGCAGAAGCGGTTCAACGGCTCCGACATCGAGGTGGTGCCGCGGTCGCACGTTCCGGTGGACCCCGCGGTCGTGGCGCAGCTGGAGCGCCACTTCCCCGACTTCATCCGAGCCCACGAGCCCGACGGCCTGTCCCTGGACGAGTTCGACGCGTGGCCGCCCACCGTGCGCACGCTGCGCCAGTTCACCGCGTCCTGGCACGAGCTGCTGGCACTCGTCACCGACGCGCTGCTGCCGGACCCCGACCGGAAGGGCTGACCCGCCTCGCCTACCGTCCCGTCGTGGGGGTCCAGTCCATCAGCCAGGCGTGGTCAGGGTCGACCGTGAACGCCCAGACGCGGTTCGGCCCGGCCATCACGTTCAGGTAGTAGCCGTCATAGCCAGCGGGCATCCCGACCGGGTGGTAGCCCCGCGGCACCAGCACCACGTCGCCGTCCGTGGGCGCCAGCGACTGGTCCAGGTCCCGGTCGGGCGTGTAGACGCGCGCGAGTGCAAACGCCTGCGCGGGCCTCGCGAAGCGATACCAGTAGAGCTCCTCGAGGTACGCCTCCGCGGGCGGTGATTCAGTGTCGTGCTTGTGGGGCGGATAGGAGCTCCAGTTGCCGCCGGGCGTGTAGACCTCCACGAGGATCAGCTGGGCCGCGGGCTCGTCGGGCGGCAGCAGATGGTGGACCGTGCGCGCGGTCTGGCCGCTGCCGCGATGCTCCACGCGGCGGGTGGCCGGATCGAGGTAGCGCGTGGGGACGCCGCGGCCCGCGGTGGGAGCGGCCGCGACCAGGACCGTGGCGGGGGTCTCCGCGGTGACGGCGATCGGATCGCCGGGTTGGACGAGCACGACCGGCGCGACCGGACCGTCGAAGATGCCCGACCGACTCCCCAGGCTGCTCCAGCGTCGGGCGCCGGCGACCACCCCGGCGCTCCCCTCCGCGATGATCACGGCCGACTCCTGGCCGTCCGGGGTGCGCTCCAGGCCCTGGCCGGGCGCGAGCCGGTGGACGCTGAACGAGACATGCCGCCAGCCGGCCGTGGCCGGGGTGAGGCGGTGGACCGCGCCGTCGCGCGGGTCGGGCGCGGACGGCCGGCGCAGGAGCGACGACGCAGGGTTCATGGGCGACCTCCGTGTCCCGCCAGCGTAGTCGCTGGGGGGTGTGATGGCGCGTCGGTCCCGCCGGCTGGCGGGCGTGCGCCGGGGGGCGTGCGCCGGGGGGCGTGCGCCGGCGGGCGTTCCGGAAGGCGTGCGCCGGGGGGCGTGCGCCGGGCTGGAGGTGGGGTCCCGCCATGACGGTTCGTCATCAGATGACCGACGCCGCGGGCGCGCGCTCCCGGCCCGCGCACCGCGCCCGGCCCGCGCTCTTGCCCGCGCTCTTGCCCGCGCTCCGCCCTGGCCCGTCCTCCGCGCCTGGCCCACCCGGTGCACCACCGGGCGGCCGGGGGAGGTGCCGGCGGTCGAACGGTGCGCCGGGTGCACCGACCGACGTCCCGGCGGCCGATCGGTGCATGGGGAGCACCGACCGGCGGGTGGACCGGGGCGCGGGGCACCGGCGACCGCCCGGTGGTTCGTCCCCCGCACCGCGGGCGACCGGCCCGGCGCCGGCGCACACAGGACGATCAGAGCGGCACCGCGGGAGCGGCCGGCCCTGACCGCATCACCGACGACCGGACCCGGGTCCGGCGCGACGGGCGTGCGCGCGTGCGGCGACGCTGGCACCATGCCCCCTGCAACGAGTGGCGCTGGGGGCGAGGAGGGACGGATGACCGTGGCGGCGGCCGGGACGACAGGGCCCGTCTCGCCGCGGCGCGCCACCCTGGAGCGATGGGCCCCCGGCCTGCGCACCATCCGCACCTATCAGCGTGGCTGGCTGCCCAAGGACCTCATCGCAGGCATCGTGCTCGTGACCCTGCTCGTGCCGCAGGGCATGGCGTACGCGGAGCTGGCCGGCCTGCCCGCAATCACCGGGCTCTACACCACGGTCCTGTGTCTGCTCGCGTACGCGTTCGTGGGTCCGTCGCCCATCCTCGTGCTGGGCCCCGACTCCTCGCTGGGGCCCATGATCGCCGCGGTCATCCTGCCGCTCGCCGCGAACGAGCCCGAGGCGATCGCCCTCGCCGGGATGCTGGCCCTGCTGGTCGGCGCCGTGACCATCGGGGCGGGCCTGCTCAAGCTGGGCTTCGTGGCCGACCTGCTGTCGAGCCCCGTGCGGACCGGCTACCTGGCGGGCCTGGCGGTGGTCATCTTCATCGGCCAGCTGCCCAAGCTGTTCGGGTTCTCCACCGACGCGGATGGGCTGCTCGCGGAGGCCGGGGCGTTCCTGCGCGGGCTGGACCAGACGAACGTGTGGGCGCTCGCGATCGGTGCGGGGGCGCTCCTCACGATCCTGGGCATCAACCGGTTCGTGCCGCGGGTGCCGGGCATCCTCGTGGCGGTCGTCGGATCGATCGCCCTGTCCATCGTGCTGGACCTGCCGGCACACGGCGTGGAGACCATCGGCGTGCTGCCCCAGGGATTCCCCAGCCCATCGATCCCCACGGTGTCCCTGGAGGACATCCCGATCCTGCTGGGTGCCGCCCTGGGCATCTCGCTGGTAGCCATCGGCGACACGATCTCCCTGTCCAGCGCGTTCGCCTCGCGCGGCGGCTACGAGGTGGACGCGAACCAGGAGCTGGTGGGCATCGGCAGCGCGAACGTGGCGGCGGGCCTGTTCAGCGGGTTCCCCGTGAGCATGTCCGGGTCACGCTCAGCGGTGGCCCGCCAGTCCGGCGCGATGTCCCAGGTGGCGGGTCTCGTGGCCGCGGCGGCGGTGCTGGTGATGCTGGTCCTGGCGCCCGGCCTGGTGAAGGCGATGCCCGAGCCCGTGCTCGGCGCGGTGGTCATCGCGGCGTCCATCAGCCTGTTCGACCTGCCCGAGCTGCGCCGCCTGCGCATCCTCGCTCCCGCGGAGTTCTGGCTGGCGCTCGCGTGCGGCCTCAGCGTCGCGTTCATCGGCGTGCTCCAGGGCATCGTGGTGGCCATCGCGCTGTCCGTGCTGTGGACCTTCAAGCGCGCCTGGCAGCCCTACTCCACGGTGCTGGGCAAGGATCCCGCCAAGCGCGGCTGGCATGACGTGACCCACCATGAGGAGGCACGGCAGGTGCCCGGGCTGATCATCCTGCGCTGGTCGGCACCGCTCTTCTTCGCGAACGCCAACCTGTTCCGCAACCGCGTCCGCGAGCTGGTCGCCGCGGCACCCGAGCCACCGACCTGGGTGCTCGTCGCGGGCGAGCCGATCACCGACGTGGACACGACCGCGAGCGAGATGCTGGTGGACCTGGACATGGAGCTGAACGCGAAGGGCATCCACCTCGCGTTCGCGGAGCTGCCCACGGCCGTGGAGCGCTGGATGGCGGAGTCGGGCGTGCTGGAGGCGGTGGACGCGGGCCACCTGTATGAGACGGTCCACGAGGGCGTGGACGCGTACTGTCGCGAGCAGGGCATCCCCGACCCCTTCCCGGACTGACGCGGCGACCCTGGGCGGGGGCCGGGCTGGCTGGGCTGGCCGGGCTCGCGGGGCCGGGCTGGTCGATGCCCAGCGTCCGCGAACCCGCGATCCGCGCCGGGCGTCCGTCAGGGCGTGATGACCACCTTCGTGGCGGTCCCGGCGCGCAGCAGGGCGATGCCCTCCGCCGTCCGTTCGAGCGGCAGCATCGCGCTGATCATCGGAGTCAGGTCCACCAGTCCCGCCTCCACGAAGCGGATGGCGGCCGGGAACGTGAAGTCGGTGATGTAGGAGCCCAGGATCGCGAGGCCCTTCAGGGTGATGTCCACCTGGCGGATGGACGGCCGGGCGTTGTCGTTCATGCCGAAGATGACCAGCCGGCCGCTCTGCGCCGCGACGTCGATGCACCGGTCCAGCACGGAACCAACCGCGTCCACGACCACGTCCGCACCGGTCGGCAGCAGCTCCGCGCGGCGCTGCGTGAGGTCGTCGGGCGTGACCACCGCTGTCGCGCCCAGGGCGAGTGCCACCGGCGCGCGCTCCGGCCGCGGCTCCACCACGATCACGGGCCGCGCTCCGGATGCCGCGAGGACCGCCGTGAACAGGCACCCGATCGCCCCTGCGCCGAACACCACCGCGCTCTCCCCCGGTCGGACCGCGGCGCGCCCGGTGCCGTTCATGACGCATGCGAGCGGCTCGACGAGCGCGGCGATCTCGCTGGGCACGCCGTCCCTCAGGGGATGACACGCCGACGCCGGCGCGACCACGTGCGACGCCAGGGCCCCGTCTCGGAAGATCCCCAGCGCGACCACGTTGGAACACGTCGCGGGGCGGCCGGCGCGGCAGGATGGGCACGCGCCGCACTTGGGATCCGGGTCCACGACCACGCGCGTCCCGACCAGCGCGGGGTCGGCGGCGGGTCCCACCGCCTCCACGCGACCCACGAACTCGTGGCCCATGATCGTGCCGGGCGTGGCCGGATGGCCCGGCGGCACGTTGAGGATCTGGACGTCGGTGCCGCAGATGCCGCACGCCTCCACCGCGACCAGCACGTCATCGGGCAGCGTGACCTGGGGCGATGGACGGTCCTCCAGGACCATCCGGCCGTCTCCCGCGAACACCACGGCACGCATCTCAGGCGCCTCCCCCGTCACGTCCGGCGCCCTCGCCCCCACCGGCGTGCGCGCCTCCCCCACCGCCTCCGGCGGCCTCCGCCATCAATCCCAGCACGGCGGCCCGGTCCGCCGCATAGACCTCCATCGCCCGCTCCTCCTCGCCGTACACGTTGGAGGTGAGGATGCCGTCGAATCCGACCTCGTGCAGCGCCCGGAACAGCGCCCGGAAGTCCACGTCACCCCGACCGATGGCGAGGTGCTGGTGGACCGTGACCGGGGAGCCATGCGGATTGACCAGGAACCGCAGCCCCGAGGACGCGCGATGGTCGCCGCTGTCCGCGATGAGCACGTGCCGCAGGTCCGGCCCCGCGTACCGCACCATCTCCACCACATCGTCGCCCAGGTGGAACGTGTGCGCCGCCACGTAGCAGTAGCCCACCAGCGGGTGTCGGATGCCGCGCACCAGGTCCACACCCGCGGTGTTGCTCACCAGGAAGTTGAACGGGTGCACCTGGATGTTCATCCCGATGCCCAGCTGCTCATGGCGCGGCAGCAGATCCTCCAGCGACCGCCAGAGCGCGGCCTCACACGCCTCGGGGGTCCGAGGGTCGCCGCCCAGCTCGGTCATGACGGTGGTGCAGCCCACCTCCGCGAGCACGTCCAGGGCCGCCAGCCAGTAGCGCACCGCCGCGGTCCGGAGCGCCTCGTCCGGGGAGGACCAGCGGTAGTCCCCGAAGGACGCCGCGACCATGCTGACGCCCGTCTCCGCGAGCGCCGCCCTGAACGCCGACACGACCGCGTCATCCGCGCGCGGGTGGATGTAGAACGGCAGGAAGTCCGGGCGGGGCGTCAGCTCCAGGTGTTCGTATCCCAGGTCCGCCACCGCCCGCACCACGTCGGGCAGCGGCAGGTGGCGGATCATGTGCGGATCGAGCGCCAGCTTCATGATGGCCGACCTCCCTTCAGGCCAGCCCCAGGCCGTGCAGGTAGGCGAGGTTGCGGCGCTGCCCGCCGACGAGGTCGGCGCGGGTCACCCCGGCGTCCAGGAACTGGTCCTGCTCCACCACCAGCCACCCCGCGTATCCGATCTCGTGGAGCGCCTCCACGACCGCCGCGATGTCGGCGCTCCCTCGCCCCAGCGGCGCGAACACACCCCGCTGGAGCGCCATCGACAGGTCCCCGTCCTGGGCGATGACCCCGTCCAGGATCGACCGGTCGCAGTCCTTGAGGTGCACGTGGTGGATGACCGACCGGTAGTCCCGGATGCGCTGGGCCGGGATGGCGCCGCCGTAGCGGAAGTGCCCGGTGTCCAGGCACAGTCCCACGAGCGAGGCGTCGAGCGCGTCCACCATGCGCGCGATCTCCGCATCCGATTCGATGTAGGTGCCCGCGTGGGGATGGATGACCGCCCGGAACCCCATGGAGCGGACCAGCTCCCCGGCCCGATGCAGGTTGTCCATCATCGTCGCGAAGCGGGCCGCGTCCAGCTGCGCCTCCGGATGGCGCTCCGCGCGTCCGGTCCAGCGCAGGCGCTCGGGCTCGTCGATCGCCTCGCACAGGACCGCGAACGGGTCGGAGCCCGCGGGGGTCGCCTCCCGGAGCAGCCCCAGCTGCGTGCGCAGCCACTCGCGATCGGCCGGGGCGCGGTCGGCGCGCGAGAAGTGCTGCGGCAGGAACGCCCCGACGAGCGCCAGCCCGCGTCGCTCGAGACGCTCCCGCGCCGCCGCGCCCGCTCCCAGGAACCCCGGCGGGCCCAGCTCCGTGCCCAGGTAGCCGATGCCCAGCATCCAGTCGAGCATCTCGTCCGGTCCGGGCATCCAGGCGTCGTCCTTGAGCACCTCGTCCACCCCGAACGAGCAGGGCGCATTCGCGATGCGCATCCGCGGCAGATCCGCCGTGCGTCCGCTGGTCATGTTCGAGACCCCCCTCCGTGCGTGGAACCAGGACGTCCGGCCGGGCCCGCCCGGGGCCGACGCACGCGCCGTCCGAGGGACAGCGCCACGCCGCCCGCGACCAGGAGGACGAGCGTCGCGCCCAGCATGAGGGTCGCGATCGCGTTGACCTCCGGGGTCACGCCGAACTTGATCTGGGTGTAGATGTAGATGGGCAGCGTCAGCTGCGGGCCCACCGTGAAGAACGTGATCACGAACTCATCGATGGACAGCGTCACGCTGATGAGGGCGCCCGCGAGGATGGCGGGCCAGATGAGCGGCAGGATGATGTGGCGGACGGTCTGGCGGGGGTCCGCGCCCAGGTCCGCGGCCGCCCATTCGAGTCGTCGGTCGAAGCCCTGGAGCCGAGCCGCCACGATGAGGATCACGAACGGCACCGTGAACACCAGGTGCCCGGCCACGACCGTGAGCAGTGACAGCTGCATGTCCAGCACGCGGCGCAGGAAGATGAGCACGCCGAGGCCCAGCAGGAACCCCGGCAGCATGATCGGCAGCGTGGCCACGATGCGCGTCGCACCCGGGTAGCGCAGGTGGCCGCGCACGAGCGGGAAGGCCGCCATCGTGCCGATGATCGTGGCGAGGACCGCCACGACGAGCGCGACGACGACGGAGTTCCAGACCGCGTCGAGCAGCAGCCGGTTGCCCAGGGCGGTCTGGTACCAGTGGAGCGTCAGCCCGGTGATAGGCAGGCCCACGTTGCGCGGCTCGTTGAACGAGAGCAGCACCAGGAACGCGATGGGCAGATACAGCACGCCCAGGATGACCGCCGCCAGCAGCCACAGCAGGCGACGCGTGAGCCGCGCGTGCGGGCTCACCGGCATCATCGCGATGGGGTCGACACGCTCAGCCACGGGTGACCACGTCCTCCACCCGCAGGTAGCGCCGGAACACGATGAGCACAGCCGTGACGAACGCCGCGATGATGATGGCCATCGCCGCGCCCTGGGGGATCTGGGCACCCTTGAAGAAGTTGACCACGAGGTTGGCGATGAGCACGCCCTGGACCCCGCCCACGATGGTGGGCGTGAGGAACTCGCCCAGGATGGGCACGGACACGAAGATGCAGGCCGTGATGATGCCGGGCCGCAGCTGCGGCAGCAGGATGCGCCGGAAGGCCTGGTCGGGGCGCGCGCCCAGGTCCTGGGCGGCCAGGAACTGGCTGAAGTCGAAACGCTCCATCGACGCGTAGATGGCGAGCGCCGCGAACGGGAACTGGACGTAGCTGAGCACGATGAACACGCCCAGGTCGTTGTAGACCAGCAGGCGCGACGGCTCGTCGATGACCCCCAGCCACATGAGTGCCTGGTTGAGCGCCCCGAACTCGCCCAGGATCGCCTGCCACGCGTACACCCGGAGGAGGTAGCTGGTCCAGAACGGGATGATCACCGCGAGCAGCACGATGCGCGCCCAGCGGGGGGTCAGGTAGCGCACCAGGAAGTAGCAGAACGGGATGGCCAGGGACAGGCAGGTCAGGGTCACCACGCCCGCCATGACCAGCGTCTTGCCGAACGTCCGGAGGTACGCCGCGGACGTGAAGAATCGGGTGTAGTTCTCGAGGGTCCAGTCGGGCTCGATGACGAACGACGAGTTCACCTGCCAGAAGCTGAACAGCGTCATGAACACCATCGAGCCCAGGAACAGGACGATCAGCACCATGCCCGCGGGCAGCGCCGGCAGGAGCCGCCCGTACGAGCGGCCCGGCAGGGCGCGGGCGGAGGCGGCCGGCACCGGCGTGGACGCCGGACCGGCCCCGGTTCCGCTCATGGCTTCCCGGACTCCGGGATGCGCCTAGGCGGCGAACACCTCGTTGAACGCCTCGATGGCGCCGCCGGTGGACTGTCCGGGACCCTTGAGGGCCATCGTCAGGACCGTCTCCGGCTTGTTGAACAGATAGCGGTCAGCGCGTTCCTGGTGACCGTTGTCCACGAGGATCTTGTAGGCGCCCTCGTTGAACAGCGGCCGGCCGTAGCGCAGGAAGTTCTCCGCGATGTGCTCCGGCTGCTGTGCCAGCTCCAGGAACGGCCGGATGAGCGCGGTGTTGGCGCCGCCGGTCACGATCATCTCGGCGTCCATCCAGCCGATCGTGCCCTCCTTGGGCGTGATCACCCCGATGTCCGGTCCGCCAGCCTCCTTGACGCGCTCCTCGGTGCCCAGGTTGACGGTCGCCAGCCACGCCTCGCCGGTGGCCAGCGCGTTGACCGAGTCGGTGTTCTGCTGGGCGAATCGGAGGATGTTCGGCTTGAGCTTCCAGAGCAGGTCCTTGGCGGCGGCCAGCTCGTCGTCGGTCATGTTGTAGGGATCCGCGGCACCCGCCAGGATGCCCATGTGGGCCACCACGTCGGTGGGCTGGTTCTCCATGATGATCTTGCCCGCGAACGCCGGGTCGAGCAGGATCTCATAGGAGTCCGTGGGCGTCACGTGCTCCTTGTTGTAGTAGATGAGGACCGGCGACCAGCCGAACGGGTAGCCGAGGTAGCCCTCCGGAGTGGTCCAGATCTGGAACTCGCGGGCGACCGGGTAGAGGGTCTTGGCGACCTCCAGCTCGTTGATGTCCCAGGCGTCGATGAGCCCGTTCTGACGGTACGCGGGCACCCACAGCGCGTCGCCCGAGATCATGTCCAGGCCGGAGCCGCCCTGCTGGAGCTTGGCGAAGCCGTCCTCGTTGGCGGCCAGCTCGCTGATGCTGGGCACGATGCCGGACGATTCCTTGATCGCGTCCAGCTGCTCCTGGTAGAAGTGGTCGCTCCAGGTCATCCAGTTGAAGGTGCCGCCCTGGGCGCGCACCCGTGTGGCGAGGTGGCCGCCCATGGCCATCGCGCCCGCGGTCGCGGCCGACGCCTGCAGGAACCTGCGCCGCGTCAGCTGGTTCTCAAGTAGCTGCCTGATCGGGTCCATCGATGCCTCCTCCACTGTCTCGCTCCAGGATCGTGGCTGTCTCAGCTGCCCACCAGATGCCGGCCTCCTGTCCCGGTCGCTCCAGGGGTGCGACCTCCCCGACGCCGCTGTGGTGATGTCGCAGCACGACGAGGGCGCCCGCCGTCGTGTCGACCGTGATCCGGGTGTGGGTTCCCATGAACGCCGCGTGGCGCACGCGACCGCGCAGGTGGATCGGTGCCCCGGCATCGGGCGCGCGCAGCTCCACCGATTCCGGCCGCACCATCAGCGTGGCGGGACCGGGCGCCGTGCCGGCGGGCACCGGCAGGCGCTGCCCGTCCGGGAGCTGGAGCCCCGCGTCGCCATCGCCGCCCGCGACCGTGCCGTCGAGGAAGTTCGATTCGCCGATGAAGTCGGCCACGAACCGGGTCCGGGGGCGCAGGTAGATCTCCTGGGGCGTGCCGGCCTGGACCACGCGCCCGCCGGACATCACGGCGATGCGGGTCGCCATCGACAGCGCCTCCTCCTGGTCGTGGGTCACGAACACGAACGTGGTGCCGACCTGGCGGTGGATGCGCGACAGCTCCAGCTGCATCGCCCGCCGGAGCTTGAGGTCGAGCGCGCCCAGGGGTTCATCGAGCAGCAGCACCGCGGGGCGCTTGGCGAGGGCCCGGGCGAGCGCCACCCGCTGCTGCTGGCCGCCGGAGAGCTGGCCGGGGTGGCGGTCCGCGTACCCCTCGAGGCCGACGAGCGAGAGGTACTCGCCCACCCGTGAGGACACCTCCCGTCGGTCCAGGCCCTCCATGCGCAGCCCGAACGCGACGTTGTCCGCGACCGTCATGTGCGGGAACAGGGCGTAGCTCTGGAACACGGTGTTGACGTTGCGCCGATGGGGCGGCAGGTCGTTGACCACGCGACCCTCGATGCGCAGCTCGCCGGAGGTGAGCGGCAGGAATCCGCCGATGAGGTTGAGGGTCGTGGTCTTGCCGCAGCCCGACGGACCCAGGAGGCAGAAGAACTCCCCCGACTCGATGGCCAGGGACACCGCGTCGAGGGCGACCGCGTCGCCGTATCGCTTGGTGGCGGCGACCAGCTCGATGGCGGGCATCCCGGTGCTCATCCCGGCGCTCATCCCGGCGCTCCCGGCGCTCATCCGGCGCTCCCGGCGCTCATCCGGCGCTCCCGGCGATCGCCTCGCTCGGCGCGACCGCGGCGTCCATCGGGGGGATGTCCGCGCGGTGCGCGGCGTTTCGCGTTCGCACGCTCTCGCGCGTCGCGAGCCGCGTGGGCAGGACCCGTCCCGGCGGCAGGCGCCCGTCGCGGATGGCCTGGACGAGCCCCCGGGCGGCGAGCCTGCCCAGCTCGTCGGTGGGGGTCGACACCGTGGTCAGCCGCGGGTTGGAGATCGCCGCGAAGGGGATGTCGTCGAAGCCCACGACGGACACGTCCCGAGGCACCCGCAGGCCCCGCGCACGCAGGCCGTCGAGCAGGGCCAGGGCGAGCTTGTCGTCGTAGCACAGCACCGCATCGGGGAGCGGGTGGGCCACCGCGTCCGCCACCAGCGTCGGAGTGCGCCACGCGTCGTCCGGCAGGGACGTCGTGGACAGCGGCTCCAGTCCGGCCTCGCGGATCACCCGGGACGCCGCCTCGCGCCGCACCTCATCCGAGGATCGGCCGCCGGCCCCCAGGTACAGCACCCGGCGGTGCCCGGTCTCGACGAGATGCCGGGCGGCCGCGGTCACGCCACCCACATCGTCGGTCTGGATGAGCCCGTCGGGAGGGGCGCCCTGCTCGCGGAGGATGCCGGGGGCGTCGGGCTGGACGATGACGACCGGGCGCCCCGGGCCCGCCCGCTCGCGCGCCTCGGCGGGCTCCAGCACGCTGGACACGAGCGCGATGCCGTCGGTGGCGTGCTCCACGAACACGTCGATGGCGGCGCGCTCGTGGTCCGGCACGTTGGACGCGGCCACGATGACCACGGTGTAGCCGTCGGCGGCCGCGGCCTGCTCAAAGCCCGCTGCGACCTGGCCGTGGACCGGGTCGCCCAGGTCCGCGAGCAGCAGGCCCAGGATGCCGGTGCGCCGTCGCCGGAGGCTGCGGGCCGCCGCGTTGGGCACGTACTTGAGCGCCTCGGCGGCCTCCTGGACGACGGCCCGCGTGCCGGCGCTGATGCGCTCGTCATCGACGAGGGCCCGGGATGCGGTGGCCCGCGAGACTCCCGCGCGCGCCGCCACGTCGGCGAGCGTGACACGCCGTGCGGGCGGTCCCTCGCGCATCGTCCGCATCCGCCCCAACGTCAGGCGAGGTGCGACCGGGCCACGGTCGCGAACCGCTCCGCACGCTCGCGCGCGACATCCGACCCATCGCGCATGCGCAGGCCGAACGGGGCGAGGTTCGGGTCGACGACGCCGATCGCGAAGCTCATCGAGCGCGCCAGGAACGCGTCGGTCGCCGGGAGCATGCCCGGACGGTACTCGGCCCGCCCGGGGTGGGTGCGGTCACAGCCACAGGTGCAGCGCTGGTCCGTGATGGTGCGCTGTGCCAGGAAGTGCTCCATGTGGCTGTACACGTGCCAGCCCGAGTGGTCGAGGGTGATCGCCCCGATCTCCGCTGCGATCGCCGCCGCCGACGACGCGTCGGGGAGCATCACCACCAGGTGCGTCGCGAGATCGCCATCAGGGTCGGGCAGGGTCCGGAAGCCCACACCCGGCACCTGGCCGATGATCGAGCGCACCAGGTCGCGCTGCGCGGTCAGGTGTCGCCGGATGTGGTCGAGCTTGCGCAGCTGCGCCAGGAGCACGGCACCCTCGAGCTCGGTCATCCGGAGGTTGATGCCGAGCATGGGTCGGCGACCCACCTCGATCCCCCTGCGGTTGGGGCTGTGGCCCTGGTCGTGCATCGCGAAGCAGCGGCGGTAGAGCGCCTCGTCGTTCGTCACGAGCATCCCGCCGTCGCCACAGGTGATCGTCTTGAACTCGTTGAAGCTGTACGCGCCCGCGGCGCCCTGGCCGCCCACCCAGGCGCCACGATAGGTGGCTCCGAACGCCTGCGCGGCATCCTCGACGAGCGCGACGCGGTGGCGGTCCGCGACCGCCTTCAGCTCCGCGAGGCGCGCCGGATTGCCCAGCATGTGGACGACCAGGATGGCCCGGGTGCGGGGCGTGATGCGCGCCTCCACGTCCGACGGGTCCAGGTTCAGGGTCTCGTCCACCTCCGCGAGGACCGGCGTGGCACCCGCGTAGATGACCGACGAGAGCGTGGCCACGAACGTGAACCCGGGCACGATGACCTCATCCCCCGGACCCACACCCAGCCCCATCAGCGCCAGCATGAGGGCGCTCGTGCCTGCGTTCAGGGCGAGCGCGTGGGTCACCCCGGCGCGCGCCGCCACCTCCTCCTCGAACCGGCGCACCTTCGCCGGGAACGACGCGTCATCCGGGCCGTAGCGGCTCAGATGGCGTGCGTGGATGACGTCGGCGACCTCCGCGAGCTCCTCCTCGCCGATCAGGTCGAGTCCCGGACCCGGCATCGTCTGCTCCTCGTGCTGGCGGCCCGCCACTCCATGCAACCGATTTATGCAACCGATTACGCAGCACTCTACCATGGCCGTCAACCGTGTCCCGGCGGGCGGCAGGGTCCCGCGCGCAGGGCGCGCGCAGGGCGCCCGCCGACCGACCGACCCGGGGCCGGCAGGCGTCGCGGCGGTCCGGAACGGTCGGCCGGGTCCCGCGCGCCCTGGCGCATGCGGCCGGCGCGTCAGCGTCGGACGCCGGCCAGTCGCTCCAGGGACTCGCCATCGAACGGGGCCGGCCAGTCGAAGATGAGCTCCGCGGCGCCGGCGGCCGCCCACGCGTCGAGCGCCGACAGGACGTCGTCCGGCGATCCCGCGAACGGGTCCGCCTCGGCGATCCCGGCCGCCTCCTCGGCGCCGATCCCGTTCGCCCTCAGGACCGCCGCCAGCGACCGGCGCGCCTCCGCGCGCGTCGACCGGACGTGGAGCGGCGGCACGCCCGCGGTCCGCACGATCGACGCCGGGTCCCGTCCGGTCGCACGACAGTGTCCATCCAGGATGGCTGACCGTCGGGCCCACTCCTGCGGGGTCCCCTCGCCGTTCCAGGCGTCCGCATCGCGCGCCACGATGCGCAGCGTCCGCTGCTCGCCGGAGCCGCCCAGCATCAGTGGCAGGCGGCCGATGGGCGGTGGTGCGTTGACCGCCCGGTCCAGGCGCACCCAGGTGCCGTCGACGGACACCGGGCCACCGTCGAGCATGGCGCGGACCGCGGCCGACTGCTCGTCGAACCGGTCCAGTCGCTCGCGCAGCGCGGGCAGCGCGAACCCGAACGCGGCATGGTCGCGCTGGTGCCAGCCCGCGCCCAGCCCCAGCCAGGCCCGACCTCCCGACAGATGGTCGAGCGCGGTCGCCTGCTTCAGGAGCAGCCCGGGGTTGCGGTAGCCGGCACCGGACACGAGCACGCCCACGGGGATCCGCCGCGTCACCAGCGCGAAGCCCGCGGCGGTCATCCAGCCCTCCAGGAACGGCCCGTCCAGGCCGTCCGGGGTGGCCGCCTGGGCGCCCGCCGCCGGGAACAGGTGGTCGTTCGCCCACAGCGAATCGAAGCCCAGGCGCTCGATGTCCCTGGCTGTCGCCGCCAGCGCCGGCCAGGTCGTGAACTGCCCCCAGACCTGGAACCCGACGCGAGGCAGGTCGCCCATCAGGGGACCGGCGTGATGCCGAACGTGGCTCAGCCCTCGGGGCCGATCGACAGGAGCGTCGCGGCCAGCTCCGCTCGCAGCCGGTCCATGCCGCCGGGCGCGGCAAGCGCCACGCCGAGCGCCCAGTCACCGTCGGGCATCGGTCGCACCAGGAACGATCCATCCAGCAGGACCGCCCGGTCCTCGCCGAGTCCCGTGAAGTCCGCCGCCGCGCCGGACGCGCCGTCGGGGAACACGAACGGACCCACGTCGCCGAAGTCGATGTCGTCCACGTCGATGGCCTCCACGAGCTGGCCGAGCGCCCGGACCGGATCGGTCGGAGTCTCCGCCTCGGGGTCCGTCGTGCCCACCGTCGCGAGCACCGCCGATGGATCGCCCACCGCGAGGCTGATGACCCGGAATCCCGGGGGCACCGGCTCGTCGAGGTCGGAGCCGATCACCTCGGCCGCCGCGATGGAGTCCCCCAGCGTCAGGACATCTGCGCGCAGGCCGCCGTCGTCGACGGGGCGCAGCAACCCATCCTCCAGCTCCACGAGGTCGGCGGGGTAGGAGAGCGCCCGGCCGCCGATCGTCCTCGAACCGCCCAGCGTCACGATCGGGATCGAGGGCTCGGGTGAGGGGACGGGCCCCCAGCAGGTCCGCGCGATCGCGTCAAGCTCCGCCCGGGCGGCGTCGATCGCGGCGCGCACCCCATCGCTGTCGCCCGCCATGCCGTGGACCCGCGCGATCGTGAGCTGGGCCTCGACCGCGTCGAGATTCGGAGCGTCACAGTCGATGGGCACCGCGCCGAGCACGACCGCGCCACCCGCGCAGAGCGCCGCCACCGAGAGGGCGACCGCGGCTCCCGCGGCGCGGATCCGATCGCTCATCCCATCGCCTCCCATCCCGGCATCGACGCGCCGTCAATGCGCCTGTCGATTCCTGGCCACTCCCCGGATGTACGCGGCGTGCGCCTCACGCACGGCGGGCTTGTCCGACACCGCCGCGACCGGCACGTCCCACCAGCCGTCGTATCCCGGCACCTCCTCCGACGTGTCGGTCTCGGTGATCACGACCACCGGGCCGGGGATGTGGCCGGACGCCGCGAGCGCGGCGGCCAGCTCCTCGGGGTCGTGCGCCGGGATCACGTGGGCGCCCAGGCTGCGCGCACTCGCCACGAAGTCGATGGGCAGCACGTCACCGGTGAGCTGGCCCGTGGCGGGGTCGCGCAGGCGGAAGTCCTGGAACGTCCCCGCGCCGCCGCATGCGCCCGACAGGTTCCGGATGCACCGGAACCCGTGGTTGTCCAGCAGCACCACGGTCATCGGGATTGCCTCCTGGACGGCCGTCGCGATCTCCGCGGAGAGCATCAGCCACGACCCGTCCCCCACCAGCACGAACACGCGCCGATCCGGCTCCGCCATGGCCACGCCCATGCCGCCCGCCACCTCGTAGCCCATCGTGGAGTAGCCGTACTCCAGGTGGTAGCCACCCGCACGCGGCGTCCGCCACAGCTTGTGCAGGTCGCCCGGCAGGGAGCCCGCGGCGCACACCACGATGCCGTCCTCCCCGGCCGCCTCCATCGTCAGCCGGATCGCCTCCGGCTGGGACACGTGGCGCGGCGTCCGGAGATGCAGCACCCGGTCCACCTCGGCGTTCCACGCCTGGCGCAGGCGCTCCTGGTGGGCCCGGCGCTCCGCGGGCACGCCCGTCCAGGCACGCGCACCCAGGGCTTCCGACAACTCCTCGAGGGTCACGCGGGCATCGCCGACCAGCGGCAGCGCGCGGGCCTTGGCCGCGTCCAGCTCGGCCACGTTGAGCGCCACGAAGCGCACCCCGGGGTCCTGCCACGCGGTCCAGCTCGCGGTCGGGAAGTCCGACAGCCGGGTGCCGATGGCCAGCACGAGGTCCGCGTCGCGGGCCACGGCGTTCGCAGCCGATCCGCCCGTGGCACCCAGCGCGCCCAGGTTCAGCGGGTGGTCCCAGGACAGCGCGCCCTTGCCCGCCTGCGTCTCGGTCACGGGGATGCCGAAGCGGGTGGCGAACGCGGCGAGCTCGTCCTCCGCCTGCGCATACAGGACGCCGCCGCCGCACACGATCATGGGACGGCGCGCACCGACCAGGAGGTCTGCCGCACGGACGAGCAGGTCGCGGTCCGGTCGTGGTCGAGGGACCACCCAGACACGCTCCTCGAGCAGGTGGCCGGGCACGTCGAACGCCTCCGCCTGGACGTCCTGGGGCAGCGCGAGGGTCACGGCGCCGGTCTCCGCGGGCGAGGTGAGCACGCGGAAGGCCGCCGGCAGCGCGGTCAGCAGCTGCTCCGGGCGCTCGATCCGGTCCCAGTACCGACTGACCGGCCGGAAGGCGTCGTTCACGCTCAGGTTCTGCGACTCCGGGCGCTCCAGCTGCTGGAGCACCGGGATCACGCGGCGAGTCGCGAACAGGTCGCCGGGCAGCAGCAGCACCGGCAGCCGGTTGACCGTGGCCATGGCCGCGCCCGTGAGCATGTTCGTGGCGCCCGGTCCGATCGACGTGGTGCACGCGAACGTCCGCAGGCGCCGGCGCTGCTTGGCGAACGCGGCGGCGGCATGGACCATGCCCTGCTCGTTGCGCGCCTGGAGATAGCGCAGGGCGTCCGGACCGTGGGCGGCGGCCTCCGCCTCCAACGCCTCGCCCAGGCCCGCCACGTTGCCGTGCCCGAAGATGCCGAACACGCCCGCGATGAATCTGCCGCGCTCACCGTCCCGCTCGATGTGCTGGGCGCGCAGGAACGCCACCACGGCCTGGGCGACGGTCATCCGCCGGGTCGACGTCACGGTGCTGATCCTCCCGTCTCGTGGGCGCGACCAGGCAAGCGTACCCTGTCGCGTCCATCGCGCGGGACGGCGCGGTGGCGATGTCCCGCAGGGGCCGGGTCCGCCGCGGGGACGATGGGGTCCGCCGCAGGGGACGATGGGGCCCGCCGCGGGGAGCTCGGGCCCGCCGCGGGGAGGGATCGGGTCAGCCGCCGGCCGGAGCGAGTCCGCCGTCGGTCGCGGCAGCCGCCGCATCCTGCATCGCCACGGGGAGCGCATCGGGGGTCGGCGGCAGCCCCGCGAACTCCTGGGCGCGCACGAAGAACAACCCGAAGATGTCGCGGGTGATGGCCGCCACGGGAAGCGCGATGATCGCCCCGATGATCCCTGCCAGGGCGAACCCGATGGCGATGAGCACGAGCACGCTGGCACCGCTGAAGCTGATCATCCGCCCCTGGAACGTGGGCACCAGGATCGACCCCTCGATGTTGAACGCGATGAAATAGAACACGGACACCACGACCACCGCCACGGGGCTCACCGTCAGGGCGAGGAGCAGGGCCGGGATATAGGACAGGATCGGGCCGATCTGGGGGATGAGCTCGAACACGAACGCGGCGAGCCCCAGCAGCAGCGCGAACTCCACGAGGATGTGCGCATCCGGGATGATCGTCCCGATCGCGAACATGCCGATCGACACGATGCAGAACATGATGGACCCGACCATCAGCTCCGCCTTGAAATAGGTCGCGAAGTCCTCGACGAAGATCGTGATCATCCGGCTCACGTCCGCCTTCCATGGCAGCGGCACCTTCGCGTAGAAGGTGTGCGCCATCTTCGGCTGGTCCTTGAGCAGGTAGAACAGGAAGAACGGCAGCAGCATGAGGCTGAACAGGAACCCGAGCATGCCCAGCACGCCCTGAAGCACCCCGAGGATCAGCGTCCCCGCGGTCGCCTGCGAGGTTGAGGCCTGGAGGCTCGCGCTGATCGACGCGAGGGCATCCTCCAGCCAGGCGGGGAGGTCGGCCGACCCCAGCTGCGCCTCGATGTCCGCAAGGAGGGTGGGCAGCGCCGCAAGGAACGCGGTCCCCTGATCCACGAGGATGATGGTGATCACGGCCAGTCCCACGAGCGTCACGATCACCAGCGTCGCCACCACCAGGATGGCCGCCCCGATGCGCGGCACGCCCTTCGCCTGGAGCCAGTTCACGACCGGCACGAGGAAGAACGAGAGCGCGGCGCCGATCATGAACACGAACAGGGCGTGCACCGACAGGACCAGCACGACGCTCGCCGCGAGGACGCCGATGACCACCACCCAGAATGGGGCGCTGGGCAGCCGGAGCGGCGCGAAGCGAGGCGTGCCCGGTGGCACACCCAGCAGCTCGACCTGGGGCTGGTCCGGGCCTGGTCCGGGACCTGCGACCGGCTCGGCAGCGGTCAAGGGTTACAGCCAGCCCTTTCGGCGCATGAACACGACCGTGAACACGATCGTGCCCAGCATCACCACCATCAGGAGCACGAAGCTGTCGAGCGACCCGTTGTCCGTGCCGCCGGGCAGCCACACGTTCATGCCCCAGATGCTCGCGATGAGCGTTGCGGGCAGCACCAGCACGCTCACCGCGTTCAGCACCTTGATGGCGTCGTTGAGGCGATGGGACAGCACCGACTCGTTGGTGGATTCGAGCGACTCGATGACCTCCTTGTAGTTCTCCAGGATGTCCCAGATCCGTTCTGCCGCGTCCGAGATGTCATCGAAGTAGATGTCCATCTCCTCTGCGAGATAGCGCTGCTTGGAGCGCTCCAGGTCGCGCAGCACCGCGCGCTGGGGACGCACGATGCGCCGGAATGAGATGATCTCCAGCTTCAGGTCGTTGAGCTCCCGCACGTTCTGCTCGGTGCGCTCCTGCTCGAAGATGTCATCCTCCATGCCGTCCAGGCGGAGGCCCATCTTGCGCAGCATCGGGAAGCTCGAATCCACACACGCGTCGATGATGCGATACAGCAGGTAGCCGGAGCCCTTGGCGAACGTGCTGTCGCGCAGGTCCTCCCGCTCCCCGAATCGCTCGAACAGCGCCTCCAGCGGGGGCAGCTCGTGGTTCGGCAGCGTGACCAGGTAGTCGGGCCCGATGAACACGTCCAGCTCGACGCTGATGAGTCGACGACGCGCCTTCTCATAGGTCGGGAACTGCATCACGAGGAACAGGTACTCATCGTACGTGTCCAGCTTGGGACGCTGGTTTCGGGAGAACACGTCCTCCAGGTCCAGCGGGTGGAACCCGAACTCCTTGAGCAGCCACTCGCCGTCCGCCGCCTGGGGTCGCTCGATGTTGATCCAGCGCAGCGCGGAACTGGCCACGACATCCCGTCGCACGGCAGGGGCGGCTGCCGGCTCCGTCGATGCGCGGTGCGAGCGCAGACGGACCGGGCGGGGCATGTGCGGTCGGGAGATGGGCAGGTTCGGCATCGGTCCGGGCTCTGGCTCCGCGCGTTGACGATGACGGCGGTCCCGGCAGGGAGCGCGGCCCGATGGTAGTGCAGAACGCGCGCGACCGGTAGCGGGATCTCGGGTGACCGCGGCCGGGCGGCGGGGGGCGGCGCCGCGGTCCAGCGCGGCCGGGCGGAGGGGGGCGGCGCCGCGGCCCACCGCGGCCCGGCGGAGGGGGGCGGCGCCGCGGCCCACCGCGGTCGACATGTCGTCCGGTCGCCGGGGGTGCGCGGCGGCCGGGCGGCGCAGCGGTCCAGCGCGGTCCCCCCGCGGTCGACATGTCGACCGACCCGCGGGGTGGCTCGGCGGCCGGGCGGCGCGGGGCGGCGCCGCGGCCCACCGCGGTCGACATGTCGTCCGGTCGCCGGGGGCGGCGCGGCGGCCGGGCGGCGGGGGGCGGCGCCGCGGTCCAGCGCGGTCCCCCCGCGGTCGACATGTCGACCGACCCGCGGGGTAGCTCGGCGGCCGGGCGGCGCGGGGCGGCGCCGCGGCCCACCGCGGTCGACATGTCGTCCGGTCGCCGGGGGTGCGCGGCGGCCGGGCGGCGCGGGGCGGCGCCAGGGTCCCCCGCGGTCCACCGCGGTCGACATGTCGTCCGGTCGCCGGGGCGGCGCGGCGGCCGGGCGGCGGGGGGCGGCGCCGCGGTCCAGCGCGGTCGACATGTCGTCCGACCCCCGGAGCAGCGCGACGCGGCCTGCGGCACCCCTCGACGCGGAAGGCCGCGAGGTGGGACGATGGCGCCTCGCGGGGCGCACCGCAGTCATCGCCGCCCCGCACGCACGAGGCAGGCATGACACGCTTCCAGACGGTCCTTGTGGCGACCGACGGCACCAGCGATTCGGATGGTGCGGTCGAGGCGGCCCTGGACCTGGCGCACGACACCGGCGCCAGACTCCTGGTCCTGAGCGTCGTCCCGGAAGGGACCACCGAGGACGGGGAATCCCCAGACGAACCCGACAGTCGTCGGTCCTCCTCGCGAGAGGAGGACGAAGAGATCACCGAGGCGCAGGAGACCACCGATTCGGTGCTGGAGCACGCGAGCGAGTGGGGCGTGGAGGCGCAGTCCATCATCTGGGAGGGCGACCCCGGCGAGACCATCATCGCGGCAGCAGAGGCGGAGTCGGCCGACATCATCGTGATGGGGACCACCGGGCGCGGCGGCGTGGGCCGGATGCTGATGGGCTCCACGTCCGACTTCGTCGTCCGCAACAGCACCGTGCCGGTGATGGTCGTGCGGTCACGCCGTGACATCGAGCGGGAGCGCGACCGGGAGTAGGCCCGCGGCGAGCGAGGGCATCAGGGCCGGGACCGGGGGGCCGGGGGGCCGGGGCCGGGGCCGGGGCTCAGCGCGCGGCGCCCTCCGCCACCTCACCCCAGCGCCGCACGGCCACCGCGAGGAACCCGAACCCCTCCGCCAGGAGCCCCTCGTAGCCGCTCGGCGTGCCGTCCCACAGCCGCCAGTCACGTCCCGTGCCGATCCCCCCGAACGAGGAGTCGTCCGCCACCGACGAGCACAGCGCCTCCAGCAGCCGGTCCCCCTCGGCGGTCATGCCCACGTCGTACAGCGCCTGCACGAACCCGCCCGTGCGGTGGTGCGAGGCCCCGCCCTGGAGGTACCCGCCGATGGGCAGCCCGAACACCACCCCGCCCAGGTCATCCTCCGCCACCGGGTGGAGGTTGATCGGCAGTCCGTTCGCGAGGTCGGTGTAGCCCACCCGCTCCAGCTCGGCCCACACCCGCTCCATCACACGCCGCGCCGGCGCAGGGTCCAGCAGCCCGGCCGCCACCGCGTCCCCGTTGAGCTGGACGTGGCAGGAGTCATGGGGCGTGCCGTCCGGCGAGCGCCACCCGATGAGCCAGCCGGTGCGATCATCCAGGAACGTCGGTGCATAGGCCGCGCGCAGCCGCCCCGCCCAGCGGTCCAGGTCGGCCGCCGCGGCCTCCCGCCCGAAGCGCCGGAACCCCGCGGCCAGCAGTCCCAGCGCCGCGTACAGCACGGCGTTCGACCAGGCGTCCTTCCAGCCCATCGACACGACGTCCGCCCAGGTGGTGCTCCACTGGTGCTCGCCGGTCACACCCCGTCGGTGGGGGCTCTCCACCAGGCCGTCCCCGTCCAGGTCGCGGGCGCGCATCGCCCCGATGGCACGGCCGATCCGCTCCTCGTGCGCGTCGAACCACCCCGCCGACGTGACGCCCAGCAGCCGGCCCAGGCCGTAGAGCGCGTCCGCGCCCAGCATCAGGTACTCGTCCTCGATCGTGAAGTCGCCGCGCGAGGTGTTCCCCGATCCGTAGCCCGGCGCCCCGGACAGCCAGCGCGACAGCGACGACTCCAGGATCGCCACGGGGTCGATGCCGTCCCGGCCCGCGGGCGCCGCCGCGATGACGTCTCCGATCGGGTTGAGCGTGCCTGCGCAGTGCATCGAGGCACCGTTGTTGGACAGCGTCGCCGTGTCCGCGCGGAACGCCAGCGCGGTGGCGAGGTGTCGGTCCAGCGCCCGCGCCACGGTCCCGGGCGTGCCGGCCTTCGTGGCGACGAGCCGGGGCGTGCGCACCGCGAACCGCACCGACCCGGTCGCGCGACCCGCGGCGATGGCGACGCTCCCGTCCGGCCGGGGCGCCTCCGCGAGCCTGATCTCGAGCGTGTTCGTGTCCAGCGGCCGCACCGAATCGCTGCGCAGCCGCACGTCCCCGTCCGCCTCGATCACGAACGACCCGAACGCCGGGACGTGCCACGTGGCGGGGGCCGCCACGAGCCCGGTCTGCCCCTCTCGCACCAGCGGCCCCAGGAGGGTGGACATCGCCATCCGGTTGTTCAGCGGCACCTGCCACGCCGCGCTCTGCCACGCCATCAGCGGCGCATCCACATCACGCTCCAGGTCCAGCCGGAGACCGTCCTCGGCGACCGTCCAGCGCAGCCGGTAGCGCACGCCTGCGTCCCCCAGCGCCAGGTCGTACGTGACGCTCGCCCCGTCCAGGCTGACCGTGCCCCGCGTCTCGGTCGCCAGGAAGCCCGCCGGCTCGCGACCGTCGAGAAGCGTGAGCCGCGGCCCGTTCGCGAGGTAGCCCGCCTGGGCGTCGCGCAGCACCGGATAGACCCCCGCCGGATAGAGTCCGGTGCGCACGATGTCCATCGACCGCGGCAGCTGCACGAGGTTGCGTTCGGTCCGCCCGGCCCCGTCCACGTCCAGCGACAGGAACGACAGGGCGGCGCTGCGCAGGCGGAAGCCCACCTCCAGGAAGCGCGTGCGGAAGCGGATCTCGTCGTGGCGCATCTCGGCGTGGACCCCCGGCGCCACCTCCCCCGTGGCCGATCCGACCGGTTCCAGCAGCCCGTACGCCGGGCGCCGCCAAGGGGTCGTGGCGGCCCCGTCGAGCACCAACCCGGTCCGCGCCAGGTTCCACGAGGGCCAGCCCCGATCGATGAACGCATCCTCCACGATCGCGATCAGCAGCTCGGAGGTGACCGACGCGTCGAACCAGCGAATCTCATCCGGTGCGGGCGGCGCGTCGAGCGTCCAGGCCCCGACCTCGTGGAGCGCGCCGTCCCGGTGGGCCAGGAGGCGCACGCGCGCCGGCGCATCCCACTCCTGGGAGCTGGCGCACTTGTGGTAGCCGACCCCCCGGCGCAGGCCGACCCGCTCCAGGCGCAGCGGCCCCGACACCCCCTGCACCGCGCGCGCATGGACGATCCGGTCGGCCGACGCATCACCGTCCACCGTGCGCCACATCGACCGACCGTCGGTCCGGATGGGCGAGGCCGGGACGAGCTCCCAGTCGGGCACCGACAGCGGGTGGTCCAGCAGGTTGCGGAAGGTGGGTGCGGTCATCGTGGTCCTTTCTCAGCCCTTGATCGAGCCGCCGAAGATCTCCGTCCGGAGATACCGCTGGGCGCCGATGAACAGCAGGAAGATGGGCAGCGCCACGATGACCGTGGCCGCCGCGGTGAGCGGGCCGCCGGTGCGGAACTGGGTGGAGAACGTGGCGATGGCGGTCATCGCGGTGGTCACATCGCCGCCGGGCAGCAGGATGAGGCCCAGCAGCAGCTCGCTCCACTGGAGGAACACGTTGAGCACGAAGCCCACCGCCACGGCCGGTCCCGCGAGCGGCAGGGCGACCGCCCAGAACGCGCGGGACGCGCTCGCACCATCCAGCGAGGCGGCCTCCAGCAGGTCGCCCGGCAGGTCCTTGAAGTAGCTGAAGAAGAACAGGCTGCTCCAGCTCGCGAAGAAGCTGCCGTAGACCAGGATCACGCCCCAGCGCGTGTCCAGGTAGCCCAGGATCAGCGCCTGGTCGAACTGGGGGATGACCAGCGCCGCGATGGGGATGGTCAGGCCGCCCACCGCCAGCACCAGCAGCAGGCGACGCGCCGGGACCGGCAGCTTCGCGAAGGCGTAGCCCGCCAGCACCCCCACGAACGTGGCGAGCGCGGCGCCGGGCAGCGTGATGGACAGCGAATCGAGGATGGCGCCGCCCAGGTCCACCGCATCCCAGGCACGCCCGAAGTTGTCCAGGGTGAAGCCGCCGCCCAGGCTGGCCGGGTCGGAGATGAAGCCGTCCTCGGTCTTGGTCGCGACCCGCACCACCCAGATGAGCGGGAACAGCACCGCGACGACCGCCACGGCCATCACGATGCGGGAGCCCCAGCGGAGCGCGCGCCCCTCCTTCATGCCACGTCGCTCACCAGTCGTCCTGGCCGCGGATGCGGCGCAGCGCCAGCTGGCCCGCGAGCAGGATCGCGATGACGACGACGCCCACGACCGCGATCGCCGATGCGAGGCCCAGCCGGCTGGTCTGGACGCCGGAGCGATAGACCTGGTAGTCGATGGTCACCGACGCGATGCCCGGGCCGCCCTGGGTCAGGCCCAGGATCCAGGGGAAGAAGGAGGTCACCGTGCCGATCGTCAGCAGCAGCACCCAGAAGCGGGTTACGGGTGTGAGCGCGGGGCGATAGATGTGCCACACCAGCTGATGCCAGCGCGCGCCGTCCACCACGGCCGCCTCCACGTAGTCCCGCGAGAGGGACGCCAGCCCCGCGGAGTACAGCAGCGTGCCGGTGCCCATGGTCGCCCAGGCGATGACCGCGATGAGCGTGGGCAGCACCCACGTCTCGGACGACAGCCAGGGCTGGGCGAGCGCGTCCGCGCCGATGCCGTGCAGCGCCGAGTTGATGGGCCCGTTCTCCGCCAGCACGAGCCGGAACGAGCGGCCCACGATGAGCGCGGGCAGCAGCGCGGGCAGGAACAGGATGGCCCGCACCAGGTTCGAGCCGCGCCGGCCGAACAGGACCACCGCGAGCAGGAACGGCAGCCCGACCCACACGAGCAGGCCGAACGCGAGCACCACCGTGTTGGCGACGGCGCGCCGGAAGTCCGGCCAGTCGAGCAGGAACCGGAAGTTGTCGAGGCCCACCCACTCCGCGGGGCGGAGGCCGTTGTACTCCGTGAAGGAGTAGGCCACCAGGCGCGCCATGGGTGCATACACGAACACCAGCAGCAGCACCGCCAGGGGCAGCACGAACAGCAGCGCATCCCTGCGTCCTGCGCCGAGCCGGAGCCGTGAACGGAGCCGGCCACCCTGGCGGGTGGCCGGCTCGACCGATCGGGTCATGGGGACCGCCGGAGCGGCCGCCGATCAGCTCCCCTGCTGCGCCTGCATGCCGTCCAGGAGGCCCTGGAGGTCGCCGGACACGATGGCCTGGGTCAGCTTCTGGAACGCCTCACCCTGGGCCGCCGCGGAGAACTGGTTCTGGATGACGTCCGACGCGCCGCGCGCGTCGATGACGGCCTGGATCGCCTGCGCGCCTGCGCTGCCGGCCACCGCCGCGAGGTCGATGTCCGCGCGGTTGGGGAACTGGCCGCTGTTGGTGAGCAGGATCTCCTGCCCCTCCTTGGACGCGAGGAAGGCGATGAACGCCTTCGCGGTGTCGGGGTTCTTGGACGCCGCGTTGACGCCGTAGATGAGGGTCGGGTTGAAGAACTGCCCGTCGCTCGTGGCGTCGTCCCGCTTGGGGGCGCCGAACACGCCGTACGCGTCCTTGCCCATCTGGGCGTCCCACACGTTCCAGTTCACGATCGAGGTGATGATGCCCGGGATCATCGCGACCTGGCCGTTGATGAACGCCGACTCCATGTCCGTGAACGCCTTGTCCGCATAGTCCGCGTTCCACCAGCCGTTGGCGAACATCTCCTGGACCGGCTGGAGCGACGCGAGCACGCGCGGATCGTTCAGCGGGATCTCGCCGGAGCGGATCTTGAGCACGTCATCCGCGGTGAAGTACTGGGGCGAGAAGCTGGACCAGGCCCACCAGGCGAGGAACGAGTCCACACCGGACGCCGCGATCGGCGTGATGCCCGCCTCCTTGAGCTTGTTCGCGGCATCCGCGAACTCCGCCCACGTCTGGGGCGGGGCGGCCGGGTCCAGGCCCGCCTGCTCGAACAGCGCCTTGTTGTAGTACCAGATGACGCCCTGGCCACCGATCGGCACGCCCGCGAACGTGTCCGGGTCCGCCGGGTCGATGACGCCGCCGGCCCAGCCGGTCAGCTCATCCCCGAGCGCGCCCCAGTCGGCCTTCGTGGTCGGCGCGAGCGCGTCGAACACGGGCGCATGGTTGAGACCGGGGAGCATCTCCACGACGTCGCCCAGCTCGCCCGCGCGGGCGCGGGTGGTGGCCGCGGACACGAAGTCGCCGAACGGGACCGCGTCGAACGTGACGGTCACGCCCGGATTGGCGTCCTGGAACGCGACGCGGGCCGCCTCGAAACCCTTGCCCAGGCCGGACGTGACGTCCGCGACGTCCCAGCCGAAGAACGAGATGTCGCCCGAGGGCTCCTGGGCGAGCGCCGTGGCGCCGCCCAGCGAGGTGCCCAGCAGCGTGGCGCCCGCGAGGCACGCGGCTGCGAGCGCGCGACGGCTGCGACGCGCCGGCTGTCCCGTGTGCGCGGCCGTGGTGCGTGAGGTCACGATTCCACTCCTCCGATCATGCGGCCCGTCACATGGGGCCCCGGCGACGGTCCCGGTAACCGTCCGGACCCATCGTAGAGGGCGTGCGTCGAGCCTGTCAACGCTGTCATCCCCCGTCGCCACGTGGTGACCGAGCGGGAGCGATCACACTGCCACGTCCGGGTTGAGTAGCATGTCAACGATGTCAACGGTCCATCCCACGATCACCCTCGAGGATGTGGCGCGCCGGAGCGGCGTGAGCGCGAAGACCGTGTCGCGCGTCGTGAACGCGGAGCCGGGTGTGCGTCCCGCCACCGCGGCGCGCGTGGAGGAGGCCATCCGGACGCTCGGCTATCGCCGCAACGATGCCGCCCGCAACCTGCGCAAGGGCCTGTCCCTGCCCACCGTCGGGCTCATCATCGAGGACCTCGCCAACCCCTTCTACGCCAGCCTGGCGGGCGCCGTGGAGCAGGTGGCACTGCGCCACGGGCGGGCGCTCATGCTCACCTCGTCGGGCGAGGATGCCGCGCGGGAGCGGGATCTCGTCGCCGGGCTGGTCGGGCGGGGCGTGGAGGGCCTGCTGCTCGTGCCCGCGGGCCAGGACCATCGCTACCTCGCGGGTCTCGTCCGACCGGGCGTGCCGGTCGTGTTCCTCGACCGGGCGCCGGGAGGCGTGGCGGCGGACACCGTGGTCCTGGACAACGAGGATGGCGCGCGGCGGGCGACGGCACACCTCATCGCGCATGGCCACCGGCGCATCGGGTACGTCGGCGATGCGCTGTCCGTGTCGCCCTCGCTGGAACGGCTGCGGGGCTACCAGGCGGCACATGCGGCCGCGGGCCTGCCTGCCGATCCGGACCTCGTGCGCATCAGCCCGACGGGCAGCGACACGTCCATCGCCGCGACCCGTGCGCTCCTCGGGCTCGCCGATCCGGCGACCGCGATCCTGGCCCAGAACAACCGCAACTGCCTGGGGGTGCTGCGGGCGCTCGCCGCGGAGGACGCGCGCTGCGCGGTGGTGGGCTTCGACGACTTCGAGCTGGCCGACCTGGCGCGGGTCCCGGTGAGCGTGATGGCCTACGACCCGGGCGAGATCGGTCGCGCCGGCGCGGAGCTGCTGTTCGCGCGCCTGGCCGGAGATGCGCGCCCGCCACAGCGCATCGTCATCCCCACCCGGCTGATCGCACGAGGCTCCGGCGAGAGCCCACCCTGACCGCGCGGCGCGGCACCGACCGCCCGTCCGTCCGCCGTCAGACCGCGGCCAGACCCAGCGTCCGGATGACGTCGCGTCGATCCGCAGCCGGGTCGACCGCCACGATCCGCCACGTCTGCCGGTGGACGACTGCCTCACCCGGCGCGAGCGACGCGGTCGGGGAGATGGTCTCCAGCTCCACGAAGTCGCCGCAGGCATAGCACTGGGTGCCCGCGCCCATGTCCCCGTACGCGCCCGGCTCCTCGGCCGCCTCGATGACGAGGAGCGTGCCGCCATCCCGCCACGCGATCCAGCCCCGGCCGCGCTGCGTGCCCACCTTGACGCGGCCATCGGACCCGGCCACGCCGCGCACCACCAGCAGGTCGTCGCCCAGCGTCAGCCGCGGATCCGACACCGAACTGTACGGCCACAGCACCAGGGCGCGGTTGGGCAGGTAGGGACCGCGCTGCGGCCCCGTCACCACCGGGATCCACGCCTCACCTCGAGGCGGCACCTGCGTGATCGCCCACGCCGCGGTCGCCACGGGTGCCGCGGACGTGTTGCGCACCTCATGCTCCACATGGAGGACGCCCGCGCCCGCCAGCCGCACCCCGATCCGCTTGCGCACCCCCTGGACCGGGTCATCGGCGCCCATCAGGTCGACCCCGTCCGCCAGCTCGGTGACCGTGACCGCCCCCTCGTCCGGGCGGTAGGTGGATGCCGGGACCTCCGGCGTGTGCCACAGTCGATGCCCGCCCAGCATCCGATACGCGGGCAGTCCGGGCAGGTCGATGATCGCGTCGGGCAGCTCCGCCAGCAGGTTGCGCCCGTCTGGACCGGCCAGGCCCAGGATGCGCGGGCCCATCGACGTGGTGACCGTCACCGAGACCGCGGCGCCGTCCAGGCGCAGCGCATCGATGCCGTGGACGGAGACCGGCGTGGTGGTGATGGTGCGCATGCTTCCCCCCGGAGCCTCTGGAACCCTCTGGACGCTCAGAACCCGTCGGCGGCGATGACATCACGCAGCCACCACGCGCTGCGCCGCGGCGTGCGGACCTGCGTGGCGTAATCGACGTGCACGATCCCGAACCGCTCCTGGTATCCCCAGGCCCACTCGAAGTTGTCCAGCAGCGACCAGACGAGATAGCCCCGCACATCCACGCCCTGCTCGATGGCCGCGGCGGTGGCCGCGAGGTGGTCGCGCAGGTAGCGCAGACGCCGCTCATCGTCGATCGTCCCGTCGGGACCGATGGGGTCGTCCCACGCCGCCCCGTTCTCGGAGACGAGCAGGGGCGGCACCCGCGGCCAGTCCGTCCGGATGCGCAGCAGCAGGTCGGTGAGGCCATGGGGCGTGATCGGCCAGCCCATCGAGGTGCGCGCGCCCGCGGGCGGATCCTCGCGCACCCGCCCCGCCCCGGGGTGGAGCGCGTCATCGACATCCGCCGGGCCCAGGATGAGGTCGTGGTAGTAGTTGACGCCCAGCCAGTCCAGGGGGGCGCCGATCGACGCCAGGTCCCCGTCCTCCACGGGGAACCCCCCGAACGGTGCGGCCCGCTCCCGGACGTCCGACGGGTAGGCGCCCGCCAGCAGCGTGTCGAGCCAGACCCGGTTGCGGTAACCGTCGACGGCGCGGATGCCATCCTCGAGCTCCGGGCCGTGGGCCCCCGGCGCCGCGACGACGGGCGCCGGGTTGAGCACGATGCCCAGGTGCGGCGAGGCGTCGATGGCGCGCATCGCGCGGATGCCCAGGCCGTGGGCCAGCAGCACGTGGTGGATCGCGCGCAGCGCGCGTCCCGCGTCACGCTCGCCCGGCGCGTGGACGCCCGCCGCGTGTGACAGCAGCGAGACGCACCACGGCTCGTTGATGGTCGCCCACCAGGCCACGCGGTCATGGAGCGCCCGGAACACGACCGCGGCGTACTCCGCGAACCGCGCCGCGACGTCCCGGCCGGGCCAGCCGCCCGCATCCTGGAGCCACTGCGGCAGGTCCCAGTGGTAGAGCGTGATGTTCGGCTGGATGCCCTGCTCCAGCAGCGCGTCGACGAGCCGCCGGTAGTGGTCCAGGCCACGCTGGTTCGGCACACCCGACGCGTCCGGCTGGATGCGCGGCCAGGCGATCGAGAATCGGTACATCCGGTGTCCCAGCTCGCGCAGCAGCGCGGCGTCATCACGGTAGCGGTGGTACTGGTCGGCGGCGATCGAGCCGTCATCACCGTTGAGCACGGCGCCGGGTCGGCGGCAGAACGTGTCCCAGATGGACGGCGTGCGTCCGTCCTCCGCCACCGCCCCCTCGACCTGGTAGGCCGAGGTGCCCGAACCCCAGATGAAGCCCGCCGGGAAGCGGACCGCGCGCTCCACCCGCGTCGCCGAGCGCCCGTCCTGTGTCATGAGCCGCCCACCGTCGCAGCAGCGCCCGGGACGGCCCGGGGCATCGGCTCTCCCCGGAACGCGGCGAGCAGATTCTCCGCGCACATCCGGCCCATCCTCACGCGGGTCGCGTGCGTGTTGGAGCCGATGTGCGGGATCACGATGACATCATCGCGCCCCACCAGCGGATGGTCCACCGGGAGGGGCTCCGGGTCCGTCACGTCCAGGGCGGCGGCCCGCAGCCGCCCTGCGTCCAGCGCGGCGAGGAGCGCCTCCTGGTCCACGAGCGTGCCCCGGGAGGTGTTCACGAGGATCGCCGACGGCTTCATCCGGGCGAGTGCCGCGGCATCGATGAGGTGATGCGTCTGGGGCGTGGCGGGGGCGTGGAGGCTCACGAAGTCCGATCGCTCGAGCAGGTCCTCGAGCGGGACGTGCGTGGCGCCCAGCGCCCGCTCCACCGCCACATCCACGCGCTGCCGCCCGCTGTACAGGACGGTCATCCCGAATCCCAGGGACAGGCGCGCCATCGCCTGGCCGATGCGGCCCAGGCCCACGATGCCCAGCGTGGCCCCGCTCACGTCCACACCCGGCAGGTCCCCGAACGAGGCGCTCGTCCAGCGGCCGCCGCGCACGTATCGCTCGGCCTCCGGGATGCGTCGGGCGGCGGCCATGAGGAGCGCCCAGGCGAGCTCCGCGGTCGTCGTCGACAGGGCCCCCGGCGTGTAGCCCACGGGAATCCCGCGTCGGGCGCAGGCGGCGAGGTCCACGTTGTCATGGCCGACCCCGAACACGGCGATGCCGCGCAGGGACGGTCCGGCGGCATCCAGCAGGTCATCGGCGACCCGGTCACCGACCACGATGATCCCGCTGACGCCTGCGACCCGGGCCAGCAGCTCCGGCCGGGTCATCGCCTGCGGGCCCGGCCACACCTCCAGCTCGCAGGTCGAGCGAAGGGCCTCCAGGCCGGCGACCGGCACGGGCTTGCACACGAGGATCCGGGGTCGGCTGGCCGAGGTGCTCATGGGTGGGCATCATAGGCGCGCCATGATCGGGCACGGCTTCGCGGCCGTCCGGCCGGTGTCCGAACAGCTCGCCGCGATCGACCTCCGAGGCTCAGCGGGCGCCGCCTGCCACGAGCGCGCGACCCACCTCGAGGACCTCGTCGATGAGCGCGTCCGCGTCGTCCAGCGTGGACCGCGGATTGACGTAGCAGGGCCGGATCGCGAGGCGCCCATCCACGCGCGTCGCGGAGGTGACACACCGCCCGCGCGCCCGGACGCCGTGGACGACCGCGTCGTTGAGGGCATCCAGTCGCTTCTCGTCGGTCCAATCGGCGGGCCGATAGCGGAAGCAGCAGATCGACAGCACCGGCTCCGCGAGCAGCTCCAGCTCCGGGTGCGTCCGCGCGTGCTCCGCGACGCGCCGCGCACAGTCGACATGGCGCACGATCCGCTCCCGCACCCCGGCCGCGCCGATCTCGCGCAGGATCGCCCACACCGCGAGACCCCGGGCGGGCGTCGAGAAGTCCACCCCGAAGTCGGGCGTCCCGAGACCCAGCTCGTCGAACGGCGAGCCGGTGTCGCCGGTGCCGACGGGTGCGGTCCGCTCCCGGTCGTAGGCGCCCGTCTCGATCTCGAACGCGCGGCCCAGGATGCCCGCGTCGCGCACGATCGCGGCACCCGTGCCGACGGGCGCCGCCAGCCACTTGTGGGGGTCGATCGCGAACGAGTCATACGTGGCCACATCGCCGAACCGGTCGGCCACCCGCTCGTCCAGGACACCCCAGCCGCCGTACGCGCCGTCCACGTGGAACCAGATGCCGCGCTCCGCCGCGATGCGGGCCAGCGCCGGCAGCGGATCGATGCGCCCGGTGTTCACGTCCCCGGCGCAGCCCACGATGGCCACCTGGGTGCGCCCGGCCGCGGCGTCCTCGTCCAGCGCCGCCTGGAGCAGCGACAGATCGATCGTGCCGCCCGCGTCGAGGGGGATCTCGCGGAGCGCCGTGCGACCCAGCCCCAGCACGCCCAGCGCGCGGCCCACGACGTGGTGCGTCTCCGTGGAGCAGTAGACCCGGGGCTCGCGGAACCCGCCGTTGCCGTCCCGGGACGGGCTGAAGCCGAGCCGCTCGCCGGCGTGCTGGCGCGCCGCGCCCATGCCCACCAGGTTGGCCGTGGAGCCACCCGCCGTGAACGTGCCCACGAAGGTGCCGGGAAACCCCAGCAGCGCGATGAGCCAGCGCATCGCCAGGTCGTCCACCAGGTTGCCGGCCGTGGCCCACCAGCGCTGCGGGACCGCCACCGCCTGTGCCAGGTCGGCCGCCGCGGCCACGTCGGTGGGCCCCGTGGTCACCCAGCCGCTGAAGCCGGGATGGCCCACCCGCAGCCCGTTCGCGACGACCACGTCCGCGAGCTCCGCGAGGACCGCGTCCCGTCCCACACCCTCGGCCGGCAGGGGCACCTCGAGCCGTGCCCGCCAGCGGGAGCGGGCGCGCGCCGGATCGGGACCCTCGAACGCCAGGAATCGCTCGAGCGCCGGGAGCAGCCGCTCGATGGCACCGGCGAGGTCGTGGGTGGAGGCGCGGTCGGTGTGGGGCATGCCGGCCAGTCTATGGGGTGGTCGATGCGATTCCTCCGCCGGCGCGGGCCGCGCTGCCCTCCCCGCCCCCACCCACGCTCCCACGCGACCGCCGGCGTCGAGGACGTCGAGGACGTCGCGGGCTGACCCCGCACGCGGGAGCGCGCTAGGATGCGGCGCACCATCACCGCGGACATCGCATCGGGGAGCCCAGCTTCATGTACATCCTCCTGGCGTGGATCGTCATCGCCCTCGTGGCCGGCTTCATCGCCGACTACCTCGTGGGCCGCAGCCGGCAGTACGAACGCTGGGAGCTGTTCGTCGTGGGCATGATCGGCTCGTTCGTGGGCGGCGCCATCGGCAGCTTCATCGAGGGCGGGGACCTGCTCACGCTGCGCCCGTCGGGCCTCATCGGTTCGATCGTGGGCGCCATCGTGGTCCTGCTCATCTACGGCCCGGTCCGTGACCGCCTCCGCGCGAACAGCGCCCCGGCCGCTCCAGCCGGCAAGAACACCGCGATCAAGCCCAAGAAGAAGTGACCCGTGGGGCCTGATCGGGCCCGTGGGGCATGACGACGCCCCGCCGATCCGGCGGGGCGTTCCCGATTCCGGGGCGCTCTCGATTCCGGGGCGCTCTCTCGATTCCGGGGCGCGCTCCCGCTTCCTGGGCGCGTCCCCGATCGGGACGACGCCGGTCAGGGACGACGCGGGTCAGCCGCGCAGACCGGGCAGCCCCGCGTTCAGCACCAGGGAGCGTGCCCGGCGGATGCCGCCATGGGCGGTGGAGTCCACCCGCTCGAACCAGGGGCGCGCCTCTCCCGACGGCCGCATGCCCAGGTACAGCAGCGCCCCGACCGCCGTCGCCATGGCGCACAGCACGAGCGCGGCGGTGACACTGATCACGCCCGCCTGGACGGCCAGGGTGCCCAGGAACGGCGCGATGAGACCCCGGGCGCCGGTCAGCGCGTTCAGGCCGGCCGCGGCCTTGGCCCGATCGGCGAGGCTGGTGTGCTCCGCGAGCATGTTCGGCCAGCCCATCTCCATGGCCGAGTTGGCCAGCCCGATGAGCGCGGCGCCCAGCCACACGAACGCGATCGACGGCGCGACCGCGTAGAACAGCACCGAGAGGGCGCCCAGGACGGCGCCGAGCTGGATCACCGAGATGCCCCCGAGCCGGTCCGCGAGGTGACCCCAGGCGAGGCACGAGCCAGTCGCGGCGATCGCGGCGACGACGCCGACGGTCCCGATCTCACCCATCGACAGTGACAGCCGGTCCACCATCACGAGGGCGTACAGCGGCCCGGCCGCGATGAGGCCGCCGCCGTAGAACACCTGGGCCCACGCCACGCGGCGCAGTGCGGGCACCTGCTTGTAGGCGGACCAGGTGTCCCTGAAGGAGTACGTGGCGCCCGCGGACGGGAGGGTGGCGCGGATGCGCGTGGAGGACAGCGCGAGCAGCGCGCCGATGAGGCCCCCGATGGCGATCGCGCCGAGGCCGCCGATGCGATCGGCGATGATCCCGCCGACCAGCGCCGCGACGCCCGCCGCCGCGGTCCGGCCGGTGGCCACGACGCCCAGCAGTCGACCGCGCTCCGTCGCCGGGTACATGGAACCCCACAGCCGATGCTGGATGGGCACCCCGAACGCGCTCGTGAGCCAGTACCCGAAGGCGACCACGGCGAGCAGCGTGGGCACCGGCAGGAACACCATCAACACGAGGCACAGCGCGCCCACCGCCCGCATCACGCCGAACTGGCGCTGGCTGCGCGGCCCGACGCGACCCGCGAACGCCCCCAGCAGGTTCGCCAGGAAGGGCGATGCCGCAAGGACGGCGAGACCCAGAGGGTCGATCCCCTCGCGGCGCGCGACGGACGGCAGGATGGACCCCATCAGGGCCATCGTGATGCCAACGCCCACCGCCGCGGTCAGATCCAGCGACAGGTTGCGGCGCAGCGACGATGGCGTGGGGCCGGGAGCGAAGCCGGGGGAGCCCAACGCGAACCTCGGACTGCACCGTAGGGGCCTGCGAGGTGAGCTGACGGGCTAGGCGGTGTACGGCTCGTGCCTTCGCGGTGGGTCCGCGATTCGCCCCGGTGGAGGATGGTTCCCCCGCCCTCGATGAAGAGGTTCGGCCACGCACAAGACTACCAGCCCGTGGGAGCCATTCCAACCGACCGAAGGTGAAGAAACCGCAACACCGCGTCGATGCCGATGGTCCCAGGCGCACGGCCCGATCGGCGGTCCATCGCGCGCAGCGTGGCAGCGAGGCGCAGCCCACGACGGGGTCCGCGGCAGCGCCCCCGGCGCGGCCGGGGCATGCCACACTCACCAGGGGGCCGCGTCGCTCGTGGGAGGTTCGCCGCATGGCTGCTGGAGACGGAACCAGGGATGACCCCTGGCAATTGGTGACCGCACCCCGCACCTCGGCCTTCACGATGTTCCGCGATGGATCGGCTGACCCTCCCCAGCTGGTGTGTCAGGCGGGCTCGACGAGGCTGACCTACCACCTGCGCGCGATCGAGGACCTGCACGCGATGCTCCTGGCCCACGGCGACTGGATGGCGCTGGGCGGGACCGACGAGCAGAGACCGGCGCCGCCGGGGTCGGTCGAGGCGTGGGGTCGATCGCCGTCCAACCCGGTCGGCGGCTGGTACGGACTGCGCGCGGGCTACCGGGGTCGATTCGGCGTCTACCTGCCGCCGCTGCTGGAGATGCTGGGCCTGGCCGAGCTGACCCACGAGCCGAAGAACAATCGGATGCGCGCCCGGTAGGCGGGTCGCCGGGATCGCCCCCGGACACCCGCGACACGGGCACCCGCGGGCCGGGCATCCGACGCGCACCCGGCCCGCCCAGGCCGCCCCGGCCGCCCAGGCACCCCGCACTCCCGCCCGAGAGACACGTCTCGCTATCCTTGTGGCCCGGTCGGGACCTGGCTCGACCTCGAGAAGGCGGAGGGAGACGCACCCATGAGCATCACCACCACGCGCATGCGCCCGCGGCACCGGGCGCGCGCGGCCCGTTCGGCGTTCGCGCTGGTCGCGGCCGCAGGCATCGCGGCGAGCCTGGCCGGAGGCGCGGTCGCCCAGTCGCCCAGCGCGGCCGCCCTGCCGCCCGTCGAGGAGGGCACGTTCCAGATGGGCGTGGAGCCGTGGATCGGCTACGGCCCCTGGTGGATCGCCGACAAGAACGGCCACTTCGCGGCGAACGGCGTGGACACCGTCGTCACGAACTTCAACACCGACGCGGACATCAACGCGGCGCTCATGTCCGGCGCCATCAACGGCGCGAACATCGCCACGCACACGGCGCTCCGCCTTGCCTCCGAGGGGACGCCCATCACGATCGTGCTGCTGCTGGACCAGTCCAACGCGGCGGACGCGATCCTGTCCGGCGCGGACGTCGCGGGCATCACGGACCTCGCGGGCAAGCAGGTCGCATACGAGGAGGGCACCACCTCCGACATCCTGCTGCGCTACGCGCTGGGCCAGGCCGGTCTCACCATCGACGACGTGGAGCCGGTGCTCATGGGCGCGGCGGACGCGGGGACCGCCATCACCGCGGGCCAGGTGCCGGTCGCGGTCACCTATGAGCCGTACATCACGGGCGCCCTGGGTGCGAACCCCGACCTCAGGCTGCTGTACACCGCGGCCGAGAAGCCCGGGCTCATCGGTGACGTGTTCGTGGTCCAGAACGACTACCTCGCGGAGCACCCGGGCCAGGTCTACGCGCTCATCCAGGCATGGGGTGACGCCATGGCCGACTACGACGCGGATCCCGCGGCGGGCCAGGCGATCATCGAGGAGGCCGTGGGTGCCGAGGTCGGGTCGCTCAAGACCGCGTTCGACGGCGTGGACCTCTACTCGCTGGACGAGGCGAAGGCGCTCATGACCGGCGGCGACTACGACGCCACGATCGCCGAGGTGAAGGACATCGCGCTCGACGCGGGCATGATGACGACCGATGTGGACCCGGCCACGATCATCGACACGAGCTACATCACGACGCTGGTCCCCTGACCCGCGCATGACCCTCGCTGCCGGGTCTCGCGCCGCCGACTGACGGCGTGGCGGGACCCGACCTGGTGCACACCGAGCGGGCGGTGCCGAAGCGTCGGCGCCGCCCGTCGTCGCTTGCCATCCTCGGCTCGATCCGGCCGCGCGACTACGTCGCGCTGGCGGCCATCGGGTTCCTCATCGTGCTCGCCGTCTGGCTGCTCATCCGGCTGCTGGACGTGGTCGACGCGCGGTTCCTGCCATGGCCCACGGAGGTGGTCGGCCAGCTCGGCACGATGGCCTCGAACGGGACCCTGTGGGAGGACGTCTGGGCGTCCGTCGGGCGCATCGCGTGGGGCTTCGCCCTGGCGACCGTGCTGGCCGTGCCCATCGGCATCCTCATCGGCATCTACCGCGGCCTGGAGGCGCTCATCGAGCCGCTGGTCGACTTCATCCGGTACATGCCCGTCGTGGGGTTCGTGCCGCTGACCATCATCTGGATCGGCATCGGCGATTCCCAGAAGTGGTCGATCGTGTTCATCGGCACGTTCTTCCAGGAGGTGCTGCTGGTGATGGACAACGTGAAGCGCGTCCCCAGGGAGCTCGTGGACATCGGCCAGACGCTGGGCATGGACGATGCCGGCATCCTGCGGCGCATCGTGCTGCGGGCATCCGCGCCGGGCATCTGGGACACGCTCCGGATCTCGCTCGGCTGGGCGTGGACGTGGATCGTGCTCGCGGAGCTGGTCGCCGCGAACACGGGCCTGGGCTACCGCATCTCCGCGGCACAGCGCTTCTTCAACACCGACACGATCATCGGCTACCTCATCGTGCTGGGCATCCTGGGCCTCATCACGGACCAGGTGATGAAGGCCGCGGGTCGGGTCATGTTCCGGTGGGCGGAGCGATGAGCCTCGTGGGCGCCTCGGGAGTCACCACCGGGCCGGCGGATGCCGCGGCACCGGGTGGTCCGCGGCTGGTCCTGCGGGGCGTGACCAAGACGTTCGCGGGCCGGCCGCCGGTCCAGGCGCTGACGCCCGTGGACGTGGCGCTCGCGGACAATGAGTTCGTGTCGCTGGTGGGCACGAGCGGCTGCGGCAAGTCCACGCTGCTGGGCATCGTGGCCGGGCTGGTGGAGCCCACCGCTGGCCTCGTGCTGGTGGACGGTCGACCGGTGACGGGGCCGGGACGAGACCGCGGCGTCGTGTTCCAGACGTACACCCTGCTGCCCTGGCTGACGGCGCGCCAGAACATCGAGTTCGCGCTGGACGGCGAGCGGGGCATGAGCCGGGATGAGCGCCGGCGGGTGGCCGCGGAGCACCTCGCGCTGGTGGGCCTGTCCGCGTTCGCGGACGCGTTCCCGCGCCAGCTGTCGGGCGGCATGAAGCAGCGCGTGGCGATCGCCCGGGCCCTCTGCTATCGGCCGCGCATCCTGCTCATGGATGAACCGTTCGGTGCGCTCGACGCCCAGACGCGCCTGCTGATGCAGGAGCTGCTGGTGCGCGTCTGGGAATCCCACCGGCTCACGGTGCTGTTCGTGACCCACGACGTGGAGGAGGCCGTGACCATCTCCGACCGCGTCCTCGTGATGTCCAATCGACCCGGCCGGATCAAGGACGAGGTGCCCATCCCGTTGCCGCGACCGCGCACCCTGGCCGTCCAGGAGACGCCCGAGTTCCTGGCGCTGCGACATCGCATCCTGGCGAGCATCCGCGAGGAGGCCGTGGCCATGGAGCCCGGGATGACGGCAGGCGGGTCCTGAGGCCGGACCGTGGCCCCGATCCAGACGGTCTGCGGGCCGATCGACCCGGCCGACCTGGGCCCCACGAGCATCCACGAGCACCTGCTCATCGACCTGTCCGTGTGGTTCGACGCGCCCGCCGACGCCGAGGCCGCCCGCGTGGCGGCGCTGACCGTGAACCCGGCGACCGAGGCGATCGTGCGTGCCAACCCCTTCGCGGTGCGTGCCAACCTGGTGCTCGACGACCTGGACCTGGCGGCGGCGGAGATGGGTCGATTCCGGGCCGCGGGGGGCCGCACGATCGTGGACCTCACGCCCGACGACCTGGGCCGCGACCCGCTCCGGCTGCGGATGCTGGCAGCGCAGACCGGTGTGCAGGTCGTGATGGGCTGCGGCCACTACATCGCGGTGGCGCATCCCGCATGGGTCCGCGAGGCATCCGTCGAGGCGCTCGCCGCGGAGCTCGTGCGCGACCTGACCGTGGGCGTGCGCGGCACCGGCATCCGCGCCGGGGTCATCGGCGAGATCGGCACCTCCGACCCGCTGACCCCCGCCGAGGCCAGGGTGCTGGAGGCCGCCTGTGTGGCCCAGCTGGCGACGGGCGCCGCGCTGTTCGTGCACCTGGACCCGTGGGGCTGGAACGGGCACGCGGTGCTGGACCGCGTGGAGGCGGCCGGCGTGCCGCTCGAGAAGGTCGCGCTGTGTCACCTCGATCCCTCGCTCGGGACGCGTCCGGGATGGATCGGCAGCCTGGCGGCGCGCGGTGCCTGGGTGGGCATCGACATCTGGGGCGACGAGGACGCCTACGGCGGCCGCGGCATGCCCACGGACCGGGAGCGCGCCGCGGCGGTCCGGCGGGCGTGCGAGCACGGCTGGTCGCACCAGCTGCTCGTCGCCCAGGACGTGTGCACGAAGACCCAGCTGCGGATGCACGGCGGGCACGGCTACGACCACATCCTGACCGGGGTGCCGGACCTGCTGCGCGAGGCCGGCGTACCGGACGAGGTCCACCGGCGGCTGGTGGTGGACAACCCGCGCCGCCTCCTGGCGCCGTAGCACGACCGTGCTACTGTTCGGCCATGGCTCGCGCGGTGACGCTTCGGCGGGTGGGTGGATCGGTGGGGACCACCCTTCCCAAGGAGCTCGTGGATCGATACGACCTCGCGCCTGGCGACCGGGTGCTGGCCATCGAGACAGAACACGGCATCCTGCTCAGCCCGTACGCCGCGGACCTCGACGCCGACCTGGACGCGGTCCGGGCGGCAATGCGCCAGTTCCGGAATGCGCTGCGTGAGCTCGCGAAGTGAGCGAGGCCGAGCCACGGTGGCTCGGCCGGCTGGTGGTCGACGCCGCCCATCATCTGACGATCCGCGATCAGGGCGGGCGACCGGGCACCCGCGATGAGCACCTGCTGGAATCCGCCCTCGCTCGACCGCGCCAACGCTGGACGTACGACCCGACCGTGGGCCTCCTCGAGCTTGCCGCCGCGTACGCGTACGGGCTGGTGCGCAACCATCCGTACGTCGATGGCAACAAGCGCGTCGGCCTGATCGTGACGGTCGCGTTCCTGCGGCGCAACGGACTCCACCTTGCGGCGCCCGAATCGGAAGCCGCGGCCGTCTTCCTGGAGCTCGCCGCAGGGAGCGTCAGCGAGCCTGAGCTGACGGCCTGGCTCGTCTCCCATGTCGTCCCCGCCGGTGAGCCCTCGCCGTGACCGCCGATGCTTGAGGCTGCGACCTGGGGATTCCTTGCCGCCTCGTCGCTCGTGATCGGCGCGATTCTCGCGTTCCTGCTGCCCGTCACCGACCGGGCGCTGGGGCTGGTGCTGGGGTTCGGCTCGGGCGTGCTGATGAGCACGGTCGCCTACGAGCTGGTGGGCGAGGCGGTGGCGGACGCGTCGGCGGTGCTGCTCTATGCCGCGGCGTTCTCGGGCGGCGCCGTCACGTTCTTCGTGGGCAGCGAGCTGCTGGCGCGCACCCAGGGAGACACGGGGTCTGACGCCGACGGTGCGGCGGACGCGCGATCGCCGCGGCTCGATTCACAGCGTGCCCGTCGCAGCGCCGGCATGACCATCGTCCTGGGCGCGGTCCTGGACGGCATCCCCGAGTCGGTGGTGCTGGGCCTCTCGCTGCTGGGCGGCAGCACCATCAGCGTCCCGGTGATGGCCGCGATCTTCATCTCCAACCTGCCCGAGGCGCTGGGCGCGTCGGCGGACCTGGAGCGGGACGGCATGCCGCGGCGGCGCATCCTGGCGCTGTGGGTCGTGGTGGCACTGGCCAGCGGCGCGGCGGCCGGCCTGGGCTATCTCGTGCTGGGCGGGGCACCCCACGCGGTCGTGCTCGCGGTCCAGCTGTTCGCGGGCGGCGCGATCCTCGCGATGCTCGCCGAATCGATGGTCCCCGAGGCGTTCAGCAAGGGCGGCCGCGCCGTGGGCCTGGCGACGGCGTTCGGGTTCGCGGTCTCGGCGACGCTGTCCGCCAGCGCCTGAACCCGCTCAGCGGATCGAGTCGGACGAGACCGCCTCGCCCACCACCGTGAGCATGTCCCCCTGACGCGTGACCGCCAGCGGCCGGACGCCGCAGACCACGCCGCCCTGCTGGGCGCGCACCACCTCGGGGCGCCGGTGGGGCTCCTCCGGCCGGTAGACCAGACCCACGACGTCGCCGGCCGTCACCCGGTCGCCCGGCTCCACGCGTGGCTCGTACAGGCCGGAGATGGGCGCCCGGGCGTAGCACGCCTCGCTCAGCGCCGACGCGATGACCGCGGGCGGCAGCCCCAGCGACGCGCGCGTCTCGACGTTCCCCGTGAGCGCCCCCAGGTGGCGCAGGCAGTTGCGCAGGCCGTTCCGGCCCACGTCCACGCTGGTCCGGGACACGATGCCGCCGCCCGCGAGCTCCGTGCTGACCACGATCTTGCCCTGGCGCTCCGCCTCCGCGACCAGGATGCCCACGCCGGTCGCGTCCGAGTACAGCATGTGCAGGTCGGTGTTGAAGGCGAGCATCGCGTCCAGCATCGCGCCCCGCTGCCGGGCATCCGCCACGAGGCGCATGTGGGCCATGGGCACGAACCGGAGGCTCCGGCCGCCGGAGTGGAGGTCCATCACCACGTCCGCCATGGGGAACAGGCGCGTGCTGAGGAAGTGCGCGAGGCGCTCCTGGATCGACCCGGTCGGCGAACCCGGGAAGACCCGGTTGAGGTTCGTGCCGTCGGGCCACAGCCGGGTGTCGGCCATGCCCGCGTCCACGGACAGGCGCGGCACGATGATCAGCCGGCCCCGGACCCGGGCCGCCTCGACCGACGAGGCGAGGTCCAGCAGGATCAGCTCCGCCTCGTGCTCATCGCCGTGGTTGCCGGCCAGCAGCAGCACGGTCGGACCGTCGCCGTTCGCGACCGTGGTGACCGGGATGACCAGGTTGGACCAGCCGCCCGTGTTCGTGGAGAACGGCAGCTGGTATGTGCCGTGCACCACCTCGCCGTCACGGAATCGGGTCTCGAGCAGGTCCGTCATGCGCGCCGCCTCCAGGGTCGTCTCATCGTCGGCGCGCCGGGCGCCTCGACCATCGTACGAGCGCTTCGGCGGGTCCTGCCTCGCGGATGGGCAACCTCCACGGTCAGACTAAGTCCTTGACTAAGTCCTTGACTAAGTCCTGACAGCATCGCGCCTCGTCGTGGTAGGGTCCGCGGCATGGCACAGGTCGGGGTCCACGAGGCGAAGACGCATCTCTCGCGGCTGCTTCGGCGCGTGGCCGCGGGTGAGGAGATCGTGATCACCAGCGGTGGGCGTCCGGCCGCGCGCCTCGTGCCCGTCGGGGCCCCGGCCCAGCGGGAGTTCGACCTGGACCGGGGCGTCGTGGTGGTCCCGGACGATTTCGATGAGCCGCTGCCCGCATCGATCGGTGACGCGTTCGAAGGATGACCTACCTGCTCGACACGCACGTCTGGCTCTGGCTGCTGAGCGATTCCGCGCGCATCCGACCCGATCTGCTGGCGGAGCTTCGGGATGGCCGGACGCGGCTGTTGCTGTCCGCGGCCAGCTCCTGGGAGATCGCCATCAAGTGGACGCTCGATCGCCTGCCGCTCCCCGAGCCGCCCACGACCTACATCCCCTCTCGGATGCAGCGCACCGGCGCGGAGGGCCTCGCGGTGGAGCATGTCCACGCCGCGCGCGTCGCCGCGCTGCCGCAGCATCACCGCGATCCGTTCGACCGGATGCTGATCGCGCAGGCGCAGATCGAGGGGATCGCGATCGTGACCGCCGATCACGCGTTCGATGCCTACGATGTCGGCATCGTCCGCGCCGTCGCGTGAGCCCTGGGGATGCCCATGGAGCTGGGTGATGGTCGGCGATTCCGGGGCCGGACGGCGCTCGTCACGGGCGGCTCGTCGGGCATCGGGCTGGGTGCCGCGCGGCGGCTCGCGGCGGAGGGGGCCTGCGTGTACCTCGTGGGCCGCGACCCCTGGAAGGTCGCCCGCGCGATCGAGGAGGTGCGGGCCGTGGCGCTGCCGGGTTCGGTCGCGGACGGCGGCATCGCCGATGTCACCGACGTGGGGGCGATGGACGCCGCCGTGGCGGCGGCGGTGGCCCTGGGCGGGCGGCGGCTGGACGTGCTGGTGGCCGCCGCGGGCATCGATGGGGAGGGCAAGGACGCGCTGGAGCTCGATCCGTCCTTCTTCTCCCGGCTCATGGACATCAACGTCCGGGGCCTGCTGGTCGCCACCCAGTCGGCCGCCCGGGTGATGACCGCAGACGGCTCAGGTGGGTCGGTCGTGCTCGTGGCCAGCGTCAACGCGTTCCAGACCGAGAGGCGCTTCGCCGACTACAACGCGTCCAAGGGCGCCGCGGTGCTGCTGGCGCGGAGCCTCGCCATCGACCTCGCGGATCGGGGCATCCGGGTGAACGCGCTGTGTCCGGGCTACGTCCGGACCCCCATGACGGAGCCGTATCTCGCGGACCCCGCCACACTGGCGGAGATCGTGCGGCACATCCCGCTCGGGCGGGTCAGCGACCCCGACGAGCTCGCCGCCACCATCGCCTTCCTCGCGTCGAGCGAGGCGTCCTACATCACCGGTTCGGCCGTCATCGTCGACGGCGGGAGGTCCGCATGAAGCTGTTGTCCCTGCGCGTCTGGTCGGAGCTCGAGGCGGCGGAGCGGCAGCGCATCCTGGCCCGCGCCACGAGCGCCATCTTCGACCCGGGCCTCATGGCGTCCATCTCCACGATCTTCGCGGACGTCAAGGAGCGCGGCGACGCGGCCGTCATCGACGCGACCCGGCGGTTCGACGGCGTGGGCATCGATACGGTGCTGGTGCCGGAAGACGAGATCGCCCGGGCGCACGCGTCGCTGGGTCCGGCGCTCCTGGACGCGATCAGGGTGGCCATCCGACAGGTCCGGGCCTTCAACGAGGCGCAGGTCGCGGCGATGCCCGCCTGGCGCGAGACGATCGGGGACGGCATCCTGGTGGGCGAGGAGCACCGGCCCATCCCGTCGGTCGGCCTGTTCGTGCCCTGCGGGAAGGGCTCGTTCCCGTCGGTGATGGTCATGATCGGGGTGCCCGCGCTCGTCGCGGGCGTGCCCCAGATCACGGTCATCGTGCCGCCCGTGCCGGGTACCGGCCTGGTCGATCCCGCGGTGCTGGCCGTCGCCCATGAGCTGGGCCTGACGCGGATCGTGCGCGCGAACGGACCCGCGGGCGTGGCCGCGGCCGCGCTGGGCACCGCGTCGGTGGCGCGCGTGGCCAAGATCGTGGGACCGGGCTCACCCGCGGTCACCGCGGCACAGGTCATCGCACAGGCCCACGGCGTGGCGACCAACATGCTGTGCGGGCCGAGCGAGTCGGTGATCATCGCCGACGACTCGGCCGATCCGGTGCGCCTGGCGGCTGACCTGCTCAACGAGGCCGAGCACGGGCACGACTCCGCGGCGACCCTGGTCACCGATTCCCGGGCGCTCGCCGAGGCGGTGGACGCGGAGGCGGCCAGGCAGATCGAGGCGCTGCCCGAGCAGCGGGCGGCGTATGCGCGGTCATCGCTGACGGTCCTGGGCGGCGTGATGCTGGTGCCGACGATGGCCGATGCGGTCGCCTGGACCGGCGAATACGCTCCGGAACACCTCCAGATCGCGACCCGCGACCCCGAGGCGGACCTCGCCCGACTCGCCTACGCGGGCGAGGTGCTGCTGGGCCAGGACACGCCCATCAGCGCGGGCAACTTCTCCCTGGGCGTGCCCGCGACCCTGCCGACCGGGGGGTTCGCGAAGATCAACGGCGGCGTGACCGCGAAGACGTTCCTGACGACGATGTCCGTGGCGCGCCTGAGCGAGGCGGGGCTGGCGTCGATCGCCACGTCCATCACCGCGCTCGCCGATCACGAGGGCTTCCCGGCCCACGCGAACGCGGTGCGCATCCGGGGCGTCGGCTGAAGAAGGACCGCGCGGCCACTCCGCGCCATCGTCGTGCACCGCGGGCGTGACCGCGGTACGGTGACAGCATGACCGCCGCGACACCTTGGACCGCGTGCCTCACCCTGCGCGAGCTCGAAGTGGCTGGTGCGCCGCTGCTGCCGGTCGGCATCCGCGCCTACTACGAGGGAGGCGCCGCGGACGAGGTGACGCTGCGCGACAACCAGGCGGCATTCGAGCGGTACCGCATCGTGCCCCGGATGATGGTCCCCAACGCGCATCGCGACGCGTCGGTGGAGGTGCTGGGTCGCCGCTGGCCCATGCCCGTGGGCATCGCCCCGATGGCCCTCCAGCGGCTGGGACATCCCGACGGTGAGGTGGCTGTGGCCCGCGCCACCGCCGCGCGCGGCCTGACCTATGTCCTGTCCACGTGCGCCAGCGCGTCCTTCGAGGAGGTCGCCGCGACGGGCACGCCGCGCTGGTTCCAGCTCTACCTGCTGAGCGACCGCGGGCGCAGCAGGGAGCTCCTGGAGCAGGCGGAGGCGACCGGTCACGAGGCGATCGTGCTGACCATGGACACGCCCATGACCGGCCTCCGCGAACGCGACATCCGGGACGGCTTCAAGGTCCCCGAGGGCGTCCTGTACGCGCTCATCCGGCGTTCCAGCAACCAGCGCGGCGTCAGCTCCCTGGACGACCAGTTCCAGCTCAGCTACGACTGGGAGGACGTGGCGTGGGTGCTCGCGAACACGCGGCTGCCCCTGCTCATCAAGGGCATCCTGCATCCGGACGATGCGCGTCGGTCCATCGCCATGGGCGCCGCGGGCATCATCGTGAGCAACCACGGCGGGCGCCAGCAGGATGTCGCGATCGCGGCCATCGACGGCGTGCCCGCGATCGCGGACGCGGTCGGCGATGACGGGATCGTGCTCATGGACAGCGGCATCCGTCGGGGCACGGACGTGCTGACCGCGCTCGCCCTGGGTTGTCGCGCGGTGTTCGTGGGGCGGCCGATCCTGTTCGCGCTGCCGCTGGGCGGCGAGGCGGCCGTGGGCCACGCCCTGGACCTGCTGCGCGAGGAGATCGACCGGGGGCTGGCCCTCAGCGGCATCCCGCGCGCGGACGCCTGGCGGCCTGAGCACCTGGTCCGCGCCGGCAGCGTCCCCGGCCGCTGACTCAGCGCGGCACCGGCTCCGCCGTCCGGGTGCGCAGCCAGTCGACGATCTCCGCCACGATCGAGGGGCCCTCGGGCTCGTTGAGCAGCTCGTGTCGGAGGCCCGGGTGGGTCCGCCGCTCCACGCCCGCGACCCGGCCCAGCGCCTCGGTGGCGCTCGCCGGGACGAGGCCGTCGTCCGTGCCGTGGAGCAGCAGCGTGGGCAGGGGCATCGCCGCCAGCCCGGCGATCCACGCGTTCACCCGGTCCTGCGCGCTGAACGCCGCCGCACCCAGCCGCGCGGTCGTGGCCGACGTGCACCGCGGGTCGGCGGCCGCCGCCGCACCCACGGCGGGGTCCCGCGACAGCACCGAGCCGTCCCAGGCGTTGGACACCGGGAACGTGGGCAGGACGCGCGCGAGCAGCGGCGCCAGCCGGTGCTGCCATCCCGGCAGCGCATCACCCAGGCCCGGCGCGCTGAGCACCAGCAGGTCGGGCGTCGGCCGGTCCGCCGCGACGAGGTCGAGCGCGACGAGGCCGCCCATCGAATGGGCCAGCATCGCGACCGGCCCGGTGCCGGCCCGGCCGCGCACATCCGCGAGCACGCGGCCAGCATCGTCGATCAGGTCGGCCCAGCGCTCGACGTCGCCGCGCCGTCCGCTCGATCTGCCGTGTCCGCGATGGTCGTAGGCCGTCACCATGACGCCCGCCTCCGCGAGCAGACGGCCCGTCCGGTCGTATCGGCCGCTGTGCTCGCCGACGCCATGGACGAGCAGCAGGTGCAGCCAGGGATCGGCGTCGGGGGTCCAGTCGCGGGTGAGGAGGGTCGTCCCGTCGGGTGTCGCGATGGTCCGGGTCATGCCCGGCATCGTAGGCCGCGCCGCGCGGACCCGACGCGGGTAAGGTGCGCCTGATGCGGCTGATCGTGGTGGACCCGGCGCGAGTGACGGAGGCGGACCTGGCGGAGGCGTCCAGCGCGCTCCGGGCGGGCGGGCTGGTCGCGTTCCCCACCGAGACGGTCTACGGGCTGGGGGCGAATGCCCTCGACCCGGCGGCGGTGGCGCGCATCTTCGCGAGGAAGGGCCGCCCGGTCGACAATCCGGTGATCGTGCACGCGCCCGACGCGGAGACCGCCTGGCGGGTGACGACTGGCCCGACCCCCCTGGCGCTCCGGCTGGCCGATGCATTCTGGCCGGGACCGCTGACCCTGGTGCTGACGGCGGTCGAGGGTCTGCCGCGATCGGTGACCGCCGGACTGCCCAGCGTGGCGGTGCGGGTGCCCGACCATCCGGTCGCCCTCGCCCTGTTGCGGGCGGCGGGCCTGCCCATCGCGGCGCCGTCGGCGAACCGGTCCGGGCGGCCCTCACCCACGACCGCGGGGCACGTCCTGGACGATCTGGCCGACGAGGTCGACGTGGTCGTGGACGGCGGGCCGTGTCGGGTGGGCGTGGAGTCGACGGTCGTCGATGCACGGGGGGCCGTTCCGATCGTGCTGCGCGAGGGCGGCGTGCCACGAGAACAGCTGCGGGCCGTCGCCGGGGTGGACGACGTGGTGCATGCGACGCGGGCAGGGGACCTGGCGGCGTCCCCCGGGACGCGGCACCGTCATTACGCGCCGAGGTGCCGGGTGGTCATCGCCCCGGTCGGCGACGGACCCGCGGTGGCGGAACGGCTGGTGGCGGAACGGCTGGTGGCGGAACGGCCAGCGGCGGCCAGGCCGGCGGCGGCCAGCCCCGGGCGACGGGTCGGCCTGGTGGGGCCGGGCGCGGTTCCCGCCGGGGTCGTGGGGGTCGCCAGGACCGCCGGCGCCGAGGACCTGGCGGCGCGGCTGTACCAGGCCCTGCGCGACGCGGAGACTGCCGGCGTGACGGACCTCGTGGTCGAGGGCGTGCCGGAGACCGGCATCGGCCGCGCCGTGATGGACCGGCTGCGGCGGGCCGCGGAGGGGACGGGCTGGGAGGGAGGCTGATCGGCCGGCGGCGCCGTCAGTCGGCCAGGACGAATCGCGCGGCGGTCTCGTACGCGTGGCGCGTGGCCTCCTCCACGGGGAGCGCACGGAACGCGGTCGACAGCATCTCCACCCCGAACGCGCCGTCGAAGCCGGTGGCGCGGATGGCGGCCACGAACCCCGACACATCGAAGTCGCCCTCGCCCGGGAACCGCCGACCCGCGAACGTGTCGGGCAGCAGCGCCTGCTCCGGCTGGCGCGGTGCATCGTCCAGCTCCACCGCCACGATCCGGTGTCCCGGGATGCTCGCGACGGCCGCGACCCGCACCCCGGCCCGCTCGACATGCCAGATGTCGAGGCACAGCCCGGCTGCCGGGTGATCGACCAGGTCCACCAGCTCCAGACCCTGGAAGGGCGTGCGCACGTCCGTGAACGGCATCGGCTCCAAGGCGATCCGCGTCCCTGCATCGGCCGCCTGCCGCGCCAGCTCCGCGAGGTGCGGCGCCATCCGCTCGGCCTCGAAGGGGCCGCCTGCGAAGTCGGCGCCGACCTTGATGTGTCGAGCGCCCAGGGATTCCGCCGCCCGCAGGAGATCGGCCCGGGCTCGATCGGACGCGGCGCGTGGCTCACCCGGGGGCAGGAACCAGCCCTCCAGGAACTCGAGCTCCAGGATGCGCAGTCCGTGGTCGTCGAGCATCCGCCGGAACGCGGGGAAGCCCGGATCCGCCTCCACCCGCAGCAGGTCCCCGTGACGGATGCCGAACCCGGTGAACCCGGCTGCGGCGACCGCCTCCACGCGCCGCCGGATGGGGAGCGGCGAGCGGTCGTCGGGCGTGTCGGGACGGGCGTCGCAGGCCCCGGCGGAGGTCCAACACGCGGCGAGCAGGTCGGTGGTCGACATGGCGTGAAGCGTACCCATCGCGAGCGGCGCGGGCGGGGCGCGGAGCGCGGGGCCGAGCCGGGAGGCCGCCCGTCTCGGCGCTCACCAGCGGACGCGCCGCCGCAAGCGGCTCAGGGCGACGTCCCGGGCATCCGCCTGGAGCGCCTCCACGGCATCCATGAGCTCCCCGAGAGTGGGCCGATCGCGCGGGTCGGTCGCGAGGCAGGCCGCGATCGCCGCTCGCAACACCGCGGGCACCCTGGGATGGAACGGCGCCGGCGCACAGGAGAGCTGCGGGTAGGGCGCACCGGGCCCGTCGCGCCGAGGGAACGGGCGGTGGCCGTTGGCCGCCTCGTACAGCGTCGCGCCGAGGCCCCAGACATCGGTCGCCGGCCCGATGGTGGGCAGGAGCCCGACGTCGCACTGCTCCGGGGCCATGTATGCCTCCGTGCCCAGCGGTCCGGTGAGCCGGTCCGACTCGCTGATGGGGCGGGCGATGGACAGGTCGATGAGCCTGGGCGGCGCGCCCATGATCAGGTTCTGCGGCTTCACGTCCAGGTGGACCAGGCCCTCGTGGTGGAGGTACGCCAGCGCCGACCCGAGCTCCGTCGCGAGCGGCACGAGCTGTTCGTGCGTCAGCGGCCCGTAGCGGCGCAGCAGCGTGGACAGGCGCGGTCCGTCCAGGAACTCGAGCACCAGGTACGGCCGGGGGCCGTCGAGATCGGCGCCGAAGCAGCGCACGATCCCGGGGTGTGCCAGGCCCCGGAGGACGGCCGCCTCGCGCCCTGCGGCGGACCTCGCGCGCGGATCGTCCACCTGGTCCGGACGGACGATCTTGAGCACCACCGGGGAGCACAGATGGTCGTCCCATCCCAGCCATGCCTCGTATCGGTCACCGCCACCCAGCAGGCGCACCGCCGCCCGGCCCTCGCCCAGGTCGGTGCCGGGAGCGAAGCCCCAGGATGCGGCGCGGGCGGAGGTGGTCGTCATGAGACCTCACGATAGCTGGGCCGGGAGGGTGGAGGAGATGGGGGGCCGGTGGCCGGCGTGACCACGCGGACAGGACCCGCGGGCGCGGTCAGGGAGTGCGCGCCCGTGGGTCCTGATCGGTCAATCCCGCGGTCCGAACGACCACGGGTCCGTGCTGGTGCCGGTCAGTCGTCCAAGGAGGTGGCGCCGGGGCCGGTGTTGTCACCGCCGTCGGTGCCGTCCTCGCCCTTCGTGTCGTCGCCGTCCCCCGTCCGGTCGTTGCCGCGGGTGTCGTCGTGGTCCGCGTTGCTCGTCCGGGTGGCGGCGCCGTTCGTGCCGTCGTTACCGCGCGTGGTGTCGCCGTCCGCGTTCGAGGTGCGCGTGCCGCCGTCGCCCGAGCCCGTGCCGTCGTTGCCGCGCGTGGCGTCGCCGTCCGCGTTGCTCGTCCGGGTGGCGGCGCCGTTCGTGCCGTCGTTGCCGCGCGTGGCGTCGCCGTCGAGGTTTCGGGTGGCCGTGGCCCCGAAGGCGGTCGTGGTGGCGTCGTCGTCATCATCGTCGTCGTCGCTGACGATGAGGACATCCGCATCGTCCGCATCCAGGCGCTTCAGCGCGATCTCACGGTGCATCACGGGCTGCTGGCTGCCGGCCGCGACGACCGCGGCGCCCGGCCCGAGCGCGGCGTACGCCGTGGCCACGGCCAGCAGGCCGACGCGCCGAGCGCGGATGCCGAGGGGTGATCGCAGGTGGGTCATCGGATGGCTCCTTGCTGTCGACGCGCTCCGCCGGGTGGCGGATCGGGGGTCACGTCTCACCATCCCAGAGGCACCGTCGGGTCGAAGGGTTGCAGTCGGTCAGGGCATGTTCGACCTGGCTGGGCGACAATCGCGCTTCCACCCGCAGGCTCGGAGGACTCCCCAGACCCCATGGATCGCGTCGCCCGGCGCACGGCCGAGACCAGCTTCCGTCCCCGTCCACGTCTGGTCGCGTGCGACATCGACGGCACGCTCCTGGATCACCTGGGCGTGCTCCGCCCCGCGGTCGTCCGGGCCGTGGCGGCCGTCCGCCGCTCGGGTGCGCAGGTCATCCTGTGCACCGGCCGCTCGCCCTGGACGAACGTCGCCGACATCGCGGCCGAGCTGGGCCTGAGCGGGCACCAGATCACGATGCAGGGCGCGCTCATCTCCGACCCCGTGAGCGGCACCGTGCTGCGACGCACCTCGCTGTCCGCGGCGGGCTACCTCCACGCGCTCCAGTTCGCCGAGGCGCATGCGGTCGACCCCATCGTGTCGCTGCTGGACGGACATCGCGCAGGGCACGGCGTGACGTGGCACGCGTACGGCTACGCGCCGGAGGATGGTCCCGCGCTGCGTCGCATCCCCGACCTGCGCGCGCTCGCCGGCGAGGGGGCGATGCGGGTGTTCCTGCCGCTCGACCCGGGTGTCTTCGGACGGGTCCGGGACGCCGCGCTCGCATGGGCGGACGGCCTCACGTCGGTGGTCTGGAGCGACGGAGCGGGCCTCGAGTTCGTGGCCCCCGGGGTCCACAAGGGATCGGCGCTGACCTGGTATGCCGACCACCTGGGCATCCCCATCGCAGAGGTCGCCGCGGTGGGCGACGGATCCAACGACCGAGAGCTCCTGGCGACCGCCGGCTGGTCCGCCGCCATGGGCGATGCCTCCGACGACATCCGGGCCAGCTCGGACATCGTGGTGCCGCCGTCCGGCGAGACGGGCATCCTCGATGCGTTCGCGTGGTTCTTCCCGGATCTCGCGGACGAGCTCGTCGAGGCGCCGGCGGCCTGACGGCCCGCGGCTGGACGGCCCGCGGCCGGACGGGACGGCGGTCAGCCCGCGGCGGACGCCCCTGATCGCCCGGCCCACTGGCGACCCTTCTGGAACAGCAGCACGTTGAGGCCCGCCAGGTACAGGCCCAGCAGCGTCACCACCACCGCGAGCACGTTCGCCCAGGTGGAGAGCTGTGCCTGCGCGTCAGCCACGTGCGTCTGCGCCGCGGACAGCCGATCGTCGATGCCGGGGATCAGACCCTGGACCGTGGTCAGCGTGGCGGCCACCTGCTGCGTCCGCTCGGCGACGCGAGCGGCGGGCGAGGGCCCGGTGAGCGACTCGGTCACGAGCCCGGCACCGCCCGTGATCGTCGCGTCCAGCTGGGTCACCGCCTCGTCGATGGAGGTCAGCGACTGGGCGACGTCGCCGGGCAGGCTCACGCCCGGCAGCAGCCGGTCGACCATGACCAGCGCCTGCGACACGGCCACCACGCGCTCCGCGAGGCCCGCATAGGTCTCCTGGAGGTCCGCGTAGGGGCCGGTGATGAACGACTCGATGCTGGTGGCGAGGTCGGTGCGGGTCTGTTCCGAGATGACCGGGTCCTCGGCCACGGACCGCGCCAGCGTGTCGATGCGCGCCACCGCGTCACTCGCCACGGCGACCGAGGCCTCCGTCCGGTCGAGCAGCTCGTCGGCACGCACGAGCCCGTCAGCCGCGGAGACGAGCAGATCCTGGACGCGCGCCTCGAGCCCGGGCTTCGCGACCCAGACCCCCACCGCTGCCACCAGCCCGATCACGATGGCGACGATGGCGGCCGCCATGGCCACCCAGCCCAGGACCTTCATCACGACCTCCGCTGCCGCCGCGCCGCCGGATGCCCCACGCGCGGACGATGTCTGATGATGACGGCACGGCCCGGTGCCTGCATCCTGCCGGAGCGCCTCGCCCGGCGGATTCACATCCATCCGGTTCGGGGGATGCGCCCCGGAGCCTCACGGTGCATGCTGTGCGTGGCGCGCCATGCACCGGCGCGCCCAGACAGGGAGGCGGGAGGAGTGACGAGACGATGGCAGATCTGATCGTGGTGACCTTCAGGAACACGGAGGACGCGCGTCGCGCCATGGCGGACGTGCGGCAGCTCCAGCGCGACGGCGGCATCGCGCTGGATGACCTCGAGATGGTCGAGTGCGACGCGGACGGCAAGATCCATCACGTCGGCGATGTGGACAAGACCACCAAGGCGGGCGCCGTCGGCGGCGGCTTCCTGGGGTTGCTCATCGGCCTCGTGTTCTTCCCGGTCATCGGCCTCGCCATCGGGGCCATCGCGGGCGGACTCATCGGCAAGAGCCTGGGTCACAGCGTGGACAAGCAGCTGGTCAAGGACGTGACCGCGGACCTGACACCCGGGTCGTCCGCGCTGTTCATCCTCGTGAGCGGTTCAGCGTCAGCGCTCAGCAGCCTGTTCGGCAACTACCAGGGCAAGGTCTATCTGACCACGGTGAACCCGGACCTCGAGCAGCAGCTGAAGGCCCAGCTGGGCGACGAGAGCTGACCTCCGCGGGCCCGCCGGGCCCCTCGGCCATCATCGGCTATCGTTCGCATCGACGACGCCGCCCGCCCCCTGTCGGCGGCCCGGTGGCCCGTGCCATCAACCCACCCAGCACACACCCAGGAGGAATCACGCGCATGGCGGTCGGATCCGTGGAATACGCGGTCATCGCGTTCCCGGGCAACAACTTCAAGGGGGAGATCATCCCCGCCATCAAGGACCTGGTCGACCGCGGCCTGGTCCGGATCCTTGACCTCGTCGTCGTCAAGAAGGACGGCGACGGCAACGTGGAGGCGGTGGAGCTGAGCTCCCTGTCGCACGAGGAGCGGTCCATCTTCGACGGCCTGCCGTACGAGGTTGACGGCCTGTTCAACACCGATGACATCGAGGACATCGCCGCGGAGCTGCCGCTCCAGACGACCGCGGGCCTCATCGTGTGGGAGAACGTCTGGTCGGCCCGCTTCGCCGAGGCGGTCATGAACGCGGACGGCATCCTGCTCGCCAACGAGCGGATCCCGGCGTCGGCCGTGAAGGCCGCGCTCGAGTACTACGAAGCCAACAAGTAGGAGATCTCCCATGCTTCGACGAGGACCCGGCATCGCCCGGCTGGCGGTGGGCACCGCGGTTGTCGCCGGCACCGCCGGCGCCGTCCAGCACCGACAGCAGCAGAAGTACGCGAACCAGGCGTACGAGCAGCAGCAGTCGTACGAGCAGCAGCAGATGGCCGCCCAGATGGAGGCCCAGCAGCAGCAGATCGCGGCGATGCAGGCACAGCAGGCGGCCGCCGCCGCGGCACCCGCCCCGGCGGCGGCACCCGCGCCGGCCGGCCTGTCGATGGACGAGAAGATGGCCCAGCTGACCAAGCTGGGCGAGCTCCAGAAGGCAGGCATCCTGACCGAGGCGGAGTTCGCGGCGCAGAAGGCCGCCATCCTCGCGTCCTGACCCCACCCCGCATCCCCCGAATCACGGAGCAGACATGGCAGAACTGGTCGTCATCGGCTACAAGGACGAGCCCACCGCCAACCAGGCGCTGGGGACCCTTGGTCAGCTGCAGAAGGACCTCGTGGTCGACCTCGCCGGAGCGGCGGTCGTGACCTGCGACGCCGAGGGCAAGTACAAGATGAGCACGCCCACCCACGCCACCGGCGCGGGCGCGGCGAGCGGCGCCCTGTGGGGCATGATCTTCGGGCTGCTGTTCCTCATCCCGGTCGCGGGCCTCGTGATCGGTGGCGTGATGGGCGCGCTGTTCGGCAAGATGGGCGACACGGGCATCAAGCAGGAGTTCATCTCGCAGGTGCGGGACGTGCTCAAGCCGGGCATGGCGGGCCTCGTGATCATGTACCGCAAGGCCACCCCGGACAAGACGCTGGAGGCGCTGGCCCCGTACGGCGGCCACGTGCTCAAGAGCTCCCTGTCCGCGGACGCCGAGGCGGCCATCAACGAGGCGCTCGAGGGCGGCAGCGCGGCGACTCCCGCGCAGGCCTGAGGCTCTTCCGGCCGACTCGCGCGCGGGCCTGAGGCTCGCCCGGCCGCATCATCACTGACAAACGTTCTGGGGGTCCCTCGCGGGGCCCCCAGAACGAATCGCGAAGGCCGCGGGACGCATCGCCCCGCGGCCTTCGCGCATCCGCCGGAGAGGTGATCCTCAGCGGCGATCTCGGCGATCGTCGCGGCGGTCCATCCGCCGATCGACACCGTTGGCGACCACCGCGACGGTGGCCACGGTCGCGGCGGTGCGCGCGATGGGTGCGGGCCCGGGCCGGCCGATGCCGGGACCGGGCGTGAGCACGGCAGCCGCGGCGACGCGGCGGGCGGCGAGGGGCATGTCAGGCTCCTTCCTCGATGAGGTCGTTCTCGACGGCGGCCAGCAGCGCCTGGATGGGGATGCGACCACCGGCCACCAACTGACCACCGGCACGACGCGCGGCCACCGCGAACGGGGCCGCCCAGCGATTCTCCCAGATCAGCAGCGCCGCCGACGAACCAGGCTCCACGGCCTGCGCGGCCGCGAGCACATCCTCCTCGCTGAGCAGGAACGCGAGCCGGCGCTCCTCGTCCCGCAGGCCGCCCAGCTCGTCGGCGCCGAGATCGGACGCCTCGAACAGCTCCAGGCCGCCATCGGCGTCCTTCTTGATGATCACCAGGTCCAGGACCCGGATGATGCCGCGCTCCTCGAGGTCGAGCAGGATCGGTGCCATCTCGCCCCGGAACCGGCTGCCCGGGAACTCGACGACGATCCAGTCGACTGGCCCCAGCTCGTTGATGTCCTCGGTCATGGCTCCTCCGCTGGTGATGTGGCACGCAGTGCACCCCAGTGTCCGTCGCGGACGGGCGCTCGACATCGCCCGTTCCGGGCCATTCCTGACGACTCGCATCCGGGCGTGTTTCACACGCGCCGGGTGATGGAGGGTGTCGAGCCACGGACCAATCTGTCGCCAGCGCGTGACGCCCGGCCGTCACGCGTCCACCACCCAGACCGAGGAGTCCGGACACGTGCTGACCGCGACGCAGGCGACCCTGTTTCGTCGATTGACGCTGGGTGACCCGATCGCCCTCGGGCGCCCGCCGGACGGCCGCGCCCGCGGTCCGATCGCAGCCACCCCGCCCATGCCGAGCCTGCTGCGTCTCGCTTCGCTCATCGCGATGGACGCGACGACCGCGGCCTACCAGCGAGAGGTCAACAGCGCGCTCGCAGCCGGGGCGGACCCGGAGGACATCATCGGCGTGCTGGAGTCGGTGACGGGCGTGGTGGGATCGGCCCTCGTGATGTCCGCCGCACCCCGCCTCGCCTTGGTCCTCGGCTATGACGTGGAGGACGACCTCGAGCGGCTGGCACCCGACGCGGAGGCGTGATCGCGACGAGGCGTGATCGCGCGATCGCTGCCCGAGGTCGGCGTTCCGTCGTCCCGATCGGGGGACGTCGGGGTCCAGTCGGTATGCTACGCGCGATGTCTGCCCCCGGACTCCGCCCGTCTGGACCGGCCGGACCGTCCGCCCCTCCGGCGACGAGCCCGCGCATGAAGCTCCGGACCCCGCCCCTGCGCGACCATGCGCTGCCTCGGCCGGTCCTGGTGGAGCGCCTGGCGCAGGCCCGGCAGTCGGTGTGCCTCGTGGTCGCACCCGCGGGCTACGGCAAGACGACGCTGCTCGCGCAGCTGGCGCGCAGCATCCCCGACGTCGCCTGGATCCGGCTCGATGAGACGGACGACGACCCGACGGTGCTGCTGTCGGACATGGTGGACGCGATCGACACGGTGGTGCCGCTCGACGCCGCGATCCGCCAGGCGGTGACCACGCCGGCCGAGCTGTCCGGCTTCGCCGCGCCCGGGCGGTTCGTGGATGCGATGGGCGACCTGCCCCGCACCCTGACCCTCGTCCTCGATGATGCGCATCTCGTGGCCTCGGCGACCGCCCGGGACTGGCTGACCTGGGTCCTGGAGCGGGCGCCGGCTCGACTGCGGTTCGTGATCGCCGCACGCAGGGACCCGGACCTGATGCTCGGTCGACTGGCGGCGTCCGGCGAGCTGCTGGAGCTCGGACCGGCCGACCTCGCCCTCGACGCCGACGAGATCCGGCGGCTGGGGACCGCAGTGGGCGTGGACCTGGCCGCGACCGACGTCGCGGGCCTGCTCACGCGCAGCGAGGGCTGGCCCCTGGCCATCCACCTCTCGCTCTCGTCCCGGACCTCCACGGGCGATGTCGGCGGCGTGGGCGGTCGAGCGGGCGAGGCGGAGATCATGGGCTTCCTGCGCTCGGAGCTGCTCGGGCGGATGGAGCCCGCGGCGCGCGACTGGGTCCTCCGCTCGTCCGTGCTGGACGAGATGAGCGGCCCCCTGTGCGATGCCGCCATGGAGACGACCGGTTCGCTGCGGATGCTCCGGTCGCTGGAGCGGGACAACCAGCTGGTCATCCCCCTGGACCCCCTCCGGACGTCGTACCGGTACCACGTGCTGTACCGGGACCTGATGCGCACGGAACTGGAGGCGCACCTCCCCGGCGAGCGGGCTCGGGTGGCGGCCAGGGGCGCGGCCTGGCTTGCGCAGCAGGGACGGCTCGTGGAGGCGGGCCACCTGCTGGCGTCATGCGGCACCCTGGACGATCTGGCGAAGCACGTGGAGCGGTATAGCCTGGCGATCTTCTGGAGCGGTGGCCTGGCGACCGTCCGCGGGTGGATCGCGCGGTTCGACCGCGACGGCATCCGGGAGCGCCACGCGAGGGTCGCGGTGATCGGAGCGTGGGCCGAGGCGCTCATGGGGAACCTCGCGCCCGCGTCGCACTGGCTCGCCGCGGCCCAAACATGCAGCGACCGGCAAGCGCCCTTCGATGGCTCCGCCGACATCGGCGCCTGGCTTGCCACGCTCCGGGCGATCCTGATGGCCGACGGGACCGAGGGGCTGGATGCCGACATCGAGCGCGCCCGGGCGACGCTCGCTCCGGTGAGCCCGTTCATGTCCTCGCTGCGCATCGCGATGGTGGTCCGCGAGCTGGTGGCGGGCCGCCTGGACGCGGCGGATGCGCTCGCCAGGGAGGCGGAGGAGCTCCAGCGCGCACGGGGCGCCCTGCCCGGCCTGACGACCACGCTCGGGCTGCGGGCCGTCATCGCGGTCGATCGCACGGACGCGGAGGCGGCCACGCGCCACGTCCGCGACGGCCAGGCGATCGTGGAGCAGTCGGGCCTGGAGGAGTACGTCACCAGCGCGCTGCTGCATGCCGTGGGCGCGCGGCTCGCGGCCCAGCGCGGCGATCGAGCCACCTGCTCGACGCTGCTCGGCCAGGTCAACCGGATGCGCCCGCTGCTCACGGCAGTCATGCCGTGGTACGCCCTGTACGTCCGGCTCCAGGCCATCCGGGCGGCCATCATCGTCCGGGAACCCGGCACGGCGCGTTCCCTGCTGGGCGAGATCGACGACGTCCTGCGGGCGCGACCGCGCATGGGCGCACTGCTCGCGGAGGTGGAGCGGGTCCGGACCGTCGTGGTCGGCCTGCGAGGCGCGGAACCGGGCCCATGGACGCTGACCACGGCGGAGCTGCGGGTGCTCGCGTACCTGCCCACGCACCTCACCTTCCGGGAGATCGCGGAGCGGCTGTTCCTGTCGCCGCACACCATCAAGACGCAGGCGATGTCCACCTACGCGAAGCTGGAGGCGAACTCGCGCCGCGAGGCGATCGAGCGGGCCGTGGCGGTGGGGTTGCTGGACCCGTCGGTGCTCCACCAGGCCGTCGGCGCGGCCACCATCGCCTGACGGCCGGGGTGGTGCCGTGACCGGGGAGCTCCGCATGGTGACCGCGAGCCCCGCGCCGTGACCGGGAGCCCGCGGCCCGCGCGAGGCACGGGACACCGATCGCGTGCCGCGGGCCGCCGTGCCTGGTTCGTCATCGGCATCGTGCTGGCATGCGCCCTGGGCGTGTTCGCCGCCGCCCACATCATCGTTCCCGACCGGTCGGATGACATCTGGGTCGAGGCCGCCAAGAGCGCCCTCTACCTCGTGGCGCTCGCCACGACCGGTGGCGTGGTGGCCGCCGTGCTGCGTGACCGCGATGCGGCGCGCGACGCCGAGAGCAGGCGTCGGACGCTGCTGCTGGGGTATCTCGACGGCATCCAGGCGACCTACGGACAGGTCAAGGCAGCCCGCCGGATGCTGCGGACCCTGGGGTTCGATGCACCCGTCGGGCGCGCCCTGACCGCCGAGCAGGCGACCGGCTTCCGGACCCAGATGGCACTGCTCAACGAGGTGGAGCTGACGTTCGAGGCGGACGGTCGACGCGCGGTCCGGATGGCGGGCGAGCTGGGCCCTGCGGCCGCCGACATCCAGCGGGAGCTGGCCCTGGTCACCGCCTGCCTCCGCGCGATCCTGTTCGAATGGGAGCGCGACCCGACCGTCATCGGGCCCGGCGAGAGCGGCGCCGCGCTCGCGGAGTGGCCCCTGTTCCGCGCGTTCGTGCAGTACGACGAGGCATCCAAGCGGACGTTCGAGGCGGGCGTGAGCGAACCGATCGGCCGGATCGAGGCGATCGTCCTGGGCGCCCTGGGCCTGTCGGCGGACCCGGGATGAGCCTGCCCGTGGCCACCGCGGGCTCGGCCCTGCTGCCGGCCGATGCGCCCCGGTCGTTCCACGTGATGGCCAAGCCCTCAGGGGCGACCTGCAACCTCGATTGCGACTACTGTTTCTTCCTGTCCAAGGAGCTGCTCTATCCGGGCAGCCGGTTCCGGATGGCCCCTGATGTCCAGGAGCGCTACCTGTCCGGGCTGCTCGCGGCGCATCGGGGCCAGCCGGAGGTCGTCGTCGCCTGGCAGGGCGGCGAGCCGACGCTCATGGGCCTCGACTTCTTCCGCGAGGCGATGGCCATCGTGGAGCGGGAGCGGCAGCCCGGCCAGGAGGTCCTCCACACCCTCCAGACGAACGGGACGCTCCTGGACGACGCGTGGGGAGCGTTCCTGGCGGAGCATCGGTTCCTGGTCGGCATCTCCATCGACGGCCCGCCCGAGATCCACGACACCTACCGGGTGGACAAGGGCGGCAAGCCCACGTTCGCGCGGGTGTGGCGGGGCCTGGAGGTCCTCCGACGCAACGGCGTGGACTACAACATCCTGACCACCATCCACGATGCGAACGAGAACCGCGGTCGCGAGGTGTATCGGTTCCTGCGGGACGAGGCCGGAGCCACCTTCCTCCAGTTCATCCCCATCGTGGAGCGGGCGACACCGGAGACCCTCGCGGTCGCCGAGGGCGGCTGGGGGTCGCGCGGCGGGCCGCGACCGCTGTACACCCTGGACGGGTCGCTGGTCACACGGCGCAGCGTCTCCCCGGCGGGCTACGGCCGCTTCCACATCGACGTGTTCGAGGACTGGGTGCGACGCGATGTGGGACGCGTGTACGTCCAGATGTTCGACACGGCGCTCGCCGCGTGGGTGGGCGAGCCAGGCTCCATGTGCGTCCATGCCGAGACCTGCGGCCGCCAGCTCGCGCTGGAGCACAACGGGGACCTGTACTCCTGCGACCACTTCGTGGAGCCGCGCTACCGCCTCGGCAACATCCGGGAGCTGCCGATGCTGGACCTCGTGGAGTCGGCGCGGCAGCGCGCCTTCGGGGAGGCGAAGCGGGACACCCTGACGGCCGCGTGCCGCCGCTGCGACGTCCGCTTCGCGTGCCATGGCGGCTGTCCCAAGGACCGGTTCGCGCGGTCGCCCGATGGCGAGCCGGGCCACAACCACCTGTGTGCCAGCTACCAGGCGTTCTTCCGGCACGTGGATCGTCCGATGCGGCAGATGGGCGACCTGCTGCGTCGGGGCCGCGCACCCCGGGAGATCATGGCCGCGTACGCCGCCGAGGACGCGCGTCGGGGGCGCAACGACCCGTGCCCCTGCGGTGGAGGCCGCAAGTGGAAGGCGTGCCACGGCGCCGCCGCACCCGTCAGCCGGTCCCCGGCGTCGGGCTCGACCGCGGCGAGCGACTGACCGGCGGCGGACGATCCGGCGACCGTCGGGCATCTCCCGCTCGCGGCACGATCGGCCCGCCCTCCCCCGACGCACGTCCGTCGAGGATCGCGAGGACGGTGCGCCAGGTGGCCGCCACCACGCCCAGCGCCGGGACCACCACGAACATGCCCAGCATGCCCGCCACGGACGCCGCCGCGGGAATCGCCACGAGCACGATCGCGGGGTGGAGGTGGACGGTCCGCCCGTACACCAGCGGGCTCACCACGTTGCCCTGGACGATGTTGAACACGACCGTCCAGATGAGCATGACGATGACCGCCACCGGGCTGCCGACGGCGAGCGCAATGAGGAACGCGATGCCCGTGGAGATGAACCCGCCGACATACGGGATGAAGCACAGCAGGAACGACAGCACGAACACCGGCAGCGCCAGCGGCAGGCCCAGGATGACCATGATCAGCCACTGGCTGGCGGCGCCCACGAAGCTGATGGCCGCCGTGCCCACCATGTAGCCGCCCAGCACGGACACCGCGCGCGTCCCCGCCAGGTCGACGTCCGCGCGTCTCGCGACGGGCACGCGCACCAGCAGGCGAGACCAGACGGCCGGACCGTCCGCGAGCAGGTAGAACGCCAGGATGCCGCTCAGGAGCGCCACGATCGCGACGTTCAGGAGCGTGGATCCGACGGTCAGCATGGTGTGCACGAGCTGCCCGATGCCCTGGGCGGCGGCGTCCGCCGGAAGGTCCAGCTGGCCGCCCAGCGATGCACTCGCGGAGCGAGCCCCCGCCGTCACCTGTGCACCCAGCTCGGGCGCCTGGTCCACGAGCGCCGCGACCGCCACGAGCAGGACCGCCAGGACGACCAGGCAGGTGCCGGCGACGGACAGCGCGGCGGCGCGGGCGCGCGACTGACCGCGTCGCTGGAGCGCCACGACCAGCGACGCGAGCGTCGCGGCGAGGACAAGGGCGCCCACGACCGGCAGCACCACCAGGGGCAGCAGCAGGCACGCCCCGGCCGCCAGCGCCACCACGCCCAGCGCGACCAGCAGGCGCCAGCTGACCTGGGCCGCGCGATCGAGCGCGGGCGGCACGAGCGCGGGCAGCGCCGGCGGCTCGTCCGGCTCCAGCAGCAGCACCACCGAGCTCCACACCGTGAGCACGACCGCGATGACCGGCACGGCCGCGAACAGGCCCACCACCCCGCCCACCTCGTAGCCCGCGGGCAGCGCGATGAGCACCAGGGCCGGGTGGAGCCGGACCGTCCGCCCGTACAGCTGCGGCCGGATGCCGTAGCCCACGACGGCGTTGCGCACGCCGAACAGGACCAGCAGCGCGATCGCCGACCAGGCGCCCAGTGCCGCGTACGCCACGAGCAGGATCGCGCCGCTGGCGATGATGCCCCCGAAGTAGGGGATGTACGTGCCCAGGAACACGAGCAGGGTGAGCGGCACCACGAGCGGCACGCCCAGCAGGACCATGAACGCGAACGCGCTGCCCGCCATGATCGCCGCGAGGATGGTCGTGCCGCGCAGGTAGCCGCCGACCCGGCGCAGCGCGTCATCGCCGGCCGCGGTGATCGCGTCGCGCTTGTGGTCGCTCACGTTCTGGAACACCCAGACCCACGCCCGGTCGCCGTCGCGCAGGAAGAAGAACAGCAGGAACGTGGCGATGATCGCGATGGTCACGGCCTCCGCGGCCGCGGAGACCAGCCCGCCCGTGGCAGATTCCAGCGCGCCGGTCACCATCTCGAGGCCGGCCTTCAGCGTGCCGACCACCGCGGGAGGCAGGCCCAGCGCCGCGAGCGCGTCCTTCGCCTGGTCGATGCCCGCCTGGACGGCGTGGACCAGGTCGACCGCCTGGGGCACCAGGAACCATGCGAGCAGCAGCACGAGGGCGCCGATGATGCCCAGGGCGGCGGCCCAGACGATGCCCGCCGCGGCGTTCCGGGATCGCCCCCTGTCGCGCAGCCGGATGACGGCCGGCGCGAACACCGCCGACACCACGGCCGCCACCAGGATCGAGGCCGTGGTGGTCCACAGCGCGGCGCACATCGCGAGGACGGCCACCGCGAGCACACCCACGACCACGACCCGCCAGCCGACGGCGGCGAGGTTCGTGAGCCAGTCCGGGACCAGCCGCCACGGCGGCGATCCGGGCCCCGCCCCCGCGGTCGGTCCGGCACCCTCCGGCATGTCGGCCGGTGCCGACGCGACCGTCATCCGCTCCACTCCCTGCGCCGGCACCCGAGTCCCTCCACCGCGCGATCCCCGGCGGATCGCATGATGCCTCAGGGCACCGCCACGCGTCCCTCCGCCACGGCCGCCTGATAGGCCGCGTGGTCGCGCTCGTTGAGATCCGCGTACGCCTCCGCGTAGTCGGCCACGGCGCCGTCGAAGGTGTCCTGGGAGCCCAGGTACGCGCTGATGGCGACCGCATCGCCGCTCCGCGCGTGCGCCCGCGCCAGGACCCGCGCGCACAGCGCGCCGTAGAACGCGAGGCCCTCCGGGCGCAGCGCCGCGATGTCCACCGACCCCTTCATGTCCCACAGCTGGCGGAAGTAGAAGTGACGTCCGCCCGGCCCCGTGCTCCAGCCCAGGAAGATGTCCGGGGTGGCCTGCATCAGGCGCTGGCCGACGACCACGCGCTGGCCGTGGTGGGCGTACTCGCTGGTCTCGGCGGCCACCTCCAGCACGGACGCGGTGGCCTCCTTGACCTGGAGGAACAGCGGGTCGTCCTCGTCGCGGCCCAGCAGCACCACCACGAAGCAGCGCGTGCCCACGCTGCCCACGCCCACGACCTTGAGCGCCACGTCCCCGAACCGGTAGCGCTCCAGGAACTCGCGCCGGTTGTCGGACATCGACGCGCGGTATGCCTCGAAGGCCCGCCGCAGGCCCTCCGGCCCGCCCGGCAGCTCGACGTGCTGGAGCACCGGCGGGTCCTCGACCAGGATCCGCCGGCCATCCACGAGGGTGGTCAGCTTGGCGGCGGCCCGGAGCGCGTCCTTGGATCGCGCCTCCGCGAACAGCGCCTCCAGGCGCGCGCGGCGTCGCTGCATCCCCGGATCGCCTGCGAACCAGGCCAGCGCCAGGTCGCGGATCTCCGTCTCGCCGATGTGCAGGTACCACACGTCCAGCAGGCGCATCGTCGCGAACTCCGCCATCGCCTCGCGGTAGGCGCGCACCGACGCCTGGGCCGCGCTGCGGTTCTGCGCCCGCGTGTCGCCGTTGGCCCGCCCCGCGATGACCATCGATGTGGCCAGCCGCTTGACATCCCACTCCCAGGGCGCGGGCAGCGTCTCGTCGAAGTCGTTGGCGTCGAACACGAGCCTGCGCTCGGGGGACGCGAACAGGCCGAAGTTGGCCAGGTGCGCATCGCCGGACGCCTGCACGATGATGTCCGTGCGGGGCGTCCCCGCGAGGTCCGCGGCCATCACGGCGGGCGTGCCCCGGTAGTACGCGAAGGCCGAGTCGGCCATCCGCTGGTGGCGCAGGGGCAGCAGGTCGGGCAGTCGGTCGGCCTCCTGCGCGGACAGGATGGCGATCGGATCGCGATCGGTCGGCAGCGACAGCTCCGCGTGACTGGAGCGCCTCACCCGCTTGCGGGCGGCCCGGCCCTCCTCCATCCGCACCCGGGGCGCCACCCACGGGCGGGGCGTCCACACGTCACCGGGCGGCTGGTCGGGACGCCAGGCGGCCTCGAGCAGCTCGGGCGAGGTGATGCGGGTCGGGTCGCTCATGGGCGGGGCTCCTGGATGGCGGGGGGCTGCGAGGACGCGGAACGTGGCCCTGGACGCCGCGTATCGTGGCGCATCTCCGGCCATCCGGCACAGGCGCGCGTGGGACGGGAAGGGGTCGGAAGGGCCACTGGCCCCCTCGAAGCGGGACGTTCCGCCCGTCGCCACGGTCGGGCCGGACCGCGCGCCCGCCACACGGCCCCGCCTAGCATCGGTGGTGACCCCTCGGGTGGTCATGTCCGCTCCGGAAGGCGCGCACAGCACGTCCCGCGGGCGTCCGAACGACACGCGTCCGCCCGGGCCACGACCATCGGTTCAACCCGGACCGGGCGCCCAGCCCGAGGAGGGCCCATGCCCGTCCTGTCCGCCAAGCCCGCCGCACCCAGCGACGACAAGCGCTGGAAGATCGTCGAGACCCGGATGCGCCGCCTCGGCGACCGGCCGGAGGCGCTCATCGAGGCCCTCCATGCGGCCCAGGAGGCGTTCGGGTTCCTGGACGCCGACGCGCTGCACTACGTGGGAGACACCCTCGGCGTCCCCCATTCGCGCGTCTTCGGCGTGGCGACGTTCTACTCCTACTTCACGCTCCGGCCGCAGGGCCGGCACACCTGCGTCGTGTGCACGGGCACGGCCTGCTACATCAACGGCGCCAAGGACATCCTGGCCAGCCTCGACCAGGGTCTCCATGTGAGACCCAAGACGACCACCGAGGACGGCGCGGTGTCGCTGCTGACGGCCCGCTGCCTGGGAGCATGCAGCCTGGCACCCGCGGTCATCGTGGACGGCGAGGTCCGGGGCAAGGTCAGCGGTGCGGAGCTCGTGGCGCAGCTGGAGGCGCTGCCATGACCGCCGAGCAGTCCGCGGCCGCACGGCCGCCCCGACGCCGACCCGCGACGGAGGTCGTCGCCGAGGGGCCGGCGCGCGCATCCGCATTCGTGTGCGAGGCGGCGAGCTGCGCCTCCGCGCAGGCGCGCGAGATCACCCAGCGCCTCGTGGAATCGGTGACCGACGCGGGCATCACGGACGTGACCGTCAAGCGCGTCGGCTGCCTCGGCCTGTGCGCGGCGGGTCCGCTCGTGGAGATCCCCGAGACCGGTCGGCTGTTCGGCAAGGTGACGCCGGAGACCGTGGGGCCGATCGTGGAGGCGCTCCGGACGCTGGAGCCGGACAGCCCGCGGGTCCCCCAGGGGCCCTTCTTCGAGAAGCAGCTCCGGGTGGCCACGGAGAACTTCGGGCGCGTGGACCCGGAGAGCCTCGATGACTATGTCGCCCGGGGCGGCTACCAGGGGCTCACGAGGGTGCTCACGGAGATGAGCGCCACGGAGGTCCGCGACGAGATCACCCGCAGCGGCCTGCGCGGCCGGGGCGGGGCGGGCTACCCGACCGGCCTCAAGTGGACCACGGTCGCCAAGGCCGAGGGCTCCCGCAGGTTCGTCATCTGCAACGCCGACGAGGGCGACCCGGGCGCGTTCATGGATCGCTCCGTCCTCGAGAGCGACCCCTTCCGGATCCTGGAGGGGATGTCCATCGCGGCGTATGCGGTCCAGGCCACCGAGGGCTACATCTACTGCCGCGCGGAGTACCCGCTGGCGGTGGCGCGGCTCCGGGCGGCCATCCGCAGCGCGCAGCGCGCCGGGTGGCTGGGCAACGGCATCGCGGAGACGTCGTTCAGCTTCGACGTCCAGATCCGGCTCGGTGCGGGTGCCTTCGTGTGCGGCGAGGAGACCGCGCTCATCGCGTCCATCGAGGGCAAGCGCGGCAATCCGCGCCCGCGGCCTCCCTATCCCGCCGTGGCGGGCCTGTTCGGCTGCCCCACGCTCATCAACAACGTGGAGACCCTCGCCAACGTGCCGGCCATCCTGCGCAAGGGAGCGGACTGGTACGCCGCGATCGGCGAGGGGAAGAGCAAGGGCACCAAGGTGTTCGCGCTGGCCGGACGCGTCGTGAACACGGGCCTCGTCGAGGTGCCCATGGGCATGACGCTCCGGGAGATCGTGTTCGACATCGGCGGCGGCATCATCGACGGACGGCCGTTCAAGGCGGTCCAGACCGGTGGGCCCTCCGGGGGCTGCATCCCCGCGGAGTACCTGGACATCCCCGTGACCTACGAGTCGCTCGTCGAGCTCGGCTCGTTCATGGGATCGGGCGGCATGATCGTGATGGACGACACGTCCTGCATGGTCGATGTCGCCAAGTACTTCCAGGACTTCTGCCGCGAGGAGTCGTGCGGCAAGTGCGTGCCCTGCCGCGTGGGCACGACCCAGCTGTGGATGCTGCTCGACTCGATCACGAAGGGCGAGGCCACGCTGGACACGCTCGGCCAGCTGGAGCGCCTCGCCCACGTCGTGCAGCGGCTGTCGCTGTGCGGCCTGGGCCAGGGCGCCCCGAACCCGATCTTCAGCACGCTGCGCTACTTCCGGGACGAGTACCTCGCCCACATCGTGGACAGGCGATGCCCGGCCGGCGTGTGCACCATCACGCCGGTGGAGGTGATGGCATGACCGTCCTCACGCTCACGATCGATGGCCGGGACGTGGCCGGCTCGGAGGGCCAGACGATCATGGCCGTGGCCGAGGAGAACGGCATCGACATCCCCGGGCTGTGCCACCTCCAGGGCATCCACGACCGCGGCGCGTGCCGCCTGTGCATGGTGGAGATCGTGGGCCAGCCCAGGCTGGCGGCGGCCTGCATGACCCGCATCGCGGAGGGCATGGAGGTCGTCGCCCATTCCGATCAGCTCCAGGAGTATCGGCAGTCGGTCACCGAGATGCTGTTCGTGGAGCGCAACCACGTGTGCGCGGTGTGTGTCGCGAACAACCACTGCGAGCTGCAGGGGATGGCGGAGAGCCTGGGCATGACCCACTTCGATGCGCCGCGCATCAGCCCCATCGTGACCATCGACGCGAGCCACCGGCTGTTCGCCATCGACCACAACCGCTGCATCCTGTGCCTCCGGTGCGTGCGCGTGTGCGACGAGATCGAGGGCGCCCACACCTGGGACGTGATGCACCGCGGCCTGGAGGTCCGGGTCCAGACGGACATGGGCATCCCCTGGGGCGAGTCGCCCACCTGCACCAGCTGCGGCAAGTGCGTCCAGGTCTGTCCCACCGGTGCCCTGTTCGAGAAGGGTCGGGCGGTCGGGACCGGGAGCAAGGATCGCCGCCCGTTCCTGCCCTGGCTGCGGGTCGTCCAAGAGGAGCGTGGGCTGTGAGCCGGCCGAGGATCGCCACCGTCTGGCTCGACGGATGCTCCGGCTGCCACATGTCGCTGCTGGACCTCGACGAGCGCCTGCTGGACATCTTCGGGCGCGCGGACCTCGTGTACAGCCCGCTCGTCGACGTCAAGACGTATCCCGAGGACGTGGACGTGTGCCTCGTGGAGGGGGCCGTGTCCAGCGAGGAGGACCTGCACAAGATCAGGATGGTCCGCGAGCGCACGAAGACGATCATCGCCTTCGGGGACTGCGCCGTGACCTCCAACGTGCCCGGCATGCGCAACCCCATCGGGCCGGGACCGCTGCTGGAGCGCGCCTACCTCGAGAACGTGACGCTCTCGCCGCGCATCCCGCTCGAGGTGGTGCCGGCGCTGCTGCCCACCTGTCGCCCGGTCCATCGGGTCATCAAGGTGGACGTGTTCCTGCCCGGCTGCCCGCCGTCGGCGGACCTCATCTACTCGGTGCTCGACGACCTGCTCTCCGGGCGCGTCCCGGAGGCGACGGGCGCCCGCTTCGGACGCTGAGGGAGCGCCATGAGCCAGACCATCGTCATCGACCCGGTCACCCGGATCGAGGGGCACTCCAAGATCACCATCCACCTGGACGATCGGGGCGAGGTCGCCGACGCGCAGTTCCATGTGACGCAGTTCCGCGGTTTCGAGCGGATCACCCAGGGCCGCCCGGTGCACGAGATGCCCGCCATCATGGCGCGCATCTGCGGCATCTGCCCCGTGAGCCATCTCGTCGCGTCCGCCAAGGCCGTGGACGACATCCTCGCCGTCGAGCCGCCGCCCACGGGCGCCAACCTGCGGCGGATCATCAACCTGGGCCAGGTCGTGCAGTCGAACGCGCTGTCGTTCTTCCACCTGTCCTCGCCGGACCTGCTGTTCGGGTTCGACGCGGACCCGGCGAAGCGCAACATCCTGGCCCTCGCGGCGGCGAACCCGGGACTCGCGAGGGACGGCATCGGCCTGCGCCGATGGGGCCAGCAGATCATCGAGTGGATCGGCGGCAAGCGCATCCACCCCGGCGGCATCGTGCCCGGAGGCATGGCCGAGCCGCTCACCAGCGAGGTGCGCGATCGGATCCTGGCGGGCGCACCGGAGGCGATCGCCGCAGTCGAGCGGGCGATCGCCTGGTACAAGACGGACATGCTGCGCTGGGAGGAGGCGGCCGCCACCTTCGGCAACTTCCGCTCCGCGTTCATGGGCCTGGTCGACCGACGGGGCGATGTGGAGCACTACGACGGCTGGCTGCGGGTGGTCGACGCGGACGGCAGCCATCTCGCGGACCGGCTGGACCCCAAGCGGTTCAACGAGGTCATCGGCGAGGCGGTGGAGCCGTGGTCGTACCTCAAGTCGGTCTACTGGAAGCCCCTCGGCTATCCCGACGGCCTCTACCGTGTGGGTCCCCTGGCGCGCGTGAACGTGGCCGACGGCATGGGCACGCCGCGTGCGGACGAGGAGCTCCTGGAGTTCCGCCGGCGGGTGGGCCGCATCGCGACGTCATCGTTCCACTACCACTATGCGCGCCTCATCGACACGCTCCACAGCATCGAGAAGATCGAGCAGCTGCTGCGCGACCCGGCGATCCTGGACCCGCACGTCCGGTCGCGCGCGGACATCAACCGGCTGGAGGGGATCGGCGTGTCCGAGGCCCCCCGCGGCACGCTGATGCACCACTACCGGGTGGACGAGGACGGCATCGTCCAATGGGTGAACCTGGTCATCGCGACGGGTCACAACAACATGGCCATGAACCGGGCGGTGCTCCAGGTGGCGCGCCACCATGTCCGCAGCCAGGCGCTCACGGAGCCGATGCTCAACCGCGTGGAGGCGGTCATCCGGTGCTATGACCCGTGCCTCTCCTGCTCCACGCACGCCCTGGGTGAGATGCCCCTGCGCATCGAGCTGATCGGGCCGGACGGGACGGTCATGGACACCCTGGCGCGGGACGCCTCGGCCGGGTGACCGGGGGCGCGACGGCCGGGGCGCTCGCCGCGGGCGCGTCCGGAACGCTCGCCGCGGGCGCGTCCGGCGTCCTGGTCCTGGGCATCGGCAACACGCTCCGGGGTGACGATGCCCTGGGCTGGCATGTGGTGGAACGGGTGTCCACCGATCTGCGCCTGGCGGGCGCGCGCGCCACGTGGCATCAGCAGCTGGTCCCGGAGCTGGCCCGGGATCTCGCGGACGCGACCCTCGTGGTGCTCGTGGACGCGGAGGTGGGTGCACCGCCCGGCAGGGTCGCGGTGCGCCGCCTGGATGCCGCCGCCGCGGGCGGCGACGTCCTCTCCCACCGCGTGGCGCCCGGTGCCCTGCTGGCCCTGTCCCGGGAACTGTACGGTCGCGCGCCGGAGGCCTGGGTGGTGAGCGTGGGCGCGCTGGCACTGGAACCCGGGGATCCGCTCTCGCCGGCGGTGGCCGACGCGCTCCCCGCGGCGATCGAGGCGGTGGTCGCGATCGTGGAGGGGCGCGCGGATGCATGAGGTCTCGCTGGTCGCCGACCTCGTGGATGCGGTCCGGGCGCGCGCCGGCGGCACGACCGTCCGGCGCGTCCGCGTCCGCCATGCGACGACCTTCCCCGACGGTGCCCTGGCCCAGGCATGGTCGCTGCTCACCTCGGGCGATCCGCTCGCCGACGCGGCCCTCGAGGCGGAACCGTTCGACATCCGCCTGGTGTGCGACTGCGGCTTCGACGGTGCGCTCGCCCACGACGACGTCATCGGACCCACGCAGGCGGTGTGTCCGGGCTGCGGCACGCTGCGCAGGACGCCCGCGACGCCGGAACTGGAGCTCGTCGAGGTGATCACCGTCCCGTAGGGCCGGTGATCCGCGCCGGGCCGGTCGCCCGCGCCGGGGCCGGTCGCCCGCCGGGCCGGTCGTCGTGCCGACCCGATAGCATCGGTCGCATGGTCCCCATCCGGACGGTCTTTCTCGCGCTCGGCATCGGCATGGGCATCCTCGTCCCGTTCCAGACCGTGATGCTCTCGGACAAGGGCTTCGACGATGGGACGATCGGGCTCATCCTTGCCCTGTCGTCAGCCGCCGGGGTCGTCGCGGCACCGATGTGGGGTCATCTCGGCGACTCCGTGCTGGGTCGCTCGCGCGTGCTGATGCTCGCCGCGCTCGGCTCCGCCCTCGCGCTCGCCCTGTTCGGGTGGAGCGTCCTGCCGCTCGTCACGGCGCTCTCCTGGGTCGCGTTCGCAGGCCTCTCGAACACGCTCATGCCCACGTCGGATGCGGTCGCGGTGAACGCGGTCCGGCTCGCCGGTCGAGGTGACTTCGGGCGACTGCGGCTGCTGCTCAGCCTGGGCTTCGGCGTCGCCGCGATCGCCAGCGGCTTCGCGTACGACGTGACCGGCTACGGACCGGCCCCGCTGGTGGCGGCGGCGACCTTCCTGCTGCTGCTCGTCGCGAGCCGCCACATCCCGGATGCGGGGCGCACGGCCGTCGCTGGACCGGTCGTGCACCGCCGGACCGGGGCGATGGGCGAGGCGTTCGCGGTGCAGCCGCGCCTGCCGCTCGTGCTGCTCACGCTGGGTCTCGGTCTCGGCGGTCTGCTCACGGTGTTCACGTACCTGCCGCTGCGCATCGAGGAGCTGGGCGGCACCGCGAGCGATGTCGCCCTGGTGGCGGGCATGGAATCCCTTGCGGAGGTCCCGGGGTTCATCGCGGCGGGCTGGCTCGCTCGCCGGATCGGCCTCCGCCGGCTGTTCCTGGGAGGCGCGCTGCTCATGGGCGCCTGCGGTTGGACGCTGGCGCTGATGACGGACCCGACCCAGATGATCGGGGTGCGCCTGTTGACGGGCCTGTCCTATGCGGGCCTCACGGTGGCCTCGGTCCTGGCGCTCGGGGTGCTGCTGCCGGCGTCACTCCAGGCGACCGCCCAGAACCTGAACGCCATGACGACCGGCATCGCGGGCATCGGCACCGGGCTGCTGGCCGGAATCCTGCTGGAGGTCGCGGGCGCCTCGGGTCTCATCCTCGTTACCTCCACCGGGACGGTGGTGGCGGGCCTGCTGGCGCTTCGGGTGCTGCCCCGGACGGGTTCGGTCGGTCCGCAGGCGGCGCCGCCCGCGTGAGCATGTCCGGACGGGCCGGGACGTCATGCCGCGGCTCGCACCGTCATCCCGCGGCATCACACGGCGAGCCCGCCGCGTCACACGGAGGCCCGGCATGTCGTCGCGGTCCGTATCCTAGATGGCCATGAGCCGACATCATCACGGTGCCCGCATCCGATCGTTCCGTGAGGGCGGACGAGATGTCATCGCGCTGGAGAACGAGCTGGTCCGCGTGGAGCTCCTGCCGGGGAAGGGCGCGGACATCGTCTCGTTCCTCCACAAACCCACCGACACGGACGCGCTGTGGCACTCGGCGCGCGGCATCCGGCGGCCCGCGGACGACGGACGGGCGCCTGCGGACGACGCGACCGCGTTCCTCGACCGCTACGAGGGCGGCTGGCAGGAGTGCTTCCCGAACGGCGGTCCGGGCGTCACCCACCGCGGCGCACCGATCCCGTTCCATGGGGAGCTGTGGTCCGCAGCATGGGACGCGAGCATCGAGCAGGACACCCCGGAGCGGGTGTCCGTGCTGCTGTCGGTGGAGACCCATCGGACGCCGTTCCGGGTGGAGAAGCGGCTGACGCTGGAGTCCGGGCGGGCCGTGCTGACCATCGACGAGACGATCACGAACCTGTCTCATGATCGGTTCCCGGTGATGTGGGGCCATCACCCCGCGTTCGGGGCGCCGTTCCTGGGAGCCGACTGTCGGATCGACCTGCCGCCCTGCCGGGGCACGACACGCCGGTCCGACCCGATGCCGGGCGCACACCTGGCCTTCGGCGCCGACTTCGACTGGCCGATGGCGCCCCTGGCCGACGGCGGCGAGCTGGACCTGCGGGTGGTCCCCGGCCCGGACGCGCGACGCTCGGAGTGGGTTTCGCTCAGCGGCATGGCGGAGGGCTGGTACGGCATCACCAACCGGGCGCGACGCGCGGGGTTCGGGCTGCGCTGGGACGTGGCGCTGTTCCCGCACCTCTGGTTCTGGCAGGTGTGGGGCGGCGAGCCCGACTGGCCCTGGTGGGGCCGCGAGTACACGATGGCGCTGGAGCCCTGGACCAGCCGGCCGGACGCGGGGCTGACCGACGCGATCGCGAACGGCACGGCGCGCACCATCGACGGCGGCGAGCGCCTGTCCACGCGGCTGCTCGCGGTGATGTGGGGCGACAAAGACGCGATCGCGGGCATCGACGCCGACGGAACCCTGCGCTGACCGGCACACGGTCGGCCTCGGCCGGGCGCCCGGCCGAGGGAGGCGATCGAGGGCAGCGCCTCGGTCAGGCGGCGGGACTCGCCACGGGAGAGGCGCCTGCGCCCGCCGGGTCGTGGCGGAAGAACACCTGGAGCTCCAGGGTCACCTCGTCGGCGAGCGACACCACGCGCATGGAGCTGGGCTGCTCCATCCCGAAGTCGGTCCAGGGGAACGTGATGGTGCCGGATGCGCCGATGATGTCCCCCTGCCACACGGCGCTGAGCGGGATGGTCACGTTCCTGGTCACGCCGTGGAGCGTCAGGTCGCCCAGGGCGTCCACCGTGATGGGCGAGCCCTCCGCTGGGATCGACCCCAGTTCGATGGGCTGGGTGAGCACGAACGTGGCGGTCGGGAACTGGTCGGTCTGGACGCCCTGTCGGCCCAGCTGGCCGTCGCGCATCGACTGGTCCGAGCGGAGCGTCGTGAGATCCGCGACCAGGTCCGCCGCGACCACCTGGGTGCCTGCAAGGGTGATCGACCCGTCGACGGCCGGGGTCCGCCCGACCGCCTCCGTGCCGCCCACGCCCACGAGCTCCTCGACCACGCGATAGCCGACCCAGCTGCCCGTGAAGTCACCCGCGTCGTAGTCGAAGCTGCCGATGGAATGGTCGATGGTCCAGCTGCCGTCGAGCGCGGACGCCGGGGCGGCGGATGCCGGGACCGAGGCGGCCGGGTCCGCCGAGGACGACTGCGCCGCCGCCAGGCCGGGCAGCAGGATGGTGGCGCCGAGCGCGGCGCCGAGGAGGGTGACGCGGAGCGTCGGGCGCGGGATCGAGTGCATCGGAGGTGCTCCTCTCAGCGGGGTCGGGACGCCGGGCTCAGGCTGCCGGCGAGGCGATCGGGATGATCGGGGCGCCAGGACCGATGGGCGGAGGACCGGCCGGGCGGAAGAAGAAGTACCACAGGACGAGCACGGCCGCGATCGCGAGCACGACCAGGACCGCGACGAGCAGGATGCGGAGACGGCGCGCGCGGCCTGACGGCGGTGCCGCCGATGGCGCACTGGGCGAGGTCGTCAACGGTCGACTCCTTCCTGGCTGTGGTGCCCCTGGCATGGGCCGGGCGCGTGGAGGGCGCGTGGAGGGCGCGCGGCGACCGCGCGTCACGCCCAGCGTAGGGTGCCGCATCGCGCGCGAAGACGGATTCGGCGGCTGAGGCGCCCTCAGCAGCGCGTCAGGCGGGCGGGCGGGAACGCGGGAGGGGCGCTCGCGGTGTCCCCCAGGCGGAGGTCCCCCGGGCCGTGGCCACGAGCGCGGCAGGCCCCCGGCGACGCCGTCAGCGGTCCCGCCAGATCGCCCTGTTGACCACGTTCTCGAGCAGCTCCTGGCGACCGCTCACCGGCTGTGGATCGACCTCTCCCGCGAGCACCCGCGCCTCCAGGTCCCGGAGCGTCACGGAGCCCTCCAGGATCGACTGACCCAGCGACCGGTCCCAGCCCGCGTAGCGCGCGTCACGCATCGAGCGGAGCGTCCCCTCCTCCACCAGCGTCGCCGCGACCAGCAGCGCCCGGGCGAGCGTGTCGATGCCTCCGATGTGGGCGTGGAACAGGTCGTCGCGGGCGATGCTCTGGCGCCGCAGCTTGGCATCGAAGTTGAAGCCGCCGGTGCCCAGGCCGCCCGCCATCAGGATCTCGTAGAGCGGCATCACGAGGTCTTCCACGGAGTTCGGGAACTGGTCCGTGTCCCAGCCGTTCTGGGGATCGCCCCGGTTGGCGTCGATGGATCCCAGCATGCCGTGCTGCGCGGCGTACGCCACCTCGTGGTGGAACGAGTGTCCCGCGAGCGTCGCGTGGTTCGCCTCGATGTTCAGCTTGTACTCCCCGTCCAGGCCGTTGCGCGCCAGGAAGCCGTGGACCGTGGCCGAGTCATAGTCGTACTGGTGCTTCGTGGGCTCCATGGGCTTGGGCTCGATGAGCAGGGTGCCCCCGAACCCGATCTTCGCCTTGTGCTCCGCGACGAGGTGCAGGAAGCGAGCGAGCTGCCGGCCCTCGTGCGCGAGGTCGGTGTTGAGCAGCGTGTCGTAGCCCTCGCGGCCGCCCCACAGGACGTAGTTCTGGCCGCCCAGCTGCTGGGTGATGTCCAGCATCGTGCGCACCTGCGCGGCGGCGTACGCGAACACCTCGGGATCGGGGTTGGTGGCGGCGCCCGCGATGTAGCGCGGGTGGCTGAACAGGTTCGCGGTGCCCCACAGGAGCGCCACGCCGGTGCGCTCCTGGTGCGCCTGTGCCTCGTCGGCGATGGCCTGGAGGTTGGCCTTGGTCTCCTTCCAGGTGGCGCCGTCGGGGGCCACGTCCCGGTCGTGGAAGCAGTAGTAGGGCATGCCCAGCCTGGCCAGGAACTCGAACGCGACCGCCAGCCGATGACGGGACGCGGCCATGGGCTCCAGACCGGGCGCCAGCCAGGGCCGGTCGAGCGAGCCCAGACCGAACATGTCGGTGCCCGGCCAGGCGAAGGAGTGCCACAGGCAGACACCGATGCGCAGGTGGTCGGCCATGCGCCTGCCCAGGACCATCCGGTCGGGGTCGTAGACCTTGAACGCGAGCGGGTCGTCCGACGCCAGGCCCTTGAACGGGATCCGGTCGGGGACGCCGGCGAAGAACGGCTCGGTCATCGGGGCACTCCTCCCATCCTGCCGGTGGCGATGCGCATGATCAGGGAAGCGCGGCGAACGCCTCGCTCAGGCCCGGCTCCTCGGCCCTCACCTCCCACAGCACGTCGGCGCGGGGATACAGGTAGCGCACGTCGGTGGCGTCCGCCTCGGGCCCGTCGGTCACCTTGATGACCTGCTTGCCTCCGATGGTCGCGCTCGACTGCTGCGGGTCATCCATGTCGGAGTTCAGGAGCGACATCAGGTCCTGGGCCAGCGTGGTCATGTCGGTCCCCCGGATGCGCAGCGCATTGATCGAGCCCGCGCTGGAGAAGCCGATGCCGACGCTCACGTCATCGATGGTCTTGCCGATCTTGGTCAGCTCGTCGGTGAGCATGGTGATCGAGTCCGCGTCACCGAACGCGGTCATGTCCGCGCCCGAGAGCGTCTGGACCTGGAGCGTCTCGCCGCCGAGCTCCTTGGGGAACAGCGCGGCCAGGTCCGCGTCGCCCGTGAACGAGGGCATCGGGAAGTCCGTGGGCTCCGGCTCGGGCGACGGCAGGGGAATCTCCGCGAGGCGCGGCAGCGCGGCGGCGGCGAGACCCTGGATGGCTGCGGACTGGTCGGTCCCCTCCGTGCCGGCGATGAGCTGGAGCGTGAACAGGCCGCTGTCGATGTCCACGTACAGCAGCGATCCGTCCGGCGCCACGATGGCGGTGTGGTCGGCCACCGTGATGTCCGTGTAGTCGGTGAAGAACTCCTTGAGCTGGGTGGTGGAGCCATCCTCCACCCGCGCGTTCAGCATCGCGAACGTGCCCGAGTCGAACGCGGACTGATAGGTGCAGTCCGTGTCGCTCGAGTCCGAGACGGTGACGTCCACGCCGAGGGCGGCGGAGACCTCGTCGGTCGTGAGCACGGCGCAGAACGGGCTGGGCGTCGCGGCGGGACTGGCGCCCGGGCTCGCATCCTGCGCGTGGGCCGCGGGCGCGGCGATGAGGAGCAGAGCCAGAGAGGTCACGACCGGAAGCAGACGGGTGCGGGAACGCACGGGAGTTCACCTCTGGGGCGGTCCGGTGAGGATGGCGACCGCGTGGGTGCATGATAGGCCCGCGCGGGCGATCGCCCCGCCGACCCGTCCATCCGCGGCGGACTCGTCTATCCGCGGCGGACTCGTCTATCCGTGGCGGACCCGTCGGTCCGTGGCGGACCCGTCCGCGGGCGCACACCATGGGCGGTGATGGACAGATCCGCCTCTGCCGAGGCACGTCCGATCGACCGGCTCCTGGCGAAGCTCGGATTCGACGTGCCCGACGCTCATCAGGCGACGGCGATCGATCCGCTGGCCGTCGCAGGGCGTCCGGGACGACCCGGGCGTGTCTCCCTCGGGAATCACCTCGCGAGTGACCATCAGGGAGAGGAAGCGAGTGGAGCGGGAGAAGGGATTCGAACCCTCGACATTCTGCTTGGGAAGCAGACACTCTGCCAGCTGAGTTACTCCCGCTCGGGAGGCCCTGAGTCTACCCCGGCGCCGGCATCCGGTCCAGCACCACGAATCACGCCCCGTGACGATGGACCGGCTGCCCGAACCGCTCGCGCAGCCAGTCGAGCTTGACCCGGTCGTGGAAGGCCTGGCCGCCCTCGTGGTCGTTGAAGGGGTACACCTCGATCCGCTTGTCCGCGCCGGCCCAGCGGTTGTACGCGGCGAACACCGTCGAGGGCGGGCAGGTCTGGTCCATGAGCGCCGCGGAGAACAGCGCGGGTGCGGCCGCCCGGCCCGCCAGCACGGCGCCATCGAAGTAGGACAGCGTCCGGAACGCGGCCTCGACGTGGTCGCGATGCGCCTTGAGGTACCTCGCGACCTCCGCGTAGGGCGGCGTGTCGACGAGCGTGGTGGCGCGCGGGAAGTCGCACAGGAACGGCACGTCCGGCGCCACGCCCGCCAGCCCCCGCGCCAGGGCCCCCGCCGCGATCGCGATGCCGCCACCCTGGCTGGTGCCGGTGACGGCGACCCGCGACGGATCCACCGCGGGGTGCGCCCGCACCGCCTCGATGGCCCGGACCGCGTCGGCGTAGACGCGGCGGTAGTAGTAGCTCGCCCTGTCCAGGATGCCCCGCGTCATGAAGCCGGGCTGGAAGGGCAGACCGACCGGGTCGGGGTCGGGCGTCTCTCCCACGGACCAGCTGGAACCCTGCCCCCGGGTGTCCATGACCAGGTGCGCGTACCCGGCCAGCGCATACAGCATCAGCTCGTGGGGCAGCCCGCGCCCGCCGCCATAGCCGATGTACTGGACCACCGCGGGCAGCGGCCCGGTCGCCCCGACGGGCAGCTGGAGCCAGCCGCGCACGGGATGCCCGTCGAACCCCGCGAACGTGACGTCGTGCGTCTCGACGAGCGCCAGCCGGTTGTCCACCCGTGTGAACGTCGGCGCCAGGTCATGCGCCCGCGTCATCGCCAGGGTGTCGGCCCAGAAGTCGTCCAGGTCGTCCGGGACCGCGAGCGCGGGACGGTAGTCCCGGAGCTGGTCGATGGGCAGGTCGAACTGGGGCATGGGCTCCCTCGCGCGGAATCGATTCTGGATCGACGGCGATGGTAGCCCCGCAGATGCGGCGGCGACCGGGCCGACGGCGACGATGGGGCTCCGGGTCGGTGGTGACCGCCGGTCAACCGCCGTGATGGAGCGCGCCGCTACGCCTGCGCCGCCGACACCGCCCGAGCCCGCGGGATCAGCTCCGGGATCCGGTCCAGGAGCGCCACGAACGGCGGCACGGTCGCGGGCATCCCGCCGCGCTCGCGCTCCACGAGCACCATCCGGCGACGGATCGGCGGCGCCCCATCGAGGGTCACCTCCCGCAGCGCGCCCGTCTCGAGCGATCCCGCGACCGCGGTGCCCGGCAGCAGCGCGACGCCCAGCCCGCGCTCCACCATCCGCTTGGCCGCCTCGATGTTGTCCAGCTCCATCACCCCCCGCGGCACCACGCCCTGCGCCCGGAACAGGGCCTGGGTCAGGTCGTAGTAGGACGAGGTCCGGTCGAACAGGATGAGCTGGGCGCGATGGATGGCATCGATGTCCACCGATCCCGCCAGCGCGAACGGGTGGTCCGGGCGCGCCACGAGCACCAGCTCGTCCTCGAACAGCGGGCGCATGCGCACGCGAGCGTCCCGCAGCTCCCGCACCACCGCGACGTGGATGTCGCCGCGCGCCACCATCGCCACCAGCTCCTCCGAGTGGTGCGTGCGCACGATCAGGCGCACATCGGGGTGGCGCACGGAGTAGCGCGCCAGCAGCTCGGGCAGCACGTACGCCGACACCGCCGGAGCGGACCCGATGACCAGCTCTCCGGTCACGCCCGCCGCAAGCTCCGTGACCAGGGCCGCCCCGCCACGCAGCGACTCCAGGGCGCGCTCCGCATACGGCAGATACGCTCGACCGGCGTGCGTCAGCAGCATGCCCGTCCGGGTGCGCCGGAAGAGCGGCGTGCCCAGCTCATCCTCGAGCGACTGGATGCGGGCCGTCAGCGCGGGCTGGCTGATGTACAGGCGCTCAGCGGCCCGGCGCAGGTTGCCCTCCCGGGCGACGGCGACGAACCCCTCCACCTTCGCGTGCAGCATGGCCACGATGATAAGCGCTGTCGATCACATCAGCAGTCATATTCGATTGGACTGATGGTGCGCCAGCGTCCAGACTTCACGCTCCGTTCACCAAGGAGTCCGTGATGCGCAACGAAGGCACCGTCCAGCCCGCAACCCGACCCCTCGCCGTGGAGCCGTCACGCGCGTGGATCCTGGGCATCGTGGTGGACGCGGACGGTTCGCTGTCGACTCCCGGGCCCGCGGACAGCGCCTGGCCGTCCGCCGGGCCGGATGCCGCGGCGCGGCCCGAACGGACCATGATCCCGGACGGCTCGACCGTCCGACCGTAGCGGCCGCCGAGGCGCCGGACCTCCTCCCCCGGCGCCTCGCACCGCTCCGCCGCCGCGCGCCGCTCTCCCGTCCGCCCGGCGCGCGCACCGCTCTCCCGTCCGCCGCCGCCTGGTCCCAGCGGGCCTGCCGCCTCGGCCCGGGCCCGGTAGGCTACCGGCGTGGAGACCTCCCTCCCGATCCTCGAGATCGGTGCCGTGCTGCTCGCTGCCGCCGCGGCGGGCTGGCTGGCGCGCCGCCTCACCCTCCCGGCCGTCATCGGCTACCTCGCGATCGGCGTGATCATCTCGCCGTTCACGCCCGGCTATGTGGCCGGTCGCGAGGAGATCCAGCTGCTCGCCGATGTCGGCGTGGTGCTGCTGCTGTTCGAGGTGGGCATCGAGCTCGACGTCGGGCGTCTGCGCCGGGAGCACCGGGCACTGCTGTTCGCGTCGCCCATCCAGATCGTCGTGTCCACGGCCATCGGCGCGGTCGCGTTCGCGGCCCTGGGTCTCGAGCCGACCGTCGCCGCGGTGCTCGGCCTGTCCATCGCGATGTCCTCGTCGGTGGTCATCGTGAACATCACGCGCAGCGCCCGGCGGACCACCGACAAGGCGACCGAGACCACGCTCCTCGGCTGGAGCCTGCTCCAGGATCTCAGCGGCGTCCTGCTGGCGGGCATCCTGATGGCGATCGCGGGGGTGGGATCGCGACCGGCGGGCGAGGCCCTCCTGGGTCTCGTCCTGTTCGCCGTCGTCGCGCTCGTGGCCGCGCGGATCCTGCCGCGCATCCTACACATGCTGCGACCCTACCCGGACCTGTTCCTGATCGTGTCCATCGCCGCTGGCCTCGTGGGAGCGGGGGTCGGGGCGGTGGCGTTCGGGATCCCGCTCGCACTGGCGGCGTTCGTGGCCGGCCTGGTGATCTCCGACACGCCCGACTCGGCGGAGGTCCGACGACGGCTGCTGCCGTTCCGGGACGTGTTCGCGGTGCTGTTCTTCGTGATCGTGGGCACGCTCATGGATCCGAACGCACTGGCCGGCGGCATCGGCTGGCTGATCATCATCGGGGTGTTGCTGCTGTTGGGCAAGACGCTGCCCGCCTTCCTCATCGCCCGCACGGCCGGCGCCACCCGGCCCGGTCAGATCGCGGTGGGCCTGAGCCAGATCGGGGAGTTCTCGTTCGTGCTCGCATCGATCCTGTACGCCGCGGACCTCATCGATGCGCAGCTCCACTCGGCGCTGCTGGCGGCGGTCGCGCTGTCCATCGCCGTGTCCGCGGTCGGGGCGCGGCTGCCGATCCGCGGCTGGGTGCGCGGCCCGACCCAGGCCGCCACCTGACTCGCGGTCCGGCCTCGCCCTCAGCCCGAGGGTCGGGCGCGGATCCCGTGCCCGGCGCGCGTACCGCCGCCCACGCGCCCCGCGCGCGGGTGGCACCATCCGCACATGCGACCGATGCGCACCGCACTCCTGTGGATGGCCCGCAACGACTGGCTGCGCGAGCACGTGCCAGGACTCCCCTTCGCGCGGCGTGCCGTGGGCAGATTCATGCCCGGCGAGCGGTTCGAGGATGCGCTGGGCGCCGCGGACACGTTGCTGGCCCAGGATGTCGGCGTGCTGTTCACCCGCCTGGGCGAGAACCTGTCGCGCATCGAGGAGGCCGACGAGGTCGCCGCGCACTACCACCAGGTCATCGAGGCGTCGGCCAGGCGCGCTCGACCGCCGGAGGTCTCGGTCAAGCTCACCCAGCTCGGCCTGGACATCGACCCGGAGGCCGCCTATCGCCACAGCCTCGCGCTGGCGCGCCATGCGGCCGCCTCCGGGACCTGGCTGTGGGTCGACATGGAGGGCTCGGACTACGCGGAGCAGACGATCGAGTTCTACGAGCGGCTCCACGCGGAGGAGGCGCGCACCGGCCTGTGCCTCCAGGCCTACCTGCGACGCACCGCAGCGGACGTGGCGCGCCTCATCCCGCAGCGCCCGGCCATCCGCCTCGTCAAGGGCGCGTATGACGAGCCCGCCACGCTCGCCTTCCGGGACTCCGGGGACGTGGACGCGAACTACCTGGGCCTGGCGCTCACGCTCGCGCAGGCAGCCGGCCGCGGCGAGGTCCGACTGGCCCTGGGCACGCACGATGCCGACCTGGTGCGCCAGCTTGCGCTGATGACCGATGCCGCGGCGATCGCCCGGTCGGCGATCGAGGTCCACATGCTGTACGGCATCCGGGAGGACCAGCTGCGGCTGCTCCGCGGTGAGGGATTCCCCACCTGCTCGCTGATCGCCTACGGCGAGTTCTGGTACCCGTGGTACATGCGCAGGCTCGCGGAGCGACCCGCGAACGTGCTGTTCGCGCTCCGCCAGATCATCCCCGGCTGACGGCCGGTCGGTCCCGGCCATCGCTGCCGGGCGGCCGGATGCTATCGTGGACGGTCCGATGGAGCTACGGACCGAATGGCTGGGGCGCATCAGCTACCGGGCGGCATGGGATCGCCAGCACGAGCTGGTCGCGGCGCGCGCGGCGGGCGACATCCCGGACGTGCTGCTGCTGCTGGAGCATGACGCCGTCCTGACGCTCGGTCGGAACGCCGATCCGGGACACATCCTGGCGCCGCCGGACCTGCTGGCGGAGCGGGGCATCGACGTGCTCCAGGTGGAGCGCGGCGGCGAGGTCACCTATCACGGACCGGGCCAGCTGGTCGCGTATCCCATCGTGCGCCTGGCGGACAGCGCCCTCCTGCTGCGACCCTTCGTGCGCGCCCTGGAGGGGGCGATGGCGGACACCGCGGCGAGCTACGGCGTGGCTGCGGGCCGCCGCGACGGATATCCCGGATGCTGGGTGGAGCCACTGGCGGCCATGCCCCGCAAGCTGGGCTCGCTGGGTCTGCGCGTGGAGCGCGGCACCACCTATCACGGCATCGCGCTCAACATCACGACCGATCTTGCGGGCTTCTCGCTCATCGACCCGTGCGGCCTGACGGGCCTGACGGTCACCTCGATCGCCCGGGAGCTGGGCTGGACCGGGGATCTGGCGCATCCCTCCACGTCGAGCGTGAGGGAGGCGGGCGATCGATTCGCCGCCGCGGTGCGGCGCCGCCTCGACACGGCGGTCACGGACAGCGTCCGGGCGGCAAGGTCCGCGTCCGGCGCGTCCGCCCCGTCCAACTCGCCCTCCGCGTCCAGCGCGTCCGCCGCGTCCAGCGCGCCCGCCGCGTCCAGCGCGTCCTGAACCGGCGAACGAGGAGCGCGCGCCCCATGCCCGGCGGCCTGTTCGAGCTCCGTCGTGACGACATCACCGGGTGGTGGGTCGCCGTGGTGGTGGACCGCGCGTTCGATCGCTCGCGATTCGCGCTTCGCGCGGGCCGCGTGGGAGCGTCCGGGGACGAGTGCCAGAACTGCGAGGTGGCGCTGGGAGACGGCGTGTTCACGCGGATCCTCAAGCCGCAGGCGTTCCTCGTCGCGGGGTCCGAGAAGGATGCCCGCGAGGGTCGCCGCGAGCGGGACCCCGGGCTCGGGCTGCTCGGCGAACGGGGGTCCTGGGGCACCATCGGGGCGCCGCGCGGTCACCACGACCCGCTGGCACAGGAGGCCGAGGGGATCGTGGTCGACCTGCTCGCGGCGGCGCGGGACCAGATCCGGGCGGCCCGGCGACAGGGCGGCACGGAGTACTTCCAGGTCGTCCAGAACTGGGGCGTCCAGGCCGGAGCCCGGACGGACCACCTGTGCATCGACACGTACGACCTGCCGCAGATCCCCCACCGCATCGGCGAGGAGCTGGGAGGTGCCGCGCGGTACGTCATCGGGCACGGGGTCTGCCCCTGGTGCCGGCTGGTGCGGGAGGAGTCGGCCTCGCGCGAGCGCCTCGTGTTCGAGGACGCCGCGGGCGTGTGCTTCGCGCCGTACGCATCCCGATCGCCGTTCGAGCTGTGGGTCGTGCCGCGCCACCACGACGCGGACTTCGGGCGCGCCACGGACGAGCAGGTGACCGGTGCCGCGGCGACGCTGCGCAAGGTCCTGCGCCTGCTCTCGGTCCTGGATTGGCCGCCGTACAACCTGGTGCTCCACACCGCGCCGCTCCACGAGCGGGTGGACGAGACCTACCACTGGCACTGGGAGATCCATCCGCGGCTGCGCGAGATCGCGGGCCTGGAGCTGGGCACCGGCCTGCCGGTGAATCCCGTGAGCCCGGAGGAGGCCGTCGACGAGCTCCTGGCCGCCGCGCGCCGGGCGACGGGCGACCGCGAGCCCGCGTCCGACATCCCGCGGGGACGGACGTGGGACAGCTTCCCGCGCACGGTGGACTGAGCCGTGGCACCCCGCGCCGTGTCGTCGCCGGGACCAGCGTCACAGTCGACGCGGGCCGCCCGTCTCATTCCCGCCGGTGCGCGCCGATGACCCGTGACCGGGCGGCGGCCCGCGCCTGCGTCGAGGAGCTGTATGCCGCGCACATCGCGGAGATCCACGGATACCTGGCGCGCATGGTCGGCGATGACGATCTCGCCGCGGACCTGGCGCAGGAGACCTTCATGAAGGCGTTCCGCGCGTTCGACACGCTCCAGGACCTGTCCATGGCCCGCGCCTGGCTGTATCGCATCGCGGGACGCACGGCGCTCGACGAGCTGCGCCGACGTCGCCTCATCCGGTTCGTGCCCTGGACCGGCGATGAGCGCGGCGCCGGTCCATCCGCCGAGGAGACCGTGCTGCGCGGCCGGCTGACCGGGGAACTGGAGCGGGCGCTCGCCGCGATCCCCGAGCGGCAGCGCATGGCGCTGCTCCTCTCGGAGCTCCAGGAGCTCGACGGCGTGGAGCTGGCGGCCGCCCTGGGCACATCCCACGACGCGGCGCGGGCGCTCCTGGCGCGCGCCCGCGAGTCACTCCGCCAGGCGATCGCCGTGGAGCGAGCTCGATCCGCGACCGCGGGGGCGCGCGCGCGCCATCCCGGCGATCGGCTCCACCTGCCGGGTCGTCGACCACGCACCCCCGGCGGAGGCGCTCGATGACCCCCGGCGGAGGCGCGCGATGACCGCGCGCCCGATGACGCCCGGCGGAGGCGCGCGATGACCGCGCGCCCGAGCCAGCCCTGGCGAGAACGACGGCGCCGCCGTCTCACGCTCCGCGCGGTCGACCGCCGCGGCAGCCACGCGTGGGCGCGGCGGCTGCTGGCGCAGCGCATGGACGCACCGCCCGACGCCGATGAGGCCCTGTGGCTGGCTGATCACCTGCTCGGCTGCGCGCGCTGCCGGAGCGTCGCACGAGCGCACGAGGAGGCACGTCGGGACCTGCGCGCGATGCGCCCGACGGTCGTGCCGCGCGATCTCGGGGCTCGCGTCAGCGCGGCGCTCGATCGCGAGATGGGTGACGCGCGGCTCGGGCCGCTGCGGATGCCGGACGGACTCGGCCGCGTCGGCAGGAGCTGGATCCCCCCCGTCGTGGCGGGCGCCGCGGCGGTCGCGATCCTGGTCAGCGGTGCACGGCTGCTGCTGGCACCCGGCGCACCGCCCGCGCTGCTGGGCGATGACGACGCGGGGACGGCCGCGGTCCGACCGCTCGATGACGGCAGGCTCGGTGCGCCGGCGGCCCAGCCGCGACCCACGCCGCTTGCGGTGGCCATGGCGCAGCTCGCGCTCGTGGACCAGGGCTCCGACGGGCTCACCGTCTACCGCACCGCGGTCTCGGAGGTCTGTCCGGACGCGGTCATGGACTGCACCGCCACCCGACCCCTGGCGGCCGCGGTGGTGAGCATCGGGACGGACCTCGTCCCCCGTGGCGTGGCGCTCGATGACGAGCGTGGCCGGATGGCGCTGCTCGCGGAGGACACGGTCGGCGCGGACAGCGTGTCGGTCGTGACCCTGCCGCCCGCGGTGGGTCCATCCGACCCGGCGCGCGTCAGCGTCATCATCGAGGGCGTGGAGGTCGTGGGGGCACCGCCCGCATGGTCGCCGGACGGCGTGATGCTCGCATTCTCGGCGATGCCCATCGACCACGCCCGCGGTCCAGACGTCTACCTGTGGCGACCCGGCGATGCGCGAGCGCGTCGCCTGACCGCCGACCACCGATCCTGGTTCGCCTCCTGGTCGGGCGCGCGCATCGTGCTCAGCCGGATGGCGCGCGGCGAGGGTCGCGAGCGGGCGGACACGGTGCTCCTGGATCCGGACCGAGCGACCGAGACGGTGGCCCCGATCCGCGGCGCGTGGCTGCCGTCGGTCGACCCGTCGGGTCGGTTCGCGGTCGCCTGGCGCGGCACCCTCACCGGCGGACTGGCCGAGGTCCGACCGCGCACGGGTGGCCTGGCGCTCATCGACTGGACGCTCGTCGATGCCCGGGCGGCACGCGACGCGGACGGGCCGCGACCGCTCGCCCTCCGGAGGCCGGGCCGGACCGCCTCCCAGGGTGTGCGGCCACGGGCCGTGTCGAACCGGACCCGGGACGGGCAGGCAGCAGCCACCGGCGGCGGACGGGCCGGCAGCGGACGGGCGGGCGGCGATCCAGAAGGCGGCGGACGGGCCGGCGACCACCCGACACGCGATCGGGACGCCTCTCCCTGGCTCGAGGTCATCGAGGCATCCACGGGCGACGGTCCGGCCGCGCTGGACTGGCAGGTGCGCTGGGCGGACACGGACACGACGTTCGGCTACTGGGTCGCAGATGCTCACGGAGCATCGTGGGGCCGCCTCACCGTCCTGCGGGTCGATCCCGCGACGCACCAGGTCGACCGGGGGGCGGTGCTGCTCGGACCCACGCTGGCGCGTCGCTCGTTCACCCTCGGCGACGAGCGGATCGCATGGGTCGCGCCGGCCGAGGAGGGCGCCGAGGGCGAGCTGCGGGTCCGGGTGTGGGGCGTGCCCGGCGAGGGCAGCCTGCGCATCCGGGACATCCATCTCCGCGACGGCATCCCCGCGTTCTGACGCCCGAGTGACCGGATGGCGTCCGAGGGACCGGACGTCGCCCGCGGCGCTAGACTGACGGACGTTCCCACCACGGACCGGCCCCGAGAGACCGGCGAGGAGGAGAGTGCGCGACGTGAGCTCCCGACAGATCCTGGCCGCCGACGAGATCCGCCGCGCGCTCGTCCGCATCGGCCACGAGGTCGTGGAGAAGCACGGCGGGACGGAGCATCTCGCGCTCGTCGGAATCCAGCGCCGCGGCCTGCCGCTCGCGGTGCGGATCGCCGACGCGATCGCGGCAAGCACCGGCGTCCGCCTGCCGGTGGGCAGCCTGGACATCACCTTCTACCGGGACGACCTGTCGCGGGTCGATCGAGGGCCCCAGCTGAAGGGCCAGGATCTCCCGTTCGACCCGGCGGAGGCCACCATCGTGCTGGTGGACGACGTGCTCTACACGGGCCGCACCGTCCGGGCCGCCCTGGACGCGCTCGTGGACCACGGTCGGCCGGCCGCGGTGCGGCTCGCGGTGCTCGTGGACCGGGGCCACCGGGAGCTGCCCATCCGCGCGGATCACGTGGGCAAGAACGTGCCGACCGCTCGGGACGAGGTGGTCCATGTCCGCCTCCAGGAGATCGACGGAGGCCCCGACGAGGTGGTCATCGAGCGGCGCGAGGCGCCGGTGGGGGCGGCGGTCACCGGCGGCGGGACGGCGTGAGCCCGCCCGAGGCCGTGACCCCGGCGGTCCCGTTCGCGTGGCACCATCGGCACCTCCTGGACGTGGACGTCCTGTCGCGGCCGGAGCTGGAGTCGGTGATGGACCGGACGGCATCGCTCGCCGTCGCTCGCGCCTCGGGTGACGCCGCGGGACCGCTGTCGGGTCGCACCGTCGCCACCCTGTTCGCGGAGCCCAGCACCCGCACGCGCGTCAGCTTCGAGGTCGCCACGCGGGCGCTGGGTGGTGAGGCGGTCTCGCTGGATGCCGCGTCATCCTCGCTGAGCAAGGGTGAGTCGCTCATCGACACGGTGCGCACGCTGGAGGCGCTGGGCGCCGCCCTGCTGGTGGTGCGCCACGCGCGGAGCGGCGCCGCGCAGCTGGCCTCCGAGCACTTCGGTGGGCATGTGGTCAATGCGGGCGACGGCTGGCACGCGCATCCGACACAGGCGCTGCTCGACCTGTTCACCCTGCGCGAGACGCTGGGCGCCGACCGCATCCCCGGTCTCAAGCTGTGCATCGTGGGCGACGTGCTCCATTCGCGCGTGGCGCGCTCGAACGTGTGGTCGCTGACCGCCGCGGGCGTGGACCTGTGGCTGACCGGCCCGCCCGTGTTCCTGCGCGGCTTCGAGCAGTGGGCGCGGGCACTCCCGGCCGACCGGCGGATGACCGTGACCGGTGACCTGGCCACGGGCATCCGGGGCGCGGGCGCGGTGATGGCGCTGCGGGTCCAGCGCGAGCGCCTCGAGGGCGCGGGCGCGCCGTCCGAGGCCGCCTATGCCGCGCGCTGGGGTCTCACCGAGGATCGCCTCCGGGCGCACTGCCCCGACGCGATCGTGATGCACCCGGGACCCGTGAACGAGGGCGTGGAGCTTCCCCCGGACGTGGTCAGCGGACCGCGATCGGTCATCACCCGCCAGGTGGCCAACGGGGTGAGCGTCCGGATGGCCGTGATGGCGCTGCTGGCGGGCACCGATGCACAGGCCTGATCCGCGGCCCGGGGTGGGGGACCTGCCTGCGGTCGGGGACGTGCTGACCGCGCTCGCGATCGAGGACGCCTGGCTGGTGGATCCGGCGTCCGGGCGCTCCGGGCCAGGCTCGCTGCGCATCGAGGACGGCATCATCGTGGAGCTCGCCTGGGGGGACGGCGGTGGCGGCGGTGGCGGCACGGCGGCGGCACGGCGGGCGGGAGCGGGAGCGGCTCGAGACGGCGGGGTGATCGTGGCACCCGGCTTCATCGACCTGCACGCCCACCTCCGCGAACCGGGCGCCGAGGAGGCCGAGACATACGCGACCGGTCTGGCTGCGGCTGCGCACGGCGGGTTCACCACGGTGTGCGCCACGCCCGACACGCGTCCCGCCGCGGATCGGCCGGAGGTCGTCCAGCGCATCGGTGCCGCGGCGGCCGCTGCGGGCTCGCCGGTGCGGGCCCGGACGTGGGGCACGCTCACCGTGGGCCGCGAGGGCACGACGCTGGGGCCCCTCGCGTCGCTCGGTGGCGCGGGCGTCGTGGGCTTCACGGACCTTCCGGCGGCCACCACGGACCCCGCGCTCCTGCGCGCGGCGCTGACCGAGGCGGGCGCCCTGGGCCTGCCCGTGATGATCCATCCCGACGAGCCGGCCCTCACCGCCGGCGCCGAGGCGAACGACGGTCTGCCCGCCACGATCCTGGGCCTCAGGGGCGCGTCCGCGGCGGCGGAGGTCAGCGCGGTCGCGCGGGCGGTGGCGGTGCTGCGCCAGGTCTCCGCAGAGATGCCCCCGGACGTGCGGCCTCACCTGCACCTCACCGGCGTGTCCGTGGCAGCCGCGCTCGACCCGATCCGGGGCGCCCGCGCTGAGGGCCTCCGGGTCACCTGCGACGCGTTCCCGCACCATCTCGCGCTCCACGACGGGTGGCTCGGCGGAGACCGACGCTGGGCCTGGGATGCGGCCGGAGCGCCCTGGTCGGGCCAGCGGGGAGACGCCGCCCCGTATGACGTGGACGTCCGCGTGGAGCCACCGCTCCGCTCGCCCGACGACGCCATCGCGCTGCTCGCGGCGCTCGAGGACGGCACCATCGACGCGATCTCCACGCAGCATCAGCCGGCGCGCGCGGTGGACAAGGAACTCCCGTTCGGTGATGCCGCACCGGGGATCGCCGGGCTCGAGACGGCGCTGGGGCTGGTGCTGGAGGCGGTCGGCGCCGGACGGCTGAGCCTGGCGCGGGCCATGCGTGCGCTCTCCGTGGGCCCGTATCGCGTCCTGGATGGCGGGCGCGACGGCCTGACCGAGCCCGCCCTGCGCGAGGGTGCGACGGCGGACCTGGTGGTGTTCGACCGGAGCGACGCCTGGGGGGTCGAGCGGGCGCACCTGCGGTCACGCGCCGCCAACACGCCCCTGGGCGGCCGGTCGCTGTCGGGTCGGGTCCTCCTCACCGTCTCGCGTGGCCGCGTCGCGTGGACGGGGCTCGGCGAGGACTGAACAGGGGTCGCTCGTCGGCGAGGATCCAGATCGCCCCCGTGTACCCGGCCACCCAGACTCGACGCCTGGCGGCGTCGTAGGTCACGCCGATCGGGTGGCGACCCAGGCGCACCGTCTGGAGCACCCGCATCGAGGAGGTGTCGACCTTGACCAGTCGACCGGCCAGGTAGTCGACCACGTACAGGGCCCGTCCATCGGGCGCCAGGACCGCCGTCCGGGGCTCGAGCAGCCCATCCACCCGCCCCAGGACGCGCCCGGTATCGGGATCCAGCTTGAGCACGCTCCCGTCGCGCAGTCCCGCGATGTTCTGACCCTGCAGCGACACGTACAGGTAGCGCCCCCCGGGCGCCATCACCAGGTGACGGGGCCGGACGCCGACGTCACGGAACCAGCGCCGGATCTCCAGGCGCCGCATGTCCAGGACCGCGATGCGCCCGTCACCGGTGGCCGTCACGTAGGCCGTCGCGCCATCGCGGCTGAAGGCGATCCCGCGCGGGTTGCGGCCGATCGGGATGCGCCTCACCTCCCTGCGGCGACGCAGGTCGACGACGCTCACGTCCATGGAGCACCAGTTGGCGACGAGGAGCGTGCGCCCATCGGGGGACGCGGCCAGGAACTTGGGCACCTCGCCCACGCGATAGGCCGTGACCTTGCGCAGCCGGCGCACATCGATGCGGTAGACGTAGCTTCGATCGATGACGTCGCGGGCGGTGCAGCTGTCGAAGCCCGGCTGCCAGAAGCCCACCCCGTACATCGAGTACTGGCTCACGAACAGGCTGTTCCCGTCGGCGGACACGGCAGCCTCCACCGGCGCGCCGCGGACCCGGGCGCGCGGCGCCAGCCGCATGCGCAGGAAGGATCGTGGGACCTCGTCGGTGATCGTCTTGAGGCGCCGGTAGCGCCGGTCGAACACCGTGATGGAGTGGCCGTACATCACGTTCATCGCGAAGAACCGGCCCATCGGCGTGCCCACGACCGACTTGGGGGTGATGCCGCCCGAGATCGTGCGGACGAGCGTGAGCGCCAGCCGGTCGGACCGGAGGGCCCGTCGGCGTGGTGACGGGTCGGCCTGCTCCAGGCTGATCATGGTCGCCACCGATGCCGCCAGGCGTGTCCCGAGCGCGACCATCGGGATCGCGGCCAGGAGCGGTCCGGGAGTCTGGGCGATGGTCGTGCGGGCGGGAGATGGAGACGGTTCCCGGAACGCCCGGACCGACGCCGGCAGGGCGCCCGCGAGGAGCGCCGCGAGGATCAGCATGATGCCGCCCACCCGAGGTTGCACGGCCCCGATCATGCATCTTCCGCGCGCCCGCCGTCGCGCCGGACCGCACGGCCATCTCGGGCTACCATCCTCGGCGATGGCCACGACGACCTGGGAGCGCCGACCCTACTGGCACGCGACGATGCCCGAGGTGGCGCGCCGCGACGGCGCGCCACTGCCCCAGCGCACGGATGTGACGGTCGTGGGCGGTGGGTACACCGGTCTGGTCGCCGCGATCGAGCTGGCCCGGGCGGGCGCCGCGGTGACGCTGCTGGAGAAGGGCGGCCTGGGCGAGGGCGCCAGCTCTCGCAACGGCGGGCTGCTGCACCCCGGCCTCCAGCACGGCCGCGCGGCCCTCGTCGGCCGATACGGTGACGAGCTGGGCGACGCGCTGTACCGAGCGGGCATCGAGGCCACGTTCACCGCGGAGCGATACATCGCGGACAACGGTCTCGCGGCGGATCACCGGCGCGTGGGGCTGGCCATCCTGGCCTGGTCGCGGCGCCATCTCGACGCGATGGAGGAGGAGCTCGACGAGTTCCGGGAGGCGGGCCTCACGGGCCGGATGCTGCGCGCGGTGGCGGACGTCCGAGAGGAGCTGGGCTCCGACCTATATCCGGGCGGCTACGTCCTGGAGCAGTCCGGTCGGGTCCATCCGGGGCGCTACCTCGCGTCGCTCGCCGCCCTCGCCGCCGAGGTGGGCGTGGACGTCCACACCGGCACGCCGGCCCAGCGCATCGACCGCGACGGCGCGGACCGCCGGGTGATCACGGCGCGGGGTCGCATCCGCTCGCGAGCCGTGCTCGTCGCCACGAACGGGTACACCGACGCGGCGGCACCCTGGCTGCGGCGGCGGGTGATGCCCATCGGGTCGTACATCATCGCCACGGAGCCGCTCTCCCCGGAGCTGGCAGCCTCGATCAGCCCGCGGGACCGGACCTTCTTCGACTCCAAGGCGTTCCTCTACTACTGGCATGTGAACGCGGAGCGACGGCTCATCTTCGGTGGTCGGGCGTCGTTCTGGCGCACGGACGTGGACCGCACGGCGGCCATCCTGGTACGCGCGATGCATGCGGTCCACCCGCAGACGAACGGCTTGCGCATCGACTTCGCGTGGGGTGGCAACGTGGCCTTCACGTTCGACCGGCTGCCCCACCTGGGCGAACACGACGGCATCCATCACGCGCTCGGCTACTGCGGTTCCGGTGTGGCGCTGGGGACCGCGTTCGGCGTGGAGATGGCGCGCATCCTGGCGGCCGGGACAGACACCGCCCGGGAGGTCTCCCCGTTCGAGCGCACGCCGTTCTCCGGCGCGCCGATCGTGCCCGCGGTCTACCGTGGACGGCCCTGGTTCCTGCCGCTCGTGGGCGAGTGGTATCGGATGCAGGACCGACTGGCCCGGCGCGCTCAGTGACAGGAGATCCGTGACCGACCAGCACGACCACGCCGTACCGGAACCCAGCGCGGCGCCAGCCGCCGATTCACCCACGGGCGCGGGGCCGGTCTCGACCACCGAGGGGTCGTCATCGTCCCCGCCGACTCCCCCGTCAGGCCCGGCGACCACCCCGGGCCACCGGCCGACCGGCTCCATCAGCCAGCCGACCCCGGTGTACAAGGGCGAGCCGCTCGATGGCGGGCGCGGTCCCGGCCTCGGCTGCTTCTGGTTCCAGGCGATCCTGCTGGGGATCATGCTCGTGCTGACGCCCCTGACGGTGGTCTGGGCGTGGGACTCGCGGATCAGCGCGACGCTCCTCATCGCGACGCTCGTGCTGCTGCTGTTCACGGGGAACACGGTCATCTTCCTGATGCGCCTGGTCGCGTCGGATCGGCGGGGCCGACGGCGCCCGCTGAACGAGTCGGCACGCCGGACCGTCGGCCAGCTGGAGGAGCAGGCCGCGTCGGACGCCTCTGCGGGCACCGGGTCGGATGCCTCGCAGGGCACCGCACCCGACGACGGGACGCCGCCCGCTGGGCCACCGGCCGACTGATTCGAGGTCAGTCGGCCCAGAACGCCTCGGAGGCGGCCTCGTCCGGATCGTGGTACCCGACCTCCACGATCTGGTCGTCCCGCCAGCGATAGACCAGGACGCGGTGCGTCTCGAACACCCGACCATCGGACTTCTCGAACCGCTCGTGGGCGACGACGAAGACATGGGACCGGCCGATCGCGACATCGTCCAGGCCCAGCACCACCGCCCGCGATGTCTCCCGGAAGATCCGGTCGATGAGCTGCTCCTGGACCGCCGCCTTGCCTCGGTACGTGCCGCCGAGCCAGCGACCCGGCGCCGTCATCACGATGTCGTCCGACCAGAAGGCCATCGCGCCCTCGCGATCGTCACGCATCCATGCATCGGCGTAGGCCTGATACAGGGCCGCCAGGTGGTCATCCATCTCCGCACCTCCCGCGCCGTCAACCCAGGCCCGGCACCGGCGTGCCGTGCCAGCCCTCGGCGAGCAGCTCATCGTAGCGGGCGTCCAGACGCGCCAGGACCGGGCCTGGCGTGCCCGCGCCGACCGGACGGCCATCGACCTTCACGATCGGGATGAGCCCGCCCGCGGTGGAGGTCAGGAACGCCTCGTCCGCGGTGAACAGGTCGTACGGTGCCAGCCTCCCGATGCGCGTGGGGATGCCCAGGTCCTCGCACAGATCGAACACGGTGGCCCGGGTGATGCCCTCGAGGATGGCGCGGTCGGGCGTCACGACCACCCCGTCGATGACCGCGAACACGTTGTAGCCCGGCGCCTCGCAGACGTCGCCGTCCTCGTCCACGATGAGCGCCTCGTCGCAGCCCGCCGCGAAGGCCTCCATCCGGGCCATCACGAGGTTGAGGTAGTTGAGGCTCTTGATGCGCGGATCGAGCGCGGTGTGCGAGACGCGGCGGAGCGACGTCAGCTTGGTCACGAGGCCCCGCGCCTTCACCGCGGCACCCGCCAGCGACAGGTAGGGCCGCGCGAAGATGACCACGCTCGGCTCGCAGTCGCGGGGGTCCATGAGCGGCTCCGCGGACACGCCCCGCGACGCGACGATCTTGATGTAGGCGTCCCGGCGCCGGTTCCGGGCCACCGTCTCGATGGTCGCGTTCCGCAGCTCCGCCATCGTCATCGGCAGCTCCAGGGCCACCGCGCGCAGGGAGCGCTCGAGGCGCGCGAGGTGCTCATCGAGCTTGAAGATGTAGCCGTGGCGCGCGAACGACGTGTCGAACACGCCGTCTCCGTAGAGGAAGCCGTGATCGAACACGGAGATCGACGCACGATCCCCCGGCTCGAAGCGGCCGTTCACGTAGACGACACCGGGGTCGGGACGCTGTGCTGTCATGGCTCGACTGTAGCCAGCACCGAGGCACCGTGGGAGCTTGGCTGCGCACCCCCAGGCGCTGGGCGGCGCTGACCCTGGCACGGCCCCGAGACTGGACCCCGCGGCCATCGAGGCGTAGGCTCTGGGCCTCCCGTCCGACGACGCGACGGGGCCGGAGGACCCGCAGATGATCCCGGTCCGGTCTCGGCAATGGATCGCCCTGGCGATGGCGCTCATCTGCACGCTCGCCGCCACGGGCGCGCCGGCGCAGTCGCCGCGCGCCTCACCCTCGCTCCTCGCCTCCCCTGGCACGTCCCCGTCGCATCGGGAGCGCCTCGTCGCGGACCTTCTCGCAGGGGCGCTCGCCGACCCGGCCGCGGTCGCGCCGGGTGAAGCGGGCCAGCGCCGGGCGGAACGGGCGGCGCTGGGCGTCGCCGACATCGACCCGGAGCTGCCGGCGATCATGGACCAGCTGGACCTGATCGCCGCGGAGGTCCTGGGCGACTACCTCGAGGCGCTGCCGCCCGTCGATCCGGACGCCCCGGCCGATCCATCGCCCAGCCCGGGAGCCGCCGCCGCGGGTCGGCCGCAGGCGCTGCTCCAGGTCGGCCTGAACCTCACGTTCGGCATGGCGAGCGCCGCGGCGGAGTCGTTCATCAAGGGTTGGAACCCGCAGCCCGGGTCGCTGAGCCTGCCCGGCCGGCCGGGCACCACGTCGGGCACGTTCGAGAGCGGCGGGCGGTTCACCTCGTACACGACCGCCCTCACTGACACGCTGCGCGTCGAGAACGGCACGATCGTTCTGGCTTACGAGTTCGCGATGCACTCGGAGGTGCTGGACAGCGCCTCGAACGCCACGGTCGCCAGCATCGACGACCGGGGCCGGTACGCGATCTCCATCAACCCCTGTCCGCTCGCGGGCGGCCGGGTGGACACGTTCGTGGAGGCCGAGAGCGGGCTGACCATCCGGCGGCCGGGCGACGGCTCCACCTCCTCCCAGGACCATGCGACCGCGACGGCCGTGACCACCGTGAACGACCGGGCGGAGATCGGCTCCACCGTCACCGACCTGGCGGCCCGGCGGACGACCACAGGGTCGGGTGCGTCGGACGTCGGGTTCGTGGTGCGGTACGGCGAGGACGGCCGGCCCTCGACCACGCTGACCCAGGACGACGGCACCGACGCGGACCTCCAGGCGACCGCCTGGGGCGCCGCCGCATCGGCCCTGGCGAGCGTGGGCCAGCTGGTGGCGGCCGCGCGAACCGTGTGGCGCGCGAGGTGCCTGACGCTGACCCCCGATCCGGCGGGGAAGGAGGTGTTCCCGGGGTCCGAGACGTCGATCGGCGTGACCGTCCGGCACAAGGTTGAGGACCGCGACATCGAGGTGCCGGTGCGCGCCACGCTCGAGGGGACCGAGTCGATCGATCCGGACGACGAGCCGAATGATGCCCCCACGACCATCACGTACCGCGCCGGGCTCCAGCCGGAGACCGAGGCCAAGGTCACGTTCACGACGACGTCGGAGCGCGGCCTCGTCGAACGGACGGAGATCTACCGCACCGGCCCCTCCCTGGTGGTGGACATCGATGGCGACGTGGACGCGTCGCTGGGCTCGGCGAAGAGCATCTACACCATCACGGGGCGCGGACTGAGGGTCACGTTCGGACCCGGCGATCCACCCGCGGTCCACCTCGAGGGCCAGGTGCGCATCCGGGGTCGGACGACCGGCCCGCCCGGGTGCTCGTCCACCTACTCGGGCCGGATCCGGGTGGACCCGGACGCGAGTGCGCGGCTGCTCCTCGACGGTGAGGTCCCTCGGCTCTCGGTCCTGCTGGTGAGCGGCGATCCGTCCGCGACCGTGCGGGTCCGGGCGCGCTGCCCGGGAGGCTCCACGACCTCGCCGTTCCCTGCGACGGCCCTGCTCAGCGTCTGGGCGCTGGCACGGGACCCGGCGGTGGTGGACCTGCCGAACGGAACGGCCACGATCCGGGTGCCCCGATCCCCCACCACCCCGAAGCAGGAGTGGACGATCTCCGTGCGGCCTGTGGACGACGGCTGAGGCGGACGGCGGGCCCGACCGACGCCCCCGAACTCCAGGCCGGATGTGACGCCCGGGCCGTCAGCGGCGGGTGGGAGCCGCCGCGGGACGGGGCTCGGGGCCGTATGTGGCGGCCGGGCCGTCGGCGGCGGGTGGGAGCCGCCGGCGGATGTCCGAGGCCGGCCCGCCGAGCATCGGGCGCCCGGCCGCCGAGCGGACACGACCGACATGCCCCGGACCGGCGCGCCCGATCCGGGCCGCTCAGCGTCCCGGATCGGACCGGGCGTGTCCGGATGGGCCCCTCAGCGGGCCGACCCGACGGGAACGGGACCGGGCGTGTCCGGATGGGCCCCTCAGCGGCCCGACCCGACGGGAACGGGACCGGGCGTGTCCGGATGGGCCGATCAGCGGCCCGGATCGCACCGAGCGTGTCCGGATGGGCCCCTCAGCGGCCCGCATCGCACCGGGCGTGTCCGGACGGGCCTGTCAGCGGCCCGGTCCGACGGGATCGGGTCCGGACGCGTCGGCCATGGCCGCTGGGCGGACACCGCGGCGCGACTCCGGGGCGGGCCGGACCCGGCGCGCGGGCCGGACCCGGCGCGCGGGCCGGACCCGGCGGCCGGGCCGCGACCCGGCGGACGGCCGATCTGTTCACAACATCTGAGCCGCGTCAGCCGGCGCCCCGACGGCGGGCGACCCGGGTCAGGCGTTCGGATCGGCGGCCTTGGAGACGCGCCGCGAGACGCGGGTGATCGCGTCGGACGCCGCCTCCACGGCTCCCGCGGCCGATGCGGCCGCATCCGCGGCGCTCGCCGCGACCTGGGCCGCCGAGGCGGCCGCCTCCTCGGCCGAGGCCGCACCGGCGATGGCGGCCTCCGACGCGCTCTGCGCCACGCGTCGCCCGGACGTACCGGACGGTGTCGCGGCCCCGCGGGCCGGGCGCGATGGGGAAGCCGCCGGGGTGGCGTCGCGCGGTGCTGACGAGGCGGCACCGCCCATCCCGGGCGCGCTCGTGGCTGCGGTGCCCTGCGGCAAGCGTGTCACCCCGGACGTCGGCGGCGGCGCAGGCTCGTCCGTGCTCGCACCCCCAAGCGCGCTGGAGATCACGGCCGGCAGGTCGATGCCCGTGAGGCCCTTGATGGTCGTGCTCGCCTGGGCCAGCGTCTCGGTCGTCGTCCTCACCAGGTCGTTGGCGCCGTCGGAGGACAGCACGGTCAGGTTCTGGATCCTCCCGATCGGCTCCGCTGCGGCCCGGACGATGTCGGGCAGCATCGCGAGGACGGTCTGGAGCACGGCCGCGTCGTTGAACTGGCGGTAGGCCTCGGCCTTGAGCGCCAGCGCCTTTGCCTCCGCGTCGCCCTTGGCGAACACGATGGCCGCCTCCGCGTTGCCCTCCACCTCCGTCTTGTGGGCGTCCGCGTCCGCCGTGAGCGAGGTGATCTTCGCCTCCGCCTCACCCTTCGCGAAGGTGACGTCCGCCTCCGCCTGGCCGGCCAGCTTGACTCGCTCCGCCTCGGCCTGGGCGGTCGCGATGCGCGCCTGCTTCTCGCCCTCGGCGCGACGGATGGTCGCCTCCGCCTCCGCCTCAGCGGGTCGGACGGTGCTCGCCAGCAGCTCCTTTGCCGTCCGATCGGCCTCCAGCAGGGCCAGTTCGGTCAGCCTGCGAGTGACCTCCTGCTGCGCCTCCGCCTGGGCGAGCGGGCCAGCCTGCGCCGCGCGCGCCTGGGCCGCCTGAGTCTGGGTCTGGACCTCGGCCTCGCGCAGGGCCACGTCGCGGGCCGCGTTGAGCTTGATCTGCTGCGCCTCCGCCTCGCGCACCGCGGCCTCCTGGTCGGCGCCGGCCTTGGCCACACGGGCATCGCGCTCCCGGCGCGACAGCTCCTGCTGACCGACCAGCTCCATGTACGCGAGGGCCTCGCCGCCGATCGCCTGGATCGTGAACGAGTCGATGAGCAGGCCCGACGTGGCGAGGTCGCCCTTGGCGGCGTCCTGGACCGCCTGCTGGAACTTCTGCCGGTCGAGGTTCAGCTCCTCCACGGTGAGGGTGCCCACGATCGACCGCAGCGAGCCCTCCAGCACGTTCTTGACGATCGAGTCGACCTCCTGCTCGTCCGACTCGAGGAACCGTTCGGCGGCGTTGCGGATGGACTCCTCGTCCGCGCCGATCTTGAACGTGGCCACGCCCTGGACGGCCACCTTGATGCCCTGCCGGGTGACCGCGTCCGCGAGGTTGACGTTGATCTGGCGGGCGGTCAGCTTCAGCTTGCCCAGCTTGTGGAACAGCGGCAGCACGATGACGCCGCCGCCGCGCACGACCTTGAGCCCCGCGTTGCCGCCCTCGCCGGGCGTCGCCCGGCCGCTCCGGATGAGCGCCTCGTTGGCGCCCGCCACCTTGTAGCGGCTGCCGATATAGGCGACCACGAGGGCGATGACCGCGATGGCCGCGAACACCACGACCGTGCCCTGGTTGATGAAGTCGAACATGGTCCTCCTTGGGGGTGGTGGCGGCTCGGCGGGGCCAGTGGGATCGGGGTCGGGCTGCTCAGTCGGACGGCGGTGCCGCCCGGGAGACCACCAGGCCGTTGCCGGCCGTGCCGACGACCTTGACCGGGGTGCCCGCCGGGATCTCGTCTGCGGCCGTGGCGGTCAGCTCGTGGTTCTGGCCCTCCGCCTTGACGTACACCGAGCCCCAGTGGTGCGCCGGGATGGTGACCGCGACGAACGCGTCGTGGCCGATGAGGTCCGACGTGGAGAACGGCTCGGCGGCCTCCGAGCGCTTCATGAATCCGAACAGCAGGAACGCGAGGAGCGCACCGGCGAGGCCGAAGACGACGCCTACCACCGCCGCCGAGGCACCGTGGAGACCCAGCACCTGGGTTGCGAACAGGCCGCCCACCCCGAACATCGACACGAACGACAGCAGCAGCGGCATCAGCGAGGCGCCGCCGATGGAGATGTCGAAGTGGTCGAGGATGCCACCCAGGACATCGTCCACGAGCACCGTGAGCAGCAACAGGCCGCCACCCACCAGCAGGCAGATGACGAAGACGAGATCCTCGAGCGGGATCGAGATCACGGACACCTCCCAGCGCGATGGGCACGAGGATACGGGACGCGCGGGCGCCCGAGCGTGCGCGGTCGCAGCTGACGCGCGGCCATGCCCACCGGGCATGCGACAATACCCACCAAGCCCAGCCACTCCCGACCCGGAGGCCCGCCCGCTCGTGCCCGTCCTGGCCACCTTCTTCACCGTGCGTCGTGGCCGCGACCCGTTCTTCAAGTTCTTCATGAAGTCGCTCTTCCCCAAGCAGGTCAAGCGCTACGAGGAGGACTTCGGGATGCGGTTCCTGGGCTGGTACAACGTGGCGTACGGCTGGGACTTCGACAACGTGATCCTGCTGGAACTGCCCGACTACAACACGGTCGACCTGCTCGAGGGCGACCCGCGCTCTCGCGCCATCGGCCACCGCGCCGGCGAATGGATGTTCGAGCGTCACCACGCGATGTTCCTCCGTGAGCGGATGGGACCGGACCTGGAATTCCACCCGTGATCGGACGGCCCATCCGGATGACACGGACCCGAACCCACAAGGAGGCACCACGATGACCGACGAGCGCAACGGCGCCCTGCTGGGCGAGATCGCCGTGGAGGCCGGACTCGAGCGCGCCTCCTTCCTGACTGACGCCACCGAACAGCTGGAGCGCTTCCTGAAGGCGAACGCCGGGCGCATCAGTGACCTTGGCGGCATGGTCCTCATCGACGACGACCCGGACTACCTCTCGATCGCCCCGGACGGCTCGTTCCGCTCCCGCACGCGCTACCAGGACGCGCAGACGGGCGAGTGGGTCTCGGAGACGGAGGTCATCGAATCGGCCGCGGAACTCGTCGAGCTGTACAACCCGGCGGACATCTACGCCGCGTTCGCCGAGGCCGCGCGCGAGGAGGCCGGGCTGCCGGACCAGCCCACGGCCGCCGAGGACCTCCTGGAGGTCGCCGGGATCTCGCCGGATGCGGGCGTGGGCGTGGGCATCGGCGGGGAGGATCCGTACATCGGCGCGGCGGACGACTGGGCGGCCAGCCAGTCGGACGAGGACGTGCCGGACGACCAGGTGGAGGTCGCCCGCCGACTGTACGACCTGGCGCTCACGTTCCAGGAGCGCAGCCAGCTCTCTGAGGCACGCCTCATCGAGCAGTTCGAGAGCGCCGCCACGGGCCTCGCCGGCCGCCTGGGCGACCAGCTCATCCTGGACGACGAGGACGAGCGCCTGTGGTTCAAGTCGAATGGCTCGTTCCAGGCGGACGTGCTCCCGGAGCGGGACGAGGACGACGCGGATGCGGGTCAGTGGCTGAACCTGAAGAGCCCCGAGGAGATGGTCCAGTACTACGACCCGACGGACCTGTTCGGGGATCTGGCGGAGACGATCGCCGAGCAGTTCCCGGAGGTCGCGCCCGACCTGGACGACGAGGAGGCCTGATCGCCCCCGGCGGCCTGATCGCCCCCGGCGGCCTGCGGTGAAGCTGCTCGACGCCCGCCTTCTGGACACCCAGGAGATCCTGCCCGGGCAGTTCCTCCAGACGTACGACGCACCCTGGCTCGCCGCCGGAGCCCTGCCCGGGCAGTTCGTGCATGTCCGAACCCCAGACTGGTCCGGCCTCGTGCTGCGCCGTCCGTTCAGCATCAACACCGCGGACAAGGTCACCGGCAGGGTGACCATCCACTTCCGGGTGACCGGAAAGGGCACCGAGTGGCTGGCTCGGATGCGCCCGGGCGAGGCCGCGGAGCTGCTCGGGCCACTGGGTCGCGGGTTCGAGCTGGATCCGCGCAGCCGGCACCTGCTGCTCGTGGCGGGCGGCCTGGGCATGGCGGGCGTGCGTCCCCTCGTCGATGTCGCGATCGCGGAGGGACGACGCGTGGCGGTGCTGTTCGGCGCCGCGTCCGCGACGGAGGTCTATCCCTCGTCGCTGCTGCCCGACGAGGTCGAGTATCTCGTCGCCACCGATGACGGCTCGCTGGGACACCACGGCCGGGTGACAGAGCTGGTGCCCGACTACGAGGCCTGGGCCGACCAGGCGTTCGCGTGCGGCCCGACGCCCATGCTCGCGGCGATGGCCAGGCTGGCCAAGGGTCGGGACGACCGGCTGGGGGTGGCACGCCTGGGCCGGAAGCGGGGCGCCCCGCCCGATCCCATGGGCTCTCCCGGCGCCCGGCGCAGGGCCTGGCTCCAGGTGTCCCTGGAGCAGACGATGGGCTGCGCGGTCGGAGCCTGCCTGGGCTGTGTCGTCATCGGCGTCCAGGGACCACAGCGCGTGTGTCGCGAGGGACCGGTGTTCGCCGCCGACGAGATCGCCTGGGAGGACGGCCCGTGAGGCGCAAGCGGACCGTGATCACCTCCAGACGTGCGGCGGCCGCGCGCGCGCCCGCTCCGAAACCCCCGCCGACCCCCCCGGTCATCCCGAGCTCCGTTCGACGCCTGCCCGGCGAATCGTTCAGAAAGCACCCCCAGGGTCCGCCCGCACCACGACCTCCCGAGCCGCCACCGTCGCCCATCATCGAGGCACGGGCGGGCCGCCGGGTGGACCTCACCGTGGACCTCGCGCCGGAGCGCGACGGGATGCTCGTGCTGGACAACCCGCTGCTCGTCGCATCGGGCACGTTCGGGTACGGCCTGGAATACGGCGAGGTGGTGGACGTCCAGGCGCTGGGCGCGATCTGCTGCAAGGGCACCACCCTCAAGGCCCGCACCGGCAACCCACCGCCGCGCGTGACCGAGACGCCCGCAGGCATGCTCAACTCGATCGGCCTCCAGAACCCGGGTGTGGACGCGGTGCTGGAGAGGTACGCCCGGACCTGGGCGGGCTGGGACGTGCCGGTCATCGTGAACGTCGCGGGTGAGTCGGTCGACGACTACGTCCAGGTGGCCCGCAGGCTGGACGGCCAGGCCGGGGTCGCCGGCATCGAGCTCAACATCTCCTGTCCCAACGTGGGCAAGAGCGGGCTCCAGTTCGCGCTCGACCGGGATGCCGCGGCCCAGGTCACCCGCGCGGTGCGCGGCGCCACGGGCCTGCCCCTGATGGTCAAGCTGTCCCCTGCCGCGACGGACATCCGGGGCATCGCACAGGCGATCGCGGAGGCGGGTGCGGACGCCATCTCCGCCACGAACACGCTCACCGGCATGGCCATCGATCGAACCTGTCGGCGGCCGTTCCTGGGCAACACCTACGGTGGCCTGTCGGGCCCGGCGCTCAAGCCGGTCGCGCTGCGCGTGGTCTACGAGGTGGCCCAGGTCGTGGACATCCCCATCGTCGCCGTCGGAGGCGTCAGCTGTCTGGACGACGTGCTCGACTTCCTGATGGCGGGCGCCTGCGCCGTCCAGGTGGGCACCGCGGTGTTCGCGGACCCGGTCCTGCCGCTCCGGCTCATCGACGAGCTGGAGGCGTGGTGCCTGGAGCACGATCTCGCGTCCCACCGGGAGCTGATCGGGGTCGCCCTCCCCGGTCGGCGTGACAGGCCCAGCACGAAGGGCGTGGAGTACCGCCCGTGAGCCCGACCTCACCCGGCGCCCTGCCGCCGGCACCCGACGCCGACCGTCGCGCCCGGATCGCTGCCCGCACGGAGGCGCTGTTCCGCAGCGCGGGCGCGCTCATCGATGGCCACTTCGCGCTGAAGTCCGGCCGGCACGCGGACCGCTACCTGGAGAAGTTCCAGGTGCTCCAGCATCCGGCTGCGGTCGTGGAGCTGTGCGGCTTCCTCGCAGAGCGGGCGCGGACGGCGGACGGAGGCCCGGCGGTGGATGTGGTGGTGGGCCCCACCACCGGGGGCGTCCTCCTCGCCTTCGAGGTCGCCCGGCAGCTGGGCGTGCGGGGCATCTTCGCGGAGGAGGTGCGGGGCGCGGACGGCGCGCCCCGCCGCGAGTTCAGGCGCGGCTTCACGATCGCCGCCCACGAGCGGGCGCTGCTCGTCGACGACATCCTCACGACCGGCGGTTCGCTGCTGGCGATGCTCCCGGCGATCGAGCGGACGGGCGGCTCGCTGGAGCTGGCCCTGGTCATCGCGGATCGGTCCGGCGGCCTCCGCGAGGTGACGTCACCCACCAGCGGGCGTCGCTATCCCGCCGACGCGCTGTGGACCCTGGACGTGCCGACCTGGCAGCCGGGTGCCGCGACATGCCCGGCGTGCGCCGCCGGGATCCCGATCCGCGCGCCGGGCTCGAGCGGGACCGGCCCCAAGGCCTGAGGAGCGCGCGCTCAGGCGGCAGGCGAACCGGCGGCGGGAGGCGAACCGGCGGCTGCGGCGGCCACGACCTCCTGCAGCGCGGCCCTCACCTCGTCCTCGCCCAGGACCCCCTCGAAGCTCGCGAAGATCCGGCCGTCCGCATCGACGATGAACAGGTACGGCTCTGTGCGCAGACCCCACTCGATCACCGCCGGGACCGGCTGGAGGTGACCGTCCGCGTCCAGGTCCGGCTGGAGACCCTGGGGTGTCTCGCGGAGCTTGTATGGCTCCACGTTCACGAACGTGACCTGGTCCTTGAAGTCGGCGGCGATGCCCTTGACCATGTCCAGCATGGGCCCGCACATGGCGGTCTGGCAGAACTGCGGCGTGGCGAACAGGATCGCGGACGGACGTCCGGACGTGACCGCCTGAGCGATGGTCTGTCGGTAGAAGTCCGGGTCCGGGTCGTCGTCGGTGCTGATGCGGGCCAGGTCCTCCGCGGTCGTGGCCACCGGACTGTCCGACCGCGGGGCGGGCGCGCCGATCGCCGGGACGGTGCCCGCGGCCCGCACCTCGAACACCACCTGTGCCCTGACCGGCGTCCTCGCGGGGGACGCGACCGCCCCGCTCGGAGCGCCGCTGGGCAGCGGCGTGGGCAGATCCGCGATGACCACGATTCCCCAGTCGCCGGCGCACGTGAAATCCACCGAGGCGCGGTACAGGCCGCGACCGGTGCCCGGGTCAAGGAACACGGCGTCCGTCGTGGAGACGGGCGTCGCTGGGTCTGCGGCCAGGTTGTAGAACGCGACCGTGACCGGCACATCCGGCGCCGCGAGGACCTGGTTCGTGGAGTCGATGAGCGTGAACAGGAACCGGCTGGGCCCGACGGTGATCTGGCTGGACACGAGGTAGGGGAACATGTCGCCGGTCGCGGTGCCCCGGCCGGCCTGTGGCCAGCCGGTGTAGACGGTCGCCATCGGCTCCGTGCCCGGGGCACACGCCGGTGCGGCCGCGGTCCCCGGGTCGCCGGTCTGATCGGCGGAGGCGGGCGCCTCGGGGCTCGGCATCACGGACGTGGGGGTCGGCGCAGGCGTGGCCGATCCGCCCCCGGAACATGCCGCGAGGAACAGGACGGTGGCGGTCGCGAGGGCTGGCAGGAGAGGTCGCATCACCGCTCGACGATACCCCGGAGCGGCCCGATCCGCCTGTGCGGGCGCCACGGCCCGCACAGGCGGGCGCCACGGCCCGCACAGGCGGGCGCCACGGCCCCGTCCGACCCGACCGCCTGCCGTTCCCGGGTAGAATCCACGGCGCATGTCCCGATTCCACAAGCTCGCCCTGGCCGCGGTCATCGCGACCTACGTGATGGTCCTCATCGGCGTCGTGGTGCGCGCCACCGGGTCCGGCATGGGCTGCCCGGACTGGCCGCTGTGCCACGGTCAGGTGATCCCGCCCCTCGGGGACACGGCCGCCTGGCTGGAGTCGATCCACCGCTGGTGGGGCGTGCTCATGGGCTTCCTGGTGCTGGGCCTGGTCATCGACGCGTTCCGCAGCCAGCGGGCCACCCGGTCGCTGGTCGTCGGGTCGGTGGCCGCGTTCCTCATGGTGGGCTTCCAGGCGTACCTGGGGAAGGTCACCGTGGAGATGAACAACTCCGCGGAGTCCGTCACCGTCCACCTCGCCACGGCCATGATCCTCATGGCCATCTTCCTGTTCCTCACCGTCCGGTCGCGCCACCCGGCGCAGCTGGCCCGGCACGCCACGTCGCTGCGCGTGCCGCTGCTCGTGGCGTTCGCGGCCGTCTCGGTCTACGCCCTGCTCCTGTTCGGGACGGAGATCACCTGCGTCGGCGTGGGTCGCGACGACGGCTGCGCCGCGCTCATCTATCCCGATTGGCCCCTCTTCGGCGGACAGGCGCTGCCCACCTTCTCTTCGGATTCCGGCGTCGCCGCGCTCCAGATGGCCCACGTCGCCCATCGCATCGTGGCCGTCATCGTGGGCGTCATCCTGGCCCTCACCACGATCGTGGTCTGGCGCTCGGCGCGGGCGGCGGGCGGCGGGCGCGTGGCCGGTGCCCGACCCATGCTGGGCCTCGTGGGGACCGCGGCCACGCTGTTCGCCATCCAGGTGGTCGTGGGTGCCGCGCAGATCTGGACAACGCTCGCGCCCTGGGCGGTCACCCTCCACCTCGCCCTGGGCGCCGCCATCTGGGGCCTGCTCGTGACCGGCGCGCTCGTGGGCTGGTACGCCGCCCGGTCCGCCTTCGGCGACGCGACGGCCGACGGGGCGTCGGGAGACCGCGACGCGGCCCAGGCCACACCCGGCTCCGGTCCCACCCCCACCCTCCGCGACCGCGTCTCGGCGTATGTCGCGCTGACCAAGCCCCGCATCGTCGAGCTGCTGCTGGTGACCACGGTCCCCGCCATGGTGCTCGCCTGGCGGACCGTAGACGGACTGCCGCCCGCCGAGTTCGCCTGGCTGGTGGTGGTCACGCTGGTCGGCGGATCGCTGGCCGCGGGTGCGGCGAACGCCATCAACTGCTACATCGACCGGGACATCGACGCGATCATGGTCCGCACCCGAAGGCGTCCGCTGCCTGCGCATGCGGTCGCACCGGAGGATGCGCTCGTGTTCGGGCTCGTCCTGACCGTGGTCTCGTTCGCGCTGCTCGCGGTGACCACCAACCTCGTCGCGGCGTTCCTGACGTTGCTCGCGATCGGGTTCTACGTGGTCGTGTACACGCTGCTGCTCAAGCGCACCACGCCCCAGAACATCGTCATCGGCGGTGCCGCGGGCGCGCTGCCGCCGCTCATCGGCTGGGCGGCCGTGACCGGGGACATCACCCTGCCGGCGCTGCTCCTGTTCGCCATCGTGTTCTACTGGACGCCGCCGCACTTCTGGGCGCTGTCGCTGCGCATCCGTGGCGACTACGCCGCGGCGGGCGTGCCCATGCTCCCGGTGACCCACGGCGTCGCAGAGACCACCCGCCAGATCGCGCTGTACACGATGCTCATGGTCGCGCTCACGCTGGTGTTCTTCGCGGTCGCGCAGATGGGCCTCGTGTTCCTGGCGGGCGCGCTCGTGCTGGGCGGGCTGTTCCTGTTCCAGGCCCTCGCCATGTGGCGCGAGGGGACCGACCGTCGTGCGGTCAAGCTGTACAAGTACTCCATCAGCTACCTGTCGGGCCTGTTCCTGCTGATGATCCTCGATGTCGCGGTGGTGCTCCCGTTCTCGTGAGCCGGGTCCGGTGGAGCGGCGGGGCGGTGGTCTTGGTCACCCTGGGCGCGCTGTCCGCGCTGGGCGGATGCGGCAGTGACACGCTGCGCACCGAGACCGGCGTCGTCGTGGACGTGGACCAGTCCGGCCTGGCCACGGTGGATGGGTTCACGCTCCGCCTGGCCGACGGGCGGGAGATGCGCTTCGACACATCGAAGACCCGGTTCGACACGGCTGGCTTCCCGCCCCAGCACCTCCAGGAGCACCGCGCGCTGGCAGAGGCCGTGCGCGTGACCTACCAGGTGCGCGACGACGTCAACCGGGTGGTCAAGCTGGAAGACGCCGAGTAGCGACCGGGCGCCGGTCGCTCGCCGGTCACTCGCCAGTCACTCACCGCCCACCGGCGCGACCCCCTCCGCGGGCGTGGTCGCGGAGGGGCTGACCGCGGCTACAGCGACCGTCGCGCCGACCCTGGCCGACTCCCGGTCCAGCTGCGCGTCGATGCGCCGGCCCTTCTCCTCCTCGGCGCGCAGCCACATCACCGCCACCAGGACGATGGCCACGATGAACACGCCGTCTCCCACGGCCCACATGATGCCGCCAGCCAGCGCCTGGTCCTCCAGCGGTGTCGGGCCCCAGGACCTGCCGAGCGTCGCGTAGTGGGGATACAGCACGGTCGTGGCAGAGAAGATGGCCAGGCCCAGGAAGGACCCGAAGGGCATCCCCAGGCCCAGATACCCCAGGCGCGCAGGGTGGGCCAGTCGCACCGGGCCCGGGTCGGCGCCGATCACGGGATACCAGAACAGCATCGCGGTCGCGAGGTACAGGCCGTGCTCCAGGAAGTGGATGAGCGGGTCCTCCAGCGCGGCGTCGAACAGGCCCGAGAAGTGCGACCCCCACATCACCAGCGCGAACAGGCCCCAGGTGACGATGGGATTGGCGACCACCTTCATCGCCCGCGAGTGGAGCACCGGCAGGATCAGCCCGCGGCGCGCCTTGGGGGTGGCCACCCTCAGCAGCAGCGTGACGGGCGCCGCGAGCACCAGCAGCGGAGCCGCCGCGAACGACAGCAACAGGTGCTGGATCATGTGCACCGAGAACAGCGTCGTGTCATACCGCTCGATGGGCGAGCTCAGGGCCAGGACGAGCGCGACCAGCCCGCCCAGCCACGCCCACCAGCGACGGCGGGGCACCGGATTCGCCGGATGGGCCGCGTTCACATGGCGCATCGCCGCCCGGTACGCCCACCCGGCGATGAGGATGGGCAGCCACACCTCCACCCGGAATGACCAGCCGGTGACCAGCAGCGAGACATCGGGCGGCCCGGGATCGGGACCGTGGGCGAGGACGGGGACGGGAAGCCCGAGCAGCAGGAGGACCAGCGGGACGAGCGTCCGCCCGGCGGTCAAACCGCGAACGAGACGGAACATCGTCCCGTATCATAGGCGGGTCCCGAAGCACCCAGAGGAGACAGGGGAGCCTTGTTGCGCGCGATCCAGGCGGCACGCCGCCACTCCTGGCGGTCCGGATCGGTGATGGTCCTGGCCATCCTGGCCATGATCCTCGCCGCCTGCTCCGGAGTCCGGACCAATGACCATCCGACGAGCGATGCGGGCCTGCCCGGCCTGACCCCGGGCGAGGTGGTGACCGTCCAGGGGGCACAGTCGGCCAGCCTCTACGGGCCGGTGTTCATCATCGCGGTGATCATCTTCATCCTGGTCGAGGGGCTCGTGCTCCTCGTCACGCTGAAGTTCCGCCGGAAGGCCACGGACACGGCCCTCCCCGCCCAGACCCACGGCAACAACCTGCTGGAGATCGTCTGGACGGCCATTCCCCTGCTGATCGTGCTGTCGCTGTTCGTGTGGTCCGCGCTCATCGTCCTGCCCAAGGTCATGGCCAAGTCGGATGTCCCGGCGGTGACCGTGGACGCCACCGCGTTCCAGTGGCAGTGGAAGTTCGAGTACGCCGACTCCGGCATCAAGCCGCTCCAGGGCGCGGGCAAGGATGGCCCGGAGCTGGTGCTTCCGGTCGACGAGCCGGTGCTGTTCCGACTGCACTCCTCGGACGTGATCCATTCGTTCTACGTGCCGGCCTTCTTCTACAAGCTGGACGTGGTGCCCGGCCGCACCAACGAGTTCGAGGTCATCATCGACAAGCCGGGCACGTACGGCGGCCAGTGCGCGGAGTTCTGCGGCCTGTCCCACTCGGACATGTACTTCACGGTTCGCGCCGTGGAGCGCGCGGAGTACGACGCGTGGCTCCAGCAGAAGGTCGCCGACGCACAGGCGACGCCCACGCCCGCCCCGCCCAGACCCTCGGGTGAGCCGCAGCCGGGCGGCGAGACGGTCAAGCTCCACACCACCGCCGAGGCGCCCCTCGCGTTCGACGTGCAGACGATCTCCGCCAGGGCCGGCACGAGTCTCACCGTGGAGTACACCAATGACTCCGGCGTGCCGCACAACGTCGCGTTCTACCAGGGCGCGGACGCCACGGCGCCGCTCATCGCCCGCACGGTGGACCCCGCGGAGGCGGTGCCTGGTCCGGGAGACGTCCAGACCGTGACGTTCGACGTCCCCACCGATCCGGGCGACTACTTCTTCGACTGCCAGATCCATCCCGCGCAGATGTTCGGAACGTTCGAGGTGACCGGGTGATCGCGCTGCGCATCCACGGAGGACGCCGCTGATGGCCTCAACCACCCTGCCCGCGGCACGCATCACGCCTCGTGCGCGCCTCTACGAGTGGCTGACCACCGTCGATCACAAGAAGATCGGCGTGATGTACATCGTCAGCTCCTTCACGTTCTTCCTGCTCGGCGGGACGCTCGCCCTGTTCATCCGCTCGGAGCTGGCGGTGCCCGGGCTCCAGTTCCTGAACGAGGCCGCGTACAACCAGCTGTTCGGGATGCACGCGATCATCATGCTGTTCCTGTTCGTGATGCCCATGTTCGCCGGGCTCGCGAACTACATCGTGCCGCTCCAGATCGGCGCCGCGGACATGGCGTTCCCGCGCGTCAACGCCCTCTCGTTCTGGCTGCTGCTGGGTGGCGGCGGGCTGATCCTGCTGGCGTTCCTGTTCGGGGGCGCACCGGTCGGCTGGACCATGTACGCCCCGCTCTCCACGCGCGAGCCGGTGTCCGGCGTGGACCTGCTCATCCTGGGTCTGATCCTGACCGGCACCAGCTCGCTGCTGGGCGCCATCAACTTCATCGTCACGATCTTCCGGATGCGCGCACCGGGGATGACCCTGCTGCGCATGCCCATGTTCGTCTGGACCTCGCTCGTGACGAGCGTGCTGCTGCTGTTCTCCATCCCGGTCGTGACGGCCGGCCTGGTGATGCTGTTCATCGACCGGAACTACGGCGGCGGGTTCTTCGAGCCCAGCCTCGGCGGCAACCCCATCCTGTGGCAGCACGTGTTCTGGTTCTTCGGGCATCCGGAGGTGTACATCCTGATCCTGCCGGCGTTCGGCATCATCAGCGAGATCCTGCCGGTGTTCGCGCGCAAGCCCCTGTTCGGCTACAAGGCGTTCGTGTTCGCGACGGCCGCCATCGGCGCGCTCGGCTTCAGCGTCTGGGCGCACCACATGTTCACGACCGGTGCGGTCTACCTGCCCTTCTTCAGCCTGTTCACCGCGCTCATCGCGATCCCCACGGGCATCAAGTTCTTCAACTGGCTGGGCACCATGTGGGGTGGCCAGCTGACGTTCAAGACGCCACTCCTGTTCGCGGTCGGCTTCATCACGCTGTTCCTCATCGGCGGCCTGGACGGCGCGTTCCTCGCCCTGGTGCCCTTCGACTTCATGGTCCAGGACACCTACTGGGTGGTCAGCCACATCCACTACGTGCTCGTGGCGGGCTCCGTGTTCGCGATCTTCGCCGCGCTGTTCTACTGGTTCCCCAAGATGTCCGGACGGCACCTCGATGAGCGGCTGGGCAAGCTCCAGTTCTGGCTGCTGTTCATCGGCACCAACCTGGCGTTCTTCCCGCAGCACATGCTGGGCCTCGACGGCATGATCCGGCGCATCGCCGACTACTCCGACAACGCGGGCTGGACGGGCCTCAACTTCCTGTCCACGATCGGCGCGTTCACGATCGCGACCAGCATGCTGCCGTTCCTGTGGAACGTGTTCATCACGCTCCGCAAGCCGCAGATGGCCGTGGATGACCCGTGGGAGGGCAACACGCTCGAGTGGGCGACCAGCAGCCCGCCGCCCGCCTACAACTTCGATTCGCTGCCGTCGGTCCGCTCCGAGCGGCCCATCTTCGACCGGCGCCATGGGGACGCGCATGGCGCACCGGCCGCGGCGATCGCCAGCGGTGAGGCCCATTCATGAGCTCGACCACGCAGACCCTGACCCCGGGCAAGCCGGAGCACGAGGGCACGACCACCCCCAAGGGGATGGACATGCCGCTGCTCGGCGTGATGCTGTTCATCGCGTCCGAGATGATGTTCTTCGCGGCGCTGTTCGGCGCCTACTTCAACGTCAAGGCCACGGCGCCCATCTGGCCCCCGGAGGGGACGGAGTTCATCACGCCCTGGCCCATGGCGGTGCTCATCACGATCGTCCTGGTGACGAGCTCGTTCACCATGCAGTGGGCGACCATGCGCATCCGCAAGGGCGACCGGACGGGCATGAACCGGGGCATGGCCATCACGCTGGCGCTGGGCGTCCTGTTCTTCGTGCTCGTGGGCATCGAGTACTACAGCCTCGTGACGCAGGACAATTTCGGCATCAACAGCGGCATCTACGGGACGCTCTTCTACACCCTGACCGGGTTCCACGGCGCCCACGTGCTGGGCGGCGTCATCGGCATGGCCGTGGTGCTGTCGCGCGGCGTGGCGGGCCAGTTCTCCGCGAAGCACCACACGGCGGTGGAGGCCATCCACTACTACTGGCACTTCGTGGACATCGTATGGGTGGCCCTGTTCCTCGTCATCTACGTGCTGCGGTAGCCGGGAGGCATCGTCATGTTCAACTGGCGCAACGCGCTCGTCCTGACGGCGTTCTTCGTCGGCGCGGCGATGATCTACTTCCTGGGATGGGGCGTCATCGATCCGTCGATCGCCGTCACGGACTGGACCGGCTTCACGCTCCTCGCGCTGCTGGGCGTGTCGATGGGCTTCGGCTTCATCATCCTGCTCAAGAGCTCGCGCGAGCTGTGAGCCAGCCGGGGGCCTGAGTCGACCGCATGGACCTCTGGACGGAGTTCCTGGGACTCGTCAGCCAGTTCGTCACGCCGATCTGGAGCGAGCTCATCGGGTACATCCCATTGCTGCTCCTGCTCCTGCTGCCGCTGGCGCTGCTGCTGATCGCGTGGCTGTGGGGCCACAACCGTCAGCGCAACCGGACCCGGGTGCCACGCCGGGCGCCCGCCGGTCGCGCCCCGGACGGGCTGCACCTGCCCAGTCCGTCGCCCTGGCCGATCGTCGGCGCCCTGGGCGGGTTCTTCCTGTTCTTCAGCCTCGTGATCGGGGGCAAGGCCGGGCCCAGCCTGCCGCTCCTCGCCATCGGTCTCGCGATCGGCGGGCTCGCCTTCGCGGGCTGGCTGTGGGACGCGCGCCGGGAGCTGGACGTCGTGGAGGCGGGAGACCAGCACCTGGTGCTCGCGGCGGAGACGGCGGGGCACGCCCGCGCTGCGCGGCCCACCCCGCCGGGGATCCACCTGCCGGCGCCCAGCGCCTGGCCGCTGTTCGCGCCGGTCGGCCTGTTCTTCGTGTTCCTGGGCCTGGCACTGGGACCCGTGCTCATCGTCGCGGGCCTGCTCATGGCGTTCATCGCCATGGTCGGCTGGATCGTGGACGCGGGACGCGAGTACCGGGACGTGGAGTCCGCAGCGCACCACGAGGATGCCGCGGCGCGGGACCCGGAGCGGATCTTCCCGAAGCTGCTCGTGCCGCTGTACGCGATCATCGCGGTGGTCGCGATCATCCTCACGATGGTCCCGTGGATGTTCACCTGGCTGCCCAAGACCGAGCAGGTGGCGGAGGAGGCCGGGGCTGCCACCACGACGACGCCCACCATCATCGCGTCGAGCGTGGCCGGTTTCGACACCAAGGAGATCGCCGTGCCGGCCGACACGCCGTTCATCATCACGTTCGAGAATCGGCAGGCGGATGTGGAGCACAACGTGGAGATCTTCAGCGACGCCGCCAAGACCCAGTCGATCTTCGACGGCGAGATCATCACGGGTGTGGCGACCATCGACTACGCGGTCGACCCGCTGAAGGCCGGCGTCTACCCGTTCATCTGCAAGGTCCACCCGGTCACGATGGTCGGCGAGATCACCGTCAAGTAGCGATCGAGTCCGACATGGCGGCGCGCCCTCTCTCGGCCTGGCGTGGGCGTGCGGTCGCCGTGGTCGCGCTGGCCCTCCTCGTGGCGGGCTGTGGATCGGGCGGTCCCGGCAGCACCGGCGGCGCCGCTGGCAGCCCCATCGTGGTCGGCGGGTCACCGCTCCTGGGCAAGCCCGCACCGCCCATCGAGCTCGCATCCCTGGACGGGGACGTCGTCCGCCTCGCCGACTTCGCGGGGCGTCCCGTCGTGGTGAACTTCTGGGCGAGCTGGTGTGTCCCCTGCCGCGAGGAGTTCCCGGCGTTCGTGGCGGCCCGGGAGGCGAACGCCGCGGCCGGATTGGAGATCCTGGGCGTCATCTACAAGGACGATGCGGAGAGCGCCCGGCGATTCGCTCAGGACCAGGGCGCGGCGTGGCCGCTGCTCCAGGATCCCGAGGAGAAGGCGTACAAGGCGTACACCGGGTTCGGGGGCGTGCCGATGAGCGTGTTCATCGACGGTGCCGGGGTGGTCCGGGCCGTGAGCTACGGCCCGCTCACGCACGATGGCATGGCCCAGCAGCTCGCCACGATCGTGCCCCATGCAACCGCTTCGCCGCGGGCCTCCGCGGACTGACGACCAGAGGCCGGCGCAATAGAAACGACCCCGGGTGGCGGGACCACGGGGTCGTTTGGGCGGTATTCGCGGTTGGTTGCGGGGAGAGGATTCGAACCTCTGACCTTTGGGTTATGAGCCCAACGAGCTGCCGCTGCTCCACCCCGCACGCGGAGTGTAGTCGGTGTCCCGGATTCGTGCTCGCGGGGAGGTGGATCCCCGATCGCGAGCGGGTCAGATGGTCCGGTCGTTGCCGCCGTCGATGGGGACCTGCGCGCCGGTCGTCGCCACGAACGCGTCGCCGCACATGGCCACGACGAGACGCGCCACATCGGCCGAGGTGATCTCCCGGCCGAGCAGGTTCCGGCGCTTGTACTCGTCGACCGTGAGGCCATGGCGGTCCGCTCGCTGCCGCAGCAGCTCCCCGGTCCACAGCCCCGTGTCGAAGACCGCATCGGGGTGGACCACGTTCACCCGGATCCCGTCGGCCGCCCATTCCAGCGCCGCCACGCGCGCCAGCTGGGTCATGGCCGCCTTCGAGGCCGAGTAGGCGGCTGCACCCGTGCCCGGTGCCCGGACGTTCTTGGAACCGATCGCCACCATCCTGCCGCCGACCGGTGAGCGTGCCAGGACCGGATGGGCGAGGCTCATGAGCGTCACGGCGGCATCGAGGTTCACCGACAGCACGCTCCGCCAGACATCGCCCTCGAGGGTGTCGATCGATCGGCTGGGCCCGAAGATGCCTGCGGCCAGGACGAGGATGTCCAGGCCGCCGAACGCCTCGACCGCCGTCGTCAGCGCGCGCGCCTGGGCCTCCGGATCGGTCACGTCCGCCGTCACGCCGATCCACGCCGCGCCGTCGAAGGCGCGCACCACCTCGGCCGAGCGGTCGAGGCCGACCACGCACGCGCCGTGCTCCATCAGCGCGCTCGCACACGCTCGACCGATGCCCGACGCGGCCCCGGTCACGAGCGCCACCTGGCCCGCGAACTCCCGCGGCTGTCGACCGGTCCGCAGCTTCGCCTGTTCCAGCTCCCAGTACTCCAGGTCGAGGATGTCCCGGGCCGGAAGCGCCTGGTAGCCGCCCAGCTGGTCCTCGGATCGCGCCAGCACCTCGATGGTGTGGCGGTAGATGTCTGCGGCGATCCCCGCATCCTGCGCCGTCGCGCCGAGCGCGAGCATGCCCAGCTCCGCATCGAGCACGATCCTGGGTGCGGGATCGAGCATGGCCAGCGGCTCGCCGCGCGCCGCCTGGTAGGCCTCGAACTCCTCCAGCCGCTGGGATCGGTATCGCTCGACGTCCCGGCCGACCATCGGGACTCGGCGGGTGCGGATGACGTGATCGGGTGTCAGCGGGCCGCGGCACGCCAGGGATGCCACATCCGGCCGGCGCACGAACCGCATCGCGTCTGGGTCCGCGTGCCGGCGCATGATCAGCGGCCTGCCCGCGACCGTCGCGATGCTGCGCCGCAGGTCCGCCAGGGCGACACGGTCGGCCGGCCCCGACGGCTCCACGGGTGCCGGCGGCGGCGGAGCGGCACCATCGAGCCACGCCCGGACGGCAGCGATGAGCTGCTCGTGGCGCTCGAGGGCCTCCTCGGCCGAGTCGCCGAACGCCACCAGGCCATGATTGAGCAGGACGATCCCGATGGTGTGCTCGTTGGCCGCCTCGTCCCACAGGGTCCGGACCCGCCGCGCCAGGGCGAAGCCAGGCATCACGTAGGGGACGAGGAGCACCCGGGGACCCAGGAGCTCACGGGCGATCGCCGCGGGATCACCCAGGTTGGTGATCGTCAGGATCGCGTCCGCATGGCTGTGGAGGACGACGCGATGCGGCAGCAGCGCATGGACGAGCGACTCCACGGAGGGTTGCGGTGCGCCCGGGTCGAGCTTGGCCGCGGCCAGCTCGCGCATCATGTCCCCGTCGGCCAGCGATTCCAGCTCCAGGAGCTCCCGGAGCCGTCCCAGCCGCAGCGCGGTGAAGCCCGCGGGCTCGATCGACGCCATGTCCCAGCCCGATCCCTTGACGTGAAGCGTCTCGATGGTCCGTCCGGTGATGTCCACGACCGGCGCCTTGACCGACGAGTTGCCGCCGCCGTGCAGCACGAGCGACGGATCGGCACCGAGCTGCCGGCTGACCCTCGCACACTCCCGCAGCGCGTCCGCGGTGTCCATCATCTCGTGGCTCCTCGTTCTCGATCGACCGGGTGGGCCGTGGCCGCGGGCGCCGGTGGGGAGGCAGATCCCGAGGCCCTCATGCGGCTGCCTCCTCCGCGAGGATGCCCACGAGGTCCTCGATGGTGGCGCCGGCGCCCGGTTCCAGCAGCCAGCGGCGCGCCACGCGCACGGCCCGCCGCTCCACCTGCGCGCGTCGCCGCTGGTCGGGGATGCCGTCGAGCTCGGGCACGCTCACGATGCCCATCAGCCGCCGCAGGATCTCGCAGCCCCCATGCCCGGCGCTGTCCTCCAGCAGGCGTCCCAGGTATCGGCGGCGGAACACCGCGAAGGCGTCGCCGCCGTCGGGGAACTCCCACCACGACCCGGGCGCGAGGTCGCCCCCACCGCGCTCGCACCACTGACGATCGAACTCGCAGGCGTACGTCGTCCACAGCTCCACCATCTGGGCCGCGAGACGTCTCCGGACCTCCTCGCGCGGCGCGGGCTCGGGTGTGTGGACCTCATGCGCCAGGTGATCGATGGCGAGGTTGGCCAGCATCGTCCCGACGTCGTAGCCCATGGGTCCGTAGAACGCGAACTCCGGGTCGATGACGCGCGTGTCATCGACCGTGACCATGACGCTGCCCGTGTGGAGGTCACCATGGAGCAGCGCCTGCGCCTCGGTCATGTAGCGCGCCTTCGCCTCGGCGACGGCGACCTTGAGCTCGCCGTCGCACCGCAGCCGTCGCACCTCGGCGTCAAGCTCGGGATTCCATCGGTTCTCGGTGGCCTCCACGAAGGGGTTCCCGAAGACGAAGTCCTCCTGGAGCTTGCACAGCGCGGGGTTGAGGAACGTGGCGACGCTCGCCTTCTTGGCAGGTCCATCCAGCGCCAGGTCCGAGGTGGTGAAATGGAGGCGCGCCATGAACGTGCCCAGGTGCCGGGCGACCTGCGGCAGGGTCTCCCCCGCCATCAGTGCGGCGCGCATGATCCGATGCCGGCCCAGGTATTCCATCGCCACGAACGACATCGCATCGTCATGGTCGATGATCCGCGGGCTGAACCCGGGCACACGGTCACCGAACAGGCGGAGGGCGGCCGTCTCGATGCGCATCCGCTCCCGGGTGAGCGGCCAGGATTCTCCCGCGACCCGGAGCCATGGGAGTGCCTGCTTGAGCACGAACACCCGATCGGGATCTGACGCGCCGCGGACGATGAACACGAGGTTGAGGTTGCCGTCGCCGACCTCCTCGACCCGGAGCTCGTCGTCACCCTCCATGAACGCCGCCAACGCCGGCCGCGCCCGGACGAGGTCCGGGACCGTGTCCGCGTCCAGGGGTCGGTAGCTCATGGGTTCCCTCCCGGTCCATGCTCGGGATACAGGCCCACCAGCCCGACCTCCGACGCGGCGCACACGCCGCGCTCGGTGATCAGCCCGGTCACCAGCCGCGCCGGGGTGACATCGAAGGCGAAGTTCGCAGCCTCGTTGCCGCTCGCGCCCACCTGCACCTCCGTGATGGCGTCACCCGCCAGGCCGATGACGTGGGTCACCTCCCGCGGGTCGCGCTGTTCGATGGGCGTGTCCGCGATCCCGTCCCGACTCAGCCAGTCGATCGTCGACGAGGGCATCGCCGCGTAGAACGGCAGCCCGTTGTCCGCGGCGGCCAGCGCCTTCTGGTACGTGCCGATCTTGTTGGCGACATCACCGTTGGCGGAGGTCCGGTCACTCCCGACGAGCACGATGTCCACCAGCCCTCGCTGCATCACGTGGCCCGCGGCGCTGTCGACGATGACCGTGTGGGGAACATCCGCCTGGCGGAGCTCCCAGGCCGTGAGCCGTGCTCCCTGGTACCTGGGTCGCGTCTCATCCACCCACACGTGGACGGGGAGGCCGGCGTCCCTGGCGGCGTAGATGGGCGCCGTCGCGGTGCCCCGGTCCACGAACGCGAGCCAGCCGGCGTTGCAGTGGGTCAGGACGTTCACGGTCGTGCCCGTCCGCTGGTGGATCTGGCGCAGGATGGTCAGGCCATGCTCGCCGATCCGGGTGCAGCGATCCACGTCCTCATCCGCGATCCGGACGGCCTCATCGAGCGCGAGCATCCGTCGATCCTCCGGCGCTGCGGGCCTGAGCACGGCCAGCATCCGCCGCACCGCCCAGGTCAGATTGATCGCGGTCGGCCGGCTGCTCGACAGTGCGGTCGCGGCGTCCTCGATGACCCGGTCGCCGGCGGAGGCGCCGGCTCTCTCCGCCTGGCACGCGGCCAGAAGCATGCCGAAGGCTCCGGCCGCGCCGATGCAACCGGCGCCCCGCAGGCGCATGGAGGCGATGGCGTCCACCATCTCCGTCACGCTCCGAATCGGGCTGACCTGCATATGGAACGGCAACGCGGACTGGTCGATGATCCAGACGGTCTCAGGGTCCTCCCGATCCACCCAGATCGTCCGCAGGCGCCGGCCATCCACGTTCATCGTTCCCTCACACGGTCTTGGGGGTCCTCCGGCGCCCGGGCCTCTCGAGCCTCGCTGGCCTCGGGCCGGCTGGTGTCATCGGCTGGCGACCGGGCACCCCGGGTCGCGCGACGGTTCAGAAATCCATCTCGACAGGTGGTGCCCATGTGATATAATACCATATGATGAGTGGGACTTCGAACGCCCGGACCCCATCCGATGCGGCCCGACTCTACGAGACGGACCGGGACTGGCCGACGGGCATCCATGCTGCCGTGGTTCAGCGGATCGGGCGCCGCATCGTCAACGGCGAGCTGTCGCCCGGCGCGATCCTGCCCGAGCAGGGGGAGCTGAGCCGCCTGCTGAGCGTCAGCCGGACCGTGGTCCGCGAGGCGACGAAGGTGCTCATCGCCAAGGGTCTCGTGGAGTCGCGCCCGAAGCGGGGAACCGTGGTCCTGCCACGCTCCAGCTGGCGGATCCTGGACCCGGACGTGCTGACGTGGCAGACCGAGGCCGGGCCCGACGAAGACTTCCTGTGGAACGTGTTCGAGGTCCGCAGGATCATCGAGCCCGGCGCCGCCCGGCTCGCCGCCGAGCGGGCCGATGAGCACGAGATCCAGGCCATCAGGGACGCCTTCGAGGCGATGGGTGCCGAGGGCGACGAATCGAGCTACCTCAGGGCCGACGTCCTCTACCACGACACGCTGGTGGCGGCGACCCACAACGACTACCTCATCCACATGGTCGGCGCCTTCGGTCCGGCCCTCCACGCCGGACTCCGGGCGACCATCCACGGCGCATGGACCTGGGAGGATTTCTTCGACTCCAGCCTGGCCCTGCATCGGAACGTCCTGGAGGCGGTCGCGGCGCACGATCCCGATGCGGCGAGCGCGGCCATGGTGACCCTCGTGGAGGGCTCGCGCCGAGGGGCGGTCAGGGAGTCCCCCCGAGGCTCGGGGTAGGCGGTCACCGATCGCGGGACGGTCACCGATCGAGCGGTGCGCGGCGATCGCGGGGTGCGGGGCGCGTGGAGATCGAGCGGTGCCCGGACCGCCGCGGGCCTCAGCCGTGGGTCCGCCCCGGCCCCTCGGCCGCGGACCTGCCGACCAGGAAGTCCAGGTCGCAGCCTCGGTCCGCCTGCATCACCGTGCGTCGGTACAGGCCGCGATAGCCCCGTTCGTCGGTCGGGGCGGGCGGTGTCCAGGCTGCACGGCGCTCGGCCAGGATCGCATCGGGGACGAGCAGATCGAGACGCCGGCCCGCCGTGTCCAGTCGGATGCGGTCCCCCGTCTCCACGAGACCCAGCGGGCCACCGATCGCCGATTCGGGCGCGATGTGCAGGACGACGGTGCCGAACCCGGTGCCGCTCATGCGAGCATCGCTGATGCGGACCATGTCGGTCACTCCCTCGCGCAGCAGTCGGCTGGGGATGGGCAGGTGCCCCGACTCGGGCATCCCGGGTGCGCCGACGGGTCCGCCGTTCTGGAGCACCAGCACGTCATCAGGGGTGATGTCCAGCGCAGGGTCGTCGATGGTGTCGAGCAGCTCCGCGACGCTGCGGAACACGACCGCGCGACCCTCGTGCTGGAGCAGCGAGCCCGAGGCGGCCGAGACCTTCAGCACCGCGCCGTCCGGGCACAGGTTGCCGCGCAGGATCACGAGGCTGCCGCCGCGCCCGAGCGGCCGCTCGCGCGGCCGGATCACCTCGTCATCGATGGTGGCGGCCCCTTCGAGCGACTCGCCCAGCGTCCGCCCCGTCACCGTGCGCGCCTCGAGATGGAGCAGATCGGGGACCTGGGCGAGGACGGCCGGCAGCCCGCCCGCGTAGTAGAAGTCCTCCATCAGGTAGGCGCCCGACGGCTTGAGGTTGACCAGCATCGGCGTCGTCGTGGAGAGCTCGTCGAACAGGTCCAGGGGCAGCTCCACACCCACGCGTCCCGCGATCGCCAGGAGGTGGATCACGGCGTTGGTCGAGCCGCCGATGAGGTGCAGCGTCCGGATGGCGTTCTCGAACGCGTCGCGGGTCAGGATGTCCGACGGCCGGGTGCCTGCGGCGACCAGCGCCATGATCTGCGCTCCGGCGCGCTCAGCCACATGGCGGCGGCGCGAGTCGACCGCCGGGATGGCGGCGCTGCCGCTCGGCGCCATGCCCAGCGCCTCCGTGACGCAGGCCATCGTGGATGCCGTGCCCATGGGCGAGCAGTGGCCGACGCTGCGGCACATGCCGCCCTCGATCTGCTGCCAGTCGGCGGGCGCGATGCGTTCCGCGCGCAGCTCGTCGTGCAGCCTCCAGCAGTCGGTGCAGGCGCCGATGTCCTCGTTGCGCCAGCGGCCGTTGAGCATCGGGCCGCCCGTCACCATGAGCGCCGGGATGTCCACGCTCGCGGCGCCCATGAGGGCGGCCGGCACGGTCTTGTCGCATCCCGCGAGCAGCACGACGCCGTCGAGCGGGTTCGCCCGGATGAGCTCCTCGACGGCCATCGCCATGAGGTTGCGATACAGCATCGTGGTCGGCTTCATCACCGGCTCACCCAGCGAGATCACCGGGATCTCGACCGGGAATCCCCCGGCGCGGAGCACCCCGCGCTTGACGTGATCCGCCAGGTCGCGCAGATGGCCATTGCAGCCGACGACCTCGCTCCAGCTGTCCAGGATGCCGATGACCGGGCGCCCGATGAAGCCCTCCTCGGGGAAGCCCTGCATCCGGAACGTGGAACGATGGCCCAGCCCATCGAGGTCGCCGGCCTCGAACCAGCCCGTGCTCCGCAACCGATCGCGCTCTCGCATCCACCACACTCCTGCTTCGATTTATCGTATGATAGTCGGACATGAGCGAGCACGTTCGATGAAGACGCTGTACCCGCTGTCGGGTGTCGTGGCCATCCCCCAGACCCCGTTCGGCGACGACGGCGCGATCGACTTCGCCAGTCTGGACCGCGCCGTGGACGATCGACTGGCCGCAGGCGTCAGCGGCCTGCTCTACCCCGTGGTCGCGAGCGAGGTGGGTCGGCTGAGCATGGACGAACGGCGCGCGGCGACGCGGGCGGTCCTGGAACGCACGGCGGGCAGGGTGCCCGTCGTCATCGGGTCGAGCGCGGACGACGCGCGCGACGCGCGGTCCATGGCCGAGTTCGCGACGGAGCATGGCGCGGCCGGCGTGCTCGTTCAAGCCCCGGTCCCGCTGATGCGCGACCGGGCTGCGACGCTCGGCTTCTTCCGGGCGGTCTGCGAGGCGCCGATCCCGATGCTCATGATCCAGGACCTGGAGTGGGGGGCGCCCGGGCTGCCGGTCGAGACGATCGTGCACCTGTTCGAGGAGCTCGAGCCGTTCCGGTGCATCAAGGTCGAGACCGTCCCGGCCGGCATCAAGTACAGCGCCATCCTGGAGGCCACGGCGGGCCGCCTCAACGTGTCGGGCGGCTGGGCCGTGCCGCAGTTCATCGAGGCGCTCGACCGGGGGATCCATGCGGTGATGGCAGGCGGGCTGCACTGGCCCCTCGTCCGGATCATGCGGCTGTACCGCGACGGTGACCGGCGAGGCGCGCGGGCCCTGTTCGACCGTCTGCTGCCCGCCCTCGCCTGGCAGAATCAGCACATCGACATCTCCAACCAGCTGCTGAAGCTGCTGGCGGTGCGGCAGGGGATCTTCCGTCAGGCCACCCTGCGCGACCCGGCGGTGCCCTTCGATGCGGTCCACCATCGGATCGCGCAGGAGCTCATCGACGACACGCTGATCCTGCACGCCGACGTCGGCTGGCGGCCTGCGACGTGAGAGCCGTGCGCTGGCACGCCCGCGGCGACGTCCGACTGGACGAGGTGCCGATGCCCGCGGTCGCCGACGACCAGGTGCTCATCGGGGTCCAGGCGGTGGGCGTATGCGGCACGGACGTGGACGAGGCGCTCCACGGGCCCATCACGGTCGCCGTCGAACCCCACCCCGTCAGCGGCCGTCGCGCGCCCCTGACGCTGGGCCATGAGATCGTCGGCGTCGTGGCGGCGGCGGGACCGCGATCGGGCGTCGCGGTCGGCACCCGCGTCGCCCCGTGGCCGCTGCTGACCTGCGGGCGATGCCGCGCCTGCGCCGATGGTCACGCCAACCGGTGTCCCTCGATGGTCGCCCTGGGCATGGGCGCGGACGGCGGCATGGCCGACTTCGTCGTGGTCGAGGGTGCCCGGTGCGCCCCGGTCGGCGCCGACGTGGAGCTCGAGCGCGCGGTGCTCGTGGAGCCGTTCGCGGTCGCGCTGCATGCGGTCCACCAGGTGGCCGTCGAGGGGCGGCGCGTCGCGGTGGTGGGCATCGGCTCGGTGGGCCTGTGTCTGGTGGAGGCCCTGGTTCGCGCCGGTGCCCAGGTCGTGGCCCTCAGCCGTTCCGAGGAATCACGCGGCATCGCCCTCGCGGCCGGAGCCAGCCTGGCCCTGCCGCTCGAGCGGGCGGACGCGGTCGCCGCCGAGGTGGTGTTCGAGGCCGCCGGTGCCGCGGGAACCATCGAGACGTGCTTCCGGGCGGTGGGCGCAGGCGGCGAGATCGTCGTCGTCGGAGCCCACCCCTGGTCGACCGATGTCGCGCTGCTGGACCTGACCGTCCGAGAGCTGGTGGTCAGGGGATCGGTCAGTCATTGCTTCACGGAGGATTTCGTGGCTGCTGCGGATCTCATCACCTCCGGCGCGCTCGCCCGCGTGCGCCGGCCAGTCCTGTTCGCGCCCCTGACGGAGGGTCCCGCGCGACTGCTGGCCCACGATCGGCTCGCCAAATCGATCCTGGTGCCCCAGGACACAGCCGGGCGACCCGCCTCGGCGATCACCGCCCGATCATGAGCGACCCCGTCCGTCCGGTGGGTGTCATCTGCCCCATCGCGACGCCGCTCACCGTCAGCGGCCAGCTGGACGAGGGCGTGTTCCGGGATCTCATCGAGGCGCTCGTGCCGGATCTGGACGGCCTGTTCGTCCTGGGATCGTCGGGTGAGCTCGCGGTGCTGTCGGACGAGGCGGCCGAGCGAGTGGCCCGGGTCGCGGTGGACCAGGTCCGCCATCGGATCCCGGTGTACGCGGGTGCCGGCGACACGGGCCTGTCGCGGACGCTGGCGCGAGCGGGGCGTCTGGCCGCCACCGGGGTGGACTCCCTGTTCGTCACGACACCGTTCTACTATCCCGTCACCGAGGAGGCCCGACTGGTCGCGTACTTCGAGGCCATCGCCGAGGAGTCGCCGCGGCCGGTGCTGCTCTACAACATCCCCCAGAACACGCAGGTGGCCCTGTCGCCGGGGGTCGTGCGAGCGCTCGCGGAGCATCCCAACATCGCGGGCATCAAGGACTCCGCGGGCGACCCCTTCGTCTTCGGGGAGCTGCTCACCCTTCGCTCCGAACGCTTCAGCGTGCTGCAGGGTCGTGAGCCGCTCGCGGCCACGTCCCTCTGGGCGGGAGCGGATGGGATCGTCTCCGCCGAGGGGAACTTCGTGCCACGATTGCTGCGCGCGCTGATCCGCTCCGTTCGTGACGACCGGCCCCGAGCCGAGACGTTCGAGCTTCAGGCGGCCGTCACGCGCATCGCGCGGGTGTTCGACCAGGGGTACTGGCTGGCCGGCCTGAAGGCGACGCTCCAGGAGCTGGGATGGGAGGTGGGCGACCCGAGCGCGCCCATGGCGCCCTACGACGCGACGCGGCGAGCCGCGGTCCGGGCGATCGTGAATGGCCCAGATCGCGCCTGGTTCACATCCCGGGCTCCCCACTGATCCCGGAGCCGCTCGGTCAGGGCCGGCGCGTGGGCGCATGGACGACGCGCCCGCCCGCGCCGGGGAAGCACGCCGAGATCCGCGGATGGGTGCGCCGGAGGTGGTCGAGGAACACGCCCGGTGACTCGGTGTTGCCGGGGACGGTGTCGTAGTGCATCGGGATGACCAGGTCGGCTCCGATCGCCGCGGCGAGATCCGCGGCCTCGCGCGGGGTCAGGTTGCCCACCACGTCCATGCGCTCCCGGAAGTGGTCGCGCCCGTTGATGGGCAGGAACGCCACGTCCACGTCCAGCCCTCGCACCTGCTCGACGATGGCATCATCCACGATCGTGTCCCCCGCGTGGTACAGCCGCACACCGTCGATCTCGACGACGTAGCCCGGATATCGGACGTCACCACCCGACAGCTCACGGCCGAAGGTGTATGCGTCGCGCATGCTGACCCCGTGCCGTGCGGGCACCGGGTGGATCCGCAGTCCACCGATCTCCACGACATCGCCGGGCTGCACCCCCAGCACGCGCTCCCTCGGGACGCCCGCATCGACGGCCATCTGTCGAAGCGGGCGCGGCACGACGAACATCGGGCTCGTGGACGCGGCAGCGATGCGTCCGATGGCAGGCCCATCGAGGTGGTCCGCGTGCTCATGGCTGGCCAGGACCGCCGTGACCCAGCTCACCGCCTCGGGAGTCGCCGCAGGCGGCACGAGCATGCCCGGCAGGTCGGTCAGGAACGGGTCGAACAGCAGCGCGTCGTCCCGCCCCTCGACGAGGAAGCCCGCCTGACGCAACCAGGTGATGGCGATGCCCGGGTGGCTGCCGGCGCGCATGGAACCTCCCCTCCGCGCCCGTCCCGCTTCCCCGCGGAAGCAGTCCGGATCGGGCTACATCCTCTCTTGACACCTATCATAGTATGAATACGCACCGAGCGGCCCTGTTCGAGCCGCAGTGCCCAGGGAGGTGGATCTTGCACGCACGCACTCGTCACCCGCACCACGGCCAGGCTGGCCCCGCCAGGCGGCGCTGGGGTCTTGTCGCAGCGACGCTGCTGACGCTCTCCGTCGGAGCGCCATCCGCGATCGTGGCGCAGGACAAGACCGTCCTCACCCAGTGGTATCACCAGTACGGCGAGGCAGGCACCCGAGAGGCGGCCCAGCGCTATGCCGAGGAGTACATGGCGCTCCACCCCGACATCGAGGTCAAGGTGGAGTGGGTCCCCGGCGACTACTTCGCCAAGCTGGGCGCCGCGCTCCTCACCGACTCGGGACCGGACATCTACGAGACGACCGTGGCGGCGCCGGAGGCGGTCGCCAACAACCAGCTGGCCGACCTGAGCGACATCATCACCCCCGAGGTCGCGGCGCAGTTCGATCCCCGATCGTTCAAGGCGTTCACGGTGGACGGCAAGGTGTACGCCATCCCCTTCATCGGCGACATCGGCCTGATGTACTACCGCAAGAGCATGTTCGAGGACGCCGGCATCCCCATCCCGCAGACGTGGGAGGAGTTCGTGGCGGCCGCCAAGGCGCTCACCAGGGATGATGTCAAGGGAACGTTCTTCGGGAACGACGGCGGCGTGGCCCAGGCCTACGTCCTGGCACACGCAGCGGGCCACGAGATGATCACGGATGACAAGATCGCCTATGACAACCCTGATGTGGCCGCGGCCCTGACACAGTTCGCGCAGCTGTACGCGGACGACTCGATCCTCCTGGGGGCTCCCACCGACTGGTATGACCCGACCGTCCTGAACGCCGGACTCGCCGCGAGCCAGTGGGGCGGTCTGTGGATGATGCCCGCGGTCCAGGCGGCGCTCGGTGATGACTTCGTGGTGGGTCCCTGGCCGGGTTCCGGACCGAATGGAGCCGGGGCCACGTTCTTCTCTCAGTGGGCCTCTGCGATCAACGGCAAGAGCAAGAACATCCAGGCGGCCAAGGACTACACCACGTGGCTGTGGCTCCAGAACGCCGCCGACCAGGAGGACTTCAACCTCTCCTATGGCTTCCACCTTCCGCCACGGCTGGCGATCCAGGAGGCCGCGGAGCCGCTCAAGAGCGGCCAGCCCGCCGAGGCGGTGAAGATCCTCGCAGACTACGGCTTCGTGGATTCCGTGTACTACTCCGGTGCGGTGTCGACTCCCTACATCGACGCGGTGGGCAACATCGTCAAGAATGGGGCGGATGCGGCCACCGAGCTCGCCGCGGCCGCGGTCGTGGCCCAGGAGGAGCTCGACAAGCTTCTGAACCATTGAGGGGCGACCACGCCTGACGAGGACCTCCAGACCATAGAGCCCTCCGAGACATGACGACACAGCGACGGGCGGCGTTCCTGAGGCGGCGCCCGTCGCCGTTCTGGACATTCGTCGGTCCATTCCTGATCGGGCTGTTCCTGTTCACGTTCGTGCCCATCGCCTGGGGTTTCGTGCTGAGCTTCTTCCGTGCCTACAACACGGTCCACCCGACCGAGTTCATCGGCCTGGAGAACTACCGGGCGCTCCTGACATCGACGGCCTTCCAGAATTCGCTCATCACGGGCGTGGTGTACACGTTCTTCATCGTGCCCGTCAGCTTCCTGGGTGCCCTGGGACTGGCGTCGCTGGTCAACCGCCTGCCGGTCGGCACCGGCATCTCCCGGACGATCTTCTTCCTGCCTGCCGCATGCTCGTATGTCGTGGGTGCGCTGATCTGGCGCATGAACATCTTCAACGGACTGCCCTTCGGCCTGGCCAACACCGTCCTCAAGCCGTTCGACCTGGGACCGGAGGCGTGGATCGGGACCGCGCAGCCGCCGCTGTACTGGATCGTGCTGGTCACCGTTCGGCTGTGGCTTCAGCTTGGCGCATTCATGATCATCTTCCTGGCGGGCATCCAGGAGATTCCTCGTCCTCTGTACGAGGCGGCCACGGTGGACGGTGCCAAGCCCGGGTGGCAGACATTCCGACACATCACCTTCCCGCTGCTGCGCAACACCTCCGTGGCGGTGCTGTTGCTCCTGTCGATCACCGCCATCCAGGCGTTCGATGAGTTCTACAACATCTTCTCCGGCCTCTCAGCAGGGGCTGGCCAAGGCACAGGTGGCAGCTATCTTGCGCGACCTCCGATGGTCTACCTCTACAACATCGCCTTCAGCGACAACGACATCGGACGCGGCGCGGCCGGGACATTCGTGATCACCGCGATCCTGCTCCTGTTCGTGATCATCCCTGCCCGCAAGCTTGGCTTCGGGCGTGAGGAGCGGTCATGACGTCCGGTCGTCTTGACCATCGTCGCGGCCTGAGATCGGCCGTTCGGTGGGGACCGCGATACATCGTCCTCATCGCGCTGGCGATCCTGTTCCTCATCCCGTTCTACATCATCATCAAGAGCGCCGGGATGACGCAGGCGGAGATCCTGGCATCCAAGTGGACGTGGTTCTCCAAGGACCCCCAGTACCTCAAGAACCTCCAGGTCCTGCTCGACGACCCGGTGGCTCCGGTCATCGGCGGCATCGTGAACTCCATGCTGGTGGCCACGCTCACGGTGGTCGGCTCGCTCACCTTCGCGTCGCTCGCAGGCTACGCGCTCGCACGGATTCCCAGCCGGTGGTCCCGGCTGGTCCTGTTCGTCGTCGTGTTGACGCTGATGATCCCGAGTGCGACGTCGTTCCTGCCGCTGTATGTCATCGTGGCAGATCTGGGCTGGGTGAACACGCTCCAGGGCCTCATCGTGCCCGGCCTGTTCAGCGTGTTCAACGTGTTCCTCTTCCGTCAGTACTTCCTGGGGTTCCCGAGGGAGATCGAGGAAGCCGGGGTCATCGACGGACTGTCTCATTGGGGGGTCTTCCGGCATATCGTCGTGCCCACCTCGCACGGCATCTTCCTGTCGCTCGGGACGCTGACGTTCCTGGCCAGCTGGAACTCCTTCCTGTGGCCGCTCGTGATCGGCACGAGCTCGGAGATGTGGACGATCCAGGTCGTGCTCTCGACGTTCATCACCGCCCAGATCGTCAACCTTCCGTCGCTGTTCATGGGCGCCCTGGTCGCGATCATCCCGATCCTGCTGATGTTCGCCTTCCTCCAGCGGTATCTGGTGGAGGGGTTCAAGCGGTCAGGCATCGGAGGCTCCTGAGGGCCGATCGCGGCACCTGCCCGGGTCTCGGCCCGGAGCTCTGCCGCAGGTCCTGAGTTGAGCCGGCTCCCGCGCCCGGACCGCAGCGACCCGTTGAGGAGGCGCGCGCCTTACGCCGCCCTTACACGCGGCGGTCGCGGCTCGAACACCGCGCCCGCATCGTGGTCATCGGTCGGAGGCTGACGCATCCGACCCGCGGATGTGGAAGGACCCCAGCCGCCCCATACCCTGACGGAGGATCATGCACCCATGAGCAACGAACGCAAGCGCCTGACGGTGGTCGCCGGCACCACCCTCGCCCTCGTCCTGTCGGGCGCCTCGATCGCGGAGGCCCAGACCGACCCGAGTGTCACGGCGCCCGGGCCCGTGGCGACCGCCCCGGACGGCGGCATCACCGCGCACGGCGGGTCGAGCCGTCGCGGCCCTGATTGGCGGGGTGGACGCGGACTCGAGGGTCGTGGCGGTCGCGGCTCCCACGGCGACATGAGCGGTCGCGTCCGCGGCGCGCTGTCGGAGCGCTTCGACAACCTCGTCAGCCAGACGACGGTCCGGCTGGATGCAGACGGCAACGTGCTGACCGACAAGGTCGAGCACGGCACCGTGTCTGCGGTCGCGGACGGCTCCATCACGATCGACCTCGCCACCGGTGAGAGCGCGACGGTCGCGACCGACGCGAACACCTCAGCCTTCAGCTGGTCCGCGGACGACCGTCCATCGCGCACCGAGGTCGCGATCGCAGACATCGCGGCCGGTGCGGACGTGGTGGTCTGGTCCCAGAGCCAGGATGACGGCAGCTTCCTTGCCCAGCGCGTGGTGGTCATCCCGGCCGCGACCGACGCCTCCACGGAGGGCACGGCCCCGGAGGCGTCACCCGCCGCGGTGGGCTGAGCCACCGGGTCCTCCGCGTCGGTCCGCCGCGATGCGGGCCGGCGCCGGACCCTCGCCGCCCGCCGGACCCTCGCCGCCCGCGCCGGACGCTCGGCCGACGCGGGCCCCCTCAGCGCGCGGGGCGTCCCACCAGCTCCACCGGCTCGATGGCGTCCGCGAGCGTGAACCCCAGCACCTGGGCGTAGAACGAGAGTTCCGCCTCCAGCGCGCGGCGCCGGTTCTCCGGCCTCCGGAAGCCATGTCCCTCCCCCGGGAACAACAGGTACGCGTGCGGGATGCCGCGCTCCGCCAGCGCATCCACGATGGCCTCCGCCTGTTCCCTGGGCACGACCCGGTCGTCCTCGCCCTGGAGCACGAGCACCGGACAGCTGATGCGCCCGACCGAGTGGATGGGCGAGCGGTCCCGGTATCGCTCCACCATGGCCGGGTAGGGACCCACGATCAAATCCAGGTAGCGAGACTCGAACTTGTGGGTGTCGGTCGCGAGGGCCTCCAGGTCGCCCACGCCGAAGTAGCTGGTGCCGCCCGCGAACACATCGCGGAAGGTGAGCGCGGAGAGCGTGGTGTACCCGCCCGCCGAGCCTCCCCGGATGACCATGCGCGCCCCGTCCGCGAGGCCCTGCGAGGCGAGCCAGGTCGGAGCCGCGCAGCAGTCGTCCAGGTCCACCACGCCCCACGCCTCCCGGAGCAGGTCACGGTAGGCGCGTCCGTGTCCGGTGCTGCCGCCGTAGTCCACGTCCACGACCGCGAAGCCGCGGCTCGTGAACGCCTGGGTGGCCAGGTCCAGGCTCGTGGAGGCGCTCGACGTCGGCCCACCATGGGACATCACCACGACCGGGGGCAGCTCGCCGGGCGGCGCGACGGCGTCGGGGTTGGTCGGCGGGTAGTACCAGGCGAACGCCCGGCGGCCACCCGTCGACGGGAAGTCCACCAGCCGCGGCGTCGCCAGGTACGCCCGGTCCACGGTCAGCGGTGACGCGGTGTAGAGCTCCTGTGCCTGGCCGCTGTCGAGGTCGACACGGACGAGCGAGGATGCCCTGGCCGGTCCCCCCGCCATCATCACCGCGGCCCCATCGCGCACCAGCAGCGATCCCAGCTCCGTGGCGTCCAGGGGAACATGGCGCGACGCGCCCCCCGGCCCCACGACGTGGAGCTGGTCGCCCTCGTCGCTCCGGACGACGAGCACCACGGTCCCGTCGCCGTCCACGCCGAGCCAGCGCAGCCCGAACACCCATAGCGGACCACCCGCGTCGGCCGCCATCGGCGCGACAGCCTCCACCTGTTCCCGGCCGTCCCGCCAGCGATACGGGTTCCACCAGCCGGTCCGGTCGGACAGGAACAGGAGCGACCCGTCGGGTGCCCAGACGGGGTCCAGGACCGCCTCCGTCGGTCCGCCCGCCACGATCCGCTCGTTGGTCAGGCCACCGTCCGGTGCGAGGTCACCGACGACCAGCCACGTGCCGTCCCAGGGCATCTCCGGACGATCCCAGCAGATCCAGGCCAGGCGGCTGCCGCTGGGGTCCAGGCGCGGATTCGCGAAGAAGTCATGGCCGCCGACCAGCGTGGACACCGTGCCGTCCGTGAGCGACACCGCGGCGATCGCGTTGGTCGGCTCCGCGGCGCCGGGGACATGGTCCTCCAGGACGGCCAGGACCCGGTCGCGAGGCAGGTCCAGCACCAGGTCTGCGAAGCGCTGCGTGTCGCCGTGGCTGAGCGGCACCGGCTGGACCGCCGGACCCGCACCGCGGTACAGCCGGTTGTCCGCGAAGTTGCTGAACACGAGCACGCCGTCCCGCGCCGTGTAGGCACCGCCACCGTACTCATGGACGCGGCTGCGCACGTTGAAGCCGGTCGGGATCGCGTCTCGGAACGTGCCGTCCGCGTCGCGCCGGATGATGGTCACCCGGCCGGCGTCGCTCGGGCGGCTCTCCAGGAGGTAGAGGTCCTCGCCATCCAGCCAGGGAGCGAACGCGCTCCTGCCGGCCGCGACGACCAGGTCCAGGGTGATGGGCGACGGCCAGGAGCCATACGGCAACGTGGTGGGCATGCCGCGAGGATAGGGCCGTGGCGCCTCCGCCGCGCGTCCGGGTATGCTTCCGGCCGGATGCGTGAACGCACGCGACCGGGCGGTCGGCCCAGGCGACCCGGTCCTCCCGATCGGATCCGCGCGACCGGAACGCGCCATCGCCGCCCCCTGGACCGCCGTGCTCCCGATCCAACCCCGCGGGCGGCCTGGGCGTTCGCGCTCATCTCGCTCGTGCTCGGGCTCGGGTTCATCGCGTTCATCGTGCTCGAGGGCAACGGTCGGCGGATCGGGGTGGTCGTCGAGCCGACTGCCACCGTCACGCCGGCACCCACCCTCACCCCCGGACCCACCGAGGCGCTGGCGGTCACCGGCGACGGTCCCGCCGGACCGGGCATGACCACGGCGCCCACCCACCCCGCCGACTCGACGCATCGGCCCGCGCGCGGGACGGCACCACCGAGGGCGACCGCCTCGCCCGCGCCCACACCCCCCATCCGGGACCTCGAGGCATCGCCTCGGCCGCTCACGGTCTCGTTCCCCGAGCAGGGTGAGCAGGTGGTCTCGCCGCGCATCAACGTGTTCGGACGGGCACCGGGCGGAGCGGTGATCGTGCGCGACCTGCCGGACGGGGGCACCCAGGAGTCGGTCGCGCGGCCCGACGGGCTGTGGCTGATGCGCGTGGACCTGGATCCCGGCACCAACGACCTGGTGTTCCGGGTGGCGGGATCCACGGCCGAGCCGCTCGTCGTCCGGGTGACATACCAGCCGCGCTGACGGCAGGGCGATCAGAGCCTGGAGGGTCGATCGATGATCACGAGATCGGTGCCCGCCCCATCGGTCAGGACGATGCTCCGGATGCCGATGCGCCGCTCGCGGATGAACGAGACGTTGCCGGTCACGGTGCCGCCCGGAGGCACGCGGCCGACACCCAGGGCAGGGTCCGGAGCCTCCGCGATGGCCGGGTGGCGCTGGCCGTCCATGTCCTCGAAGGCCCAATGGGAGGCGTCGTAGCGCATGCCGCCGGGACTCGCGAACGCGACATGGGCGACCATGACGCGGGCGCCGGCGTTCAGCGCCACACCCGGGACCTCGCCCGCCGCGAACGCGAGCAGCGTGACCGTGCCCAGTCGCCGTCCGTCCTGGATGATCGGGATGGCATCACCCAGCGCACCATGCCCGGGGGGCCGCGGCGTGGCGCTGGCTGCGGGTGCATCCGGCGAAGGGGGCGGGCCGCTGGCCGCGGGCCGGCGAGACGGAAGCGGGTCGTCCGTGGCGCTCGGGTCGTCCGTGGCGCTCGGGTCGTCGGTGGCGCTCGGGTCGTCCGTGGCGCCAGCCTGGGGGGCGCGCGTCCTCACCGGGGTAGCCGTCGGGTGGACCACCGTGGCGGCGATGGTGCCGGTCGGCCGGGGGGACGGATCGGCGGCCACGGGAAGGTAGTTGACCATCGCGTAGGTCACGGCCGAGAACGCGCCGATGACCACGACGAGGAACAGCAGCGCGACCGGACCGGTCGCGTCGCCGCGCCGGTCGGTCAGGGCCGGGTCATGGTAGATGCGAGATGGATCGCTGTTCCCAGGCAAGGGGGTTCCCGGTTGCGTGCCCCCTCGACTGAGGCCCCAGCCTAGCCGAAGGGTGCGCCGGACGTCCCGGCACCCCCCAAGCATGGCGTCTTGCGGCCAGCTGTGCCCGAGGCGGCGATGATGCGGTCGGTCTCGGACCGGTCGATCGGTCCGGTCAGCCAGGCCTGTGGGCGATCAGCGTGAACGAGAGCGGCAGCTCGCCCGACCCCGGCGGCAGGCGCCAACGACCGTCCTCGGATGCCACCAGGAAGTCCAGGCGCCAGTCGCACCAGTCCTGTTCACGCAGGACGTCGATGACCAGGCCCGCCTCGATGAGCGACGTCACGATCTCTCCCAGCGAATGGTCCCAGCCGTGTTCCACGAGCGGCCCGGTCGGCGCGTCGCGATCGGCGTAGGACCCCGTCACCTCGAAGCGGAGCGGCCGGTCGGGATGGTCCCAGTAGGGATAGGTCAGGCGCAGCTCTCCCGGCGCCACGCCTTCGCTCTCGAACACGTTCGCGACCGGATGGATCTCGGTGAGGTAGAAGGTGCCGCCCGGCCGGACGAAGCGCGCCACGACCGCGGCCCAGCGACGGATGTCCGACAGCCAGCCCAGGACCCCGCGCGAGGTGTAGACGATGTCGAAGCGCTCGTCCAGGAGCGCAGGCAGCGCATCCAGGTCGGCGTGGACGAAGCGCGCCTTCAGCCCGACCCGATCGGCCAGCAGGCGGGCCTGGTCGATCGCGACGGCACTGAAGTCGACGCCGGTGACCACGGCACCCAGGCGAGCCCACGAGAGGGTGTCGATCCCGAAATGACACTGGAGGTGGAGCAGGGTGCGGCCCTCGACCGAACCCAGGTCCGCACGCTCCTCCGCGGTCAGTCGGATGGGTCGCGATCCGTCCACGAACGACGCGACGTCATAGAACGCCGATGTGACGTGGATGCCGGTCCAGGTGTCCCAGAGGGCGTTGTTCGTCCGGACCGGGTCCTCGGTGGACGGCTCGCTCATGTGCGGACGGTACGCCAGGCGTCGGGGCCGCGCCGGCGGCGGCGAGAGCGTCGGCGGCGGATGAGCACGGGCTGCCCCGTCCCACCCGCTCCTGAGCGCCTGCGCATCCTCGATACACTCTCGTGGATGACCTGGCTGATGATCGCGCTCGGTGGGGCGGCGGGTGCCTGCGCCCGATATGCGGTGGACAACCTGGTCACCGCTCGGCTGGGCGCGTTCTTCCCGTTCGGGACCCTGGTCGTCAACGCGTCCGGATCGTTCGTGCTGGGCCTCCTCACGGCGCTCGCCCTCGAGCGCGGCGTGTTGTCGCCGGACCTGCGCGCGCCGCTGGTCATCGGCTTCCTGGGCGCCTACACCACGTTCTCCACCTGGATGCTCCAGAGCTGGGCGCTCATCGAGCAGGGCGCCTGGATCTCGGCAGGCGTCAATCTCCTCGGGTCGGTCCTGCTGGGCTTGGCGGCCGTGATCGCCGGTCTCGCCGTGGGCCGTGCGATCTGATCACGCCAGGCAGTCGCGTTCGACCCAGTCCCACTCGACGCGGCCGGCGTTCGCCACGGACGGTTCCGGTGCGCTGGACATCGCACGTGCCTGGTGCGCGAGGGCAGGCGCCAGACGATCGGGCGCCCCGGTGACTTCCGGGGCGCCGCGGTAGGCCGGTGTGGGGCGGATGAGGCGCGCGTCAGCGCAGGTTCACCACCAGGTTGAGCGCGCGACCCATCAGGGTGCACCCCTCGTAGGCGCTGCGGACGTACACGTTGATGTAGTGGGTGCCGGGACCGATGTTCCGCTTGAACCCGACCATGCCAACCCCGACGGCATTCGGCAGCTTCGAGTTCGCACCGCCGAGCAACTGGATCTGCTCACCGGGGCGGAACTGCGCGTCCGGGTTGGACTGGCTATCCACCGTGAAGTACCCGTTGCAGTATGAGAAGTCGCCACTGCCGGTGTTGGGCAGCAGCATCGCCGAGAAGCTCGCCTGGACGTCCGCGACCCTGCCCGAGGGGACGGTGATCTTGGACCGGATCACGCGTTTTTCCGAGTCCGCACCCTGGGTCCCCGTGATCGCGATCGAATCGGTCGCGTAGCTGGATGACAGCCGCAGCGATCCGGCATTCCACTGGCCGCTGGGCGAGCTGGGCAGCGCGGATGCGACCGTTCCGCCGATGAGCGCCGCGAGCGCCAGTCCGGACGCGGCGACCAGCCGCCTGGGGGCCCGCAGGCCCGTGGGGGACGTCATCGTTCGATGCCTCCGTCACGCGCGGGTCCGCTCCCTCCAGACTCATCCCCCCGAGACAGCGCCCGCGACGCCGCGACGTTGCAGGACGCACCCCCACCTTGTCAATGCCCAACACCGCTCAGTTCGCAGGCGGCGTCCGCGGATCGAGGTGCAGGCGCCGCAGGAGCTGGGCGTTCAGCGCGACGACGATCGTGGAGGCACTCATCGCGATCGCGCCGAGGGCCATCGGCAGGTCGATGCCCCACCGGAGAAGGAGACCCGCCGCGACGGGGATCGCCACCACGTTGTAGCCCGTGGCCCAGACCAGGTTCTGGACCATCTTGCGGCGACTCGCCCGAGAGAGCGTGATGGCATTGAGCACATCCCGTGGATCGCTCCGGACCAGCACGATGCCCGCCGACTCGACCGCCACGTCCGTGCCGGCACCGATCGCGATGCCCACATCCGCGGTCGCCAGGGCAGCTGCGTCATTGACGCCGTCGCCGACCATCGCGACCCTGCGTCCGCCTGCCTGGAAGCGGCGCACGGCCGCGGCCTTCTCCTCGGGCAGGACCTGCGCCGCGACCTCGTCGATGCCCAGGCGCCCCGCGACGACGTCGGCCACCGCCTGCGCATCACCGGTGATCATCGCCACGCCGATGCCCAGGGCGTGGAGCCGGGCCACCGCGTCCGCCGATTCGGGCCGGATGGCATCCTCGAGCGCGAGCGCACCCAGGATGCGACCGTCCGCGATGACGTGCAGCACGGTCCGTCCCTCCTCGGTCCAGCCGCGCGCCGCGTCCTGCAGGGCGGGTGCGGGGGCGGCGTGGGTGTCCGCCAGGAGACGCGGTCCGCCGATGGTGACGATCCGTTCACCGATCACCGCGGTCGCGCCGCGGCCCGGCAGGTTCGCGAAGCCATGGGCGGGTACGATCGGCAGGGACCGCTGCGCCGCTGCGGCCACGATGGCCCGTCCGAGGGGATGCTCGGCGTCCGCCTCGACGGACGCGGCCAGCGCGAGCAGATCGTCCTGTGTCATGCCATCCGAGGCGGCGATCCCCGACACGACGGGCTCGCCGCGCGTGAGCGTGCCCGTCTTGTCGAAGATGACCAGGTCCAGGGTGCGTGCCCGCTCGAGGGCCAGCCGGTCCTTGACGAGCAGGCCGTGGCGCGCGCCCAGGCTCGTGGAGATCGCGATCACCAGCGGGATGGCCAGCCCCAGGGCATGGGGGCAGGCGATGACCAGCACCGTCGCCGTCCGGATCAGGGCCTCCTCCGGGTCTCCCGCCATCCACCACCATGCGAGCGTGATGGCCCCCGCCGCGAGCGCGATGGAGAACAACGCGGCCGCCGCGCGATCCGCGAGGTCCTGGGCCCGTGACGTGGACGCCTGTGCCGCAGCCACGAGGCGCATGATCCCGGCGAGCGCCGTGCCCTCGCCGAGCGCGTCGGTCCGGATCCGGAGACTGCCGCCGACGACCACGGTGCCTGCGACGACGGTCGCACCGATCTCCTTCGCGATGACACGCGACTCACCGGTCACCATCGACTCGTCGAGGTCGGCGGTCCCCGCGACGATCGTGCCGTCCACCGGGACCCGGCCGCCGGGTCGGACGAGGACCACGTCACCCCGGGCGAGCTGAGCGAGCGCCACCGTCTCGGTGCCCTCGCCCACGACCCGCTCAGCCGTGTCCGGAAGCAGGTCGGCCAGGGCCGCCAGGGCGCCGCGCGCCTGGGCGATGGAGCGCATCTCCAGCCAATGGCCCAGCAGCATGATCGTGATGAGCGTGGCCAGCTCCCACCAGATCTCGACCTCGAACAGGCCCAGCGTCCCGGCCCAGCTGGTGACGAACGCGACGACGATGGCGAGGGAGATGAGGGTCATCATCCCGGGCTGGTGCGTCCGCAGCTCACCGACGGCACCGCGCAGGAACACCGTGCCGCCGTAGACGAAGACGGCTGTTCCCAGGAGCGCCGGGATGAGCGCTGACCCGGGGAAGGTCGGCGCCGTGTAGCCCAGCCACATCTGGATGTCGGGGCTCCAGACGAGCACCGGCAGCGTCAGCAGCAGGCTGACCCAGAAGCGGTCGCGGAACATCGCGACCGAGTGGCCGGCGTGGGTGTCGTGGGCGGCGTGGGCGTCGTGGGCGTCGTGGGCGTCGTGGGCGGCGGGCGTGGTGACAGGCGCGGACTCGGCACGCACGCTCGCGTGGCTGGCGTGGACGGATGCGGAGGATGCGTGATGGTCGTGCAAGTGGGGGGCCCTTCGGTGTCTTGATACTACCCCCCAGTATCAACGCCCTGTCAAGCCGCACCCGCTGCCGCGACGTGGATCGCGATTCCTTGCGTCCCGGGTGACCAGGTGGTTCCCATTCCGATTGGGATGCGGCAGGATGTCGCCGTCGCAGCCTCGCGCCCCATGCGAGGAGCCCCTCGACAGCAAGGAGCACGGTCATGCAGCTCTCGGGCATCCTCATCGGTTCCGCGGATCCCCGGCCACTGGTCGACTACTACACCCGCCTGTTCGGGAATCCCGGCTGGGTGCAGGACGGATACACCGGCTGGCAGATGGGCAGTGCGTGGGTGGTGGTCGGGGCGCACAGCGAGGTGGTCGGTCGGAACGCACATCCGGGCCGGATCATCTGGAACCTGGGATCCACCGACGTCCCCGGCGATGCGGCACGGCTCACGGCGGCAGGCGCCACCGTGGTGGCGGCCCCGTACGAGATGGGTGGCCGGTCGGGCGCCTGGATCGCCACGTTCGCCGATCCCGACGGCAACCTGTTCCAGCTGCTGGCGCCCATGGAGCAGATGACGACCGCGGAGATGTGACCAACGGCCCGCCGGGTGGGCCGTGCGGGGCTCACCCGGCGGGCGGCCCGGCGCGCGGTGCTCAGGCGGGGTGGCCCGGCGTCACGATCGGTGCGTCATCAGGACCGGTGCGGCGGGCCCACCCGCCCTCGCGCGCCGGCCGCCGCCGGAGCATGGATCGATCCGCGGCTACCATCGGGGTGACGCCGGGTGCGGGGATGGCCTCGTGCCGGCGACCGAACCTGGAGGCACCCACCGATGTCGCCTCGGACGATGCGCCTGGCCCCGCTGCTCGTCGCATCCCTGCTCGTCGCATCCCCGGTCCATGCTCAGGAACCGGGACCCGTGGTCACCTACGGAGACGTGAGCGTCACGCTCTCGCCCGCGCTCGGACTCAGCGTCTCGGTCGTGCCGGTGGCCGGTGACGCGCTCGATGCGCCGGTGATGATCCCGCGTCCGGCACACCTCGTCTTCAGCATCTCCGGGATCACCCGGGAGCAGGAGCAGGTCCCTGGCCCCTGGGGCGCCAAGGGCATCCTCGACGTCCTCACCACGACCGACCTCGAGGCGTACCCCTGGGCATCCGAGCAGCTGACCCAGCTCCGCACGCTGCTGGAGACCCGGCCCGACATCGCGACGCTGGAGGATCGGTCGGCGATGGCCGCCCTGCCCTACATGAGCGGCGGGGAGGCTGCCCCGATCGTGCGCGCGCTGCCGCACTTCATCGACACGCCGCAGCTGTCGGGGATCGCCTACGTCGCGGCATTCGGGCAGGACGTCTACCGGATGGGCCGGGACGACTTCCGGTACATCTTCCAGGGACTGAGCGCCGACGGCTCACGCTACATCGAGGTGAGCTGGGTGCTGCGCGTGCCGGGCTTCCCCAAGAACAGCGGCTACGACCCGGCCGACGACCGTCCTGGCCATTACGATCGGTACCTGGACGGCGTCGTGAGCAAACTGGACGCGACCGACGCCTCCGCGATCAAGCCGCCGCTCGACGAGCTGGACGCGTTCGTGCGGTCCATCACCTTCGCGGGCATTCCCTCCACGGATGTGCCGCCCGCACCCTGATCACCGGACCGGGCGGCGCCCCCGACTGCGTGGTGCGGTCGGGCCGGGCGGCGGGCGGGCCCCGGTGGCGCGCCCGCCCCCTCGCGTCGGCCGGCGATCAGAAGGCGCAGGGGCCCCTCCCCGGATGGGCACGGGTGACGGTGTCATCGTCCCCCATCCCGATCGGGCAGACCGGCGTGACCACGACCGACCGCCGGAGGACCGCATCACCGCGAGCGTGGCGCCTCGCCGCTCGGCGATGACGTCTCCCTGCATCCTTATCGTCCCGCCCGGGCGCCTGCTGCGCCAGCGCGCGGGTCCGCACCGACGGCGTCGGCACGGGCGTCGGGGCCGGTGACGCCTGCGCCGGCCCATGGGCCGGATGCATCGATGGGCTCGGCGCGGCGAGTCGAGGAAGCGGCACCACATGGGCCGGGAGATCCGATCCGCGTCGCGGTCCCTCGAGCGTGGAGATGAGCCTGGCACCCGCCCCGCCCGCGAGCGCCCCCAGGGCCAGGGTGAGGAGGAGCAACAGCACCAGGCCCTGGAGTCGGAGCACCAGTCGGGCTCCCTCGCGATGCGCGGGACGCGGCCAGCCGGATCGGCCCCCGAGCCCCGCGCGCGCCCGCACCGCGCGTGAGACCCGGCCGAGCCCCCGGTCGGCGATCCGCTCCTGCGCCACCGATGCCTGGAAGCGGCGGACCAGCGCGGACGGGGCGACGATCCGGGTGGCGTCGGCGTAGCTCTCCAGGACGCGCGCGGGATCGGCCGGGAACGCGTCCACCGGGTCGAACGGCTGCGCGGTCACGGTCGGAACCCTCCGAGGCGCCTGCGCAGGCGCTCCAGGCCCCGGCTCAGCTGGGCCCGCACGGTGCCCTCCGGTCGCCCGGTGACCGTCGCGATGGCGACCGTGGAGAGGTCGCCGAAGTAGCGCAGCGCCACCACCTCGCGGTAGGGTTCGGGGAGCGCCGCGACGGCATCGCGCACGGCCTCGCCCCGCTCCGCGTGCAGCATCTCCGCCACCGGGTCGGAGAGGTCGACCAGCAGCTCGCCCACGGCCTCGTCGATGGGCAGCTGTGCGGCCGCGCGGCGCTTGCCGCGACCCAGCCTGCGCCACGCCTCGCGCGTCGCGATGCGGGCCATCCATGCATCCGGCGAGCCGTCCGCGCGGAACGTCGCGCGCGCCCGGTAGGCCTGGATGAAGGCCTCCTGCGCGGCGTCCTCCGCCTCGTCCAGGCGGCCCAGGATGCGGTAGCAGAGGCGCAGCACGGGCGTCGACTGACGCTCCACGAATCGATCGAACGCGCGCGCATCCCCGGCGGCGAGCGCGAGCGCGAAGGCTCGCTCGTCATCGGGGGCGCGGGCGTGCTCGCGCGCGCCGGCGTCCGGCGGAGCCCCCATCCCCGGCAGGGTGGTGGCTCCGCCGGGCAGGCGGCCCAGCTCAGCTCTCGGGGTCACGCGTCCAGACGAACTCGCAGTCGCTGCCGACCACGTCCTCGGGGCCCACGATCGCCAGGTCCGCATGGCCCTTGCCGCACAGGACGAGGTCCTCCGCCGAGTCGCCCGCGGCGAGCACGAGGTCGTCACCGAAGCCACCGAGGAGGCGGTCCCTGCCCAGGCCGCCGCGGATGGTGTCCGGGCCCGGGCCGCCGCGGACACGGTCGTCACCCGGTCCCGCGAAGATCCGGTCGGGGCCGGCACCGCCCACGATCAGGTCGTCACCCGCCAGGCCGAAGATCGAGTCGGCGCGCCCGCCGCCCTGGAGCTCGTCGGCCTCCGGGGTCCCCACGATCACGCCGGGTGGCAGCGGCGGGAGCGGCGGTCCGGCGAGGGCGGCGCCCGGCACCGCGACGACCGCGGCGAGGGCGAGGATGGATGCGCCGATCCGACGACGACGGTGTGTCATGCGACAGGTCCTCCGTGAGATGGAGCGTCCAGCGGGGGGTCTGGACGCTGGGACGTCTGACCGTCCCACCCAGTCTGAGGCCTCCGCCCGCCTCATCGCTGCATCGAACTTCATCCTGATCGCGGAAGCGGTGCGCGCAGGCGCCGGTCGGCCTGCGATCTCACCCGTCCGGGGTGATGCCCCCGCGATCCGCGGCTGATTCACTCGATTCCCCAATCCCCGTCAGAATCTCCGGGGCGAGCGCATGGCGCGCGCCGCCCCGCATCCCATCCGGAGGTCCCTCGTTGGCTGACAAGCGCGTCACCGGTCCCGTCCAGGTCATCGTCATCGGTTTTGACCGGTTCGAGGCCACCGGCCGGATCCTGGCGGAGATCAGGCGCGTCCGGCGTCGCGGCGTCGTGCGCATCATCGACCTGCTGTTCGTCCAGAAGGACGGTCACGGCACCATCTCCAACTCGATGCACCTGACAGACCTCTCCGAGAAGGAGCGGGTGCGCCTGGGCTCCATCGCGGGCGCCCTCATCGGGTTGCGCGCCGGAGGTCCGGCGGGTGCCGAGCTGGGCGCGGCGCTCGGGGCCGAGGCGGTCGCCGAGCGTGACGCCGGCCTGGGAGCGGATCGGCTCAAGGAGCTTGGCGAGGCGATCCCGGCGGGGGGCGCGGCGGCGATCCTGGTCATCGAGCATCACTGGGCGGCGGCGCTGCGCGAGGCCATCGGAGCAGCCGGCGGGCGCAACCTGATGCAGGCGATGATCACCCCCGACGCTCTGGCGATCGTGGGCGAGGAGCTGCGCGTGAAGCTGGAGGCGGAGGAGGCGATCGAGGCGGCCGAGGCCGTCAAGGTGGCGGCCGCGCTGGACATCGCCCTCACGCTCGCGGAGGTGGAGGTCATCGAGGAGGCCGCCATCGAGGAGGCCGCACGCGTGGTGGCGACCGCCCTTGCCGTCGAGGAGGCGGCCGTGGAGGACGTCGTCGACACCCTGTTCGCGGCGGCGCTCATCGAGGAGGCGGCCAAGGAGGACGCCGCGGACATCGTCCGGATGTCGCTGGATGTGGAGGAGGCGGCCATCGAGGACGCCGAGGACACCGTGGCCATCGCCGAGGAGATCAAGGCGGATGCGGTCCTGGATGCCATCCGGGCGCTCATCGCCGCCGAGGTCATCAAGGAGGAGGCCGCCCACGAGGCCGTCGCTGCGCTCGTCACCGCGGCGCTCATCGAGGAGGAGGCAGCCGAGGAGGCCCTCGCGGCCGTGCTCGCTGCCGAGGAGATCGAGTCGGAGGCGTAGGCCCCCGTTCCGCACCAGTCCCTGATCGGACCGGCGAGGGCTGCCCACCCCGCACGGTCGATCGCCATCGCAGGAGGTCATTCCATGCGCAGGTTCCACGGCGTCATCGCCACACTCTCCGCGGGGCTGCTGATCGCAGCGCTCGCCCCGGTCGCAGGTGCCCAGTCCGCGCCGCCCAACCCGCTCGCCGAGACGGCCTGGCTGCTCGGCAGCGTGGGTGGCGCGCCGGTGGCCAGCGGCACGAACGCCGACCTGGTGTTCGGGCCCGACAACGCGGGCGGGAGCGGCGGTTGCAACCGGTTCTTCGCGGACTACACCACCGACGGCGTCTCGACGCTGGTGTTCGGACCGGTCGCGAGCACGATGATGGCCTGCGACGAGGCCACCATGGCGTTCGAGCAGTCGTACCTCGCCGCGCTGGCCACGGTCGCCACGTTCGCCATCACCGACGCGGGACTGAACCTGTCTGACGCGGGCGGTGCGGTCGTGCTGAGCTATGGAGCGCAGGCCCCATCCACCGTCGAGGGTCCCTGGACCGTGACCATGGTCAACAACGGCAACCAGGCCGTGGTGAACGTTCCGGAGGGCGTGAGCGCCGCCTTCTCGTTCCACCCCGATGGCACGATCGAGGGCCACGGCGGCTGCAACGGCTTCTCGGGCGGCTACAGCGTGGACGGCGAGACGATCGCGATCGGCCCGCTGATGTCCACGATGATGTCCTGCGGCGAGATGATCGACACGTTCGAGCAGCAGCTCCTGGTGGCGCTCCAGAGCGCGACCACCTGGTCGGTCACGACCGGGGTCCTGGACCTGCGCGATGACTCCGGCGCCCAGCAGGTCGAGGCGGCCTCCGCCATCGGCCACTGATGCCGGCGCCCCGCGAGGGGCGACCCCCTCGCCCCGACAGGGGCGATCCCGAGCCACCACGGATCCCGGCGTCGCGAGGCGCCGGGATCCTCGATTCCGGCCGACCGATCGGGCTGCGGCGAGGCCTGCCACCATGCGCGACGACGATCGATGAGCACCAAGGAGGGAGCCCAGGATGTTCCGGCCACTGCGCGCGATGATGCGCGACCCTGAGACGAAGGTCATCGCCGTGTCCGCGATCCTGACCATCACCGTGGGCAGCGTGTTCTACATGTGGAGCGAGGGCTGGACCGCGGTCCAGGCCGTCTACTTCTGCGTCGTCACGCTCGCGACCGTGGGCTTCGGCGACCTCCACCCCACCACCGAGCTGAGCCAGCTGTTCACCATCGGCTACATCCTCGCGGGCATCGGCATCATCGCCGCGTTCGCGACGGAGCTCGCCAAGCATCGGACGCCGGCGCGCACGATCGAGCGCGACCTCAGCGCGGTGGAGCACCACCTTGCCGACGAGCTCCACCGCGACAGGAAGCCGTGAGCGACGCCCGTCCCAGGCAGGTCAGCCGCGGCGTCGCTCGTCGGGCTCGGAGGGGATCCGGAGCAGTCGCCAGGCAGCGAGCACACCGGCAGCCAGCAGGCCCAGGAACACCAGGACCAGGGCGCCCGGCAGCAGCGATCCGACACCCGCGTCCGAGCCCGCGAACAGCAGCGCGGCGACGACGATGCCGGTCGCCACGACCGCGCCCGCCAGGATGGCCGCCCCAGCCAGGAGCCGGCCGACCACCGAGAATCGACCGATCTCGCGTCCCAGGTCGGAGGTGTCCAGCTCCACCACGACCTTGCCCTTCTGGTACTGGTCGAGCCAGGACAGCGTCGCCTCCTGGAGACTGGGCAGGCGCCGCAGCAGCTCCTTGCCGGTCTGGATGGCCGCCGATCGCACCTCCGCCACGATCCGTTCGGCGGTCACCGCCTGCATGATCAGCTCGCGCGCATCGGTCACCCCTTCGGCGATGAGCGAGAAGCCGGGTGCCAGTCCGGTGGTGATCTCATCCGCCTGGATGATCGCCTTGATGGCGAGCGTGAAGTCCTGGTCCATGCGCAGGCCCAGGTCGTACAGGGAGCCGAGGATGCCGCTCACCACGGCGCCCAGGTCCTGGTTCTCGCTGGTCCCGTAGATGAGGTGCTGATAGACGATCCGGTCGACCGCCCGGAACACGGCGCCCTCATCCACCGGCGCGGTGTGGGTGCACAGGCGCATGGCGACCGCGGCGATGGCCTTGGCGTCCTTCGACTGGACCGAGGCCAGCAGGTCCAGCAGGTCGGTGCGCTGCTCCATCGACAGCTGGCCCACCAGGCCCAGGTCGATGAAGGTGATGGTGCCAGCCCGCGGATCCACGATGACGTTGCCCGGATGCGGGTCGGCATGGAAGAAGCCATCGATCAGGATCTGCTTGATGATCGCGCGCAGGAACGTGCGGGCCAGCCGATCGAGGTCCACGCCCGCGGCGGCGAGCGCCGCGGTGTCATTGATCTTGACGCCCTCGGCGAAGCCCATCGTGATGACGCGCCGGCCGCTGCGCCGGTCGTCGACGATGGGCACGCTCACGCCCTCGACGCCGGCGAGGTTGCCGCGCATCCGGCAACCTCGACGCCGGCGAGGTTGCCGCGCATCCGGCGCATGTGATACGCCTCGTTGCGGTAGTCCAGCTCCAGCACCACGCCGTCCGCGAACTCCCGGACCACGCCCGGCAGGTCCAGACGCCGGGCGATCTCGAAGCGTCGTTCGGCGGTCGCGGCCAGCTCCTGGAGCACGCCGAGATCAGCCCGGACCATGGTGTCCACGTCCGGGCGCTGGATCTTGACGATGACCGGCGTCCCGTCCGGCAGGCGCGCGCGATGCACCTGAGCCAGCGATGCGGCCGCGAGCGGCTCCGGGTCGAACGACCCGAACAGGTCCTCCGGTGGCGCACCGAGGTCCTTCACGATGGCGGCGTGCGCCTCAGCCGTGGAGAACGGCGGCACCGTGTTCTGGAGCTTCGCGAGCTCCGGGGCCCACCCCGACGGCAGCGCCTCCGCGCGTGACGCGGCCATCTGGCCGATCTTCACGTACGTGGGTCCCAGCTGCTGGAGCATCACGCGGACCTTGGCCGGGACGCTGAGGCCCTGGAGCCCTGGGTCGGTCGAGCGCAGGAAGCCACCCATCCAGGCGCGCACGCCCGCGAACGGTCCCCGCTCCAGCGCGATGTCGAAGCCGAAGGTGCTGATGGTGTCGTAGACCTGCATCAGCCGCAGGTTCTCCACGATCGCCGACCGACGGGGAGTGGGCAGGCGGTCGAGGAGGCGCCAGATCGCCCGCTGGCGGTCACTCACGTCCAGGCGGGGCCGATCCACGCCGAGCACCACCTCGAGGGTGTTCGTGATGCCCACGATGAGCAGGGCCATCACCACCGCCCACAACCAGCGCGGCTCCGCGATCTGGATGGTCCGCGGTGCCAGCCATCCGGCGATCAGCAGGACGATCGAATCGACCACCAACAGGGCGAGGCCGAAGGAGCGGATCAGCCAGCGCCCGGTGAGCAGCAGCAGGACCGGGCGGATGATGGTGTTCGCGGCCGCCAGCATCAGCGCGAACGAGACGACGGTGAGGATCGGCTGCGGACCCAGGTCGACGACGCGGACCCGCGCGCCCGCCTGGTCCACATGGATGAGCGACAGCAGCGTCATGACCACGGCGATGGAGACAGCCGCGATGACGAACTGGACCAGGAAGCGGCGCATCGGCTCAGCGGTGTCCGAGGGGGTCCGAGCTGTGCCCGAGGGGGCCCGAGCTGTGCCCGAGGGGGTCCGGGGCCGCGTGGTCGGATGGCTGCCGGTCAGGCACAGGGGGATCGGGCGGATCGTCGGCGGCGGCGGCGGCGGTCGCGGTCGCCTCGGCCTCCGCGGTCGCGGTCGCGGCGGCGTCGGCGGTCGCGGTCGCCTCGGAGGCCAGGCGAGCCAGGTGCCCGTCCAGCGTCTCGACCGCGGTGGCCAGCTCCCGGATGCCGAGTCGCGCGGCTCGAGAGACCTCGCGCAGCAGCGGCTGCCATTCGTCCGCGGCTCGGCGGAGGTCCGGCTCCGCGTCACGCGCCAGTTCGCGGACCAGGCGGCGTCCCGCCTCCGACCGCAGCAGCACGCCGGCCGCGGTCGCGACCGTCACGCCCGCCGCGAACCCCATGATCTCGCGCATGGCATCCCCCTGGTGGAAGCCGGCCACCGACGGTCGCGGCTGGGCAGGATGACATCACATCCGCGGCCGCGCGTCATCCCCCGGTCCGGGCGACGCAAGACCCGGTGCCGCCCGGGCTCCCCGTCGCTGGACGCCCCGTCGCTGGACGCCCCGTCACGGGTTGTCCTGCCAAGGGAGGAACCGCCGTGCGATCCCGCCGATCAGGCCGGGCGCGATTCCGGCATCGCAGGCAGGCGACCCGCGGCGCCCGCTGCGAGGGTCGCCGAGCGCGGCCGACCCAGGAGATACCCTTGGCCGATGTCGCAGCCAAGCCGGCGCAGCACCTCCAGCTGCTCCGGCGATTCGATGCCCTCCGCGACGGTGTGCAGCGACAGGTCCCGGCCCATCTGGATGATCGTGGCCACCAGTCCCTGCTCGCCGCGCTCGGACATCGCGGCGATGAACGACCGGTCGATCTTCAGTTCGTCGACCGGCAGGTCACGCAGGTACCCCAGGGACGAGTAGCCGGTGCCGAAGTCGTCGATGGAGATGCGCACCCCCTTTCCGCGCAGCTGGTGGAGGATGCCGGACAGCTGCTGCGATTCCGCGGCGAACACCGATTCCGTCAGCTCCAACACGAGCAGGCCGGGCGGGAAGCCGGTTCGGTGCAGCACGTCCCCCACGGCATCGGCGAACGTGGGCCCAAGCTGGCGCACCGACACGTTGACGTTGACCCGCAGAGGCGATCCGGAGGCGTCGCGGTTCCAGCCACCGACCGTGGTGCACGCCTCCTCGAGCACCCACAGTCCGATGCGCTCGATGTCGCCCGTCCCCTCCGCGATGGGGATGAACAGCGCGGGCTCGATGAGTCCGCGGGACGGATGGTGCCAGCGCAGCAGTGCCTCGACGCCCACGACCCGATCCGCGGCGAGGTCCATCAGCGATTGGTAGACGACCTCCAGCTGCCCCGCGTCGAGTGCCACCCGGAGGTCGGATTCCAGGCGCACGCGGTCCACGGTGTGCTCATACATCTGCTCCGTGAACACCTGATGCCGTCCCGGCGCGACCCGCTTCGCCTCGTACATCGCGATATCCGCGTTGCGCAGGAGCGTGATCCGGTCGTCGTCGCGTGAGGCGCTCCGGACGATGCCCGCCGATGCCGCCACGGTCAACCGGTCGTCGCCGATGAGGACAGGTGCCGCAAGCGCCTGCGCGATGCGCTCGGCCACGCGGACGGCCTCCTCATCGTCGCGGGTGTCCTCGATGAGCACGCCGAACTCGTCGCCGCCGAGGCGCGCGGCGGTGTCCTCGTCGCGCACGACGTCCTTCAGCCGCCGGGCAACCTCCACGAGCACCTCATCCCCGGCGGTGTGGCCCAGCGTGTCATTCACCGCCTTGAACGCGTCGAGGTCCAGGAACAGCACCGCCGGGCGCGTCGGTCGGCGCTGGGCCCGGTGCAGCGCCTGTTCCAGGCGGTCACCGAACAGGACCCGGTTGGCGAGTCCGGTGAGTGGATCGTGCAGGGCCAGGGAACGCAGCTCCGCCTCGAAGCGTAGGCGCTCGGTGATGTCACGCAGCGTCACCACCAGGCCATCGACGAGCGGGTTGTCCAGGAGGTTCACCGCCTCCACCTCCAGGTCGCGCGGCGGATGGGACGCCGATCGGCAGGCCACCGTCCGCGCATGCTCCCCGTGCGCACGCGACATCCGGAGCAGCTCCGCAAGGAGCGGTCCGTCGACGGCGCGCACCAGGTCCGTGACCGGCCGTCCGACGACCGATCGGCCACCGGCGAGCAACGACCCCGCGGACGGCGTCGCGTATGTGATCCGCCCGTCCCGACCCACCACGGCGACGGCGTCGGAGGCATTGCGCAGGATCTCCTCATGGCGGCGCTCCGCATGCAGCTCCCGACGCAGCAGGAGCGTGTTCTGGCGAGCGATGAGGAACTGGCGCACGCTCACCAGGCCGGTGACCAGGATCGCCCCGCCGATGAGGACCTGCGTGTCGAAGGGGCTGGCGACCGCCGCGGCCGCGACGAGCGCGAACACGCCGGCCGTGGCCAGGTAGGGCAGCGCGGTGGTCGAACGGCGGAACCGCCTGGGCGGGCCGTGCGCCCCATCGCGGGAGGCGCTCAGCTGGGCGATGCCGGCGAGCCCCAGGGCGAGCCAGCCGACCATGTACGCGATGTCCTGCCACGTCCCAGATGCGTACGTCGATTCGAGCGACAGGCGAGCGTAGGCGAGGTCCGCGAGCGTGTTGCACGCGATGCCCACGCCCAGCAGACCCAGCACCGCCGGCGGCACGCCCCGGACGTGACCGAACACGGCGGCCGCGAGCGCGAACACGGTCAGCAGGTCGCCCACCGGGTAGGCCAGCGCGACCAGCGATGCCCCGACGTCGCTGCCCGTGCTGGCGGCCACGGGTCCCACCACCAGCCACCAGGTCGCGGCGGCCACCGACGCACACACGATCGCGAGGTCGAGCAGGCGCACCCGCTCGGGACGACGATCGCGCGGCAGGATCAACAGGCCGGCCACCAGCAACGGGTAGAACGCGAGGTAGCCGATGTCGGCGATCGATGGCGATGGCACGTCCGTGCCCTGGACCACCTCGATGTGAAACCAGACCGCGTCACCGATCGCGTACGCCAGGAATGACGCCGCGAACAGCGACCAGGCGCGCCGGATGCGCGCATCCGTGCTGCCCCTGGCCGCACGGACGGCGATCGCGACGACGAGCGCGCCGAGCGGCAGGAAGATCGCGTCTGCGATGACCGTCTGGAGGTCCTCGCCGCCCCAGCCCAGCAGCAGCCAGGTCGCGTAGAGCCCGGCGTAGGCGATGAGCGAGGCGGCCAGCAGGCGGTCGACCCCGATCGGCGACCGGAGCCGCGCATGGCGGCGGGTGAGGATCCCCCCTGGAACCTGCATGCTGCTCGATGGCGATGGACGTGTGTCGGCGCGGCACTGGCCCGCTCCGGGCGTCGTGCTGAGTGGTACCGGTCGGACCCGCGGACGGACCATCCCCCCACCGGCGAAGACCCATAGGACGATGGTCATCGCCTGCCGCTGGCGTCGCGCGATCAGCCGGGCTCCGACACGGGCGACACCGGTCGCCGGAAGCCGTCCCAGGTGCCCGCCGCGACCTCGGCGCCGATGCGCCGGCGAAGCTGCTCGCGGTGCACCCCCGGCAACTCCGGGTAGAGCCGGTCGAGGAGGAACATCGCGGTCTCCAGCGGATCGGTGATCCCGGCTCGATCGAGCTGGTCCCACACCAGAGCCATGCCCGCGGCCCGGAGCCGAGCCGAGAGGAGCGCCCGTTCGTCCGGCGTGCGTGCGATGAGCAGCGCTTCCTGGAGGTCGCGCCCCGGGTCAGGACGCATCCCGCACCCGAGCGAGCCACTCCGTCACCTCAAGCGCTCGGGCCCAGCGCTCGAGGTAGGCCATGTCCACGCGACCCCGGTTCATGCGCAGAAGCGATGCGCAATCCCGCAGCTGGAGTTCGGAGGTACCGTCGGACCATTCCAGGTTCGCGAGCACCAGGTCCTCCAGCGTAGACACCCAGACCCGGCCCCAGACTGGATGGGCCCACGATCGCCGGCGAGCCATGGCGCTGGCGCCCCATGCATCGGGATCGCGTGCGATGAGATCCACCTTGCCGATGGTGGCGCGGTCGATCACGGACGCGAGCCACCGTCCAGCGGTTTGGATCGGCTCTGCGAACAGATGCCCGTCACCGATCGCCGCGCCGAGCCCGCTCAGGCCGGACCCGTCGGTGTCGACGACGATGTCGGTGTCGAGCGTCTGCCGCGGGGCGCCGTACGCTGCCAGAGCCTCCGACCCCGTCAGGTACCATGACCATCCTTGGCGATCGATCGCGTCGATGACCCTGCGCATGGATGAATCGTACCGGTCGGTCACACGCGCGGGCAGGTGGGACGATCGTTGGCTGAGGGGCGATCGCTGGCCGGACGGTTGCGTGCCCATCGCGCTGGCCGACGTCACGCAGCGGGTTTGGGCGCGGTCGACTATCGTCCCGCTGTCGTCCAGCGGGAGGGAGCCGACATGCGGCGGGTGGGGACCCGCCTCCGGAGGCCAGATGTCGCGACCCGATCAGGGTTGCATTCCGACGCGTCGAAC
>DAOTUU010000053.1:0-39516 GCA_034436555.1 Chloroflexota bacterium | reverse complement strand
GCCGAGCAGCTCCCCCAGCGCGGCACCCTGGCGTCGCCACCACTCGTGGAGGATGACCATGTCCGTGCCCAGGCAGAAATGGCGGATGCCCATCTCCAGGTACGGCGCGGCGTCCGCGGCGTCGTTGATCTCGATGCGCGGCGCGATCCCGGCGGCCATGGCCCGTTCGATGACGTGCCGCTCCACGGCCTTCACGTCGGGGTGGTGCCAGTCGCCCGGCCGGCCGATGCTCATGGCGTAGTCGGCGGGACCCCACTGGATCATGTCGATGCCGGGCACGGCGAGGATGTCGTCGATCGCCTCTACCGCGGGCGCCTTCTCGATCATGAGCACGACCACGATCTCCTTGAGCGCCCGGACGTACTCCGCGGATCCGGCGACACCCCAGTAGGCATGCCGGCGGTCGGCCGCGCCGTACGTGCCCTGCCCATGGGGGGTGTCGGGCCGGACCACCCGGACGCACTCCTGCGCATCCTCCACGGTGCGCACATCCGCGAACAGCACCGACTGGAACCCGGAACCGATCGCCCGCTGCGCCAGGAACGAGCGCGGTGCCTGGTCCAGCTTGATCATGGCGCCCATGCCCGCCAGCTCCGCGGCCCGGCAGAAGTCGTCGAGGCCCTTGAGGTCGTAGGCCACGTACTCCGCGGAGAACTCCACGTAGTCGAAGCCGCCCGCCTTGCCCAGCAGCTCCACGACGTTGGGCCATCCGATGTGGACGTGGGTGCCGATCGAACCCCGACCCTCGCGCAGCAGCTCCCGCAGGCGGTTGGGCCGCATGCCCCCAGCGGTGGTGACCGGCGCGGGCATCAGCCAATCCGGACCGACTCGCCGGTCCGCGCCGACCGCTCGGCTGCCTCCAGCATCCGCGTCGTGAGCAGCGCCTGGCGGCCGCTGACCCACGGGTCGCGATCCTCGCCGATGGCCGCGATGACGTCCCGCAGCTCGTTCGCGTAGGCCACGAAGCGCACCTGCGAGGTGAGGTCCAGCGGATCGAACGGGGGCTGCTGGAACACGGTCTCCCAGCCCTCGGCGGTCTGGAGCCTGACCGCGCCGTAGGAGTCGAGGTCGATGACACCCTTCGACCCGATGATCAGCAGCTGCATCGCGGAGCCCAGGCCGGGCGTGCCAGCGGGCAGCTCATAGGTCAGCCACACCTGGATCAGCACCCCGTTCGCCATCGTGTAACTGGCCATCGCGCTCTGGCCCACCGGACCCGGGTTGCCGTAGCTGGCGTACTGCCCGAAGGCGAGCACCGGCTCCGACCCGGTCAGCCAGCGCACCACGTCGCAGGCATGGGCGCCCCAGTCGAAGTACGGCGTGACGTTGGCCGCGTCGGAGTTCCAGGAGTCGAGCGGGATGTCCCAGCCCACGCCCGGCCCGAACACCCGGACCATCCGGATGTCGCCGATGCGCCCCTCGTCGATGAGCCGCCGGGCGACCGTGGGCGCCGCCCGGAAGCGGTGCTGCGAGACGACGCCCAGCCTGATGCCGCCCGCATCGGCGGCGGCGACCATCGCCTCGGCGTCCACTACGCTGTTCGCGAAGGGCTTCTCCACGAGCACGTGCTTGCCGGCCGCCGCGGCCGCCCGGACCTGCTCGGGATGCGCCTTGGGCGGCGTGGCCAGGATGAGCAGCCCGATGTCCGACCGCGCCAGCTGTGCGGCGAGGTCGAGCTGCTCGATCGAGAGCTCCGCCGCGAGGGCAGGCGCACCGCGGCCGCCGCCGATCGCGATGAGCCGGGCCTCGGGCACCTGGCTCGCGGTCACCCGCGACCAGGTGCTGCCCATGAACCCGGAGCCGATGACCCCCACCCCGATCGGCGCTGCCATCGGACGGGCCTCAGATGGTCTCGGTGACCGACGGACCGACGGGGGTGACGAGGGTGCCGATGCCCTCCACCCAGCCCTCCATCACGTCACCCACCTTGAGGTAGGTGCCGCTCGCGTCACCCACGCCCGACGGCGTGCCGGTCGCGATCGTGTCGCCCGGTTCGAGGGTCATGAAGCGGGACGCGAACGCGATCAGCTCCGCACAGCCCCAGATCATGTCGCCGGTGACGGCGTCCTGCCTGGTCTCGCCGTTGACCTTGAGGGTCATCCGGAGCGCCTGTGGATCGGGGATCTCATCGGCGGTCACCGCCCACGGGCCGGTCGGCGCGAATCCGTCCGGCCACTTGCCGTTCAGCCAGTCGAAGAACAGGTCCCACTCGGACGGGTTGCGCTCGGCCGGAAGGTTCCACTCCGCGGTGCGTGCGGACACGTCGTTGATCACGGTGTACGCCGCGACGTACTCCAGGGCACGCTCCACCGGGATGTTCCGGCCGCGCCTGCCGATGATCACGCCCAGTTCCAGCTCCCAGTCCATCGTGTTCGACGTGGTGGGCATGGGGATCGCCGCTCCGGGCGCCGCGACCGACGAGGAGGGCTTGAGGAACAGCTTGGGCACCTTGTTGGACTTGTCGACGGGTGGCGCGCCGCCCTCGGCGATGTGCGCCTGGTAGTTGCCCGCGGCGGCGAGCAGCTTGGGCGGGCGGGCCATCGGCGCGAGCAGCTCCACGGAGGCCAGCGGCACGCCCGATCCGGAGGTGACGCCCTTCGCGGCGGCCAGCGCCGCGGGGCCCGCCTCGAGCAGGGCGAGGAGGTCGCCCCGGGGCACGGCACCGTTCGTGGCGTCGTGGAGGTCAATGAGCCGCTCCGCGCCCGCCTCCCCGATGACGGCGGCGGTGCGGGGGCCGGTGGTGCCACGGTAGGTGGCGATGCGCATGATGATGGTCTCCTTCCCGGTCGACCGGGTGTCGCTGGTGGGTGGCCGGTCAGGCCGGGTCGAGCTCGGACAGCTTGACGGGCACGTTGCCCCGGGCCTGGGACAGCAGGATGGCGTCCGTGATGGCCACCGTCTGGCGTGCGGCCTCCGGCGGGCTCTGGGTCTCGCGGCCGGTCTCGATCGCCGCGATGAGATCGAGCACGGCGGCCTGCATGCCGGTGACCGTGTACTTCGGCTCGATCATCTCGATGGATACCGCACCGGCGCGGACGCGGACGTCCGAGGGAGCCACCGTGATGAGGCGCATCCCCTGGAGGTCCATCACGATGCGTCCCTTGGGCCCCAGGAGCGTCACCTGGATCTCACCAGGCGGGGTGTCCTTGAAGCCGGTCACGTAGGCCCGGGCGCCGTTGCGGTAGGCGATGTAGAAATTGCCGCCCGGCTCGGTCGCCGGATCGTTGCCGCCATCGCCCTTGTAGGCGGTGCCGTAGTCCTGGTAGCCCCGCTCCAGCTCCGCCCAGACCCAGTCGGGCTCGGCGTCCGCGAGGAAGTTCATGAGGTCGATGACGTGGGTGTGGTTGCGCCACAGCATGGCTCGCGGACCACCCGTGACGCAGATGATCTGGGACAGGGGGCCCAGCTCACCCGCGCGCACCAGACGGCGCGCCTCGGCGTACTGGGGGTACCAGCGCCGGCCGTAGTTGATGGCCATCGCGACGCCCGCGTCCCGGACCGCCCGGACCATCTCGTCCGCCTCCGCCAGTGACACCGACAGCGGCTTGTCGCAGAAGATGCCCCGGACACCGTGCTCCACGGCCGCCAGCACGACGTCCTTGTGGAGATGGTCGGGCGTGACCACCGACACGATGTCCGGCTTCAGCTCCGCGATCATCTGGCGGTAGTCGCCGAACGTCCTCGCGCCGGGCCAGCGGCCGCCCCAGGTCTCCGTGAAGCGGGTCCGGGCGGCCTCCGAGATGTCGCACCCGCCGACCACGTCGATCGCCGCGATGGGGGCCATCGCCGAGGCGTGGCTGTACGGCGGCGCCGTGCCCAGCACCGGGTCCGATGGCGGCCCGGCCGGATCCGCGGCGATCCAGCTGAGCCCCACGATCGCGGTCCGATACGTCATCGATAGCCTCCTGATCCTGACCTGCACGCGAATCCGGCGGCTGCGCCCGCGACCCCGGGCGATGGCGTCCGCGTCACATGGAAGTGTATTGTGTCGGCGCTTGGGCAGTACGGCTTCACGGGCGAGGACGACCATGGTGGACGTTGGCGAGCGGACGCGAGATGGGGACTCGGTCGGTGCCGGGATCCGTCGGGAACGTCAGCGTCGCGGGCTGACGCTGGCGCAGCTCGCCGCCCAGGTCAACCTCACGGTGAGCGCGCTGTCCCAGATCGAGCGGGGCGCGTCGGATCCGTCGCTCAGCTCGCTGCGGCGCATCGCGGCGGCCTTCGACCTGCCGATGTTCCGGTTCCTCGTGGGTACGGCCCAGCGGGACGTCGTGGTGCGCGGCGACCGACGCACCCGGCTTCGCTTCCATGACCACCACGACGTGGAGTTCACGCTGGTCTCGGCGGACACGAGTGGCGCGTTCGAGATCCTGTCGCTGGTGCTGCGGCCCGGCGCCACGTCCGCGGCGAGCGTCGCGGGGCACGCCGCCGAGGAGTGCTCGGTGGTGCTGCGCGGCGCGATCACCGTGGAGCTCGACGGCCAGGAGCATCAGCTGGGCGTGGGCGACAGCGTGACGATCCACGCCGAGGTTCCCCACCGGTTCACCAACCCGGGCCCGGACGACGCCGAGGTCCTCATCGTCCTGAGCCCGCCCACGTTCTGAGGTCCGTCCGGCTCGGGACGGGGCGGCGGCGTCAGGCCGGGGGGTGGCGGCGCAACACGCGCCCGAGGCGGGCGTCCACGACGGTGCCACCATCGATCGCCGGCCGGCCGCCCAGGAGCACCAGCTGGACGCCGCTCGCGAGGCGCGTCGGCTGCCCGTCGGTGGCCTGGTCGGTGAGCGTCGCCGGGTCGAACAGCACGAGGTCCGCGACGCGGCCCGGCGCGATCGTGCCCCGGTCGGTGAGTCCCAGGATCGCGGCGGCCTGGCCGGTCGCCTTGTGGACCGCGGTCGCGAGGTCCATCAGGCCGCGCTCGCGGACCCACGGCCCGAGCAGTCGGGCGAAGGTGCCGTAGGCCCGGGGGTGGACCCGGGTCGTGGGCGACAGCACGCCCAGTTGGTCCGATCCGACGGCCACGAACGGCGCCCGCACGATCGCGTCCACGTCATCGGGGTGCATGAAGGTGGCGATCATGAGCGTCGCCCCGCGGTCGCGGAGCAGCGCGTCCAGCACGACGTCCAGCGGATCCTCGCCCGCACGCGCGGCGAGCTCGCTGACGATGCCGCCCTCCAGATGCCGGTTCGCGGGGTCCAAGCACGCCGCGATGCGGATGCCGTGCCAGCCGCCGCAGGCATCCACGTAGTTGCTCCAGCCCGGCAGCCCCGTGGCGATCTCATGGCGGATGCGGTCGCGCACGGCGGGCTTGCGGATGCGCGCGAGGAGCTCGTCGGTGCCCCCATCGTGGACCCACGGTGGCAGCACCTGGCTCAGGAATGTGGCGCCCGCGATGTAGGGGTAGGCGTCCGCGGTGACCGCGAGGCCGCGGTCTCGCGCGGCCGCGATCCGGGCCAGCGCATCCGCGGCACGACCGTGGTTCGCCCGTCCCAGCGCCTTCAGGTGCGAGATCTGTACCGGCACCCCGACGGCCTCGCCCACCGCGACCGCCTCGTCGATGGCGTCCAGCAGGCCGCTCGCCTCCGACCGCATGTGGCTGGCGTACAACGCCCCGTGTGCACGCAGCGGCCGGGCGACCTCGATGATCTCGTCGCGGGTGGCGAAGGACCCCGGCGGATAGACCAGGCCCGTGGACAGGCCCCACGCGCCCGCAGCCAGCGCGACATCCACCTCGGCGGCCATCGCGGCGCGCTCCGCCGGCGTCGCAGCACGGTCGTCCGGGCCCACGACCGCGGTGCGCACCGCGCCGAAGCCCACGAGCGGGATCGCGTTCACCGCCGGACGGGCGGTCTCCAGCCGGTCCAGGTACTCCGCGTACGTCCGCCATGACCAGTCGAGATCCGGGCCCAGGCCGTGGGTGTTGCGTCGATGGGCCGCGGCCTTGTCGGGGTCCGGCGAGACGGGCGCGGGCGTGTAGCCGCAGTTGCCGATGACCTCCGAGGTGACCCCCTGCGCCAGGGAGTTCAGCGCATCGGGGTAGCTCGGCAGCGTGAAGTCGGCGTGCGAGTGGAGGTCGATGAAGCCCGGCGCCAAGACCAGGCCGTCCGCGTCGATGGCACGCGCGGCCCTCGCCCGGCCGGCATCCGGACCGATCGCGGCGATGCGTCCCCGGGCGACCGCCACATCCGTCCGGCGCCCGGACGCACCGGTGCCGTCGTGGACCGTGGCGCCGCGGATCAGCAGGTCGGCGGTCGCCTCGGTCACCACCCCGCGCGGCCGCCCGAGATGTCGAACACGGCACCCGTCGAGAAGGAGCACTCGTCCCCGGCGAGCCACGAGACCATGGCGGCCACCTCCTCGGGCTGCCCGAACCTGCCCACCGGGTGACGCCGCTCATACTCGGCACGGTCCTCGGGCGCCATGCGCGCCCAGTTCTCGGTCCAGATCGACCCGGGCGTGATGGCGTTCACGAGCACACCGTGCGACGCGACCTCGAATGCGACCGCCTTGGTCAGCCCGATGACGCCCGCCTTCGCGGCGACATAGGCGGCGGGGTTGTGCTTGCCCTCCTTGCCCGCGATCGAGGAGATGTTCACGATGCGGCCCCAGCCGCGCTCGATCATGGCGGGCAGGACCGCCCGGGTGCACAGGAAGACCCCGGTCAGATCGATGTCCAGGGTGCGCTGCCAGGTCTCGAGGGTCATCTCCCAGGCGGGCACCGGTCGTTCGCAGATGCCCGCGTTGTTCACCAGGACATCCACCGAGCCGCCCCACGTCACGATCTCCGCCACCGCCGCGGCCACCGAGTCGGGCGAGGTGACATCGAGGACCACGGCGCGCGCGCGGGCGCCGGTCGGATCGATGCGCGCCGCGACGGCCCCCGCGAGCCCCTGGTCCACGTCCGCCACCGCGACGCGCAGCCCGTCCGCGATCAGTCGCGCGGACATCGCCGAACCAAGGGTCCCGGCGGCGCCGGTGACGATCGCCACCCGGCCATGATGGGGGCGGACATCGGCGGAGGGCGTCATGGCTCGCGGCACGGGAACTCCGAGAAGGGGATCGGGGATGCCCGGAATCCTAACGCACGGGGGGATGGCAGCAGGTACCCTGTCGCGCATGTCTTCGACGGACACCGCCAACAGCGCCGGGCCCGCGGCGACGAGCGCCGCCCCCCAGCCGTTGCTCCAGGTCCGCGACCTCCGCGTGGAGTTCGTGGGGCGCAACCGGGTGGTGCGAGCGGTCCGCGGACTGAGCTACGACATCTCGCCCGGCGAGACGCTCGCCATCGTGGGCGAGTCGGGTTCGGGCAAGAGCGTGTCCGCGCTCACCCTGCTGGGCCTGCTGCCCCCGCGGACGTCGCGGGTCCCGTCGGGCAGCGCGATGTTCGAGGGGCGTGACCTGTTGGCGCTCTCCCCGGCGGACCTGGAGGCGGTACGCGGTGCGCGGATCGCGCTGGTGTTCCAGGACCCGCTGTCCAGCCTCAACCCGGTCCTGACCATCGAGCGGCAGATCACGGAGGTCCTGGAACGGCACACGCAGCTCACCGGCCCGCAGTGCCGCGAGCGCGCCATCCAGCTCCTCCGCCTGGTGGGCATCCCGGACGCGGAGCGACGACTGCGCGACTATCCCCACCAGTACAGCGGCGGCATGCGCCAGCGGGCGATGATCGCGATCGCGCTCAGCTGCCAGCCCGCGCTGCTCATCGCGGACGAGCCCACGACCGCGCTGGACGTGACCATCCAGGCGCAGATCCTGGAACTCATCAGTCGCCTGCGCTCGGAGCTGGGCATGTCGGTGCTGCTCATCACGCACGATCTGGGCATCGTCGCCGGGCTCGCCGACCGGGTGGCCGTGATGTACGCCGGGCGCGTGGTGGAGACGGGCCCCACGGAGCAGGTCCTGGCGGACCCCGCGCACCCCTACACCGCGGGCCTGCTGCGGTCGCTGCCGCGCCTGGATGTGAGTCGCTCCGGACCGCTGACGCCCATCGAGGGAGCGCCGCCGGACCTCTCGGCGGACCTCGTGGGCTGTCCGTTCGCGCCCCGATGTGCCTGGCGGGTGGCGCGCTGCTGGTCAGATGACCCGGCTCTGGCCCCGGCCCGCGACCAGGACGATGGACACGCCATCGCGTGCCACAACCCGCCGACACCCGCCGAGGCGATCCTGGGTCGGGCCGACCGCGCCGGGTTCGAACCGGCGCCGGCACCCGGCGATGTCGGACGACCGCTCGTGGGTGGCGCCACCGGAGGCCGCGGATGACCGTCGCCACGCCCCCCATCGAGGCGCCGACCGCGCCTCGCCAGGACCCCGAGACGCTGCTCCGGATCAGGGACCTGAAGGTCCATTTCCCGATCACCGGCGGCATCCTCCAGCGTGTCAGTGGCTGGGTGCGCGCCGTGGACGGCGTGGACCTCACCATCGCCCGGGGCGAGACGCTGGGGCTGGTGGGCGAATCGGGATCGGGCAAGACCACCATCGGTCGGTCGATCGTCCGGCTCACGGAGCCGCGGTCGGGCGTCATCGAGCTGGATGGGGTGGATCTGCTGGGGCTGTCGGGTGCCGCGCTGCGGGCGCGGCGTCGGGACGTCCAGATGGTGTTCCAGGACCCGTACTCCAGCCTCGATCCGCGCCACACCGTGGGCGACATCCTCTCGGAACCGCTCAGCGTCCATGGGCTGGCCCAGGGGAAGGCGCGCGCGACCCGGGTCACGGAGCTGCTGTCGATGGTCGGCCTGGACCCCGCGTTCGTGGAACGGTATCCCCACGAGTTCAGCGGCGGCCAGCGTCAGCGCATCGGCATCGCCCGGGCGATCGCCGTGGAACCGCGCCTGATCGTCGCCGACGAGCCGGTGAGCGCCCTGGACGTCTCGGTCCAGGCGCAGGTCATCAACCTGCTGGAACGGCTCCAGGACGAGCTGGGCCTGACGTACCTGTTCATCGCCCACGACCTCGCCGTGGTGAAGCACATCGCGGACCGCGTGGCGGTGCTGTACCTGGGCCGGGTCGTGGAGATCGGGCCATCCCACGGCCTGTACGCCACGCCCCATCACCCGTACACCATCGCGCTGCTCTCGGCGGTTCCTACGCCAGACGCCCGCCGGGAGCGGTCGCGCACCCGGATCATCCTCACCGGCGACATCCCCTCTCCGGCCAACCCGCCGAGCGGCTGCCGGTTCCACACCCGCTGCTGGCTCCGCGAGCGCCTCGGTAATCCGGAGCGGTGCGCCGTAGAGGACCCGGCCCTGCGGCCGGTCGCAGAGGTCCCCGGCCTGTCCGTGGCGTGTCACTTCGCGGACGAGGCGGCCGCCGAGGCCAGACCCGTCACCGACGCGGTGAATCCGGACTGACGATGTCGACGCTCCGCGACGATGCGCGCGCCTCAGCGCACCTGGCGCCGGATGCACCGCTGGAGGTTCGCTCGGAGCGCGCCATGTTCGTCGCCGGTCCGCCACGCCGCCGGAACTGCGCGAGCCTGTGCCGGCTGCCCTCCGGCCGTCTGCTGCTCACGTTCGCGCAGACCCGCGGCCCCGGCCTCGCGAACGACGCTGCGGTGATGCTGTCCGCCTCCGATGACGAGGGGGCGACCTGGAGCGAGCCCGACCCGCTGTACGCGCTGCCCGGCTGGTTCTGCATGCCCATGGGCGGGTTCGCACCCGTCGCCGACCGGCTGCTCCTGATGATCGGACGCATCCAGTTGGACCCGGGGCTCGGCGGCACCGAGCCCATCACGGGCTGGCTCCAGGCCTCGATCGCCTCGGAGGACGAGGGTCGGACGTGGTCCGAGCTGTCCGACGAGCTGCGCCTGTTCCCCCATTGGACCGAGATGTACGGCGCCAGCAACCCCCACCCGACCGCGGACGGACAGCTGCTGTGGGCCTGCATGGGCACGCTCGGCCGGGACGTGGGCTGGCACAGCGGGGTGTCCCGGAGCGACCGGTCCGGAGCGCGGTTCGAGCCGCCGGTGATCGTCGCGCAGGCTGATGGCCGGGACTACTCAGACATCGACGTGGTAAGACTCGCCGACGGCCGGTTCCTCGCGGTGGTGCGCGAGCACCTGACGCGCCAGAGCGTCCAGGCGTGGTCGTCGGATGAGGGCCGGACCTGGACGCCGCCCGCCCCGACGCCCTTCCTCGCGTCCAACATCAAGCTCCATCGGCTGCGCTCCGGGATCGTGGTGTGCGCCTATCGGGACGAGGATCCTGGGCGACGCGGCGTCAGCCTCGCCTGGACCGCCGATGGTGGCAGCACGTGGCGCGATGGTGGCCACCTGTACGCGGCCGAAGCGGACGCCCAGCATGAGCCGGGCAGCGTGTGCGGCTATCCCGACCTGGTGACCCTGGGCGGTGACCGCCACCTCGCGGTGCTCCACACGTACCCGGTGGCGTCGGGCGGCATCGAACTGCGGTGCCTGGAGCTGCGCGAGCGGACGTCCGCCTGAGGAATCGCCGGCCCGCCTGGGGGGCGCCCGGTCAGCGCAGCGGCGCCGTGCAGTCGACCTCGTGGTCGGCGTCCACGTACGGTCGCAGCGGGACCTCGATCTCCGCCGGTCGCCAGACCCGCCCGTCCACCACCGCGAGATCGGTCCGCCACGGGTCGGCGACGTCGCGCGTGACGCCCTCCGAGTCCGTGAGCGCGGCCGAGGGGCCCGGGCGCAGGATGGTCACGTCCGCGCGGGCGCCCGGCGCCAGTGACCCGACGTCGTCGCGACGCAGCGCCGCCGCCGCCCGTGACGTGACGGCCGCGACCACCTCGTGCTCGCTCATGCCCAGGTGACGCAGCTTGCCCATCGTGGTGGGCAGGTCCACCACGGGGTGCGAGATGGAGTACCGGTGGAGGTCGGTGCTGATGGTGTCCGGTGCGAAGTCTTCGTCGATGGCGCGCGTCGCGACGCGCCAGGAGAAGCTGCCGCAGCCGTGGCCGACGTCGAACAGCACGCCCCGGCGTCGGGCCGCGCGTGCGTCGGCTGACACGCGGCCGCGCTCGTCGAGGATGCCCCGGAAGTTGCCGGTGAGCGCGTGCGTCACGATGTCCCCCGGCCGCAGCGCCCGAAGGACCCGTGCCATGTCCGCGCCGTCGGCGATGTGGGCCATCAGGGGAACCTCCGCCAGCCCGGCCGCCTCGAGTGCCCGCTCCAGGGCCGCGGCGCTGTTCACGCCGCAGGCGCCGGTGCCGATGCGGACCTTCACCCCCACCACCACGTCGCGGTTGACGCGGATGACGGCGGCGGTCTCCCGCGGCCGGGCGTAGCGGATGTCCTCCAGCTCCCCCACCATGCTCGCCGCCAGTCCCGCGGCCGCGACGTGGACGAACGCGAGGACGCGCACCGGCGAGCGCTCGATGACGTGGCGCCGGAACGCACCCAGGTTGGCGTAACCCGCGGTCCCCGCGTCCACGGCGCAGGTCGCCCCGCCGCGCAGGCTCGCCATCGGGTCCACGCCGTAGGGGCTCGCGTCGTACCAGTGGCCGTGCAGGTCGATGAGACCCGGCAGGACCAGCGCGCCCACGGCATCCAGCACCATGGCGTCGGCCGCGGCCGGCTCGGCGCCGGGCGGCACGAGCGCCTCGATGCGGCCTTCCCGGACGTGGACGTCCAGCGGCGCGTCGATGCCCCGTCCCGGGTCGACGACGCGTCCGCCGTGGATCACCAAGTGCGTCATCCCAGGGCACCTCCCTCCATGCGCCAGCCGTGTCGCGATCGTACCCGAGCCACGCGTCCAACCTGTGGCGGGCGGGAATCCGTCTCTCCGGCGGTGACGGGGGTGCTACGCTGTCCGCTCGCGACGACCCGGGACCTGCGGTGGGGGCCGGCGATCGTCGGAGGAGGCACAAGGAGATGCGGATGACCAAGAGAACGCTCTCGCGTTGGTCGGCAGCCTTCCTGGGGCTCGCGCTCGCGGTCCCGATCGTGGGAGCCGCCCCCGCGGCGGCGCAGGGCGAGGACGGCCAGACGCTGGTGGCGGCGTGGATCGGGCCGTGCTGCAACGGCACGGACTGGATCACGCCCTGGGATGGCGGCGGCGACGCCCACTTCTTCTCCAAGATCTACAGCCGCCTGACCACGTACGAGGTGGACCAGGCCGCGGGCGCCTACGGCAAGCTCATCGGTGACCTGGCGGAGTCGTGGTCGATCTCCGACGACCAGCTCACCTGGACCTTCAAGCTGCGCCCGGACGTCACGTGGCACGACGGCACGCCGTTCACCGCGAACGACGTCGCGTTCAGCTTCGACCTGGCGATGAACCCCGACAAGAACATGCCCGCGGCCTACAGCGCGCCGCTGCAGACCCTCGTCGGTGCCAAGGAGGTGCTCGAGAGCGACGCCACGGACGGCAAGCTGGAGCACATCTCGGGCGTCAAGGTGGTGGACGACACCACCATCGAGCTGACGTTCACGGCGCCCAACGCGCTGTTCCCGGATGGCATCTCGGAGCTGTTCATCCTCCCCGAGCACACGGTCGGCAAGCTCGACCCGCTCACGCTCAAGGAGAACGAGTACTGGAAGACCAGCCAGATCGGCACCGGTCCCTTCATGTGGAAGGAGTACAAGCCGGGCGAGTCGGTGACGCTGACCGCGTATGACGGGTACTTCCAGGGCGCGCCCAAGCTCACGGGCATCATCCGCCGCGAGTTCAAGGACCCGGCGTCCGCGCTCCTCGCCTTCGAGAACGGCGAGATCGCGTTCACGTACCTCACCGCCGACGAGGTCGCGCGGATGCAGGAGAACCCGAACGCGGTCGTGCTCCCGGGCCCGTCGGGCGTGGACAACGTCGTCCAGTGCAACCCGGTGCTCGTGGAGGCCTGCGCCAACAACGACTTCCGGCACGCGCTCCTGGCGGCGATCGACCGCCAGGGCATCATCGACAACATCTATGGCGGCGCGGCACAGGCCGTGGCCTGCCTGTACGGCCGCGCGAACCTCACGGGTGACACCACCTCGGAGGCGTTCGACCCGGCGCGCGCCAAGGAGCTTCTGGCGAGCTCCGGCGTGGACATCGCCAGCGTCGGCGAGCTGACCTTCGACACGTACTACACCGATCCGCTGTCGCTCAACGTGATGACCGCGATCGCCCAGAACTGGAAGGACAACCTGGGCCTCAACGTCAAGATCGAGCAGCTCGACGGGCAGGCGTGGACCGACCGCTACTACAAGCAGGGCGCGTCCCAGCTGAGCTTCTTCGGTGCGGCCAACGGCCCCACCGGCGAGCGCGCCCGGAACTACTTCCACAGCCTGTCCGCGTACCCCGCGGGCAACAACGGCTGGGCCGGACCCACCTCCACCTGGGCGTACGCGAACCCCGAGCTGGATGCGCTCCTGGACAAGGCCGTCACCCAGTTCGACCTCGCGGAGCAGGACGCCACGTACCAGGAGGCCTGCCAGATCCTGGTGGATGACCTGCCGTGGCTGCCGCTGTGGCAGAGCGTGCGCTACCACGTGGCGACGCCCAAGCTGAAGAACCTCATCCTCATCCCGGCCGCGGGTGGTGGCTCGTACTACGACGCCGCCCAGACCTGGGTCTTCGAGGAGTAGGCCCGACACCCCCTCACGGGAGCCGGGGGCGGCGCCGCATGGCGCCGCCCCCGTTCGTTCCGTGCGCCGGATGGACCAGCGACGATGAGCACCTTCATCATCCGCCGCCTGCTCATCAGCGTGCCCGTGCTCCTGGGCATCACGCTGATCGTGTTCACGTTCGTGGCGCTGGCTCCAGGTGACCTGACCGCATCCTACGTGCGCCCGGAGCTGGCCAGCAACCCGGCCGCGATCGAGGCGATCCGGGTGAAGCTGGGGCTGGACCAGCCGCTGCCGGTGCGCTACGTGCGCTGGCTGACGGCGGCGCTCCAGGGCGACCTGGGCTACCGCCTGGACAACGGCATCGCCATCGCGGACGAGGTCCGCCGGGCCCTCTGGAACTCGTTCATCCTCATGGGCACCGCGCTCCTCCTGGGCATCATGGTGGGCGTGCCCCTGGGAGTCCTGTCCGCCGTGCGGCAGTACTCGCGCATGGACTACCTGCTCACCGGGGTCACGTTCATGGGCATCAGCATCCCCTCGTTCCTGCTGGGCCTGGGCGGCCTGTACCTGTTCGGCGTCCGCTTCAAGATCCTGCCCATCGCGGGCATGACGACCGTGGGCAAGCCGTTCGACATCATCGACTTCGTGCGCCACCTGGCGCTGCCCGCGCTGATCCTGGGCTTCGGATACGCGGCGATCTTCGTGCGCTATACGCGTGCGTCCATGCTCGAGGTCATCTCGTCCGACTACGTCACGACGGCCCGATCCAAGGGCCTCACCGGTCGGATCGTCATCGGCCGGCACGCGTTCCGGAACGCGCTCATCCCGATCATCACGATCATCGGCCTGTCCCTGCCGGAGATGATCGGCGGCGCCGTGGTCACCGAGCAGGTGTTCTCCTGGCCGGGCATGGGGCTGCTGCTGGTGGACGGCACCGCCGACCGCGACTTCTACCTGGTGATGGGCATCACCATCGTCCTCGCGGTCGCCGTGCTGCTCGCCAACCTGGTGACGGACGTGGCGTATGGGTTCGCGGACCCGCGGATCAGGCGCTCCTGACGATGACCGGGTCGATCGCCGCCAAGGTCGAGTCGCCGCGACGCCGAGCCATCCGCCGGTTCCTGCGCCACCGTCTGGCGCTGCTGGGCCTCGCGGTCGTCACGGTCATCGTGGTCCTGGCGCTCATCGGCTCCGAGGAGGCCGCGTACCAGCAGAACCTCAAGATGGGCTGGACCAACCAGCCGCCGGGCACCACCAAGGTCGTCGAGAACCCCGACGGCACCGCCACGACCGTCACGTTCCCGCTGGGAACCGACGCGCTGGGCCGGGACGTGCTCGCACGGACCCTCGTCGGGGGTCGCGTGTCGCTCCTGGTGGCGCTTGTGTCGGTCCTGGTGAGCACCATCATCGGCGTGGTCGTGGGTGTCGTCTCGGGCTACGCGGGCGGCCGGACCGACGCCACCCTCATGCGCTTCGTGGACGTGGCGCTCAGCTTCCCGATCATCCTGCTGCTGCTCGTGGTGGCCACCATGGTGGGGCCTGGCCTCGTCACCCTCATCGTGATGATCGGCGTGGTCACCTGGGCGTCGGGGGCGCGCATCATCCGGGGTCAGGTGCTGGCGATGCGCAACGCCACCTACATCGAGGCCGCAAAGGTGATCGGCGTGGCCGGTCCGCGGATGATCCGTTCGCACGTGCTGCCCAACATCGTGGCGCCCATCGTGGTCCTCGCCACGTTCGGCGTGGCCACGGTCGTGATCTTCGAGGCGGGGCTGAGCTACCTGGGACTGGGCGTCCAGCCGCCCACGCCGTCATGGGGCAACATGGTCAACCAGGCACGGTCGGTCACGGTGCTGGAGCGCTACCCCTGGCAGTGGATGCCGCCCGCGGCGTTCATCATCGCCATGGTCATGGCCGTGAACTTCGTGGGTGACGGACTCCGGGACGCGTTCGACATGCGGGCGACCAGAGACCGGTAGCCAGGGGCGCTCCCCCCCCGCGGCCGCGCCCTGATCGGTCACGCCAGGTGGCGGATGTCCACGCCAGGTGGCGGATGTCCACGCCAGGTGGCGGATCGCCGCCCGTCAGCCGGGGCGCACCGTGGATCCGGACGCCGCGGACCGGTACGCCGCATCCACGAGCGCGAGCGCGCGCACCAGGTCGTCCCCGGTGACGACCGGATCGCGCCCCTCCTCGATCGCGGCGAGCAGGTCCGCCACCGCGTCCCGCCCACCCGCGCCGTAACCCGGCACGCGGTCCTCCGGGAACGTGAGGCGATCCTCGCGCAGGAACGGGGAGGCGGGGTCCGGCAGCACCGTGACGAGCGACCCGTCCGGCGGCAGCTCCAGGCTGGCCGCGGTCCCGCGCAGCGCCATCCCCCCGCGATAGCCGCGGGCAGGCAACGAGAAGCTGTGGGCCAGCGTCGCGATCGCGCCGCTCGCGAACCGCAGCGACACGGACGCCACGTCCTCCACCTCGAGCCCGGGGTGCCCCATCCGCGCGGTCATGGCAGCCACCTCCACCACAGGCTCGCCGGTCAGCCACAGCAGCGCATCCAGATCGTGGATGCCCAGCCAGGAGAGGATGCCGCCACCCATCAGCGCCGCATCGAACAGCGGGTTGTCCGGGCCCCGCACAGCCACCGTGGACGCCGCGAACACGGCCTCCGCACCCAGGAGCGTGCCCAGCACGCCGCTGGCGATGGCCGTGCGGGCGGTGCGCCAGGCGGCGGCATAGCGACGCGTGAGGCCGACCACCACCCGCGCGCCGCCCGCGCGCGCCGCGGCGAACGCGTCGCGAGCCGCATCTGCGGTGAGTGCCGCAGGCTTGTCCACCAGCAGGTGGACCCCTGCGCCACCCAGCCGGGCGATCGCCGCGGGCGCATCGCGGTTGGGCAGCATCACGATCGCGAGGTCGGGATGGTGACGCCTGACCAGGTCGTCCAGGTCGTTCTCCACCGGCAGCGCCCGGTACCCGGGCTTCAGCGCCTGCACGAGACCGGGGTCGCTGTATCGGGGCCGCAGCGTCCGGGCGCGCTCGGCATCGGGGTCATACAGCGCGACGATCTCGAGCCGGTCCGGGAACAGCTCCAGCGTCTCCACCCAGCCCGCGACGTGGTAGTGGTCCAGGCCGACGACCGCGACGCGATGCCGTCGTACGGCAGTCACGGTCATGCGGGGAGGACGTTCGGCACACCGGTCTCGAGGAGCATCCGTCGGGCATCCTCGCGGAACCGATCGCGGACGTCGCGGGTGGGCGGCCGGTTGCGCGACGACGGCAGCCCGACCAGCTCCATGCACAGCTTGTCCAGGTAACCGTCACCCGATGTGAACCGCTCCATCCGGTCCCACAGGCGCATGTACGGCAGCAGCACGTCCATGATCATCGCCTGGGCCTCGGGGTAGCGGCGCGCCTCCAGGGTCTCCCAGAGGCTCACCGCCCACTGCGGCCAGTGGTTGGCGATGTGGATCTCGATCGCGCGCGCGCCCAGCATGTGGGACAGCGCGAAGCGCGACTGGTTGTCGATGATCTGGAACCGACCTGAGTGGCCCCGGACGACCTCCTCGAACGCGAGCTGGATGGTCTCCGGCGCCGACCACTTCAGGGACACCACGTTGGGCACGTCCGCCAGACGCTCCACGAGCGCGGTCGAGACCCCGGTGGAGGTCCAGTACGTGTTGTAGATGATGAGTCCCACGTCGGCTGCGTCGGCGGCCGCGAGGACGTACTCCAGGAAGTCGTCCTCGGTGTGCGCGAAGTAGAACGGGGGCGAGACCTGGATGAACTCCGCGCCGATGCGCTCGGCGGCCCGGGCCAGCCGGACCAGCTCCAGGGTGCTGGTGCTCTGGGCGCCCATGACGACCGGGATGCGCCCGTCGGCGGCCTCCACCACGACCTCCGCCACGGCCACCCGCTCGTCGAACGTGAGCGTCGAGAAGTCGCCCGCGGCGCCCGCGGCGAGCAGCAGGCCGGTGCCCGTCCGCAGACCGCCATCGAGCAGGAACCGGACGTGCTGGCGGATGCCCTGGAAGTTGACCGGCAGGTCCGGCTCATCCTTGAACTGCGTGGGGACGGTGACGTAGCAGCCCGTGAGCCTGGCACGGCGGTCGGTGCGGTCCATGGCACCTGATGATAGACATCGGCGACGGTGTGGGGTCCGGCACGTCCACGGCCGCCGCGGGCCGTCGACCGCGCGACGGGCCGTCCGGCTCCCGGCGTTCCGGGAGTCTCGAGACCAACGGCCCGTGGCCTGCGGCCCCTCCGCCCCTGTCGCGATCCGATCGGGTCATGCACGCTCCGGTCATGCGCCCCGTTCCGTCTGCGGCGTGCCGGCGCCTGGCCCGTGCGCTCGCCGCGGTGCTGCTGCTCATCCTGACGGCCGTCGTCGGCACGCCGGTCGCGTCCGCCACGGATGCCGACGTGGGCACGCCGTGGTGGCATCGCGCCGACGACGGGACGCCCGTGGTCGACCTGTGGGTCGGCTACTCCTCCACCTGCCCGCACTGCGCCGCCGCCCGGCCGCGCGTGGAGGCGCTTGACGAGGAGCTCGACTGGCTCGAGGTGCACTGGCTCCAGGTCGACGGAGACGGCGTCGAGGCGCAGGTCGACCTGCTGCGGCGACTCGCGGCGCTGACGGGGGAACAGGTCACCGGCGTGCCCGCGTTCCTGGCGGCCGGCCGCCTCAGCATGGGCTGGGATGAGACCCGTTCAGAGCCCGCGCTGCGGGCGCTGCTCACGGCCTATCACGCATCGCTCGTGGATGCCCTCGGACCGGGCGCGACACCGTCACCCACGCTCCCGCCCGACACGCTGGTCTCGATCCCGGGAGTCGGGGAGCTGGACGCCACGACGATCTCGCTGCCGTTGCTGGCGGTCACCCTGGGCGGTCTCGACGCCATCAACCCGTGTGCCCTGTCGGTGCTGCTGTTCCTGATGAGCGTCCTTGCCGCGACCCGCGACCGGCGCCGGATGCTGGTCATCGGGGGCGCCTTCGTCGCGGTCAGCGGCCTCATCTACCTCGCGCTCATGGCGGCCTGGCTGAACGCGTTCCAGGCGTTCGGCAGCCTGCGGATCGTGACGGTCATCGCGGGCATCGCGGCGGTGACCGCGGCGCTCCTCAACCTGAAGGACCACCTCGGGATCGCGCGGGGTCCGTCGCTGGCCATCCCGGCGGCCGCGCGGCCGGCCATCTTCACGCGCCTGATGGTCTCTCCGACGCGGCGTCGATGCGGGTCCTGCTGCCTGCCACGGTTCTCGTCGCGGGGGTGGTGAACCTGTACGAGATGCTGTGCACGGGCGGGTTCCCGGTCGTGTTCACGCGCGTGCTCACGCTCCATGACCTGCCGGACCTCACGGCGTACGCTTTCCTCGTGCTCTACTGCGTCACGTACGTGCTGCCGGCACTGGCCATCGTCCTGCTGTTCACGCTGACCCTCGGCTCGCGCGGCGTCAGCGTGTCGGAGGCACGCGACCTCAAGCTCCTGTCGGGCCTGCTGATGCTCGGCTTCGGGATGCTGCTGCTCCTGGCGCCGCACCTCCTGACCGACCTCGCGACATCGGTCCTGTTGCTCGCCGGCGCGATCGTCGCGTGGCTGGCGATCGGGGGCCTGGAGCGGTTGCACCGACGGGGCCGAGGCGATGGTCGCCCGGCCCACGGCGTCCATCCCTGAGCCCCTCGAGCGACGATGCGGCCCCTGCCACATCCCTACGCCGACATGGCGGCCGGTCGGGCCACGACGATCCGGCTGTCCGGGTCGGCCCTGCTGGGCGCCCGCCTGCTGACCAAGGGCCTCGCGTTCACCCGCGAGGAGCGCGACGCCTTCCACCTCCGGGGCCTCCTCCCCGACCGGGTGATGAGCATCGAGGATCAGGTGAGCCTGGAGCTGGAGCATCTCCGCCGGAAGCACGATGACCTGGAGCGCTACATCGGCCTGGCGGCGCTCCAGGATCGCGATGCCACGCTGTTCTATCGCCTGCTCGCGGACCACCTGGAGGAGTTCCTGCCCGTCATCTACACGCCCACGGTGGGGCGCGCGGTGCAGCAGTACAGCCACATCCTGCGGCGCACCCGCGGCACCTGGATCACGCCCGAGGATGTCGACCGGATCCCGGAGGTCCTCCGCAACGGACCGTTCACCGACGTCCGGCTCATCGTGGTGACCGACAATGAGCGGATCCTCGGCCTGGGCGACCAGGGGGCGGGCGGCATGGCGATCCCGATCGGCAAGCTCGCGCTCTACACCGCGGCGTCGGGCATCCATCCGGCGCTCACCCTGCCCGTGTCGCTCGACGTGGGCACCGACAACGCGACGCTGCTCGCCGATCCGATGTACGTGGGCCATCGCGCTCCCCGTCTCCGGGGCGCCGAGTATGACCGGCTGGTCGACGCGTTCGTGGCGGGCGTGGAGACCGTGTGGCCGGGCTGCCTCATCCAGTGGGAGGACTTCAAGCAGGCAAACGCGCTCCGCATCCTGGACCGGTATCGCGACCGGATCCCCTCGTTCAACGATGACGTCCAGGGGACCGCCGCGGTCGTGGTCGCCGGCATGCTGGCCGCCGCCCGGACGCTGGACCGTCCGCTCCCCACCTGGCGATTCGTGCTCGCGGGGGCGGGTGCCGCGGGGATCGGGATCGCGCGGCTGCTGGGCCGGCTGCTGCGCGAGGAAGGCGCCGACGAGGCCGGCGTCCGACGCGCGATCGTGCTCGTGGACTCACGCGGCCTGGTGCACGCGGGTCGTTCCGACCTCGATGAGACGAAGCGACCGCTGGCGCTGCCGGTCGAGATGGCGCTGGCCGACGGACTGACGCCCGAGGCGGGCATCCCGCCGGGCCTCGAGGAGACCGTCCGGCGCGTCCGGCCGCAGGCGATCATCGGCACGACCGGCGTGCCGGGCACGTTCAGCCGCCAGGTGATCGCGGTGATGGCCGCCGGCACCGCGCGGCCCGTGGTCCTGCCGCTGTCCAACCCGACCGCGAACGCGGAGGCGACCCCCGAGCAGGTGCTCGCGTGGAGCGAGGGTCGGGCGCTCGTGGCGACCGGCTCGCCCTTCCCCGCGGTCACCCTGGCGTCCGGGTCGCGGCAGGTGGGCCAGGCGAACAACGCCCTGGTGTTCCCCGGCCTGGGCCTCGGCGCCATCGCGGCCGAGGTCCGCACGGTCACCGACGCGATGCTCCTGGCAGCCGCGCGGACGCTGGCGGCGGAGGTGACCGAGGAGCGGCTCGCCTCGGGCGCGCTCTATCCATCCGTCTCGTCGCTCCGACGCATCAGCCGCGCCATCGCGGTCGCCGTCGCGCGCGTCGCGATGACCGCTGGCGTCGCCGGCCTGCCGGAGGACGCAGACGTCGAGCAGGTCGTCGACGAGGCCGCCTGGTGGCCGGCCTACGTCCCGTACCGGCCCGGCTGACGACGCGGACGGGGTCCGAGGAGCTGCCGCGGGCCCGCCGTTCGCCACTCGGATGGTCGCCTCCCGTGTCGGACAGGAGCGGACGGCCGAGCGCGCCACGCCCGCACCTTAACCGGTTTACGTGCTCCGTCCGGCGCGCCTACAATCGTTGGCCATGACCGCCCGCATCTCGCTCGCCCTGGTCCTCCACAATCACCAGCCGGTCGGCAACTTCGGCCATGTCATCGCCCAGAACCATGACGCCGCCTACCAGCCGCTGGTGGACGCGCTCGAGCGGCACCCGGGCGTGCGCCTGGGGCTCCACTACACGGGGCCCCTCCTGGAGTGGCTGCGGTCGGAGCGCCCGGAGCTCATCGAGCGCATCGCCGGGCTCGTCGCGCGCGGACAGGTCGAGGTCGTGGGCGGCGGCTGGGATGAGCCGGTGCTCGCCTCGCTTCCCGAGCGAGACCGGGTGGGCCAGCTGCGGCGCATGGGCACGGAGCTGGAGCGGCTGTTCGGGCGGCGGCCCCGCGGCGCCTGGCTGGCGGAGCGGGTCTGGGAGCCGGACCTGCCGGTCGCCCTCGTGGACGGCGGCTACGAGTGGACGATCCTCGACGACGCGCACTTCCGCGCGGCGGCCATCCCGGAGGATCGGCTCTGGGCGCCGTTCTCCACCGACGACCAGGGCAAGCGCCTGACCGTGTTCGGGACGGAGATGGGACTGCGCTACCGGATCCCGTTCGGGAGCGTGGAGGACGTCATCGGTCACCTCCGCGATCACGCCACAGAGGCGGGCGACCGGGTGGGCGTGATGGGCGACGACGGCGAGAAGTTCGGCGCCTGGCCCACTACCTGGGAGCACTGCTGGGGAGGCGGCCAGTGGGTGGACCGGTTCTTCACCGCGCTGGAGGAGAACCACGCCTGGCTGACCACGATCACGCCGTCCGACTGGCTGGACGGCCATCCGCCCGTGGGCCGGGTGTACCTGCCGACCGGCTCGTACGCTGAGATGGGCGAGTGGGCGCTCCCGGCGGACGAGGGACGCGCATATGCGGCGGCGCTCCACGACGCGCGGGACGCGGGCCGGCCCGAGGCGCGCTGGATGCGCGGCGGCTTCTGGCGCAACTTCCAGGTGAAGTACCGCGAGATCAACGACCTCCACAAGCAGATGCTGCGCACGTCGGCGAAGGTGGACGCGATGACCCCCGGTCCCGAGCAGGACCGGGCGATCGACCAGCTGTACCAGGGCCAGTCGAACGACTGCTACTGGCACGGCCTGTTCGGGGGCATCTACATCGCCCACATGCGCCTGGCCACGTACGAGCACCTCATCGCCGCGGAGGATGCCGCCGACCGCCAGGCGCGTGACGCCGGCAGCGGCATCGATGGCATCCTGGCGCGCGACCTGGACCTCGACGGCACCGACGAGCTGCTTGTGGCCCAGCCCGGCCAGGTGGTCGCCATCAAGCCATCCGAGGGCGCGGGCATCGGCTCCTGGGACATCCGGGCCGTGCGCCACGCGCTGACGGCCGTGATGCGCCGGCGGCCGGAGGCGTACCACCAGCGACTGGTCGACTTCGAGGCCGGCGGCGGGGCGGCCCACGCGGCGGACGGCGGCGGCGCGGCATCGATCCACGACATCGTCACGGTGCGCGAGACCGGTCTGTCGGCCAGGCTGTGCTACGACACCCACGAGCGGCGCAGCGGCCTGGTGCACCTGCTTGCGCACGACACCACGCCCGAGGCCTTCGCGGGCGCCGCGGCCGTGGAGCTGGGCGACTTCGTGGCGGGCGCGTTCGAGGTGGAGCACGTGGGCGAGGGCGAGATCGTGACCGTCCGCGAGGGGGATGTCGCCGGCCAGCCGGCGCGGGTCCGCAAGCGCCTGCTGTTCGACGGCCCACGCACCGCACCCGCCATCGCCATGGAGGTGTCGATCACGAACCTGGCGGCCTCCCCCATCACCGCCCGACTGGGCGTCGAATGGGCGATGAACGCGCTGGGCGGGGGCGGCAACCCATCGGCATGGACGGAGCCACGGCCGGGCGAGCGGATGCGCTTCGACGGCGAGGGCCAGGTCGCCGACGTCGAGACCATCGCCTTCGGCAATGACTGGATCGGCCTTGCGGTGCGCGCGTCGGTGGCACCCGCAGCGGACGTCTGGTGGTCCTCGATCGACACGGTGTCCATCTCGGAGGATGGCTTCGAGCGGACCCACCAGGGGTCCGCCTTCCTGTTCAGCTGGCCGATCGTCCTGGCGCCCGGCGAGGAGCGGACCGTGCGGGTGGGCCAGCAGGTGACCACGACCCGGGATCGGGCGAAGGAGGAGGAGCGATGAGCACGGTCACGCGACGGATGCGCTCGACCGGCTGGGCCGGAGGCGTCGCCGCTTCCCTCGCCCTTGTGCTCCTCACGGCGCCGATCGCCGCACGGGACGCCTCTCCCTCGCCGGCCGCGGCCGGATCGAGGTCCTCGCCGGTGCTGGCCACGCCCGATGATGCCGTGCGTCGCTATCTTCAGGGGGTGAGGGACGGCGACGTCTCGGAGATCCTCGCCTCGTCCGCGGTGAACCCGATGGCCGAGCAGGTTGACCTGGCGTCCTGGGTCGACCGATTCAAGGCATGGATCCCGACGGAGGTGCCGCTGCCCGGCACGGACGCGCTGTTCGTGGAGGTCAATCGCGCCCAGCAGGCGGCGCGGCTGCTGGGCCAGACCCGGATGCTCATCTACGGTCTGCTGACCGATCTCGACCCCGATGGCGGAATCGTCGCCCCGGTCGACAGAGCATGGGCCGAGGCGCTGATGGGACAGCTGGACGCGAGCCGCCTCGCCGATCTCCAGATCGGCGAGATCGCGTTTCCGATCCCCGACAAGGAGCACGACGAGCGGTACGTGGCGGCGATGAACCGCATGGCGGAGGTCTACGGGGCGAACGAGGCGACCGAGCGCGTGGCGCTCATCGGCCTCGACGGACGCTCCTGGTTGGTGGGATTCACGCTCCTTCGCTTCGGTGACGAGTGGCGGGTGGCTTCGCAGTCGTCGCCACTCAGCGGCTTGTCCGCGTCGGGAGCACCGTCGCCGTTCCCGGGGGACTGATCGCCGAGACCGGCTCCCGCGACGTTCCGGAGGACCGCGCATTCCGGCCGTCCGGACCGCGTGACGGCGCCGCGGTTTGCTAGCATGAGCCCAGCCCGACCGGATGTCGCGTACGGGGCCCGTCCAGCTCATCCACCCATGGATGGCGGATGCAAGTGGCCCGCGCTCTGCCGGCCGGAGGAGGTACGGGTATGGCGACGGTCACGTTCGACCACGTCTGGAAGAAGTACGGCGAGGTCGTCGCCGTCAACGATCTCAACCTGCAGATCGAGGACGGCGAGTTCATGGTCCTGGTGGGGCCGTCGGGCTGCGGCAAGACCACGTCGCTGCGGATGATCGCGGGCCTGGAGGAGATCTCCGACGGCGTCCTGCGCATCGGCGAGCGGGTCGTCAACAACGTGCCGCCCAAGGACCGCGACATCGCGATGGTGTTCCAGTCCTACGCGCTCTACCCGCACATGACCGTGCGCGACAACCTGGCGTTCGGCCTGAAGCTGCGCAAGACGCCCAAGGACCAGATCGAGAAGCGGGTCCAGGAGGCGGCGGCGATGCTGTCCCTGGAGAACCTGCTCAACCGCAAGCCGCGGGAGCTCTCCGGCGGCCAGCGACAGCGCGTGGCGCTGGGCCGGGCCATCGTGCGCGAGCCCGCGGTGTTCCTGATGGACGAGCCGCTGTCCAACCTGGACGCGAAGCTGCGCGTGCAGACCCGCGCCGAGATCGCCCGCCTGCACCAGCGGCTCAAGGTCACCACGGTCTACGTCACCCATGACCAGGTCGAGGCGATGACGATGGGCCAGCGCATCGCGGTCATGTCGGAGGCGCGCCTCCAGCAGGTCGGCACGCCCCAGTCGCTGTACGACCATCCGGCGAACCGGTTCGTGGCGGGGTTCATCGGATCGCCCTCGATGAACTTCATCAACCTCGACATCACGAGCGCGGGCGATGCCGTGACGCTCGCCAACGGCGCCGTCTCGGTGCCCCTCCCGGACCTGTTCAAGGGCCGGCTGCCGGCCTCGGGGACGGTCGCGATGGGCATCCGACCGGAGCACCTGACGCTCACCGCCACGGGCCCCACGGGCACCCTCAACGGGTCCGCGGACGTCGTGGAGTACCTGGGCAACGAGGAGCTCATCCACGTCAACGCGGGCGGCCTGGACATCGTCGCGGTCATCGGCAGCGAACACCGGCTCCGCCCGGGCGACCAGCTCGCGCTCCAGATCCCCCTGGACAAGGTCCACCTGTTCGACCCGCAGACGGGCGCCTCGCTGTCGCCGGAGGCCGGTCAGTCCGCGCTCTGATCCGAGGGTCCGGCTGCGACGCACTGCGGGCATCGCGGCCGCACCACCACCACGCGGCGCCGGGGGCGGTCTCGTCCCCGGCGTCATCGTGTCCGCGGAGCTTCAGGCCGTGATCGGCGGCCGCTCGAGGGGCACCGGTTCGCCACCCGGTCCGATCCGAGCAGGCTCCTCCGCGACCGCGACCGCGGCTGCGGAATCGACCGGGAACGACCGGTCAGCCAGGTGCTCGATGGCCACCAGGTCACCGATGTCGTGGCCCGCCTGCTCGCTCAGCAGCCACTTCACCTCGAGCCAGTCACAGTAGGCCTGGATCGGGTCGAGGTCAGGCCCGAGCACCCGGCGAAGGCGGTCGACGGTCGGCTCGAACACCTGGTGCATCCAGCGCCGTGCAGCGAGGGCGAGGGGTGAGAAGGCGGTCGTCGGGGAGTCATCGACCTCGTCACCGCCCGCGAGACCGGCCCACGCGGCCATGTCGTTGAGCAGCACCGTCGCCTGTCCCTCCCCGGCCTCCAGGCCGGTGAGCCGGAGCAGCCGCTCGGCGTGGAAGCGTCGGTCGCCCACGGCGACCCGCAGGCGCGTCACGACCCCGTCCTCCGTGCCGGTCGGATCGAGCCGCACCTCCTCCACCACGAACCCGAGGGCGTTCAGGCGCCGCAGGCGCGCCTCCACCTTGTAGCGCTCGTCGGGCCGCACCCGGTCGGTGCGATGCAGCTCAGCCCACAGATTCTCGTAGCGGTCGCGCAGGCTGCGCGCGGCGGCCAGGTCGTCGTCGACCTCATCGAGCGAGCGGCCCTCGGCGATCGCGAGGTCGATCAGGTCGCCCGCCACGTTCTCCACCGCGAGGTCCACGTCCAGGCTCCGCTGACCGTCCGAGAGCCGATCGTGGACCTCGCTCGTCTCCGCATCCACCAGGTGGGCCATCAGGGCCTGGCCGTCACGCAGCAGGAGGGTGTTGGCGAGCGAGCAGTCCCCCCAGAAGACGCCGTTGCGGTGGAGCTCCACGAGGAGGGTGGCCATCGCGTCCAGCAGCCGCTCGCGGTGTCGCCGGGCGGCCCCCGGCAGCCTCCGGAACAGTCGTCGCAGCTGAAGCGAGCGGGCAAGGTACGCCGTGACGACCAGCGCCACGTCCTCATCCGGGCGCTCCACGAGCCCGACCACCCGCACCGTGGGGGCGCCCCTCTCCTCGAGCGCGCGGAGGACCTCGTACTCCCGCTGCCCCGGCCGGAGCGGCAGCTCCTTGATGGCCACGACCTCATCATCCAGTGACACGAAGCGGACCACATGCCGACTCTCACCGACCGGCAGGTGCAGGAAGGCCACGCCCGCCTCCGGCCACGCCTCCAGCGGCACGGTCCAGGGCAGGCTGAGCAGGGAGGGGGCGTCGCGCCGGAAGCGCATCGCGATGCGGGGGCTGGGCGCCCGCCCGGCACCCTCCGGCGCCCCGGCCGGCGGCATCGACGACATGATCACGGCGCAAGTGTAGGCGAGGCGTCCGACGGGTCCGTCGCTCCGGTCGTCGCGGGGGTCGTCGCGGGGGTCGTCGCGCGGTCGAGCGCGGTCGTCGCGGGGGTCGGCGCGCGGTCGAGCGGGGGTCGGCGCGCGGTCGTCGCGCGGTCGTCGCGCGGTCGAGCGCGGTCGAGCGCGGTCGTCGCGGGGGTCGAGCGCTCACCGGTTGATCGGCCGGTGAGCGGCCATCGCGAGAAGGTCGCATGCGCTCTGCGTGCGATTCGGGCCGCCGGGCGGACCATCCCGACGGGACGCCCCCATTCGGGCCATTGGGCGGCCCGAATCGACGGGCCGCGTCGCGATCTCGTCGATCATGGCCGCTGGGCGGCCTCGGCGCCGCCGGGCGTCCGCGGCGCCGCCGGTGCGGCCTCCGACCCGTCCACGGGCGACGCACACCAGCGGATGGCCCGGGCGGAGGCCGCGTCAGCCGAGCCCGGATGCGACGAGGTCGCCCAGGCGTTCGGGCGCGATGCGCTCGGGCACCCCCTCCAGACCGGCGGCGCGCGCGGCGTCAGCCAGCAGCCGGTCGCGGTCCGCCCCCGCGTCCAGGAGGTCCCGCACCGACGTGGCACCATCGGCCTTGGACAGCTTCGATCCGTCCGAGCGGAGCACCAGCGGGTGGTGCAGGAACCGCGCCGGGTGTGCCGCGCCGCTGAGCAGCCGGGCCAGCCGCAGCTGCACCGGGGTCGCCTCCAGCAGGTCGACGCCCCGGATCACCAGGTCGATGCCCTGCTCCAGGTCGTCCACGACCACGCACCAGGCATACGTCCAGTTGCCCGACCGGTCGCGGACCAGGGGGTCCCCGTCGGCGGACGGCGTCCCGGCGCGCGGTCCCACGAGCAGGTCGTCCCAGCCCTCGACGCCCTCCCCCACCGCGATCCGCAGGCCGGTGCCCGGCGCATCCCCCGGCAGACCGCGCTCGGCACACCCCCCTGGGCAACCCGGCCCGCTCCAGGGACGGCCGTGCACCGTCGCCCAGGTCGCGAACCGCGAGCGGGCGCAGGCGCAGTGGTACGCCAGGCCGCGCTCCTGGAGGACAGCCAGCGCACCCGCGTACCGATCGGGCACATCCGACTGGCGGTACGGCGTGCGGCCGGTCCGGAACGCCCCCAGCGACGGCTCATCCGGCAGCAGCCCGAGACGCTCCAGGTCGTCCAGGAGCGCGGCCTCCCACGTCAGACGAGAGCGCTGTCGATCGTGGTCCTCCACGCGCAGCACGACGGTGCCGGACCGGGCGCGGGCGGTCCCCCAGACGAGGACGGCGTTGACCAGGTGACCCAGGTGGAGGAAGCCCGTGGGGGCGGGCGCGAACCGTGTCCGCGGTCCGGCGGGGATCTGGGCGAGTGCGGAACGGCTGGCGTTCGGTGGCTCCACGACCTGAGCGTACCGTCCGCGGTTTGACGCGGTCTCGGCGGAGCGGCCACACTCCATCGCGATGGGCACCCGACGACCGACCACGAGACGGCCCGACCGGACGAGATGGCCGACCTGATCCGCGACCTCGACGGCTGGGCGGCGCCGGGAGGCCCGCTCTCGGGGCTCCTTCTGGCCCGGGTGCAGCTGCCCGCGGAGCGTGACGCCGCGGGAATCGGGGGCCCCACGCCCGTCGCCATCCGGCCCGACGGCGTGTTCGACCTGCTGGCGCATGGCCCCACGGTGTCCGACCTGCTGGACCGAGATGACCTCACCGACCTGCTGCGACGCCCCGACCTGGTGCGGGTCGCCGGTCTCGAGGAGCTGCTCGCAGGGTCGTCCGCGGACGCGCGGCACCCCGATCGGGTGGCGCTGCTCGCGCCGTTCGACCTGCAGGTGATCCGGGCGTGCGGCGTGACGTTCGCGGAGAGCCTCATCGAGCGGGTCATCGAGGAGGGCGCCCGCGGGGATGCAGGCCGGGCGCGCGAGCTGCGGGCGCGCGTGACGGACGCGATCGGCGCCGACCTGGGCGCCATCGTGCCGGGGTCCGAGGGTGCCATGGCCCTCAAGCGAGAGTTGATCGCGTCCGGTCTCTGGTCGCAGTACCTGGAGGTCGGCATCGGACCGGACGCGGAGATCTTCACCAAGACGCCCGTGCTCGGCTCGGTGGGCCACGGCGAGCGCGTCGGCATCCGGCGCGAGTCCGCCTGGAACAACCCGGAGCCGGAGGTGGTGCTGGCCGTGGACAGCGGCGGGCGCATCCGGGGCGCGGCGCTGGGCAACGACGTCAACCTGCGCGACTTCGAGGGGCGGTCCGCGCTGCTGCTGCCGGAGGCCAAGGACAACAACGCGTCCTGCGCCATCGGACCCTTCATCCGGCTGTGGGACGAGCGCTTCACGCTGGACGATCTGATGGCCACCGACGTGACCGTCGAGGTGCGCGGCAGGGACGGATTCGTGACCGGCGGCGCCAACCGTCTGTCGCGCATCAGCCGTGACCCGCGGTCGCTCGTGGCGCAGGCCATGGGCGCCACCCACCAGTACCCCGATGGACTGGCCCTCTTCCTGGGCACGATGTTCGTGCCCACGGCGGACCGCGATGAGCCGGGACGCGGCTTCACGCATCATGCGGGCGACGTGGTGCGCATCGCGAACCCGCGGCTGGGGGCGCTGGAGAACGAGGTGGGCTGGTGCGACGAGCTGCCGCCATGGACGATGGGCATCCGAGGGCTCACGGCGAACGTCCACGCGCGTGTCCGCAGGATCGGACACGGGTAGCATCGACGGCATCATGACTGCACCACTGCTCGCCCACCGCATCGGCGATGAATGGGTCGCGGAGACCCCCGGCGCCGAGGACCGCAACCCGGCCGACCCCGACGAGGTCATCGCGCTCGTGTCTCACGGCACGGCCGGACACCTCGCGGCGGCGGCGGCCGCGGCGAGGGAATCGCTGCCCGCATGGGCCGCTCTCCCGGCGCCCGCGCGCGGCGAGATCCTGTTCCGGGCGGCGCAGCTGCTCTCCGAGCGGGCGGAGCGGGTCGGTCGGGACCTCGCGCGCGAGGAGGGCAAGACGCTCGCTGAGGGCATCGGCGAGACGCGCCGCGCCGCCGCCATCCTGCGCTACCACGCGGGCCGGACGAGCGAGCCGATCGGCGAGGTCTACGCCTCCGCCGTGCCCGGCACCCGCCTGTTCACGCAGCGGGGACCGGTGGGCGTGGTCGCCGCGATCACGCCCTGGAACTTCCCCATCGCGATCCCCGCCTGGAAGATCGCACCGGCGCTGGCGTGCGGGAACACGGTGCTGTTCAAGCCCGCGACGGCCACCCCGCTGACCGCGAATCATCTGGTGGCCGCGCTCGTCGATGCCGGGCTGCCGCCGGGTGTCATCAGCATGGTGTTCGCCGACGGCGCCTCCGTCACGCAGGGCTGGATCGCGTCCGGGGCCGCGGACGCGGTGAGCTTCACCGGGTCGGAGGCGGTGGGCCGTCGTCTCCAGGCGGAGGCGGTCGCGCGGCACGCGAAGGTCCAGCTGGAGCTGGGCGGCAAGAACGCGGTCATCGTGGCGCCGGACGCGGACCTCGCGCGCGCCGCCGAGATGATCGTGCGCGGGGCGATGGCGTCGGCGGGTGAGAAGTGCACCGCCACCAGCCGCGTGATCGCCGTGGGCGATGTCGCGGGCCCCCTCCGCGAGGCGATCGTGGAGCGCGTCGGCAGGCTCCGCGCGGGCGACCCCACGGACGGGGCCACCACCCTCGGCCCGGTGATCGACGAAGCCGCCCGGACGCGCATCGCCGAGATGGTGAGCGCCGCCACCCGCGAGGGAGCCCGCATGGTGCACCAGGGGACGGTCCCTGGTCGCGGCGCGTTCCACCCGGCGACCGTCCTGGACGAGGTGACCCCGGCCATGCGCATCTTCCACGAGGAGGTGTTCGGGCCGGTGGTGGGCCTCGTGTCCGCGGTGGACCTCGACGAGGCGATGCGGCTCCACAACGCGGTGGCCCATGGACTGTCGGGCGCGATCTTCACGCGCGACCTGGCGACCGCTGAGACGTTCATCGCCACGGCGCGCGTGGGCATCGTCCACGTCAACGGCGAGACCGCCGGCGCGGAGCCCCACGTGCCGTTCGGGGGCATGAAGGGATCATCCTCCTGGTCGCGGGAGCAGGGCAGGGCGGCCGCGGAGTTCTACACCCAGACCAAGACCGTGTACGTCGAGGGGCTCCCGGCGCGCGGTCCCTTCGACCGCTGATGGTGAGCGCCGCGGCACACGCGGGCTCGGGCGCCCGACTGCTACGCGGCGGCGAGGCCGCGGCGCAGGTCCGGGCCACGGTGGCCGCGGACGTGTCGGCGTTCCGTGCTCGACACGGGTACGCGCCGGCGCTCGCGGTGGTCATCGCGGGGCGCGACGCGCCGTCCACGGTGTACCTCCACAAGATCCTCGACGGCTGCCGGCTGGTGGGCGTCCAGGATCGCCTCGTGGAGCTGCCGGAGGACTGCTCGGCCGACCAGATGGGTGCCGCGCTGCGCTCGCTCTCGCGCGACCCGCAGGTGGCGGGCATCATCGTGCAGCAGCCCCTGCCGGCGACCATCTCGCTGCGCTCGGTCATCGACGCGCTCGATCCGGCGCGCGACATCGACGGCATCCACCCCCTGAACGCCGGCCTCCTGGCGCTGGGCTACGAGGGGTTCCTGCCCGCCACGGCCCACGCCGCCGTGGAACTGCTGAAGCGCAGCGACATCCCGCTCGCCGGACGGCGTGCGGTCGTGGTGGGGCGCTCCAACGTCGTGGGCAAGCCCGCGGCGCTGCTGCTGCTGCGCGAACAGTGCACCGTCACGGTGTGCCACTCACGGACGCCGGACCTGGCGGCGGAGCTGCGCGCGGCGGACGTCGTGATCGTCGCGGTGGGACGTCCGGGACTGATCACGGGCGCCATGCTCAGGCCCGGCGCGGTGGTCGTGGACGTGGGCATCAACGTGGTGGACGGCCGGCTGGTGGGGGACGTGGACTTCGCGTCGGCGGCGGCGGTCTGTTCCGCGATCACCCCGGTGCCGGGCGGCGTGGGCCCGCTCACGAACGCCATCCTGCTGACCCACCTGGTGCGCGCCGCGCGCAATCTCGCGGAGGGCCGGCTCGACCCGGGCACCCGGTCGCTCCATCCCGCCCTGTCGGCCCTCGGGCCGGGAGGCTGACGGCGACGCCTGGAGACGGGGTCGCGCCGGGTTGGTCCGTCGGCAGGTCGGCCTGGCCCATCGGCAGGTCGGCCTGGCCCATCGGCAGGTCGGTCTGGCCCATCGGGTCGGTCGGTCCGGCGGTCGGGGCGGTCGGGTCGACTACCATGGACTCCCCACCAGCAGTCCCGGAGGCGCTCCCGTGCAGACGGTCACCCGTTCCCAGGCGCTCGTCGATCGCGCGAGGGCGGTCATCCCCGGTGGCGTCAACTCCGTCAACCGGGTCATGCCCTGGCCGTTCGTGATCGCCGAGGCATCCGGCGCGTACCTCACGGACGCCGACGGCCGACGGCTGCTGGACTACCACGCGGCGTTCGGACCGATCATCCTGGGGCATTGCGAGCCGACCGTGAACGCGGCGGTGACCGCCGCGATGGCACGCGTGGACATCATCGGCGCCGGCGTCACCGAGCTGGAGGTGGACCTGGCCGAGACCATCGCCCGGCATGTCCCCTCCGCGGAGCGGGTGATGCTCACGAACTCGGGCTCCGAGGCCACGTTCGCGGCGCTCCGCCTCGCCCGCGCCGTCACCGGACGGTCGGCGGTGATCAAGTTCCAGGGCACGTACCACGGTTGGCACGACGCGGTGGCGCTCAACGTCATCACCCCGGCCGAGCGACTGGGCCGCCAGGACCCGCTGTCCGCGGGGATGCTCCAGTCGACGCTGGACCAGACCGTCATCGTGCCCTTCAACGACGCGGACGCGGTGGAGCGTGCCCTGACCACGCACCCGGAGGGCATCGCCGCGATCGTGGTGGAGGTCATCCCCCACAACATCGGGGTGGTGCTGCCCCAGCCGGGCTTCCTCGCGCGCCTCCGGGAGCTGGCCACCCGGTACGGCGCGGTGCTCGTGTTCGACGAGGTCATCACCGGCTTCCGCCACGACCTGGGTGGCTACCAGCGGCTGGCAGGCGTGACGCCCGACCTGACCACGTTCGCCAAGGCGATGGCCAACGGCTTCCCGATCGCGGCGCTCGTGGGGCAGTCGGAGTACATGGACCGCTTCGCGCCCGGCGGCGGTGTGATGTTCGCGGGCACGTACAACGGGCACCCCGCGTCGGTGGCCGCGAGCCTCGCCACGATCGCGGCGCTCGAGGATGGGTCGGTCCATGCGCACACGTTCCGGTTGGCGGAGCGGGCGGCCGATGGCATCTCGGCCATCGCTCGCGAGCTGGGCATCCCCATGACCGTGGTGCGCTTCGGGTCGGTGTTCGTGCCCTACTTCTTCGACGGCCCCACGACCCGCTTCGAGGATCTGCTGGCGAACGACACCGCCCGCGACCTGTGGTTCCGGCGCACGATGGCCGAACGGGGCGTGTTCATGGTGCCCACGGCGCTCAAGCGCAACCACGTCAGCGCGGCGCACACCGACGCGGACATCGACCGGACGCTGGAGCTGGCGCGCGAGGTGCTCCGGGAGCTGCCCGCGTGACCATCCGGGCGAGGCGATGGTAGCCTCGGGCGTGATGCAGACGACGTCATCGATCACGCTCCCGGGGCCGTTCACCGGGGTGCTCGTGGACATGGACGGCACGCTCGTGGACACCGAGCCGCTGTGGCTGGTGGCCAAGCAGCGGATGTTCGCACGGCACGGCACGGCCTTCGAGCACCGGGACCACGTGGCGGTGTTCGGACGGGACGAGCGATTCACGGCACGCTATCTCACCAGTCGCCTGGGCATGGACCCCTCCCGCGAGGACGAGGTCCGGCTGGAGTACCGCGCCATCGTGGCCGCCACGTTCCGCGAGGGCGTGCCGCAGCGACCGGGCGCCGAGGCGCTCCTCCGCTCGCTCCGCGGCCGCGTGCCCGTGGGTCTCGCCACGAACACCATCGCGGAGCTGGTGGACATCGCGCTGGACGCGTCCGGCCTCGCACCCTGGCTGGACTCCGTCAGCACCACGGAGTCTGGGGCAGCCAAGCCCGCGCCGGACATCTATCTCGCGGCATGTCGCTCGCTGGGGCTCGATCCTGCCGCGGCCGTGGCGATCGAGGACTCGCCCACCGGCATCGCGGCGGCCCGGGCGGCCGGGCTGACGGTCATCGCCGTCCCTTCCGAGGTGACCGACGGGTTGGAGGGCGCGCACCACATGGTGCCGTCGCTGCTGGACCTGCTCGACTGAGCGCCTCTGGCGATCGAGGCGGACGCGCGGGACGCCGCGTCGGGCGGCGCTGGCGCCCGAGCCGATTCAGGCCCGCCCGGGACGGATGACCGGGAACCCCTCGATGTCGGCGGCCTCTGCGAGCCGATCATCCAGGGTCACGAACGGCAGTGATCCGGGGCGATCCTCCGAGGCCACGATCGCCGCCGCAAGCTGGAGCGCGTCCCCGGTGCGCAGGGGGTGCGTGCGCAGCAGGCGCATGGCGGCCAGGCGCAGGTCCTCCGTGGCACCAACCTCCTGCCATGCCTGGTGCAGCAGGCGCAGCCGGATCCGAGCGGTGTCGTTCCCCGATGCGGAGATCCGGCCCTCACGGCGAAGGCGCGCCACCGCGGATCCACACTCGATCCGGGACGCCCACCAGGTCACGATCACCCGATCACGAGCGACCTCCGCCATCACATCCCAAGACGACGGCTCCTGCACGATCTGCGGGATGATCGCCGACGAATCCCAATACCTCACCGACCGCTCCGTCGCTCGTCGATGATCATCTCCGATCCCGTGGGCCCATCGCCGGCAGCCTCGGGCAGAGGCATGCTGAAGAACTCCGGGTCGAGCGTCCCGGTGCCCCGTCGCAGGATGCCAGCGCGCTCGAGGCGGGCGATGCGCCCATCTGCGTCCTCCACGCCCGCCATGGGCTCCAGGCGGGCGATGGGGATTCCACGCTCGGTGATGGTCACCGACTCCCCTCCCTTGACCAGTGCCAGGAGCGCGGACAGGCTGTTCTTGGCCTCGGTGACCGTCGCGGACCTCATCCAGCCAGACTAGCCATCATCGACAAGCTGGTCAAGCACGGTGCGAGGCCATGAGGCGTCCCTGCGTCAGCTCGCCTTCGACGAGCGTCGCGGGCCGCGATCGCCTCGCTGGCTGCACTTCGTCCGGCCGATCCCCCGCCGACCTGCCACGGGGGGCGGCCCACCCGCCACACTGCCTGGGTGGATGTCGGGACCGGCCTGCTGCTGCTCGCGGCCGCGGGATTCCTGGCCTATGTGGTGCGGGGGATCACCGGCGGCGCGAGCGCCATCGCGTTCAACGCGCTGTTCGGGCTCATGCTCGCGTTCGGCCTGGTCGGCGGCCTGACGCTCATCGATGGCCTGCTGTGGGTGGCGCTGGGCGACCTGGTCACGGGCCTCGTGCTCCTGGTCACCCTTCGGGGCCAGGTCCGCGCGGAGCCGTTCCTGGTGCGTTTCCTCGCGGTGAGCCTGCCCATCAACATCGGCGCGACGATGCTGCTGCCACGACTCGACACCTGGCTGCTGTCGCTGGGCCTGGGCCTCGTGCTCGTGGGTGCGGGAACCTACCTCATGATCCGCAGCAACCTGGGTCACTGGAGCGGGCGGACGCTCATGCGGCGGGCGGTGCCGTTCGGTGCGGCGGCAGGGGTGCTGGGCGGTCTCTACGGCATGGCCGGGCCGGTCACGATGATCTACCTGGTGCACGCGGGATCGGACCCCGGGCGGTTCCGCGCGCGCGTCACGTTCCTGTCTGTGTTCTGGAGCACTTTCCGGGTGACCACGCTCGTGCTCACCGGGACGCTCGGGGTGGAACAGGCAGCGCGGTTCCTGGTGACCCTGCCGGTGGTGCTGGGTGGCCTGGCCGTGGGCTACCGGTTCCATCGGCGCATGAGCCCGGTCGCGTTCCGAATCGGCCTGGGCCTGCTGGTGAGCCTGTCGGGCAGCGTGCTCGCGCTGCGCTCGCTGCTCCCCTGAGCCTCAGCGCGCCGGCGACCGGATGGACCGGACGACCGTCACGAGCCCGCGCGCCATGACGAGACCCAGCGCGCCACCCAGGGTGTTCGTGAGGATGTCCGTCACGTCCGCGGACCGGCCGATGGGAGAGACGAGCTGGATCGCCTCCACCGATGCGGAGAGCACCAGGCACACGAGCACGAGGCGCCATCGCGGCCCACCCGGGAATCGCAGCCCGAGCGCGAGGCCGAAGGGAACGAACAGCAGCAGGTTCGCCACCAGGTTGCCCACCGCGAGGTCCAGCGCGTACGCCGGCATGCCCGGTCGAAGACTGCGCAGCAGGTCCTCCAGCGGCATCAGGCTGCCGCCGCTCGCAGGCCCCACCGACGGCGGCACCGGCAGGACCGTCAACGCCAGGATGGCGAACAGCGACAGCGCCAGCAGCACGTCCGCGCCCGCCTCCCGCACCGTCCTGCGCAGGGAGAGTCCGCGGTCCCGCCGCCGCATCACGAGCAGCGCCCACAGCAGCGCGGCCGGCAGCGCGATGACCGCGCCGACCGGCAGGTATCTCCCCACCCACTCGCCCAGGCTCGCCACGGTGGGAGTATCCTCCGAGCGCGCCCGAGGTGGGTGAGACCAGCCGCCACGATCGGCGCGTCCGCCGCGCACGGTCGCGCCGCGCGGATCATCGGGTCGCCCGGACGCCAGGAGCGGCACCACACGGGAGGTCCGGCATGGGCATCGAGGGCACGGTCGCGCTGGTCACCGGAGGCGCCAGCGGCATCGGCCGGGCGATCGCCGGGCGGCTCGCCGCCGGTGGCGGGCGGGTCGCCATCGTGGACCGGAACGCGCAGGGTGCCGCCGAGGCTGCCCAGGCCATCGGCGGCATCGCGATCGTCACGGACCTGCTGGAGCCGGGCGCCGCGGCGTCGGTGGTCGCCGCCGTCACGGAGCGCCTGGGATCCCCGCTCATTCTCGTGAACGGAGCGGGCTACCAGACCGTCGCGCCCATCGCCGACTTCGACGAGTCCACCTGGCGACAGATGGTGGAGCTGATGCTGACCGTGCCGTTCCTGCTCACCAGGGGCTGCTGGCCGGGCATGGTCGCCGCCCGCTGGGGACGCATCGTGAACCTGTCCTCCATCCACGGGCTCGTGGCCTCCGCCGGCAAGTCCGCGTACACGGCCGCCAAACACGGGCTCGTCGGCCTCACGCGGGCGACCGCGATCGAGGGCGGACCGCATGGCATCACGGCCAACGCGATCTGCCCCGCCTACACACGGACTCCGCTGGTGATGGGCCAGGTCGGCGACCTGGCGATCGCCCATGGCCTGCCGGAGGACCGGGTGATCGACGAGGTGATGCTGGCCCCGGCAGCCGTGCGGCGGCTCATCGAGCCCGCGGAGATCGCGGAGCTGGCGGCCTACCTGTGCTCGGACGCCGCCGCATCGATGTCCGGCGCGGCCATCCCGCTCGACGGGGGCTGGACGGCGCGCTGAGCGGGACGACCGTCGAGGGTGGGTCCCCCCCTTCCGCAGGCGGGTAGGTCCCACGCGCGGCGCGGGGCGCCTTCCGGCATCATTCGCCGCATGCTCGTGCGCATCGTGGTCAGCGGCGCATCGCTCATCGCGGCGGCCATCCTCGTCCCCGGCATCCACCTGCGGGCGGGCAGCACACCCATCCAGGGCCTGCTCACGGTGGCCGTCCTGGCGCTCATCTTCGGCCTCGTGAACGCGTACCTCCGGCCCATCCTGCGCGCCGTCTCGCTGCCGCTCAACCTGGTCACGCTGGGCCTCTTCTCGTTCGCCCTGAACGCGGGCCTGCTGCTGTTCGTCGCATGGACGGCCGACCAGATCGCGGGACGGCCGCTCATCACGATCGGCGGCTTCCCCCCGGATCTGACCGGCGAGACGATCGCCGCCGCGGTCATGGGGTCGGTCGTCATCAGCGCGGTGTCCACCGCCATGTCCCTGCTCACACCCGACGCCTGAGGAGTCCCATGTCCGACCGACGACGCATCAGCTCCGGCTCACCCTACGAGGGGTCAATCGGCTTCTCCCGGGCGGTCCGCGTGGGCGATCGGGTGGTCGTCGCGGGCACCGCCCCGGTCTGGCCCGACGGCTCCTGCGACCCCGATCCGACCGTGCAGGCGCGCCGCTGCCTGGAGATCATCACCGCGGCCCTCGCGGAGGCGGGCGCCCGGCCCGAGCACGTGGTGCGCACCCGGGTGTATCTCACCGATGCGCGTGACTGGGAGGCGGTCGGGACCGCCCACGGGGAGGTGTTCGCAGACGTCCGCCCCGCCAGCTCCATGGTCGTGGTCGCCGCCCTGCTCGACCGACGCTGGCGCGTGGAGATCGAGGCGGAGGCCGTCCTGACCCAGCAGCCGGAGCACCTCGCCGCCCCGACCCGCGAGGAGGAGGTCGAGATCGACCGCCTGCGCCGCCAGCTCTAGGCCGGTGTCCCCGTCCTTCCGGCGCCGCCCGATGAGCGCGCGACCGCCTCGACGCCATCCAGCCAGGCGACCACGTTCGCGCCCAGCGTGGGCACGTGGTAGCCGCCCTCCTGGAGGATGACGAGCCGCCGTCCTGTCGCAGCCACCAGCTCACCGCACCGACGGTAGCCCTGCGTCGTGATGGCGAGATCCCCCAGCAGGTCGTGCTCGGACGTGTCGATGCCCAGGCTCACCACCAGCAGCTCGTCGGTCCGCGCATCCAGCCAGTCGAGCACCCGCTCCAGGTGGGCCAGGTAGGCATCGTCGCCGGTCCGGGCGGGCAGGGGGACGTTCAGGGTCGACCCGGCCCCGGCGCCCCCGCCCGTCTCGTCGGCGTGACCGCTGAAGTATGGGTAAGCCCTGTCTGGATCGCCGTGGAGCGACGCGTACGGCACGTCCGCGCGATCCCAGAACACCTGCTGGGTGCCGTTGCCGTGGTGGTAGTCCACGTCCAGGATGCCCACGCGCCCACCCCCGCGCGCCGTCAGCCACTGCGCGGCGACCGCCGCGTTGTTGACGTAGCAGTAGCCACCGAACATGCGTCGCGCGGCGTGGTGCCCCGGCGGACGGCACAGCCCGTACGCCGCGGGAGCCCCCTCCAGCACGGCCTGCGCGGCGGTGAGCGCGATGTCGGCCGCCTCGAGGGCGGCGGGCCAGGTGCCCTCCACGACGGGCGACTCGGTGTCGAAGCACCAGTAGCCGATCCGGCCGAGCGGCGTCGCGGGCTCCCGCACGTCGCCCATGCCCTCACGGTAGCCGTGGAGCAGCACGGTCTCGGGCACGATCGGGTGGGTGCGGCCCTCCGCCGCCCACGCCTCCCAGCAACCCTCGAGGTAGCGCAGCATGGCCGCGTCGTGGACGGCCTCCAGGGGCGCCATGCCGAAGGGTCGCGGACCCGTCAGCGCGTGCCGGCCGCTCGCCGCGAGCGCGTCGCGGATCGCGTCCGCGCGCGCCGGGATCTCGAGCGCGGGCACCGCTCGGCCGTGCTGGATCTCCACGTCGTACGCGTGGCGGCGGTGGAGGGCGGAGTGGACGACGCGCATCGGCGCATCGTAGGTCCCTGGGCGCGCGTGCGCGCGACCCCTCGTCCCTCCGGCGGCACACCAGGCGGACCCGGCGGGAACCGTCCGCATGGACCGGTCAGGGCGGCGTCCGCTGGACGAACCGGCTAGAGTCGGGAGCATGCCCCGTCGATTCTTCCTGTTCGATGACCCCGACCGGTTCGTGACCGGCACGGTCGGACG
>DAOTUU010000052.1:0-76154 GCA_034436555.1 Chloroflexota bacterium | reverse complement strand
GGTCATCGACCGGACGCTGGGCTTCCGCGAGGTGGTCGGCGACTACCAGCGCCAGCTGTTCCTGATGGACCATGCGGGGCTGCCGCTGCCCGTGGTCCTGGAGCAGATCGAGATGCTGGGCGAGCTGGTCGTGCCGGTGCTGCGCAGGGAGTTCGCCGCGATGCGGGCACCCGGCATCCCGGATGCGCCGACGCATGCGTCCTTGCTGGCGGTCGCGCGGTCTGCCGAGGCCGCGAAGGCGGCCGGCGTGGTCGTCAGCCCGACGGTGGCGACCGGGCCGTCCGCCTCGACGCCCACGGCAGCCTGACCGCCATGGACACGCGCCGCCTCGCGGTCGTCACGGCCGGCATCAGCCAGCCGTCCGCGACCCGCCTGCTCGCCGACCGCCTCACCGCGACCACCGTCGCGGCGCTCCGGGAGCGGGGCTTCGAGACGGAGCTCACGGTGCTGGAGGCCCGAGACCACGCCCAGGACCTGGTCAACCATCTCCTGACCGGGTTCCCCAGCCCGCGCATCGGGGCGGCCATCGAGGCGATCGCCGGATCGGACGGCCTGGTCGCGGTGACGCCCATCTTCAGCGCGTCCTACAGCGGCCTGTTCAAGACGTTCGTGGACATCCTGGAGCGCGACGCGCTTGGTGGCATGCCGGTCCTCGTCGCGGCCACGGGCGGCAGCGCGCGGCACTCGCTCGCCCTGGACCACGCGATGCGCCCGCTGTTCGCCTACCTCGGCGCCGCGGTGATGCCCACCGGCGTCTTCGCGGCGACCGACGACTGGGGCGATCCCGACGAGGCTGGCCCGCTGGCACGCCGGATCGAGCGAGCTGCCGGTGAACTCGCCGCTGCCGTGGCTGGGCGCGTGCCCCGCGTCCCCACGGACGAGTTCGGGGACGTCGTCTCCTTCGAGCGCCTGCTGGCGGGCAGCGACGGCTGACCCGACCCCGCCGGGCACGACTGCGAAGCCGTCCGCGAACCCTGACTTCGCAGTAGATCTCGCAGCATGACGGTCGACGCACTGCTCCACACGCCCAAGAGCAGGACGCTCGATCTCATCGCCGTCGGCACCGGTCCGCGTGACCCCCGTCGCCGCTGGTACCGGACCTCCGCACAGCGGTAGCGGCACCACCCGGTTCGGTCAATGCGCCGGGCGGCCGGCCCGGACCGAGACCGTCCCCTGGAGGCCCAGCCCGGCGGCGACGAGCGCTGCACCGGCCCACCCGGTCGGCCCGAGCGACTCGCCCAGCAGGCCCACACCCAGGAGCGTGGCCACGAGCGGCTCCGCCAGCACCAGCGTGGCCACGGGTCCCGCGGGCAGCACCCGCAGACCCTGCCCGAACAGCACGTACGCCACGGCGAGGGTGCCCAGGCCCAGCCAGAGCGCGACGACCATGCCGTTCGGCGTCGCCAGCCAGGCCACGCCCGACACGAGCAGCACCGGCACCAGGACCACGGCGCCCAGCCCGAAGGCGGTGGCCATCGCCTCCGACGCCGTGGCGCCCGTGCGCATCAGGTGTTTCGCCGCCACGGTGTAGGCGGCATAGGCCGCCCCAGCCGCGAGCGCCAATGCCAGACCACCCACGGCGCCCCCGGACTGGCTGGACCCATCCAGGGTCAGCAACAGCAGCCCGGTGATGCAGACGAGCGTCGAGAGCCACCACGCGCCCGCCGGTCGCTCACCCAGGAACGCCCACGACAACAGCCCCACGAGGATCGGCCCGCTGCCGATCGTGATGAGCGTCCCCAGGGCGACCCCGGCGAGCGACACGCCCGCGAAGAACGCGAGCTGGTAGAGCGCGGTCGTCAGCCCGGCCGTGAGCCCGACCGGCGTGCGCCACGACGCCACGACCCACGCGCGGCGGCCGCCCAGCCGGGGCAGCGCCGCGAGGAGCGCGAGCCCACCGATGACCAGCCGCGCGGATCCGATCGAGACGGCCCCCGCGGACGCGGGTGCGAACGACGCCGCGGTGCCCGTCGTGCCGAACAGCACGGCAGCGCCGAGGACCTCCAGGACGCCGCGACGGGCGGTGCGGGCGGCGGCGTCGGCGTCGGACATCGGCGCAGTATGGGGGGGTTCCGGGACCGCTGTAAGTCACGCCTCAGGGGCGTGAGGGGACGTCAGTGCCTGTGCATGAGCGACATCACGAGATGCGTCACAGCGACATCCTGGAGCGTGTCAGCGTGGGATCGCGCGAGGCATGTCCTCGTGCGTGCCCCGGCTCGTGGACCCATTGCTGGACGAGATCCTGGGCGAACTCCCCGCGGTGTTCGTCGCCGGTCCGCGTGGGACCCGCCCAGGGACCACGACGCGCGACGCCGCCCGCGCGCCCCAGGCCCCAGACTGACCCACCATGACCGACCTCCAGATCGTGCCCCGCGGCCCGTTCAGCCTCGCCGCGGCGATGGAATTCGCAGGCAGCTTCCCGGCGGGCATCGGCGGGGGTGGCGTGGGCGCCGCGTCGATGACGCTCGCGTTCCCGGTGGAGGGCACCGATGAGAGCGTGGCGCTGGAGCTGTGGCAGGACGCCGACGGCACCATCCGCGGACGCACCGACGCCCCGACGGAACTCCGCGATCCGGCGCTCCACCAGGCCGCCAGGTCGCTCTCCCTGGATCATGACGGATCGGGGTGGCCCCGGGTCGGCGAGCGGGACCCCGTCATCGGCGCGCTCCAGCGGGAGCACCGGTTCCTGCGTCCCGTCTGCTTCTACTCCGCGTACGAGGCGGCGGCATCCTTCGTGATCGGCCACCGCATCTCGCGCCGGCAGACCGCGGCGATCAAGCGGGATCTCTCGGCGCACCTGGGAGACCGTCCCACGGTCAGCGGCGTGGAACATGCGGCATTCCCGCGCCCCGCCCGGCTGCTGGAGCTCGGCGCGGTGCGCGGTCTGACCGTCGAGAAGGTCCAGCGACTCCACAGCCTCGGCCATGCGGCGCTGGACGGACGACTGGACACCGACCGACTGCGCTCCCTGGGGCCCCAGGTCGCCATCCGGGAGCTCCAGACGCTTCCCGGCGTGGGCCCCTTCACGGCGAACGCGGTGTTCTACCGCGGCTGCGGCGTGGCCGACGGGATCCCCGATGCCGACGAGATCAGCCGCGAGGCCATCCGCGACCTGTACGACCTGCCCGACGCGGGTCCGGCGGGCATCGAGCGCATCAGCGAGGCATGGCGGCCCTACCGCATGTGGGCGGTCATACTCCTGCGCGTGGGCTGGGGACGCCGCCACCCGGGACCCGTGAGCTACCGTCGGGGCTGACCGCGCGGATGGCCCGGCTCGGTCTCGATGACGCCGGGACTACACTGGACGCATGCGGCACGCGCGAGCGGTCGTCGTGGTTCTCGCCCTGGCGACATCGCTCGCGGGAGGGTGGCCTTCTCCGTTCCCTGCGCACGCCGCCGCCGGGCAGGAAGCCGGGCCGGAGGCGACCCGGCCCGCGGGGCCGGAGGCGACGCCGTCCGCCAGCCAGGTGGCGACCGTGCCAGCGATCCGCCTGCTCATCGCGCTCCCCGGCACGAGCGCGGCCCCAGATGATCCCGGCCTCGCGGGCCTCACCGCACGCCTGCGCCTGGCCGATCCGGTCGCCACCATCACCGTGCTGCCGCCCGGTGCCACCGGCCGGACCGCCGGTCCGTTCCACATCGTCGCCGAATCCCAGACCCAGGGAGCGGCGACGAGCACGACGCTCCGCGTGGACACGGCCGAGGGTCTCCCGTTCTCGGTGGAGGTCGCCGCTCTCCCCGACCCCGGCCGGGATGCCGTCGGTCACGTCACGATCGTGGAGATCCTCGGCGGCCCCGAGGGCGTCACCGCGTGGCGGATCGGCGACCTGACCCCCAGCCCGGACGAGCTGAGGCTCCCCGCCTGGCGCCTGCCCGATCGGGGGGTCGACGCGGTCATGCTCGAGGGCGCCTGGTGGTCGCTCGCTCTCGACACGCTGAGCACGGTCCCGACCGCGGCGGCGGCACCCGTGACGGTCCCCGACCCCCGACCGCGACCGGACCTCGCGGGCCTCCGGGCGCGCGTCACCGGCTCCCCGGTGTCGCGCCTGAAGCGTCTGGTCGACCTGTCGCTGGGCGATGTCACCGGCGACGGCAGGCCGGACCTCGCGCTGTCCTTCCGGCGCCCCTTCCAGCGGACGCTGCTGAACGCCTCGCGCCCCCGGCGGGCGTGGGTGGACGCACGAGGCATGAGCGCGCACGTGGGCCTGTTCCGGCCGGACGACCTGTCGTCGATCTGGGTCGCGGGCACCCTGGTGCGGCCGGTCCATCGCCTGGCCGCGTGCACGGGCGCGCTCGCGGTCACCTACTCCACCCTGCGTCGGTCGGCGGTCGTCGCCGCGACCGCCTGGGCATGGCAGGGATTCGGGTTCCTGCCACTCCCGGAGCTGCCCGGTGCCGGGCGTCCCACCTGCATCGACATCGACCGAGACGGGCGGCCGGACGCCGCCATCATCGAAAGGGGCTGAGCATCATGGGATCACGCGCACGCATGTCCGGGCTGGCCTGCGTCCTGGCGGTCATGATGGCCACCCCGGCCATCGCCGCCGACCCGTCGACCTCTCCATCGACCGACCAGGCGCCCGACCCGTCGGCCGCGCCGCAGGCCTCGGGGCTCTCCCTGCCCGCCGGGACCTCCGCATTCGGCACGTATGAGCTGGTCCCGCCGCTCACCGACGCCCAGGCCTACCAGGGCCCCGCGACACCCACCTCGCTTCAGGGCGTCGCCGTCGGATCGGACGTGCAGCGGCTGCTCAGGGACCCCAAGGTGCGGCGGACGCTGCTGCGCAACGGCTTCGTGATCGTGGCGTCGGACCTGCCTCGCTTCAACATGGCGTATGAGGGCAACGCCTACACCGGCACGCCCGTGTTCATGACCACGGATGCGGCCTACAACACCTGGCATCTCGTGTTCGACAAGGTCCTCCGGACCGTCGAGACGAAGCGGCTGCTGCCGCTGTTGAAGTCGCTCGTGAAGGGCATGCTCGCGAACGCCCAGACCCAGGCGGACGACCTTGCCGGGACACCGCTCGCGGACCCGGCCGCACGCGTGGTGGGCCTGCTCCAGGTGGCTGGCACCCAGCTGAAGCTGCCGGTGGGAGCCCTCACCCCGGAGGCGACCGCCGAGCTGGCGCTCATCGCGGCGCACGACGCGCTCGAGCGGTCACCGCTCCTGGGCACCGACATCGACTACTCGCTGTACGCCCCGCGCGGCCACTACACCCGGACCAAGGCGCTCAAGAGCTACTTCCTCGGGATGTCCGTGCTGGGCCAGACCGCGTTCGCGCTGCCGGGCGCGCTCCAGAACGACCTCAGCCGTGCGGACACGGCGGGCCTCCGGATGGCGGCGCTCGCAGCGCGCACGCTCGTGGGGCACCCGGAGCTGGAGGCCGCGTGGCGCGACATCTACGAGCCGACGGCCTTCCTGGTCGGACTCGCCGACGACTACACCCCGTTCGAGCTGGCGGCCGCGATCGACGCCGCGGTCCCCGGGGCCATGGCGGACCCCACGGCCCTCGCCGATGACGCCGCGATCGGGGCCATCGCGTCGGAGCTGACCACCCGCCGGCCCGTGCTCATCGACCAGGAGCGGCCGGCGGTCCGCCTGATGGGGACCCGGTTCGTCATCGATTCCTACGTCCTGGACCAGCTGCTGGCGCCCCACGTGGGCACGCTGGATGAGCCGCGCCTGCTGCCGTCGCCGCTCGACCTCGCCGCGGCATTCGGCTCGGACTTCGCATACGCGGTCCAGGAGCGGGCCGGCGAGACCGCGTACCAGAACTATCCGGAACAGATGGACGCGATGCGGACGGCCATCGCAGATCGTCCGGACGAGGCCTGGGGAGGCACCGTCTACGACGCGTGGCTCGCCGCCATCGAACCGATGTGGCTGCCGCACGGCGACGCGTTCCCGGACTTCATGCGCACGGACGCGTGGGTCGCGAAGGACCACCAGTCGGGCTTCGGGTCCTACGCCGAGCTGAAGCACGACACGATCCTGTACACGAAGCAGGCGGTCGGCGAGATGGGGGATGCCGGGCCCCCGAAGACGGCGCGCAACTGGGTGGAGCCCGACCCCGTGCCGTTCGCGCGGCTCCAGGCCATGGCCGACCTGGCGCGGCAGGGTCTCTCGGCGCGCAAGCTGACGGGTGCGGCACTCGACGACCTGCTGGCCGACTTCAGCGACCTGGCGGGCTTCCTGGCGCGCGTCGCGACCGACGAGCTGGCCGGTCGACCGATCACGAAGTCCGACAACCAGCGCCTGCTGGACATCGGCGGCACGCTCGAGAGCTTCTGGTGGCGGACGTCGGACCTGCCGGAGGGGACGCTGCCGGAGATGGACGAGATGGCGGCCGTCATCGCGGACATCGCCAGCGGCCGCGACCGGAAGACCGGCACGATCAGCGTCGTCGAGATCGGCACCGGCCACGTCGATGAGATCCTGGTGCTGGTGCCCGATGACGAGGGCCGCTTCCACGTCGCGACGGGCGGCGTCTACTCGTACTACGAGTTCCACCAGCCCGCCTCCGACCGCCTCACGGACGAGGCGTGGCGCGCGATGCTCCGAGCGGGCGAAGCGCCGCCCCGCCCGACCTGGATCAAGCCGATCCTGCGCTGACGCCCCCGGTCGCCACGGACCGGCGTGGAACCGCGATGCACGAGGGAGCGTCTGGGGCCGACCCACACAGGAGGCACCCATGCGTCGTATCTCCGTGCTGCCGACCCTCTTGGCGGCGACGTTCCTGCTCACGGCACCCGCCGCGGCCCTCGCCCAGGAGGGGCCCGGTCCCGTCGATCCCTGCGACATCGACTGCTGGCGTCCCGCCGGCGAGGTGGCCCGTCTCGATGCGCTGAAGGCGAGCATCGACGTCACCGACGGCGTCGTCTCCACCCGCTATCGCTTCTCGCTCAGCAACCCCGCGGACATCGCGCTGGACACCGCCGTGCCCGCCGAGGGTCGCATCGTGTTCCCCGTGCCACCCGGCAGCTCCGTGACCGATCTCGTGCTGTCCGGCGGTCCGGAGACGCTCGAGGGCAAGCTCCTGGGGGCGGATGAGGCCACCCGCCTGTACGAGGAGATCGTGCGCCGGATGATCGATCCGGCGCTGCTGCGATCCATGGGCACCGACCTGTACGAGGTGCGCGCGTTCCCCGTCCCGGCGGGTGAGGAGCGCGAGGTCAGCTTCACCGTGACCACGCCGCTGCTCGCGGAGGGCGATCTGGCCACCCTGGAGGTGCCCTGGTCGCGGATGTCGCCCCGCCCGGCGGCCGCCACGGTATCGGTGGAGGTCGACGTGCCGTGGGAGGTGCGTTCCGCCCTGGCGCCCGGGTTCGACCTTGCGGACGAGCGCACCGGGCCCGGCCAGCTGGCCCTGGGCTGGGAGTCGACCGATGGCTGGAGCCCCGACTCCGACTTCCGGCTGCACCTGAGCGGCGGCGAGGGCCTCATCTCCACCCGCCTCCTGGCCCACCGAGCGGAGGACGAGGACGGCTACTTCGCGCTGCTGCTCGCCCCCGTCGTGGAGGTGGAGGGATCCGTCGCCCGTGACATCGTGCTGGTGCTGGACGTGTCCGGCTCCATGGAGGGCGAGAAGCTGGCCCAGGCGAAGGACGCCGCCGAGTACGTGCTGAGCCACCTGGGCGATGACGACCGGTTCGCGATCGTGGACTTCTCCAGCTTCGCATCGTCGTTCTCCGATGACCTGCGGCCAGCCGGCGAGGCCGAGGCGGGCATCGCGTACGTGCGCGACCTGGAGTCGGGCGGCGACACGAACATCTCGGGTGCCCTGGAGCGGGGCATGGACCTGTTGAGCGGCGAGCGGCCGGGCACGGTCATCTTCCTGACCGACGGCCTGCCCACCAGCGGCATCGAGGATCCGCAGGGCATCCTGGAGGTCGCCATGCAGGCAGCCCCCGAGCGCACCCAGCTGTTCGCGTTCGGCGTGGGCTATGACGTGGACACCGTGCTGCTGGACGCGCTGTCGCGCGAGTTCGTGGGCAGCTCCCACTACGTGACCCCGGACCAGCGCATCGAGACCGAGGTTCAGCGGCTTTACGAGCGCGTCTCCACGCCGGTGCTCACGGACATCGAGGTGCGCATCGAGGGCGTCGAGACGAGCGACGTGGCGCCGCGCGGTCTGTCGGGCATCTTCGCCGGCGACCAGGCGCTGCTCACCGGGCGCTACTCGGGGTCCGGTCCGGCGACCGTCACCGTGTCGGGCACCTCGGCCAGGGGCGCCGAGACGTTCACCTACCAGGTCGACTTCCCCGAGCGCGACCTGACCGACCCGGTCATCGCCCAGCTGTGGGCGCAGCGCCGGGTGGCCGATCTGCTCACCGAGGTGCGCCTCGAGGGCGCCCGCGACAAGCTCATCGAGGAGATCGTGGAGCTGGCCACGCGGTTCGGCATCGTCACGCCCTACACGGCCTACCTGGCGCAGGAGCCCGATGGGGCGTTCGCGTCCGAGGAGGATCAGCGGAGGCTGGTCCAGGATGCCGTCCAGGCGGCGCCCGTCAGCGGCGAGCAGGCGGTCGGCGCCGCGACGGACGTGAACCGACTCCGCGAGGGGACCCTGGACCTGGGCGGCGAGGAAGCGCGCGTCATCGGCGTCCACACGTACTACCGCGTGGACGGCACGTGGACCCGCGAGGGCTATGCGAAGGACACGCCCGCACCCGAGGTGCTCGTGGGGTCGGACGCCTTCCTGGCACTGATCTCAGCGGCGCCCGACATCGCCACCGCCGCCGCCCTGGGCGACCGCGTGGTGACCCTGGGCCCCGACGGCTGGGTCACGATCGTGTGGCCGGAGCAGCCTGCGAACTGACGCCCAGAGGGGTCGCGGCGGCTCGTCCGTCGCGACCCCGAGCGGCGAACGCGTTCAGGTGAGGAGATCGAACCCGACCGACTCGGCTGCGGTCGCCAGTTCCCGGTCGTGCGTGGCGAAGGCGAGATCGGGCCAGTCGGCGCGCACGGCGATGGCAGTGGCAAGGTGCAGCGCGTCGAGCGTCCCGATGAGCGTCGGGAACGGCTCGGCCGCGCGGGTCGTGATCCAGGGGTCCAGGCCGATCACCGTGAACCCTTCGAGCGTCTCGAGCAGCGCCTTCCGCACCGGAGCCAGGGTCGCATCGTCCAGTCGCCCCTGCACCCGTGCGCGGTCGAGCGTCCGCAGGCACTCGATCCGCGTCAGCTCGCTGGTGACCGCGTCGGTGATGCGTGCCCAGTCGGCGAGGGGGTCTGGTTCCTGGAGGAGGCGGCGAAGGACGACCGAGCTGTCGAGGTACGCCCTCACCGCTGGCCGCGTTCCTCGAGCAGCAGCTCCGTCGACGAGATGCCCAGGTCGACCGGGGGCCGCGGCAGGTCCCGCACGCTCGCGAACGGCCGCGACGGCGGGGTCATCCGCGGCGTGGGGCGGGTCGTCGCGACCGGGACGATCCGCGCGATCGGCCGGTCGCGATCGAGCACGGTGATCTCGCCTCCGGCCTCCACGGCACGCAGGTGCTCGGACAGGTGATCCTTGAGCTGCGCGATCCGCACCGACGTCATGGCGCTATCTGGCCACATCTGGCCAATATCGTCAAGTCGATCGCCGGGAGTCGATCGCAGCCCCTCCGCCAGGGGTGGTCGGCGGGCGGGCGCGAGTGTGGCGAGAGTGCCTCACAAGTTAGACTGGCGAGTCTTACACTGCACGGTCTAACGAGACTTGGAGGCGGCGGTGTTCATCGATCGGGTGACGGACCTGCAGGACCTCGAGTCTCGATGGGGACCGAGACCGCAGGTCTACCTGCTCTGGGGGCGGCGACGCGTCGGCAAGTCCGCGCTCATCCGCCAGTTCGCCGCCGGTCGCGAGGCGATCATCTACCAGGCGGTGACCGGCACCGTCACCGATCAGCTGGAGCTGCTCACCCGGCGGATCCGTGCCTGGCGAGACGATGCGGTCCTCGCCGCGGCGCCGCTTGCCAACTGGGGACAGTGTTTCGGGTACCTGGAGAACATCGGACGAGCACGGAAGGCCAGCGGCGAGCCGCTCCTGGTGGTGTTCGACGAGTTCCAGTATCTCCATGCCTCCGACGACACGATCATCAGCCGCGTCCAGGAGTTCCTGGAGGTCATCAAGCACGAGGATCTGCCGCTGTTCCTCATCATCTCCGGCAGCGCGATCAGCTTCTTCGAGGAGAGAATCCAGGTCGGCCAGCTCTTCGGTCGGCGCACCGGGGGCGGTCTGCTTCGGCCGCTCGGCTACCGCGACGCCGCGATGTTCTTCCCGGATTGGTCGCCGGCCGATCGGATCCGCGCCTGGGGCGTGCTCGGTGGCATGCCCTACTATCTCGAGCAGTTCGATTCGGGCCGAAGCCTCGAATGGAACATCCGTGAGCGAGTCCTGCGTCGCAACCAGGTGCTCTACAACGAGGCGACCCTGCTGCTCCAGGAGGAGCTGCGTGACGCGCCGACCTATCAGTCGGTGCTCTCGGCGATCGCCAGCGGCAGGACGAAGAACGCCGAGATCGCGACGCGATCCGGGGTGGCCGCGAACAACCTGAGTGTCGTCCTCACGCGACTGCAGCGGCTGCATCTGGTCGAGCGCGCGGTGCCGTTCGGCGAGGACCCGGACCACTCGAAGCGCGGCCTGTGGACGGCCCTGGACAACTACCTGGCGTTCTGGTTCGCGTACGTCCGGCCGAACATCACGGAACTGGAGGCCGGTCGGGTCGATGCGGTCTGGAGCGAGGAGATCGCGCCGTCGCTCGACCGGTTCCTGTCCAAGCCCGCGTTCGAGCGCCTGTGCCGAGAGTGGGTTCGGGGTGCCGTCGGGACCGACCCGCGACTGCCCACCCGAGGCGACGTCGGCGAGTGGTGGGGCACATACACGTTCAGGGACGGTGGCGGAAAGCTCGTCACCGAGCAGCGTCAGGCCGATGTCGTCGTCGGAGCGCGGAGGCGAGTCAGCCTGGTCGGCGAATGCAAGTGGAGCGATTCACTCGTCGGCACGGACGCGCTGGCCCAGCTCCGGATCGCCATGGCCGCCGTACCGGGGACCACGGACTCGACCCAGGGCGTACTGTTCGCTCGGGAGGGGTTCACCAAGGAGCTCCGGAGCGTCGCGGCGAGCGAGAACATCCTGTTGATCGCGGCAGCCGACCTCATGGCCTGAACCCGATTCATCCCACACCGGCCGCCTGGTGCTCGTACTCGCTCGCGCAGAAGAGAGGTGGAGCGGGTGAGTCCGACATGATGCACTCGCCCTTCGTCCATTCGAACGGCGTGGCGGTCGGGTCGGAGGCCGCCGGACTGATCGATCCACGCCGGATCTACGAGGGCGATTGAGCGTGGAGGCGGACCGTGGCTGGACGGTCCGTCCAGCCAGGCCCGACACGGATCGCCCGCTCATGGGCCACGCGGGGATCAGCCCTCCTCGACCAGCCCGAGGGTGCCGCCGACCTGTGCAACGCCACCGGCGGCGACGGTGATCTCCACGAGCGTGCCGCTCACGGGGGACTCGATCTCGACGGTGGCCTTCTCGGTCTCGATCGCGACGACCGGATCGCCCGCGCTGACGTGGTCGCCCACGGCGACGAGCCACGACTCGACGGTGGCCTCGGACGCCTCCGCGCCCAGGTTGGGGAGCTTGATGGGGGTCGGCATCGGTGGGTCCTCAGCGCTTCGGGTTGGCGGCACGCGCCGCGGTGGTGATGGCAGCCCCGATGTCCGCGTCGCGCACGTGGACGTGGCGCTCCAGCGGCCGCGAGACCGGCGAGAACACGTCGTCGCCCGTGACGCGCAGGGGCGCGGTCCGCAGCAGGGGGAACAGATCCGGCAGCAGGTGGTCCACGATCCCGGCGCCCATCCCGAAGCTGCGCAGCGCGTCCTCCACGACCACCAGCGCACCCGTCCGGCCCACCGCCTGGAGCACCGCGTCCCGGTCGAAGCTCGCCCGGTCCAGCCAGCGGGGGTCGATGACCTCGACCGAGATCCCTTCGGCCGCCATCGCCTCGGCGATCGGCAGCACCCTGTGGAGCGCGAAGCCCCACGTGAGCACCGTCACGTCCGTCCCCGCGCGCACGACCCTCGCCGCGCCCGGGCCGGGCGGGATGACCAGGTCCATGCCCGCCGCCGGCATGGGCGAGGACGTCTTGGTCAGCCGGTTGTCGTCCACGACCAGCACCGGGTCGCCCAGCTGGGTCGCCGCGTTGAACAGGCCGATGTAGTCGGCGCCGGTCGACGGGGCGACGATGCGCCAGCCGGGGAAGAGCGAGAACAGCCCCGACGGGTCCACGCTGTGCTGCGGGCCGTAGCCGCGACCACGGCTGACCTGGGTCCGCACGACGAGCGGCACCTCGTGGATGCCGCCGAACATGTAGCGCGCCTTCGCGGCGTGGTTGAGCAGCTGGTCGGCCGCCTCCAGCCCGAAGTCGGGATACATCAGCTCCACGATCGGGTGCATCCCGGCGAGCGCCGCCCCCAGCGCCGCACCCGAGAAGCCGTTCTCCGCGATGGGCGTGTTGAGCACCCGCTCGGGCGCCACGGCCAGCGCGCCCTTCGTGAGACCGCCGACGCCGCCGCCCAGGTGACCCACGTCCTCGCCGATGACGAACGCCAGCGGGTCGGTCTCCAGGCGATGCGCGATGACCCCCTGGATCGCCGCGAGGTACGTGATCTCCGCCCCATCCGGAGCCGGCGAGGCGTCAAGTCGCGCCGCGTCCACAGCACCCAGTCCCGGTCCCACGATGCCCCGAGTGACATGGTCCACGCCGGGGTACAGCCGCTCTGGGATGCGCGTCCCGTCGGGCGTCTCCTCGCTGACCTGCCCGGCGCACCATGCGATCATCCCGGAGGCGAGCACGGCCACCGCGTCGACCTCCGCCTGCGACAGGACACCCGTCTCCACGACCCGCCGGGGGAACGTGACGGCCGGGTCCAGCGCCGCCCAGGCCTTCTCCTCGTCGCGCGTGCGGTACCTGAAGGCGCTGCCCGGCAGCGGCCCGTTCTGGTGGTAGTAGCGGTAGGTGTTCGCCTCCACGAACACGGGACCGCGTACCACGGCGTGCTCCCGCGCCCGGGTCATGGCCACGAGCACCGCGACCGGGTCCATGCCGTCAACGATGAATGCCGGGATGTCGTACCCCGCGGCGCGGATCGCGAGCTGCTCGAAGCCCGCGGTCTCGCGCAGCGTCGTGGCCACCGAGTAGCGGTTGTTCTCCAGCAGGAAGATCGCGGGCAGCGCCATCGCGCGGGAGATCGCGATCGCCTCGTGGAACGCGCCGATCGCGGTCGCCCCGTCCCCGAAGCACGCCACGCCCACGCCGCCCGTGCCCCGCAGCTTCGCCGCCAGGCCCATGCCCGCCGCCGCCGGCAGCCCGCCGCCCACGATCGCGCTCGTCATCACCTGGGCGCCCGGGTGCGCCAGGTGCATCGACCCGCCGCGCCCGCCGCACAGGCCCTGCTCCAGGCCCAGCACCTCGGCCAGCGTGGCCAGCACCAGGTCGGTGACCGCGCCCGGCACCACGGCAGCCGTCAGCGGGTCGAAGTCGTCCGGCGCCGCCCAGCCGATGAGCCTGGCGAGCACGTCGTGGTGGGCACGGTGCGTTGATGTCAGCCCGTCCTGGCGCTGGAGCGCGAGCCCCATGCCCGCCGCCACCGCCTCCTGACCGATGCTCGAATGGAGCGGGCCATGGACCAGGTCCGCGTGGTCCAGCAGCCAGCGCTCGAACCCGCGGATGACCCCGATCGTGAACAGCAGCCCGCCCACGGTCTGCCGGGACAGCGCCGACAGATCCGCGTCCGAGGAGGAGATGACCGTGATGTTGGGGTAGGCGGAGGCGTCCCACGGACCCAGCGCGGAATCCCCGGACCCGCGCGCTTCGACGACCATGAGCCTGCCTCTCGCTGTCGGACTCGGACGGCTCGCGGATGCAGGCCCCCGGCACCGATACGCTACCGCGTCCACCGTCGCCGCGACGCGCCTGCCGAGGGTCCGCTACTCCTTGAACAGCAGGTCCCGATCGTTGGAGTACCGGATCAGGAGCGGGATGCTGGCGCCGCCGATCACCGGAGCGGTGGCACCGAGGGTGCCCTCCACAACCGCGAAGGCCTCAGGGCGGCCGACCAGCGCCCGCGCAAGCCTGCGCCGGGTCGCCTTCGCGATCTCTCGGCGCACCCCCGCCGGAACCGCGCCGTCGATGATGGTGCAGTCGATGTCCAGGATCGCCACGGCGCTCCGGATGACCTGGGACAGCCCCTCGGCGGCCGCCTCGATCCACGCGGCCGACACGGCTTCTGGGACATCCCACGACTGGCCCGAGGCCCACAGCGCATCCCGCGCGGCCTCGGGCAGAGCATCCGCGAGCGCCTTCACCGAGGCACAGTCCTTGAGGGGGACGGAACGCGCCACGTCACCTTCGGCCAGGCAGACCGGCAGGTCGCCGATCGCCCCGACGAGCCGATTGCGGCCGGGCACGAGGTGGTGCTCCAGGACGAGCCCGGCACCCACATGGTGGCCGACGTAGAGGTACAGGAAGTCCGGCCGGCCGAGCCCCGACCCGAACATCAGCTCGGCGCTCGCGGACACGGTGGCGTCGTTGAACAGGTAGACCGGCCACGCGAACCCGTCATCGAGCACCGCCCGGATGTCGATGTGGCGCCACGCGTCGAACCGACCCGCGGGGGCCCCGATGTCGTCGTCCCAATCGGTCAGGTAGAACGGCGAGGCGATGCCCAGGCCGACGATCCGCTCTCGGGGCACCGATCGATGGCGTCGAAGGATCCGGGACGTCGCGGCCCTGGCGAAGGTCATGACCTCCTCGGGCATGGGGTAGTCGAACGTCATCTGCTCGAAGCCGAGCACGCCTCCGACGAAGTCGATCAGCGCGACATCAGCGCTGCGGTGATCGACCTTCAAGCCGAAGGCATAGGCCGCCGAGGGATTCAGCGCAAAGGGCACCGACGGCTGCCCGAGTCGACCGCGGAGCGGCTCGCGACGACTGAGCAGCTCACCCTCCGCGGCACGGTTCACGATGGTGGTGATGGTCTGCGGCGCGAGCCCCGTGAGGTGCGTCAGATCCACCTTGGACAGCTGGCCGTGACGGCGCACGAGCGAGAGCACCAGCCGCTCGTTGTAGACGCGCGTCTCCGCCTGGGTCGCACCACCGCTGCGCGACTCCGGCACCTTCTCGACGCTGTAGTAGCTGTTCCCGGTCACACGGCCCTCGCACCGAGGCCACCATGGACGGAGTAACTTAATGCTTCCACTGGAAGAACTCGCGTGCTAGGATGGGACGAGGAGGAGGATAGCAAGGTTGGTTGGCGTCCGCACCATTCTGTGCTACGGAGACTCGAACACCTACGGCGCGGTGCCCACGCTCGCGCGCGTCGGGCGGCATCGGTTCACGCCGGACCGGCGCTGGCCCGGGGTCGTCAGGAAGCTGCTCGGCCCGGACTGGCAGGTCGTGGAGGAGGGGCAGCCGAGTCGCACGACACTCCGCGACGATCCCGTGGAGGGCCGTCACAAGAACGGCCTGCGCGGCCTGCCGATCGCCCTCGAGTCACACATGCCGATCGACCTCGTGCTCCTCATGCTGGGGACCAACGACCTCAAGCAGCGCTTCGCGGCCTCACCCAGTGACATCGCGGACTCCGTGGAGGTCCTCGCGAAGGCGATCCTGGCGAGCGATGCCGGGCCCGGTGGCGCGGCTCCGGCGCTCCTGATCATCGCGCCGCCCCCGATCCTGGAGGTCGACTGGCTCGCGGAGATGTTCCTCGGCGGCGCCGCGAAGTCCCTCCAGCTCGGGACGCGGCTGGCGGCCGTGGCGACTCGCTGTCGCGCGGCGTTCCTGGATGCGGGGGCCGTCGTCGAAGCGAGCGCCGTGGATGGCATCCATCTGGATGCCGAGGCGCACCGCCTGCTCGGGGCGGCGGTGGCGCGTGTCGTGGGCAGTCTCGTCCCCGAGCAGAGCGGCCGTCCGCCACGGGCGGCAGCACCTCGTCGGACTACTTCCACTGGATTGAGAGGGCCGCCGATGACACGGATGATGTGAGTCGGCCGTGGTCCTGCCGCGGCGACCAAGCACCACGCGCAGCGGCCCGCGTCCGGCCGAACAAGGGAGGATCGTGATGACCATCACCCGCCAACACGCCAGGAACCGCCGAGCATCCCTGCCGACGACCGTCCTGCTCGCCTCGATGGCGATCGTGGGAGGGGCGCTGCCGGCGGCCGCCCAGGATGAGCCCCAGGGGATCACCACCCAGACCGTCTTCGCGCCGTTCGACCCCGCCGCCGCGGCCTGCACGCCGCCCCCGGACCTGGAGCGGGTGCTCGCGTTCGCCCAGGACAACGAGCGGGAGTTCATGCAGGGCGTCGACCATGGCCTCTCCTCGGCGGCCGCGGACCGCGGTCTCGAGTATCGTCGGGCCCTCGCCAACAACGATGCCGCCAAGATGGTCGAGCAGGTCCAGCTCCTGCTCGCCTCGAAGGTCGGCGCGGTGGTCGCCGCGCCGGTCGATCCCGCCTCGCTGAGCCGCAGCCTCCAGGAGGTCATCTGGTCCGGCGGCTATGTCGGCACCATCGTGCCGCCGCCCGCCACCTCGCTCCTCAACGCGCCCCAGTACGAGACCGGCAAGCGGCTCGCCGACCTCGCGGCCACCTACATCGACGAGCACCTCGGCGGCAAGGCCAACGTGGTGCTGCTCACCCAGGACCAGATCGAGTTCCTGGCGCCGCGGTTCCAGGCGTTCCGCGACGTGCTGTCGGTGATGCCGGGCGTGACCATCGTCGCGGACGTCACCCCCGATCCGGTCAACAAGGAGGGCGGGTTCGAGACCATGAGCACGATCCTCCAGGCCCACCCGGACGTGGACGTGGTGCTGGGTGCGGACACGGTCGTGCTCGGCGCGCTCGCGGCGCTCGAGGCCGCCGGCAAGGCCCGCCCCGACCAGTTCCTGGGCGGCATCGACGGGGAGCCCGAGGCGGTGGCGGCCATCCGCACGCCGGACAGCCCCTACAAGGCGAGCGTCGCCCTCTCCTCCCCCGTCTTCGGCTACGCCATGGGCCAGCACGCGGCCGACTGGCTGGACGGCAAGAGCATCCCCCAGGCGATGGACATCCTGCCCACCGTCCTGACCGACGAGAACCTGCCGCAGTACGAGGCCGACCTGGCCGATCCGGCGGCCGTGTATGCGGACCCCGCGCGACGCGACGCGTACCTCAAGATGTACGGCAACATCTGCTACGACACGCGCGACCAGTACGTGAACTTCCCCTGGTCCTCGGAAGCCAAGTAGGGGTCCGGGGGTCGGCCGGCGGTGCACGTCGGCCGGCCCCCACCAGGCTGATCGCCAGGAGTCGTCCATGACACCAGGGAGCGAGCGCGCCGGAGCCGCCTCCCCGCCCGACGGCGGGCGCGGACTGCGCATCGGGGCACGAGCGCCAGGCGAGGCATCGGGTCGGCTGGGCCTTGCGCTGATCGCCGTCGCGCTCGTGGTCCTGTTCTCGCTCCTCAATCCCTCGTTCTTCCGGCTCGAGAACTTCATCACGATCGGTGTCAACTCGACATCGATCCTGATTGCGGTGCTGGGGACCTCCGCGCTGCTCATCTCGGGCTACGTGGACCTGAGCATCGGCAGCATGGTCGCCTTCATCGGCATCATCGTGGCCCAGGTCGCGGTCGCGACACAGGAGCCGCTGTTGGCCATCATCACCGGCCTCGGGCTCGGCTTCGGCCTCGGGCTCGTGAACGGGATCCTGGTCCGGAGGCTCAGCATCTCGCCGCTCATCGTCACACTCGCGATGCTGGCGATCTACGGCGGCATGGCCTACGTCATCAGCAGCGTCGCGGTCTACGGGTTCCCCGAGATCCTGCTCGAGCTCGGCCGGGGCAAGGTCCTGGGCGTCCAGTACTCCGTGCTCATCGCGATCGGCGTGTTTATCGTGGGCGCCTTCGTGCTCACCCGGACCGTGACCGGCCTCCGGGTCTACGCCATCGGCGGCGATCGGCGTGCGGCCGAGCTGTGCGGCGTGCCCGTGGGGCGCATCATCGTGGGGCTCTACGCTGTCAACGGCCTGCTCATCGGGCTGGTCGCCGTGCTCACGGCCGGCCGACTCGGCAGCATCACGCCCACCATCGGCGTGCGCTTCGAGCTCGACGTGCTCACCGCGGCCATCCTGGGCGGCGTCGCCTTCACCGGGGGTGCCGGCCGCCCGCTCGGCATCGCCATCGGCGTGATCACCATCGGCATCCTCAACGCCGGTCTCATCTTCGTGGGACTGCAATCGTGGTGGCAGTCCATCGCGGTGGGCGCGATGCTGCTGCTCGCGCTCGTCGCCGACCAGGTCATGGTCGGCGTGCGAGGACGCCGCGCCCACGCCGCCCAGGCCGCCGGCTCCGCCGTCACCACCGCGCAGGCAGTCGCGGCGGAGGCATCCGGCGAACCGCGCGATGGCGCCGATGGCCGTGGGTCCGCAGGCGACCCCCCGCGATTCGCCATCGTCGACGCCGGCAAGGCCTACGGTGCGCTCACGGCCCTCGAGAGCGCCAGTTTCAGCGTCAGGCCCGGGGAGGTGGTGTGCCTCCTGGGTGACAACGGGGCGGGCAAGTCGACCCTGGTCAAGATCATCTCGGGCGCCATCATGCCTGACGCGGGCTCGATGACGCTCGACGGCGAGACCGTCGCGTTCCACGGACCCCAGGATGCCCGCAGGCACGGTGTCGAGACCGTCTACCAGGATCTCGCGCTGTGTCCGAACCTGAGCGTCGTGCACAACATGATGCTGGGCCGCGAGCCGACCCGGCGATGGCTGGGCCTGTTCCCGGTGCGGGACGATCGGCGGGCCGCTGAGGCGTGCAGGACGCAGCTCGCCGCGCTGGGTGTCACGCTCCGAGACACCAACGTCCTGGTCCGATCGCTGTCCGGCGGCCAGCGGCAGTCCGTGGCCATCGCCCGCGCACTGGGCGAGCACGTCAGGCTCATCTGTCTCGACGAGCCGACGGCCGCCCTCGGTGTCAAGCAGACGGCACAGGTCATCCGCCTCATCCGCTCCATCGCCGCCTCCGGCACGGGCGTGATCCTCGTCACCCACGACCTGGCCACCGTCCGAGGCATCGCGGACCGGATCGTCGTCCTGAACCTGGGACGGGTGGCTTATGACGGTCCGGTGCGACACATGGACGCCGAGCAGCTGTGGGCGCTGATGGCGGGAGGCGCGAACGGCGCATCCTGACCCGTCCCAGGGGAGGTGCGCCTCCCGCCGGCCGGTCCGTCGGCCGCCGGCCGGTCCGTCGTTCGGGCGAGTGGCTACCCTGTGCACGTGACCACCATCGAACCGGCCGGCCTGGCCGACCTCCCCGGCGCCTATCGCGTCTGCCTGCGGACCGGCGACGCCGGGCGCGACGCGACTGGTCTGTTCGCCGATCCGGACCTCCTGGGCCACGTGTACGTGGGGCCCTATCTCGCCATCGGCCGGGGCACCCAGCTCGTCGTCGCGGACGCGGAGGGCGTCGCCGGCTACCTCCTGTCCACCGATGACACCCTCGACCTCGAGGCCTGGGCCGAGCGCCACTGGTGGCCGCCGCTCCGGGCGCGCCACCCGCCGCGCGACGACGATTCTCCCGACGCATCGCTGGTGCGCCTGATCCACCACCCGGAGCGAGCCGACCCCGAGGTCGCGCGAGCCTTTCCCGCGCATCTGCACATCGACCTTCTGGCTCATGTGCGCGGCCTGGGGCTGGGTCGGGAGCTCGTCGACCGGGTGCTTCTGGACCTGCGCGGAAGGGCGGTGCGCGGAGTGCACCTGGGGGTGGACCCGACCAACGCGAACGCGATCGGGTTCTACGGCCACCTCGGCTTCCGTGCCGTCCAGCAGAAGCCCGAGGAACTGGTCATGGCGATGTCGCTCGGCTGATCCGTCTCGTGCCGAGTGGTCTACGTGCGGGCCCCGTGTGACCATCGAAGTGGTCCACGGCTGACCTTGCACGATGACCATTGGACCGCTACAGTGCCGGACCATGTCGAGCGGAACCGAGGTCTCCCGGCAGTCGATGCGCGCCCACCTCCGAGCGCTCGTAGCCGAGGCGCGCCCGGGTGACCGCCTGCCGTCCGAGCGGGACCTGGCGGGCCGCTTCGGTGCGGCGCGGATGACGGTCCGCCACGCCGCGGACGCACTCGTCGCCGAGGGCCTCGTCGCCCGCCGCCACGGCTCTGGGACCTATGTGGCGCCCCGCGCCATCGTGCGGTTCCTGGGCCTCACCTCGTTCACCCAGGACATGCACGACCGGGGCCTGGTCGCGGGTGCCCGCCTCCTCGCGTTCGCGCGCGGGCCTGCGGACGACTCGACCGCCGCCGGCCTGTGCGTGTCGCCGGGGACCCCCGTCGTGTCGTTGACGCGGCTGCGCACGGGCAGCGGCGAGCCGATGGCCGTGGAGAGCGTCTGCCTGCCCGCCGCGTCCGTGCCCGACCTGGCGCCCGATGACCTGGGCGGTTCCCTCTACGCGCTGCTCGCGACGCGCTACCGGATCGTGCCGACGGCCGCGCGCGTGACCATCGAGCCGGTGCTCCCGGACGAGCCGACGCGCCGGCTGCTCGCGATCGCCGAGGGACAGGCCTGTCTCCGCCTGCGGATGACCGACCTGGACGCCCGCGGTCGGGTCGTGATGACCGCCGACTGCACCTACCGCGGCGATCGCTACCAGCTGAGCGCCGAGGTGACCGGGCCCGGGCTCGCCCCTGCGGCGATGGCCACGACCGGCGCCCAGGTCCGGCGGGCGGGGTGAGCCGCAGATGGAGGGTCGCGTGCTCGCGGTGGACGGCGGCCAGTCGGCCATCCGGATCGCACACAGCCTGGCTGGCGTGCCGGCCCAGGTCGACGGTGTCAGCCGCCAGGAGGGCGACGTGGTGGGCGCCGTGATCGACGCGGTCATCCGAGGCTGGCGCACCCTCGGGTCGCCGGACACGGAGCGGGTCGTGCTGGGCCTGACCACGGCACCCGCGGCGCCCGCGGACCAGGCACGACTGACCAGGGCGGTCGGGGACGCCGTGCGTGCCGACGAGGTGTGGCTGTGCGACGACGCGGTCACGACCCACGCCGGCGCGCTGTCCATGGGGTGGGGCGTGAGCGTCATCGCGGGGACCGGCGTGGCCTGCCTGGCCATGCCGGCCGACCCGGCGGTCCCGGCCCGCATCCTGGGCGGACACGGGTTCCTGCTGGGCGATGAGGGCGGCGGGTACTGGATCGGGCGGGAGGGCATCCGCGCCGTGCTGCGGGCCGCCGACGGACGCGGTCCCGGCACCGCGCTCACGGCGCCCATCTCCGAGCGCTTCGATGGCCCGGACGACCTGTCCGCGCGCATCCACGCGCTGCCGCGCCCGGTGAACGCGATCGCCCAGGCCGCGCCGGACGTGCTGGCGGCCGCGGCCGCGGGCGACGAGGTCGCAGACCGGGTCGTCGCGGCGGCCGTCCAGGAGCTGACCGAGCTCATCGGGGCGGGCGCGGCGGTCGCCGGACAGGGTGCGGACGGCGCGCCGGTCCCGGTGGCAGTGGGCGGAAGACTGCTCGGCGAGGCCTCGCTGCTGCGCCGGCGCCTGGATCGGGCGGTCGCCACGACCCTGCCGGGTGTCACGACGAGGGACGCGGATGGCACGCCCCTGCACGGGGCGCTGGCCCTGGGGGCGGCGCCGGACCCCGGACGGTACGCGCCGTTCGTGACCACGTGGAGGAGGGACGGGTGAGCGGGATGGGCGCGGGCGACCGGACGGCGGGCCAGCGGTACCTGGCGGAGGCGCAGGCCGCGGTGGAGCGGCTGCTGGACGAGGGCTGGCCGTCGATCGCGGCAGGCGCAGCGCTCATCGCGGACGCGCTCGCCGAGGGCCACGGGCTGTGGGCGTTCGGGACGGGCCACTCCCACATGCTCGCGGAGGAGCTGTTCCACCGCGCCGGCGGCCTCGTGCGCGCCCGGCCGATCCTGTTCGACGGCGTGACCCTCCACGACGGCGCGCGGCTCGCGACCGCCCTGGAGCGGCTGTCGGGCGTGGCCGCGGCCGTCCTCGACGAGCACCCGGTCGCGGCCGGGGACGCGCTCATCATCGCGTCGAACTCGGGCGGCAACGCGACCATCACGGAGTTCGCGCGCCTGGCCCGCGAGCGCGGCGTCCGGACCATCGGCATCACGAGCCTGCGCCACGCCCGCAGCGCCGCGGGACGCGACCCCGGCGGTCCGCGGCTCCACGACCTGGTGGACGTGGTCATCGACAACGGCGGCGTGCCGGGGGACGCGGCGGTGGACATCGAGGGCCTGCCGGGACGCGTGGGACCCACGTCCACGGTGGCCGGCGCCGCGATCGTGAACGCCCTCGTGGCGGAGGCGGTGGAGCAGCTCATCGCCCGGGGCGTGACCCCACAGGTGTACCTGAGCAGCAATCTCGCAGCGGGCGACGCGGCGAACGAGCGGGCGGAGGCCGCGGCGAGATGACCACCCCGCCGTTCGCCATCCGGGGCGTCATCGAGGGGTATTACGGCCGGCCCTGGAGCCACGAGCAGCGCCTGGTGCTGGTGGACTTCCTGGCGGACCGGGGCATGAACACGTTCATGTACGGGCCGAAGGACGACCCGCTCCTGCGGTCGCGCTGGCGGGAGGCGTACGACGGCACCGCCCTCGCCCGCATCTCCGAGCTCGCGAAGCGCTGCCGCGCCCGAGGCATGACGTTCGCGTGGTGCATCTCGCCGGGCCTGTCCATCCGCTACTCCTCGGCTGATGACAGGGCGGCCCTGCGGGCCAAGATCGCCTCGGTCATCGCGCTCGGCGCGGGTCGCATCGGGCTGCTCCTGGATGACATCCCCGCGGCGCTCCAGCACGCGGAGGATCGCGCCGCCTTCGCCGGCCTCGTCGACGCCCACATCGCGCTGGTCGAGGATGCCTTCGCCGGTCTCCCGCGAGAGGTCGGGCTCATCGTCTGTCCCACCACGTACTGGGGGCGGGGCACCGAGCCGTACCTGACGGCCCTCGGCCGCGCCATCGACCGGCGCATCGACCTCTTCTGGACGGGTCGCGAGATCTGCTCGCACGTGCTGGACCTGGCCGACGCCTCCGTGTTCACGCGCACCGCGGACCGCCCGCCCACGTACTGGGACAACTACCCGGTCAACGACGTGGCGATGGGCTACGAACTGCACATCGGGCCATACCGCGGCCGTGACCCGGAGCTGTGGCGCAGCGCCACCGGCATCGTCGCGAACGGCATGGAGCTGTTCCAGGCGTCGCTCATCCCGTTCGCCACGATCGCGGACTACCTGCGCGATCCCGCAGGCTACGACCCGGAGGCGAGCTGGGCGCGCGCCATCCGGGATGTGGCCGGGGAGGCAGACGCGGCGGCGTTCGCGCTGTTCGCGGACAACGTGCGCTCCTCGTGTCTGGCCACCGACGATGCGCCGCTCGTCAACGGCACGCTCCAGCGGGCGGGGTTCGCCCTGGATCGGGGGGATGCGGCGGGTGCCGCCGCGGACCTGGCGGTGCTCGCACGCCGGCTGCTGGACGCCGCGGACCACCTGCTGCGCGGCCCGGTGGCGAACCCGGCGCTCATCGAGGAGTGCCGGCCCTGGCTCGCGGCGTTCGAGCTGGGAGCCCAGGCGATCGCACGGCTCGCGGACCTGATCCGCGACGGTCGCCTGGAGACCGACGGGACGGCGCAGCTGCGCCCGTTCCTGGTGAGGCTGCGCCGGGCGCGCGTGCGCGTGTTCGGCGAGGCGTTGGAGATGGCCTTGTCCGACCTGACCGGGACGCTGTTCCGGCCGGGCGAGGTCCCGGAACTGGAAGGAGCGACCCGATGACAAGATCCCGACCCCGGTCCGCGGCGACCGCGATCGTGGCGAGCGCCATGATCGCCGTGGCCGGCAGCGCGAGCGGCGCCCTGGCGCAGGACACCACGCTGCGCATCGCGATGGGCTCCCCCGGGGAGGCGGGCATCCGCGTCTGGGACGACGTGGCGGCCCAGTTCGAGGCGTCCCATCCGGGCGTGGACGTCGAGATGAACTACATGGACGACGACCTGTACCAGACGATCGGGCTGCCGCAGCTCCTGGCGGGTCGCAACGCGCCCGACATCTACTTCGAGTGGACCGGGTCCCGGATGGCGCAGCGCGCCGCCGACGGATACGCGGCGGACCTGACCGAGGCGGTCACCAGCGGTCCGCTCGCGGGGCTGTTCGATCCGAGCCTGCTGGGGGCCGCGTCCATCGACGACAAGGTCGTGCTGGTGCCGCACACGGCGGACGTCACGAACGTGCTCTGGTACAACGTGCCCCTGCTCGCGGAGCACGGCGTGGAGCCGCCCGCCACGTTCGAGGAGCTGCTCGCCGCGTGTGACACGCTCGCGGCCGCGGGGATCATCCCCATCACCACCGGCAACAAGGACCTGTGGGCGGCGGGCAACTGGCTGTCCCACCTGGCGTCCCGGGTCGTGGGCGAGGCCGTCTACGACGAGACGCTCTCCAACGGCGGGCCCTTCGCGACCCCGGAGTGGGAGACCGCGTTCGGCTACATCCAGCAGCTCGTCGACCATCGGTGCGTGAACGATTCGGCGAACGCCATCGACGACAACGCCGGTGCGCAGCTGTTCTTCCAGGGCAAGGCGGCGATGCATCCCATCGGTTCCTGGCTCGTGTCCTGGGCGGTGGATGAGGCGCCGGAGCTGGACTTCGACTTCGTGAACCTGCCCGCCATGCCGGAGGGTGCCGTGGGAGACCAGGGCTCCGTCATCGGCGTGGAGACCGGCTACATGGTCAACGCGCAGAGCCCGAACATCCCGCTCGCGGTGGAGTTCCTGGCGCTGCTCAACGCGCCCGAGAACGTGGATCGCTTCGTCGCCGACGCGGAGATCCAACCGCTGGCCCCCGGCACGACCGTGGGCGAGGTGGACTCCCGCTCGGCACGGCTCCAGGAGCTCCTGGCGGGCGCGCCCGCCACGGTCCTGCCGCCCGACACCGGCTACGACCTGAAGATGGCCAACGCGCTGTACCAGGCGGAGGCCAACGTGCTGGGCGGCCAGCAGTCCCCCGCGGACGCGCTCGCCGCGCTCGACGCGGCACTGGGCCGCTGATCCGGGCGTGAGGTCGCTCCCGGCCGGGCCGCACGTCCGGTCGGGAGCCGCTCCCCCGGCCCGCTGCCTCACCCTGGCCGACCCTTGAAGCCCAATCGCACGCTGACGCCCTGGCTGTTCCTGCTGCCGGGCCTGCTCGTGTTCGGGGCGGCGGTGCTGCTGCCGATGGTCTTCACCATCGGCTACAGCTTCACCGAGTGGAGCGGCTTCGGGCCCATGACCTGGGTGGGCCTGGACAACTACGCGCGCGCGCTCGTGGACCCCGCCTTCCTCGGGTCGTTCGTGCACGTGCTCAGCTACATCGCTGCCACGCTGGTGCTGGAGGTCCTCGTGGGCCTCGGCCTTGCGGGCCTCGTGTCCATGCGCCGGGGCGGCCTGTGGTTCCGGGTCGCGGTGTTCGCGCCGGTGATGCTGCCGATGGTCGTGGTGGCGGTGCTCTGGTCGTTCATCTACAACCCCGACTTCGGGCTGCTGAACGGGGCGCTCGACGCGCTGGGCCTGGGTTCGCTCCAGCGGATCTGGCTGGGCGACCCGTCCGTGGCGCTGTTCGCCATCAGCGTGGTGTCCGGCTGGGTGTACGCCGGGTTCTACATGATGATCTTCTATGCCGCGTTCCGGCAGGTGCCCTCGGAGGTGACCGAGGCGGCCCGCCTGGACGGCGCCGGGGAGTGGGCCCTGTTCCGGCGCGTCAAGGTGCCCATGATCCGGGGCGTCACGGCCGTGGCGGTGCTGCTGTGCGTGACCGGCGGGTTCCAGGGCTTCGACCTGTTCTTCGTGCTCACCAACGGCGGTCCGTACGGGTCCACGGAGATCCCCACGACGCTGCTCGTCAAGACGGTCTTCCGCAACGCGGAGGTGGGCTACGGCTCGGCCATGGCGGTGATCCTGACCGCGATCGTGGTGGGCGTGGGCCTGGTCTACGTCCAGGTGACGAACCGGAGCGGGCGGCGCGGCGCGGGCGGACGGGCGACGGTCGCCGACGGGGGCGGGTGATGGCCGCGTCGTCGGGAGTGGCGAACGGCGGACGGGTGTCGCGCTGGCTCGTGACCGGGGCGATGGCCCTGCTCGCGGTCGTGTTCTTCTTCCCGATGATCTGGATGGTCCTGTCCAGCTTCAAGTCGGACCGGGCGATCTTCCGCTCACCGTTCGCACTGCCGGACGCCATCGACCTGTCGGTCTGGGCGGAGGCCTGGGAGGTGGGCCACCTGGGCCAGTACGCGGTCAACTCGGCGATCGTGACCGGTGTGTCGGTGACGGCCATCCTGGTCATCGGCGCGGCTGCGGCGTATGCCTTCAGCCGCTATCGGTTCCGTGGCCGCGGGCTGGCCATGGGCCTGTTCGCGCTGGGCCTGCTGCTGCCGCTCCAGTCCTACTTCATCGCCCAGTCCACGATGTTCACGCAGCTCGCCATCACAGACACCCGCTGGGCGCTCATCATCCCGTACACCGCGATGGGCCTGCCGCTCGCGGTGTACCTGCTCAAGGTGTACCTCGACGGCCTGCCGGAGGAGCTGTTCGAGGCGGCCCGGATCGACGGCGCGGGCGACATCCGCATCTTCCGCTCGGTGGCGGCACCGCTGCTGCGGCCGGGTCTCGCGACGGTCGCCATCTTCTCCGCCCTCGCCGCCTGGAACGAGTTCCTGCTCGCGCTGCTGTACATCCAGGACGACGAGCTCAAGACGATCCCGACCGGCCTGCTGGCCTTCAGCTCGCGCTACCAGACCGACTATCAGCTGCTGTTCGCGGCGCTCTCGATCGTGACCATCCCGATGATCGTGATCTACGTGGTGTTCAACCGCCACATCGTGGACGGCATCACCGCGGGATCCGTGAAGTGACCGGCGCGGATCACACCAGCGGCTGGCTCAGGAAAGAGAGTCCGAACGGCCCGTCGGCGTAGGCGCCGGCGGCGTTCCGGCAGGCGACGGACACGCTGGCGAGCGTGCCGCCGGTCCGGATGCCGGTCACGCGGCAGCGGAGGGCCCGGCTGCCCAGTCCGCTCACGAACGCCACGCCTCCCAGGGGCATCACGGTCAGCGTCACGCGGTAGCGACCGGTGGCCCGACGGAGGACGTGGATCTCGCCGGTGGGGTGCTGGAACGTGGAGGCGGCCCCATCCACCCGCTGGTCCGCCACGCGGCCCGATGCCCGGAGGTACGCGCCGCTCGAGAGATGATCCATCACGTCGCCGGTCACCCAGGTGAGCGAGAACCGGCTGTCCGCGGGGGCGCCGCCGGGCGTCCGACAGCGCACCCGGACGCGCTCGCCCGTGGCGTGGGCCGCCCAGCCACGCACCTGGCACGCGCGGTCGCCCGATCCGTAGGCGCTCACCACGGCCATGCCGTCCGGGGCGTCGATGGCCCCGAACGTCACCCGATAGTCGCCCTTGGCGAGGCGCTCGACGCTGTTGGCGCCGCCCCCGGAGTTGAAGGAGTAGGCGTGGTTCGGGGCGTAGGCGGCAGTCCTGGGCTGGTCGGCCCACAGGGTGCCGATGGTGCCCACCGTCAGCCCATCCGCCCAGAACCAGGACACCATGAACCGGGTGTCCGTGGAGACGCCCGCCGGCGTGAAGCAGCGCACGTCGACATCGAGGTCGATGCCGTTCTTGATCCATCGCACGACGGAGCAGTACCGCTGCTGGCTCCCCAGCGGCGCGACGTGGACGATGCCCCCTGGGAACCCGACCTCGGAGAAGCGCACGGTGTGACGCCCGGGGCCCGTCCGCTGGACGGTGACGCTCCCGGTGCCGATGAGCCACTGGTCGATGGGCGCGGGTGTGTAGCTGGCGAGGCCGGGCGCGCGCACCGCCACCCAGCCGGCGGTGCTGCTCGATCCGGCGGGACCCGCGACGACACGAGGCGCCGGCGGACGGGCCGCCGCGGGCGCGGCGCCAGCCACGGCGAGGGCGAGGCATGCCAACAGGATCGCGAGCGCTGGACGTGAGGGGTGGAGCGCGAGGCGTGAGGGGTGGAGCGCGGGGCGCACAGACGGTTCCTCCAGTCGAAGGGGCGTCGACCGTCGCAGGATACGGCAGACGGGCGGCTGGGTGAGAATGCGTCCGTCGCCGCTGAAGGCCGGCCGCGGGTCCCGCGGCCGGCGAGGTCCACCGCATGTCCGCAACGCTCGTCCAGGCCATCCTCGCGCTCGGCGCCCTCGCGGGCGTCCTGTTCCTCATCTGGCTCACGGCGATCGCCGTGGCCGCGCGCGCGTCGGACGATGTCGCCGACAGCCTCCAGGGGATGCGGCTGCGGTTCGGGCGGCACGCGCTGGCCGCGGCGTTCAGCGTCGCGCTGCTGGCCACGTTCGGGAGCCTCTACTTCTCCGAGGTGGTGGGCTATGAGCCGTGCCGGCTGTGCTGGTATCAGCGCATCGCGATGTATCCGCTGGTGCTGATCCTCGCCGTGGCCACCTGGCGGCGAGACGTGGCCGTGCGCTGGTACGCCGGGCCGGTCGCGGCGATCGGCGCCCTCGTCGCGGCCTACCACTACGTCCTGGAGTGGTTCCCCCAGATCGACACGGGCGCCTGCAAGGTGGGCGTGCCCTGCACCGCGGTCTGGTTCCGGGAGTTCGGCTTCGTGTCCATCCCGTTTCTGTCGCTCGTGGCGTTCCTGCTGGTCATCGCGTTCCTGCTGGTGCCGCTCGGGGGGAACGGGCAGGACGACGAGGGCTGACGCCTGGGGGATGTCGGGGCCCGCGACCGGGGGGATGCCAGGGCCGCGCTGGGGCCGCTCGCGCGGCGTGAGGGTCGCGGGCGCGGCCCCGGCCCGGCCCGGCGCCGGCCCGTGCGGCGCGAGCACCGCGTCAGCGCCGCGGGGACGGGAGGGCGTCCTCGCGCGGGGGCGCCGTCGTGTCTCCGAGGAACAGCTCCACGCCCTCCGTGATCAGCTCCTGGATGGGTGCATCCGGCGGCGTGTCCAGGACCAGCTCGGCGGCGCGGCGACCCAGCGTCCGGAGCGGCAGCTCGATGCACGTCAGCGCGGGCACGCGGTACTCCTCGAACGGCAGCCGGTGGATGGCGATGAGGGAGATGTCGCCAGGCACCCCGATGCCCCGCGCCGCCAGCGCGTGCCACGCTCCCAGTCCCAGCGGAGCGTCCGCGGTCACGATGGCGGTCGGCCATCCGCCGTGGTCGGCGGCCGCCAGGAGCTGGCCCACCGCCGCCTCGCCCGCCGCCGCCTGGTACGCCGCGTGGATCACGCGCCCATCCGGCACGGCCCGCCCCGCGTCCGCCATGGCCGCGCGGAACCCGGCCAGCCGCCGCTCCGCGGTGTCCACCCCGCGCGGCCCCCCGACGAATGCGACCTCGCGATGGCCCAGCGCCAGCAGATGCTGGGTCGCCATCCGCGCGGCGCGCTCGTCGTCCAGGACCACCCAGCGCTCCGAACCGCGGGACCGGCGGTTCACCAGGATCACGGGCACCCGCGTCTCGCGGAACAGCGCCTGCGCGTCCACCTCCGCACGGAGGCCGGACACGAGCAGCGCATCCACGATGCCGCCTCGCAGCAGCCGCAGGAACCGCTCAGGCAGGCTGCCCTGGTGGGTCGCCGTCGACAGCAGCAGGTCGCGCTGGGTGGCCGCCTCCTCCGCGCCCGCCATGACCTCGTGGAACAGGGGGTTGCCGTCGGGCACCAGCAGGCCCAGGGCGCCCGCCCGGGAGCGGGCCAGTCCTCGAGCGTGAAAGTTGGGCAGGTAGCCCAGGTCCGCGGCGGCCTGGCGCACCCGCGCCCGGGTCTCCTCGCGCACACGCAGACCCGGATCGCCGCTGAGCACCTTGGACACGACGGCACGGTCCACCGCGGCACGGGCCGCCACGTCGCTGATGGTGGGTCGGGCGGATCGTCGCACGGCTGGGTCGTGGGAGGTCACCGTCATCGCCGGGAGTGTATCCGGCTCGATGCCGCAGTCAACCGGTTGTCCGACCGACCCCACCGGTTGTCCGACCCCGGGTCACCCCGTCTGCCCGGGCGTCCCGCCGCGCGCCACGGCACCCGACCAGACCCCCCGCGGCTCGTGCGCGCCCGCTCCGCCGGTCGCCCGACCCCGGTGGCGCGCGTCGCCGACATCGCTCAACCGGTGACATCGCTCAACCGGTTGACTCCCGACACCGCACACGCTACCGTCACGCTGGGCCGGGATGACGACGCCGGGCTGAGGCGAGGAGTGGTGATGCGGTTCGGTCTGCTCGGTCTGATCGTGAGCGACTGGTCGGATGTGACGGTCGAGCAGGTCGCCCTCGCGCGTGAGCTGGGATTCCGCGGGCTCGGCGCCCACCTGACGGTTCCCGCATCCGGCGTCACCGACGAGACCGCGGCACGCGTCCGTGCCGCGGTCGATGCCAACGGCCTGGACCTCCTCCAGATCTGGGGTCCGTATCCCAGCATCGTGAGCCGGGATGAGGCGGTGCGTCGGCGGGGCGTGGAGGGCGCCCGAGACCTGGCCCGGCTGGCGGCACGGATGGGCGTCCCCGCCAGCGGCGTGCGGCCCACCAGCCACAACCCGCGCGGCGACTGGTGGCCGCACCCGGACAACCACACCCAGGCCACGGAGGACACCGTGGTGCGGAGCCTGTCGGAGATCCTGGACGTCGCGGTCCCGCTGGGCATCACCATCGTGCTGGAGAAGCACCACGTATCGCCGTTCGACTCCGCGGAGCGCGTGCGGCGGGTCATCGAGCGGACCGACCCAGCCCACGTCCGGGTGAACATCGACCCGGCCAACTTCGTGGACGGCATCCAGACCGCGTTCCACAGCACGGCCATGATCGACCATCTGTTCGACGTGCTGGGTGACTTCTGCGCCACCACCCACGTCAAGGACGCGTACCTGGAGGATCGACTCGTGGTCCATGTGTCGGAGACGATCCCGGGCGCCGGCATCCTGGACCTGGACACGGTGCTGCGCCGGACCGCCGCCCTGCCCGACGGCTGGGCGATCGTGGAGCATCTGCCCGTGGGCCAGATCGCGCAGGCGAAGCAGCACCTCGCGGCGCGCGCCGCCGCCCTCGGCCTGGACGTCCGATGAGCGTGCGGCGGTTCGGCCAGGTCATCGGGGTCCGACCGGAGGTCTACGACGAGTACGTGCGCGCCCATGCGGCGGTGTGGCCGAGCGTCCTGGCCATGATCGCGGCGTGCAACATCCGCAACTACTCGATCTTCGCGTGGGACCGCCAGACCCTGTTCGCGTACTTCGAGCACGTGGGCGACGACTTCGAGGGAGACATGGCGCGCATGGCCGCGGATCCCGAGACCCAGCGCTGGTGGGCGTGGATGATGCCGATGCAGGCGCCCGTGGAGAGCCGCGCGGACGGTGAGTGGTGGCACGCGCTGCCGGAGGTGTTCCACACGGACGGGACGCCAGAGACGTGAGCGAGCGCGGGTGGCGCGGGTGGCGCCGGTGACCGCGACGCCGGAGCCCGACTGGCGGATCCCGGCGGGCGCCGGCCGGGACCTGGGCATCGGCATCGTGGGCGCCGGGGGCATCGTCCGGTACGGCCACCTGCCGGCCTACCGGGACGCGGGCCTGCGCGTCGTCGCCATCGCGGATCTCGATCCGGCGCGTGCCCGGGAGGCGGCCGACCAGTTCGGCATCCCGGTGGTTGCGGATTCCGCGGAGGCGCTCGTGGCCACGCCCGGTGTGGACATCGTGGACGTCGCCGTCACACCCTGGGAGCAGCCGCGCATCGCCCAGCTCGCGATCGAGGCCGGGCGCCATCTCCTGTGCCAGAAGCCGTTCGCGCTGGACATCGAGTCGGCCCGGCGGATGGTCAGGCTCGCGGATGACGCGGGCGTCCGGATCGCCGTCAACCAGCAGATGCGCTGGGAGCCCGGCATCGCCGCCACGCGCTCCCTGGTCCGCCAGGGAGCCATCGGACGCGTCGCGAACACCTCGCTGGAGGTGTGGAGCACCACGCCCTGGCACCTCTGGCCGTGGCTGGCCGCCGCGCCGCGCCTGGAGATCCTGTACCACTCCATCCACTACCAGGACGCGCTGCGCTCCATCCTGGGCGAACCGGTGCGAGTGACGAGCATCCATGGTCGGGCGCCGGGACAGGAGCCGGTCGTGGGCGAGACGCGCACCACGACCATCCTGGAGTATCCGGATGGATCGGCCGCGCTCATCGACGTGGACCACCACGACCTGTACGGCGAACCGCGCGCGGCGTACCGGCTGCGCGGCACGGACGGCGCGATCGCGGGCACCATCGGCCTCATCTACGACTATCCCGACGGGCGCGTGGACAGCCTCGAGCTGCGGCGACGCGGCGAGGCGCCGCGCACCTTCGACTTCCAGGGCGTGCGCTGGATCCCGGACGCCTTCCTGGGTCCCATGGGCGACCTGATGGACGCCATCGCCACCGGGCGTGAGCCGGTCACCTCCGGGCGCGACAACCTGCGCACGCTGGCCATCGCGTTCGCCGCCTATCGCTCCGCCGCGGAGCACCGGACCGTCTCCCTCGACGAGGAGCCATGACCCAGCCCAGCGCGATCTTCTCGATGCTCCACCGGACCTTCGGCGACGCGCAGATGGAGGCGGTCTGGTCCGAGACCGCCACGGTCGAGGGCTGGCTGCGCGCCGAGGCCGCGCTGTCGCTGGCGCAGGCGGAGGTGGGGGATCTCGATGCCGCGTGGGCGCGCGCGATCGCGGGCGCCTGCACGCTCGATGCGATCGACGTGCCCGCGCTGTGGACGGGCATGGCGAACGTGGGCTACCCGATCCTGGGCCTGGTGCGCCAGATCGCGGCACGCCTGCCGGAGGGACCGTCGGGCGCGGTCCACTACGGCGCCACCACGCAGGACATCATGGACACGGGGCTGGCGCTCCAGCTCGCGGCGTCCCTGGACCTGCTGGACGTGCGCGTGACGGCCCTCGGCGATGCGCTCGCGGAGCGGGCGGAGCGCCACGCCGACCTCGCGATGGCGGGCCGGACCCACGGTCAGCAGGCGGTCCCGACCACCCTCGGCGCGAAGCTCGCGATCTTCCTGCGCCAGACCGCGCGCGCACGCGCGGACCTTGCGGCGATCCGCCCGCAGGTGTGCCTGCTGTCGCTGTACGGGGCCGGCGGCTCGTCCGCGGGCTTCGGCGCGAACGCGGAGCGAATCCGCGCGGCGATGGCGCCCGCGCTCGGCCTGGCGGTCCCGGACGGCCCGCGCCACGCCGCGCGGGACGGGCTCGCCGCCTACGGGGCTGCGCTCGCCCGCGCCTGCGCGCTGTGCACCCGCCTGGCCCGCGAGGTCATCGACCTGTCGCGCACGGAGATCGGGGAGATCGGGGAGGCGCCCGGCCACCACCGCGGCGCTTCCTCCACGATGCCCCAGAAGGCCAATCCGATCGACTCCGAGATGGTGCTGGGCATGGCCGTGACCGCGGCCGAGCTGTCGGGATCGCTGTACCGCGCGATGGAGGTCCAGCAGGAGCGGTCCGCCGGGGAGTGGCAGATCGAGTGGCACGTGCTGCCCCAGCTGACCTGCCTCGCGTCGGGTGCCGTGCGCATCACCACGCGGATCGTGACGGACCTCGCGGTCCACCCCGCGCGGATGGCCCGGAACCTGGCCGCGGAGCAGGGTCGCACGATCGCGGAGGCGTACATGTTCGTGCTGGCGCCCACACTGGGCCGGGAGCGCGCACACGACGTGGTGTACGAGGCCGCCGTGCGCTCCAAGCGTGATGGGGTGGACCTGCGGGAGGCCCTGATGGGGGCGGCGGGCGCCGATGCGCATCGGATCCCGGTGCTCACCCCCGCCGACTGGCTGGGCGATTCCCTGGCGCAGACCGCGGCCGCCGTGGCCGCCTGGAGGGACGCGCGATGAGCGGTGCCGTGCTCATCACCGGTGCCGCCGGCGGCATCGGGGCGGCGACGGCGCGGACGCTCGCGCGCCTGGGCCACCCCGTCGCCCTGCTGGATCTGGACCCCGCGGCCTGCGAGGCGCTGGCCGATGCCATCCGGGCCGAGGGCGGCCGGGCCTGGCACGGCCGCCTGGACACGACCGATGCCGATTCGGTGGAGGGCGCGCTCGTGGGCGCGGAGGCGGCGCTCGGACCGGTCCACCACGCCGTGACGTCGGCCGGCATCATCCGCAAGGCGCCGTTCCTGGAGCTGGACCTCGCGGCCTGGCGGCGGACCCTGGACATCAACCTGACCGGCACCTGGCTGGTGTTCCAGCGCGTGGCGCGCCGGATGGTGGCGAACGGCCGGACGGGGTCGCTGGTGGCGCTGTCGTCGGTCGCCGGGCGGTCCGGACGCGCCACGGCCGCCGACTACGCCGCGTCCAAGGCCGGCGTGATCTCCGTGGTCCGGTCGGCCGCGCTGGCGCTGGCGCCTCACGGGATCAGGGTGAACGCCGTGTGTCCCGGAGTCGTGGACACGCCGATGACCACCGGCATCCATGAGCAGAACGCGCACGAGCTGGGCATCAGCCAGGAGGAGTCGCTGCGGCGGATGGTCGCGGGCATCCCGCTGGGCCGCCTCGAGACGCCCGACGAGGTCGCCGATGCGATCGCGTTCCTGCTGGGTGACGGCGGGCGATACATCACCGGTCAGGCGCTCAACGTGTGCGGCGGCGTCGAGATGGACTGACGCCCCACCGGGACCGGCGTGCGCGACGCCGGTCGGGTGATGCGCCGCTCGGGTACCGCGGAGTGCCGCGGAGTGCCGCGGAATGCCGTGGAGCGCCGCGGAGCGCCGCGGAGCGCCCCGGGGCGCCGCGGACCCGGTCGACGCGCGACGGACCGGCGACGCTGTGAGACGCTTTCGCCGATGTCCGCACCTGCCCGCCCGATCCGCAAGGCCACCCCCGTGCGACGCTCCACCGGTGCCACGGCACCCGCCGCTCGGTGAGCGGGGATCTCCTCGTCTGGGCGGGCATGACCGTGCTGGCCGTGATCTTCGCGGTGCTCGGTCCGCTGAAGCTGAACCATGCCCAGTTCGTGCGACGCAGGGGATGCGGGTGGGCGGCCGACCTGCCGATGCGCCAGGTCCAGGCCATCGGCATCCTGGAGACGCTCGCCGCGGTCGCGCTCGTCTGGCCCCTCGCCACTCGCACGCTGACGTGGCTCAGCCCGATCGCGGCGGTCTGCCTCGCGGTGCTGATGGGTTGCGCCGCGTACTTCCACACGCGCCGTGGCGAGACCGAGCAGGCGGGCCTGTGCGTGCTGCTGGGGATCCTCGCCATCGCGGTGGCGGTCGGCATCCTGTTCTGACGCCCGTTCTGACGCCCGGCCGGGTGGGGCATCATGACAGCCATGAGCCAGCAGGTCGATGTCATCGTCGTTGGGGCGGGTGTCCAGGGTGCCAGCCTCGCGTTCCATCTCGCCCGCCGCGGAGCGCGCGTCCGGGTCCTCGAGCGGGGTGCCGTCGCGGGTGAGGCGACGGGCCGCTCGTCGGGCTTCGTCCGGATGCACTACGACCTCGCCGCGGAGGCCGCCCTGGCCTGGGCCAGCTTTCCCTACTTCGAGGACTGGGCAGGGCATGTCGGTGCGGGCGACCCGGGGTTCGTGCGGACCGGGTTCCTGGAGGTGGTGTCCCCGGATCTGCTGGACGCGCTCCATGGCAACGTCGCGAACCAGCGGGCCATCGGCATCGAGACCGGCGTGGTGACGCCGGAGCAGATCAGGGAGCTGGTGCCGGGAATCGTGCTGGACGGTGTCGCGGCGGGGGCATACGAGCCGCGGTCGGGCTACGCGGACCCCGCGTCCACCGCGGCCGGTTTCCTGGAGGCCGCCCGGCGTCACGGGACGGAGGTCACGACGGGCTGCCGGGTGGACCGACTGGTCCTGGACGGTCGGCGCGTGGTGGGCGTGGAGACCGAGCAGGGCAGGGTTGCCGCCGGAGCGGTGGCGATCGCCGCCGGGGCATGGTCTGCCGTGCTGGCGGCCACCGGAGGGGTGGACCTGCCGGTGACGCCGTGGCGCCATGAGACGGGGTTCTTCGGGCTGCCGGCCGGACGTGCGCTGGAGACCCCGGTGGTGCTCGATGACGTGGGCGGGGTCTACTGGCGACCGGAGGGCCGCGAGCTGCTGCTGGTGGGCCTGCACGCGGGCAACGAGCTGGGCGGCTCGCCTGACCGTCCGCTCGCGCCCATGCGCCGCGAGACGGTGGAGGACATGACTGCCCGCCTGGTGCGGCGGATGCCGTGGATGGAGCAGGGCACGTTCCGGGTCGGACACGCCGGCCAGGACGGCATCACGCCCGACCAGCGCGCGATCCTGGGGACGGCGGGCGAGGGTGGGCCGGACGGCCTGTACCTCGCCTGTGGGTTCTCGGGCACCGGGTTCAAGACCTCGCCCGGCATCGGCGCCGCGATGGCCCGGCTCATCCTGGACGGCGCGTCGTCCACGGACATCTCCGCGTTCAGCGTGGATCGCTTCCGACGCGGCGAGCCGCTCCTCGGCGAGCACCCGTACGCGGCGATCTGGCGCTGACCCCGACCGTGCCCAGGAGGTACCCGTGACCCATCTCAGCGCCTCCCAGCGCGCCGGTCTGTCCGGCCTTGCCCGCAGCGTGGTGTTCCCCGGCGATGCCGCGTACCCGGGTCTCGCGACGGCCTGGAACCTCGCGGTGCCCGTGACGCCCGCCGCCATCGTCGCCCTCCGGGATGCCGACGAGGTCGCGCGCGTCGTCGCGTTCGCGGCGGCCGAGCGCATCCCCGTGGCGGTGCAGGCCACGGGCCATGGTGCCGTCTCCGACAACAACGAGGGCATCCTCCTGGTGACGGCAGCCCTGGACGAGGTCACCCTCCATGCATCGGAGCGCTGGGTCCGGGTGGGTGCGGGGGTCCGATGGCGGGCGGTCGTCGAGGCGGCCGCGCCACACGGCCTGGTGGGCCTCATGGGGTCGTCCGGGGGGTCGGGGGTCGTGGGCTACACCACCGGAGGCGGGCACGGCCCTCTCGCACGGACGCACGGCCTCCAGGTCGACCGGGTCCGCGCGTTCGAGGTGGTGACCGGGGACGGCGTCCGACGCCGCGCGACCGCGACCGAGGAGCCGGACCTGTTCTGGGGACTGCGCGGCGGCAAGGGGGCACTGGGCGTCGTGACCGCCCTGGAGTTCGACCTCCTGGCGATCCCGACGCTGTATGGCGGCGCGGTCTGGTTCGACGCGTCTGACCTGCCCGCGGTGCTGCGCGCCTGGGCGGACTGGTGTCCCGGGCTGCCCATCGAGGCCACCACGTCGCTCGCGATCCTCCAGGTCCCCGACGCGGCGCCCGCCCCGGCGGTCATCAGGGGGCGCATGACGGTCTCGGTGCGGTTCGCCTGGGACGGAGACCCGGGACGCGGCGAGGCAGCCCTGGCGCCCATCCGGGCGGCGGCCTCTCCGATCCTGGACACCGTCTCGGTGATGCCGTCCGCGAGCGTGGAGACCATCCACGCCGACCCCGAGGGCCCGCTGCCGTTCCACGCGGGAAGCCTGCTGCTCGACCGATTCGACGGTGCCGCCGCGGACGCGCTGGCCGGGGTCGCCGGGCCGGGATCGGGGTCGCCGCTCATGGTGTGTGAGGTGCGCCAGCTGGGCGGGGCGATCGCCGCGGAGCCCGCGGTGGCCTCGGCGTTCGCCCGGCGGGACGCGGCGTACTGCGTCAACCTCGTGGGGCCGGGCATGCCGCCGGGACGAGCGGCGGTGGCCGAGCGCATCGGGGCGGTCCGGGCGGCGCTGGGGCCGTGGACGGGGAAGGGCGCGCTCGCGAACTTCGAGGCGGACGTGGACCAGGTGCGCTTCATGCGCGTGTTCCCGCCCGACGTGCACGTGCGACTCGCGGGCATCGCCCGCACCTGCGACCCGAATGGGATCCTCGTGGCCGGTCGAGGGCTGCGGTAGGGGCGCCGTCGGCCACGATGAGAGTGGGCGCGGCCCGGGCGCGTCGGGGGCGCGGCCCCCGGGTCACCCTTCCGTCGCGGCCTCCCGCGCCGCGATCCGCGCCCGCACCGACGGTCGACGCAGCGGCGGCACGGTCGCCGGTGGCTGCCTCCGGGGCGGCAGCGAGTCCAGCAGGCGGCTGGTCGCCGCGGCCACGTCCGCGACCGCCGACTCGAAGGACGCGCGCGTCTGATCGGTGACGGTGGCCAACCCGGACACCTTGCGCACGTACTGGCGCGCGGCGGCGGCGATCTCCTCGGGAGTGGCGGCAGGCTCGAGCCCGCGCAGGACGGTGATGTTGCGGCACATGGATGGAGGACCTCGCACAGCGGGAGGACGGACGAGCGCGGCCGCGACTCCGGCGGCCCGGGGTGACGATAGCGCCCGGTCGCGCGGCGGCGCCTGACATCCCCCGCCAGGACCCGCAGCGCACCCACCCCACGCTACCCTCCACGCCATGACCCAGACCCATCGCTCCATCGCCAGCGTCGTGCTGGCCGGGGTGCTGTTCGGGACGGCCGGCACCGCGGGAGCGCTGGGCCCGTCGAGCACCACCCCGCTGGGTGTGGGCGCGGTCCGACTCATCGTCGGCGCGATCGCCCTGCTGCTCGTGCTGGCCGCGATCGGGGTCCGGCCCCGCCGTGTGCTCGGCATGTGGCGCTCACCCTGGGTCGTCGCGGCGGCACTCGGCGCGGCGCTGTTCCAGCCCGCCTTCTTCGAGGCGGCCGAACAGGTCGGCGTGGGGACCGCCACCCTCCTCGCGGTCGGCAGCGCACCCATCTTCGCGGGGCTGCTGGCGTGGGGGGCGCTGGGTCATCGACCCACCGCCGGCTGGGTCGTCGCCACCGTCGTGTGCATCGTCGGCCTGGCCCTCCGCTCGAGCGGCCAGCTCCAGCTGGAGGGCGCGGGCGCCACCGGCGTGGGCCTGGCGCTGGGCGCGGGCCTGGCATCGGCGTCCTGGACCGTGTGCGCCAAGCATGAGTACGACCGCGGTGCCGACCCGCTTCAGCTGCCTGCGGCCACGTTCGTGCTGGGCGGGCTGCTGCTCGTGCCGATGCTGGTCACGCAGCCGCTGGGCTGGCTGGTCGAGCCCGGCGGCCTCGCCCTGGCGCTGTACCTGGGAGTGGCCACGATGGCCATCGCGAACGTCGTCCTGAGCGTGGGACTGGGCGGCCTGACACCCGGACCGGTCACCACGCTCATGCTCACCGATCCGCTCGTTGCCACGATCCTGGGTGTGGCGGTCCTGGGCGAGGTGCTGACCGCGCCCGAGTGGCTGGGCGTCGCGCTCGTGTGCGTCGGCCTGGTGCTCCAGACCGCGGCGCTCACGCGACGTCCGAGGACGCGCCGGGCGCCGTGACGACGAAGGCTCAGGGTTCCGCGACCACCGGGTTGCGCAGGATGCCCAGACCTGCGATCTCACCCTCGACCACGTCGCCTGCCCGGAGGTAGACCTCATCGCCCACACCGTGGGGCATGCCGGTGGTGATGATGTCGCCCGGCTTGAGCGTCATGAGCCGCGACACGAACGCGATGAGCTCATCCCAGGGGATGTTCACGTTGCTCGTGGTGCCGTCCACGCGGACCTCGCCGGAGACCCGGCTGACGATCCGCGCGTCGGACAGGTCCCCCGCCTCCTGCTTGGCCAGGATGGCCGGGCCCAGGATCGCGAAGCCATCCATCCACTTGCCGTTCAGCCAGTCGATGAACCCGTCGAAGTCCTTGTCCCGGCGGCCCGCGGGCGGCAGCGCCAGGCTCCGCCCGGAGACGTCGTTGCAGATCGTGTAGCCGTAGACATGGTCCATGGCGTGCTCGCGGGAGATGTCCTTGCCACCGGTGCCGATGACGATCGCGACCTCGATCTCGTCGACCACGTCGGGCGACATCCGCCAGAGCGTGATCGGATCGCCCGGACCCTTGATGTCGTCCGTGCGCTTGCAGAACACGAGCGGCTGAGCGTCAGGGCCCAGGCGGGTCGCCTCTGGAGAGGCGTAGTAGCCACCAGCCACGGCGAGCAGCTTGCCCGGGTTGACGATCGGCGCGAGGAGACTGACCTCGCTCTCGGCCACGCTCCTGCCGCCCTTCGCCGCCGTCACGATCGTATCGACCGCGGCCGTGCCCAGGCACAGCAGGGCGCACATGTCGCCACCGCCCGCCCGGCCGCCGCTGGCCGCCTCCAGGTCGTAGACTCGACCACCCTCCAGCCAGCCGAGTCGGGGGGTGGTGCCGGCATGCGTGTAGCGGACGAGAGCCATGGGGACCTCCTGGCGATCGGATGACGTGCGGGTGCACGACCACCCGATGGTAGTCCGAGTCTGGTTCCCGGCTTCGTCGCGGACGCGCCCGCGACCAATGGCAGCGCGATCTCGGGCCGGTGACGGTTCCTCGGCTCGCATGTGCGAGGTGGACCGGCGGTCGGATGGAGCCCGCGCCGCCCGACCCTGCGGACGTCCTGCGCTCGCCGCGGCGAGGACACCGCCGCCATGTCCTGGCACGCCCCGTCCTCGATGATGGGCGCATGCCCCCGCGCACCGTCCACCAGACCCGGGCGACCCATCCGACGCTGACCCGAGGGCAGCTGCGCGCCACGCTGCTGCATCGCCAGGGGCTGCTGACCCGCGCCCCGGCGGACGCATCCATCCCCGACGTGATCGATGCGATGGGCGGCATCCAGGACCAGTACGCTCCTGCCGGGTACGTCGCGCTCTGGTCGCGCATCAGCGACTTCCGGCGCGACGCCCTGACCCGGGCCCTGGAGGATCGGACGGTCATCCAGGCGACCACCCTCCGCGTGACCATCCACCTCCACTCGGCCGCGGCCTTCTGGCGCGTCGCCCTGGGCATCCGCGGGCCTCGCCGGTCGTGGTGGCTGCGGCTCCAACGGCCCCCGATCGCCGAGACGGACGTGGCCGCCAGGGCCGAGTGGCTGCGGGCGGCCCTCGCGGACGGCCCGCAGGATGTGAAGGCGATGGGCCCGCAGGCGGCGGGGTTCATCGGCAACCACGGGCTGTGGGTGGACCTCGTGCGCGTGCCACCGTCGGGCACCTGGGAGCGTCGCCGCGCGGACCGCCTGGGGCTCGCGGAGCAGTGGGTGGGGCCGGAGGACGCGACGGAGGCCGAGGGTCGGCGCCACCTGGTGGAGGCATACCTGCGGGCGTTCGGCCCAGCGCCCTGGGCGGACATCGGCACGTGGGCCGGCGTGCCCGCGACGGCGCTGAGGGCGGCCGGTGCGGACCTTCCGCTCAGCCGCCTCCAGGACGAGCAGGGTCGTGAGCTGGTCGACCTGTCCGGGCTCCCCATCGCCGATCCGGACGTCCCGACTCCGGTGCGCTTCCTGCCCACCTGGGAGGCGCTGCTGCTCGTCCACGCGCGCCGCACGCTCGTGTTGCCGGAGGAGCACAGGACGCGCATCTTCAGCTCCCGCAACCCGTTCTCCGTGGGCACGGTGCTCGTCGGCGGCCAGGTCGCGGCGACGTGGACGGCGCGAGACGGGGTCGTCCGCGTGGAGCCGCTGCGACCGCTGGACCTGGCCGAGCGGGATGCGCTGGAGGAGGAGCGGTCGGCCCTCGAGGCGTTCCATCGCTGATCCCTGCGCCGTGGCCGCAGGCACGGCATCCTTGCTGTCATGAGCACCCGCATCGGCGTGATCGCCACGGCACCCGCCGTCGACCGGACCCATCTGATCCAGGGGCTGCACCCGGGAGGCATCCATCGACCGGACCGGGTGCTGGCGAGGGCCGGAGGCAAGGGTCTCAACGTGGCGCATGTGCTCGCCAGGTTCGGCGTGGATGTGACCGTCGCTGCCCCGCTCGCGGGTGCCTCGGGTCGATGGCTCGCCGAGGCCGCCCACGACGCCGGACTGGACGTGCGTCCCACGTGGATCCCCGGCGAACTGCGGACGTGCGTCTCGGTGTTCGCGGAGGACGACGCGACCCTCACCGAGTTCTACGAGCCGCCGCTGCCGGTCGCGCAGCCGGACTGGGACCGATTCGTGTCCGATGCGCTGGCCGCCATGGCGGATTCAGGAGCGGAACTCGTCGCGGTCAGCGGCAAGCTGCCCGCGGGCCTCGAGACGTCCGGCCTCGCACGCCTCGTGTCCGGTCTCGTGGCCCAGGGCCACGTCGTCGCCCTCGACGCCGACGGACACGGCTTCGCGGAGGCGGCAGAGGCACTGCCGACGCACGCCCTGCTCAAGGTCAACGCCAGCGAGGCGTCCGCGTGGCTGGGTGCGACCGCCACGACGCCGGAGGGTGTCCGTGCGGCGACAGCGAGGACCGGCGCGGGCACCATCGTCATCACCCAGGGACGCGACGGCGCGCTGGCCGTGGGTCCCGATGGCGGGGTGTGGCGCCTGGGCGTGGCCCCCGTGAGCGGGCACTTCCCGGTCGGGTCGGGAGATGCCTTCCTTGCAGGGATGCTCGCCGCTCGCGCTGCTGGCGCCACTCTCGTGAGCCAGCTCCGGATGGGCGCCGGGGCGGCGGCCGCCAACACGGAGCAGCCGGGTGCCGGCATCGTGGATGCCGGTCGTGCCATCGAGCTCGCGAGTCGCGTGCCCGTGTCCCGCGCCGGCTGATCTGCCGGTTCACGCACCGGCGGGATCGGCGGGGGTCGGCTCGGTGGGTGACAGAGGCCGGTCTTGTCGTCCCGCTCGGACTGCCCGGCCGTGGGCGGTCCTGGATGGTCTGGGGTGGTGCATCCGGGCAACACCCATCGAGTGTCGTCGCTTGACTGTCCGTGGTGCGCGCGCGCACCATCCCGTTGCCAGTCGGCACCGCCGCCCCGCTGCCGACGTTCGCAGCTATCGGAGTGGTCCCGTGCGCCGCGTCTTCGCGGTCCTCCTGTTCGTGTCGATGGCGACGCCGCTGGCATTGCCGGCCGCCGCGGACGACACGCTCGTGGGGGCCGACGCATTCACCCGGTCTGTATCGGGTGGCTGGGGCACGGCGGACGCGGGCGGTGCGTGGAGCGCCGTCGGAGGGGCCTCCGCGCTGAGCGTCAAGGAAGACTGGGGAATCGTCCGCGTTCCATCCGGCGGGGCCATGCGGGGAGCGCTCCAGCGCAGCCTGGATGTCCTTGGGCTGGATCTCCAGGTCCGCATGAAGCTGGAGAAGCTGCCCACGGGCGGCAACGCCCATGTCTATCTCGTGGGGAGGCGGTCGGGCAGCAACGAGTACCGGCTGAAGATCCGAATCACCAACTCCGGGGCCGTGTGGCTCCAGGGGACGCGTGTCATCGGGGGCGCGGAGACCTCGCTGGACACGGAGGTTCGAGCGAGCGGCGTCACGCTGGCTGCCGGAAGCGTCCTCCAGGTCCACGGACGGATCGCCGGCACATCGCCCACGCGCCTGCGCCTGCGGGCATGGGCGGGCGGCGCCCCGGATCCCGGTGGCTGGATGGTGGACAGTGCCGACGGTACCGCCGCGCTCCAGGCCGGGGGAGAGCCTGGCGTGCGCGCATACCTGGGCAAGTCGGTCAAGAACGCCCCGCTCAGCATCTCGTTCGACGACTGGACGGCCACGCAGCTCGACCAGGAGCCCAGCCCGACGCCGACGCCCAGCCCCACGCCCACGCCCAGCCCCACGCCGACGCCCAGCCCGACGCCGACGCCCAGCCCCACGCCGACGCCCAGCCCGACCCCGACGCCGGTCCCCGGGGCGGTCGCATCCGACGACTTCTCCCGCACGACCTCGTCCGGCTGGGGCACCACGCCCACCGGTGGGCAGTGGTCCCTGTCAGGGACCTCGTCGGACTTCTCCGTCGATGGCACTGCCGGTCGAATCCGTGTCACTCCGGGCGCCAACCGGGCAGCGTTCCTGCCGATCTCCATCCGGGACGTCCAGTCGGTCGTGACCGTGTGGCCAAGCCAGCTGCCGACGGGCAACAGCGGATGGCTGTATCTCGTGCTGCGGCGGACGGCGGCAGGCGATGAGATCCGTGGGCGGGTCCGCATCGCGCCCGACGGTGCGGTCTATCTGGGCATCAGCACGGTCATCGCCGGCGCGGAGCGGCAGGTGGGCGCAGAGATCCGTGCCGCCGGGCTGTCGATCGGTCCGGGCTCACCCATCCGTGTCCGCGCCCAGGGCAGCGGTCACGATCCCACGACCTGGTCGATGCGCGCCTGGCCGGTCGGCGGCGCCCAGCCGTCAGGATGGGATGTGGTCGTGACCGATGACACCGGCGGCCTCCAGTCCGCAGGGGCTGTCGGCGTGCGGTCGTACCTCTCCCGGTCGGCCACGAACGGCGCGGTCACGTTCTTCGTCGACGACCTGACGGTCAGGCCGGCCGATGACACGCCGCCGACCCCCACGCCGGCCCCGACCCCCACGCCGGCCCCGACCCCCACGTCCACCCCGACCCCGACCCCCACGTCCACCCCGACCCCGACCCCTGACCCCACACCCGTCCCAGGTGCCATCACGTTCGTGGGGGCCGGCGACATCGCCGCCTGCGGCAGTTCCGGGGCCGTATCCACGGCAGCCCTCCTGGACGGCATCTCCGGCACGGTGTTCACGCTCGGCGACAACGCCTATCCCGACGCCACGGCCCAGCAGTTTCGCGACTGCTACGGCCCGACCTGGGGCCGCCACAAGGACAGGACGTGGCCGGCGGTGGGCAACCACGAGTACCACCCGGGCACCGCGGACGCCTACTTCGACTACTTCGGGGCGATCGCCGCGGGTCCCGGTGGCTACTACGCGCGGGACCTCGGCGCGTGGCGCGTGTACGTGCTCAACTCGGAGTGCGCGTACGTACCCTGCGACGCATCCGGTGCGCAGGTCCGATGGCTCGAGGCCGACCTCGCCGCCAACCCCCGGCAGTGCGTGATCGCGATCTGGCACGAGCCGCGCTTCAGTTCTGGTCCACACGGTGATGCCACCTGGACACAGCCGTTCTGGGACGCATTGGACGCGGCCGGAGCGGACATCATCCTCAACGGTCACGACCATGGCTACGAGCGGTTCCAACCGATGACCGCCCAGGGGGTGGCGGATCCGACAGGAGGCATCCGGGAGTTCGTGGTGGGAACCGGTGGTGCGGGCTCGGCCACGTACGCCACCGTGCACGCGAACAGCGTGACCCGGAACGGCACCACATGGGGCGTGCTGAGGCTGACGCTCGGCACCTCTGGGTACGACTGGGAGTTCGTGCCCGTGGCCGGCAAGTCGTTCACCGACAGCGGCACGGGCGCTTGCCACTGACCCGCCGACACAGGGTTGCCGGGCGACACCGCTGCATGCCGCGACGGTCTTGACCGCGATGCTGCGCGCGCGGCACGATCGGGACACCCGCCCAGACCTGCCCTGGGCATCGGAGCCGTTGAGTCCATGCGCATCCCTCCCCTGCCTGCCGCGATCGCCGCGCTCGTCGTCGCGACCGTGCTGTCCGTCGGCGCGGCGAGCCCGCTCGCCGCGACCGATGCGGCCGACCCCCCGCCCGTCACCCTGGCGGACACGTTCTCGCGCGCCGCGATCGGGGGTTGGGGTGGCGCGGCGCCATCGCGACACTGGGTGCCGGACGGACAGGCGGCCGCCTTCTCCGTCGGCCACGGCGCGGCCGCCATCACCTTGAGCGAGGCCGGGTCGGCGCGGTCCATCACGCAGACAGGAGTCGTCGCACGGGACGTCGACCTGGCTGCGCGCTTCGGCCTGGAGCGCCTGCCCGACGCCGGCAACGCGTTCGTCTACCTCGTCGCCCGCCGAGCCGACGACGCGGAGGTGCGGCTCAAGGTGCGCATCGACGAGTCTGGCGCGCTGTTCCTGCAGCCGACCGCGATGGATCGACGACAGGAGCTGGGGATCGGCGAGGAGGTTCCGGTGCCGGACCTGTTCATCGGCGCCGGGGAGCCGTTCTGGCTCCGGGCGCAGGTGGTGGGTGCGATCCCGACGACGATCCGCATGCGGGCCTGGCGGGATGGCGCCCGGGAACCCGAGGGGTGGATGGTCGACGCCACCGACTCCCTCGCGCGCGCCACGGGCCCGGGCGCCGGTGGGGTGCGCGCCTACGTGGGGTCGAGCGTGACGGCGCTGCCCCTCCGGATCGCGGTCGATGACTGGTCCATGCGCGTCCTCGACCCCCTGGCCGCTGCCACGCCGACGCCCTCGATCACTCCGTCACCCGCCGACCTGGATCTTCCAGATCCCGATCCCGCGGTCGAGCCGGGGGTGGAGCTCGCCCGCGACGACTTCTCGCGCGAATCGCGCCGCGCCTGGGGCGATGCCGTGACCGGGGAACGCTGGGCCCACGCGGGCGATGGTGACGCCTTCGGGGTGGATGGCCGCGTGGGCGTCGCCAGCGTGCCGGCGGGCGAGACGCGCACGGCCATGCTGCCCCTCCGCCAGCGCGACCTCATGGCATCGGCGACGCTGACGGCGACGACCCTGCCCCGTGACGGCTTCGGCTGGGTCTACCTGGTGTTGCGCCAGGCGGACGGACACGAGGTGCGAGGTCGCGCGCGAGTTGCACCGGATGGGGGCGTCCATCTCAGCATCAGCCTCGTGGAGGAGGGGGAGGAGCGGCAGCTGGGCCCGGAGATCCGCCCGGACGGGCTGGTCACCGGGCCCGGCACGCCGGTTCGGATGCGCTTCGCCGGAGTCTCCGACGTCGGGCATCCCGGCCTGACGACCTGGCGCCTCAAGGCGTGGCCCGCGAACGCGGCCGAGCCCGATGGCTGGATGCTCCAGGCGGACGACGCGACCGCCGCGCTCCAGGGAGCGGGTGCGGCCGGCCTCCGGATGTACGCCGGCCGCAGCGTCTCCAACGGACCGATGGAGGTGACGGTCGATGACGTGCAGCTGCTGGCCGCGGACGCCACGACCGGGAATGCCGATCCGGTCATCGCGGGCGCGGGGGACATCGCCGCGTGCGGCTCGCTCGCGTCCGAGCGCACCGCCCGACTCCTGGACGCGATCGGGGGCACGGTCATGGCGGTCGGTGACCTCGCCAACCGCGATGGCACGCCGGAGCAGTTCCGGGACTGCTACGACCCGACCTGGGGCCGATTCCGCGATCGCACGCTGCCGGTGCTGGGCAACCGCGAGTACGCCACGCCCGATGCCGCGGGCTGGTTCGGATACTGGGGTGCGGCGGGTGCGCCGCCGGGCGGCTGGCAGGCGCGGGACCTGGGGACGTGGCGCGTGTACGCGCTCAACAGCGAGTGTGCGGCGGTGGGCTGCGGTCCCGACTCCGACCAGCTCGCCTGGCTGCGGGCGGACATCGCGGCGAACCCGCGCGCCTGCACCCTGGCGCTGTTCCATCGGCCGCGCATCACGAGCGGCCCGCACGGCGACGCGCGTGCCATGAGGCCGATCTGGGAGATCCTCCGGACGGCCGGCGTGGACGTCGTGGTCTCCGGCCACGATCACGGGTACGAGCGGTTCCTGCCTGCCGATGGCGCCGGCGCCCTGGACACGGACGGCGGCATCGTCCAGTTCGTGGCGGGCACCGGCGGCAGCGGCAGCGTCCGATACGCCGGTCGTCGCGCCGGATCGGTGGTCCGGGATGGAGCGACGCTGGGCGTCCTCCGGCTCACGCTCCGGCCCGACGGATACGACTGGCGCTTCCTCCCGGTGGCCGGCGCGCACTTCACCGACAGCGGTCGCGCCGCCTGCGACTGATCGCCTGGGCGGCACGCCCCTCCCGGGCTGGTGCGCCAGGCGCATGACGGACGCAGGCAGTCGCCCGACTCAGCGACTGTGAACAGATCGGCCGCCCGCCGGGTCGCGACCAGCGCGCCGGGTCCGGCCAGCGCGCCGGGTCCGGCCAGCCCCGGGGTCGCGCCGCGTGTCCGCCCAGCGGCCATGACCGACGCGTCCGGACCCGATCCCGTCGGATCGGGCCGCCGAGGGGCCCATCAGGACACGCCCGGTCCGATGCGGGCCGATGACCGGCCGGGATCGGACGCGCCGGTCCGGGGCGTGTCGGTCGTGTCCGCTCGGCGGCCAGGCGCCCGATGCTCGGCGGCCGGGCGCCCCATGCTCGGTGGCCAGGCGCCCGATGCTCGGCGGCCGGGCGCGCGATGCTCGGCGGGTCGGCCCCGGACGTCTGGCGGCGGCCACCCGCCGCCGACAAGCCGAGCGTCACATCCGGCCCCGAGCCCACGTCCCGCACCCCTCCACCCCGCCGCCGACGGCCCGGGGCGTCACATCCGGCCCCGAGCCCACGTCCCGCACCCCTCCACCCCGTCGCGGAACCCCCGGGGCGTCGATCCCGGCCTGGGGTGCGGGGGCGTCGGTCGGGCTCGCCGTCCGCCCCTCAGGCGCCGCCCGCCGGTCAGCCGCGGTCAGCCCCCGGTCAGCTCCGCGAGTCGCTCCAGCGCCCGCTGCACGAGTGCCATCTCCCGGCCGTACGTCTCGTAGTCGCCGCCCCCGATCGCGGTCTGCGCCCGCTCGAAGTGCTCGTTGGCGAATCGGATCAACCCGTTCACATCGGTCGGCAGGCCGTCCGCTCCCGGCGTGGCGACCGGCCCCGGCGTGGGCTCCGGGCCTGGCGTGCGTCCGGGTCCAGGAGTCGGGGTCGGGCCCGGCCCGGGCTGCGCCTCACCCACCGCCAGGCGCAGTGCCTGGGCGAGCGTGTCGGCCCAGACCACCTTCGACGGCGTGGCCACCACGATCTTGGTGAACGCGGGGAACGCGGACGAGGTGCTCTGAAGGTAGATCGGGGAGAGGTACACGAATGACCCGCCCACCGGCACCACGATGAGGTTGCCCCGGATGACGCGCGAGCCGGCCTGGTCCCAGAGCGTGAGCTGCGAGGCGATCTCGGGCGTCTGGTCGATGCGCGCCTCCACCTGGGCCGGTCCGAAGATCGAGGTGTCCGCGGGCAGCTGGTAGACCAGCACCTCGCCCCGCGTGCCCACGTCGTTGCGGGCGGCGATCCAGGCGATCATGTTGGGACGACGCGCGGGCACCATCGGCTGCATCAGGAGGTACTCCGTGCCGCTGCCGCCGGGCACGCGCATCTGGACGTAGTAGGCCTGACTGGGCAGGATCTGGCTGTTCTGTCCGCCGCTCGCAGGCACCGTCCAGAGGTTGTCTCCCTGGTAGAACGTGGTCGGGTCGGTCACGTGGTACGCGGAGAACATGCCCGTCTGGACGTTGAACATCCCCTCCGGGTAGCGCAGATGCGGCAGCAGAGACGCCGGCAGCTCCGCGAGCGGCGTGAACAGCGAGGGATAGATGCCCGCCCACGTGGCGATCAGCGGATCGTTCGGATCGTTGATGTAGATGCGCGTCGTGCCGTCATAGGCGTCGATGACCACCTTCGCCGCGTTGCGGATGTAGTTGACGGCGCGGTCGCTCGTGGTGTTGCCGGCGGGCATCCTTGCCTCGAGCAACGACCGCGACAGGGGAAACCGGTCGGTCGTGGTGTAGCCGTCCACGATCCAGACCAGGCGACCCTCGCTCGTGACCACGAGATAGGGGTCCTCGTCATACGCCAGGAACGGCGCCAGCGCCGCCAGACGGTCGCCGATGGAGCGGCGCATCAGGAACTGCGAGTCGTCGGTGATCTGGGGCGTCGTGAGGAAGCTCACGAAGTCGCCCGTCCAGATCGACAGGAGCAGGCGATTCAGGCCGTCCCCGATGCGGATCCCGGTGGTCCCGGTCCAGCGCGTCGTGACGTCGCCGCTGGCCTGGTCGGACGGGTGGTCGAACTCGTCGGTCTGGGCGCCCGTGACCACCCAGGGAGACGGCCGCTCGCCGAAGTAGATGCGTGGCTGGGTCACCTCCGGCGCCCCCTCGCGCGACACCACGGGCATGTCCTTGATGATCAGCGCGGGCATGCCGTTGGGCAGGACCCCGGTGACCGGCACCATCGCGATGCCATAGCCGTGCGTGTACACGAAGTGCGTGTTCAGCCAGTTGGCGGCCGCGGGGTTGCGGTCGATGGCCATCTCGCGCGCAGAGAGCATCACCTGGCGCTGCTGCCCGTTGATGGGGTACCGGTCGATGTCGACGTCCGTGAAATCGTAGTACTGGCGCACGGTCTGGAGCTGGTCCAGGGTCGTGCCCAGCGGCCGGTAATCCCACAGTCGCGCATTCGCGAACGTCTCCGCGTCGTCCACGATGGCGTCCGCGGTGAGCACGTTCGTCGCGGGATACGGCAGCGTCCGCCAGCGATCCACGCCGTAGGCGAGGCGCGTGGAGGCGATGTCGTTGGCGATGAACCGCCGCTCCTGGTCCAGCGGGTTGGGGTTCACGAACAGGGCCTGGTTCAGGAGCGCCAGGAGGATCGCTGCGACCGCCACGAGCGCCCATGCTCCGAACGCCGCAGCCGCCCATGTGAAGCGCTGTCGGACGATCGCCAGGAGCACCACGATGGCGACCAGGATCGTGAGGATGGCCAGGAGATCCGCCGCCGGGATGCGCACCGCGGCGTCCGTGGCGTTCACGCCCACGGGCTGCGGGTACGGCCGCTGCTGGAGCGCCAGCGCGAACTTGTCCAGCTGGAAGCCGACCGCCCCGATGGCGATGCGCAGCCCGATGAGGATGCCCAGGTGCCACGCCCAGAGGCGTCCGCGCGGCCGTGCCATGGACCGGCGCGCCAGGGCGAGATAGGCGATGCCGGTGACCACGATGAGCGCATCCAGGATGCTGCCGACGGCCACCGCCACCGCGCGATAGAACGGCATGTCAAAGAGATAGAAGGTCAGCGAGCGCCCGAACACCGGGTCGGTGGCGGCGCCGACCGCGCTCGTGGCACCCGGCCCGGATGCGGCCGCGGCCAGGCCGCTCGCGGTGGCCTGGTGCTGGAACAGCAGGAGCGTCTGCCATTCCGCGCTCGTGGCGAGACCGATGAGCACCGCCGCGAGCGCGGCGACACCGGTCAGGACGAGGCCCAGGCCACGCGGCGAGATGCGCCGGACCACATCGTCCACGGTGGCCAGCACCTCGGTGATGACCTCGTCGGTGGAGGGTGGCTCATAGCCCAGGGGCGTGCGCTTGCCCAGGGGCGCGCGGACGCGTGTCACGACGGGCGCAGGTTCGCCGGCGCTGCGGACGGCGATCCAGATGGACGCCGCCAGCAGGCCGAAGGCGATCAATGAGACCGGGACCCAGAGCAGGATCCGGGCGAACGTGTTGAGGTTCCATACGGCGAGCTGGCCCACGCTCTCGAACCACAGCCGGTCGACCAGCAGCTCGTTGAGCAGGAAGAACGCCAGGGCCAGCAGCGCGATCGCGATGACGACGATGGCTGCGATCGTGCCCAGGATGTGGCGGCGACCCTCGGTCGGGCGGATGGGGCGGGGTGCGGGGCGCGGGGCCTGGTTCATGGGTCGGTGGGTCGCCTCGTGGTGTGGACGCGCCGTGGTCTGGCGCGTGCGCTCCCGCACCGCCCTGTGGGCCGCAGTCTGGCGCAACCGGGCGCCGCATGCCTCGCGGCCGCGCTCGGCAGGGGTCGCGCGGAGCCGGGTCGCGCCACGGGGCAGGGTGGCCACGTGGCAGGGTGGCCACGTGGCAGGGTGGCCACGTGGCAGGGCGCCGCGGGGCAGGGCGCCGCGGGGCAGGGCGCCGCGGGGCAGGGTGGCCACGGAGGCGGTGCACCGTGAGCCGGATGCACGCTCACACCGGTGGCCGGACGGTTGTCCGGCATGGACGCGATCCTGCCGACCCCCAACCCGGTAGTCTGTCGAGCATGGTCGCACCCTCCGTCGTCGGTCCGCTCGTCCCCGGCTGGTCCCCGCGCCCCCGGCCCCCGCGCGAGCCGATGGAGGGGCGATACGCGCGCCTCGAGCCACTCGACCCGGTGCGCCACGGCCCCGCCATCCATGCCGCGAACCTCGAGGATCCGACCGGGTCGATGTGGGCGTACCTGCCCTACGGTCCGTTTGCCGCGCTCGCCGACTGGACGGCCTGGGCCACGCCCATGGCCCTCTCCCCGGACCCGCAGTTCTTCACCATCATCGACCGTGCCAGCGGGCGGGCGGGCGGCGTCGCGTCGTACCTCGCGATCGTCCCCGAGCACGGCTCGATCGAGGTGGGCCACATCGCGTACGCGCCGCGCCTCCAGCGGACGCCCGCCGCCACGGACGCGATGTACCTCATGATGCGCACCGCGTTCGAGCTCGGCTATCGGCGCTACGAGTGGAAGGCCGACGCACTCAACGGCCCGTCGCGAGACGCCGCCGCGCGTCTGGGCCTCAGCTACGAGGGCGTCTTCCGGCAGCACCGCGTGGTCAAGGGCCGCAACCGCGACTCGATCTGGTTCGCAGCGGTGGACAGTGAGTGGCCGGCGCTTCGGGCGGCGTTCGAGCGCTGGCTGGACCCCGGCAACTTCGACGCGCAGGGCCGCCAGCGCGAGCGACTGAGCGATCTCACCGCCCCGATCCTGCGCGCCCGCGCCTGAGCGTCGGGGCGCCCCGGCGCGGATGGACCGACGGCCGATGACCGATGGCCGATGCCGTGCGAGCCGCGCGTCCGACCTGCGACCATCTGATGCATGGGGACCCCGGAAGTCGATCGCGAAGCCGTCGCGGCCCCCCTGCGCGCGATGCTGGCCGGGCGCCCCGTGCGCGATCGCGTGGTCGCCCACATCGGCCCCACGAACAGCGGCAAGACCCACGCGGCACTGGAGATCCTGGCGGCGGCACCGTCGGGCAGCTACGGCGGACCCTTGCGACTGATGGCCCAGGAGGTCCACGAGCGGCTTGCGGCGCGTCTGGGCGAGGAGCGGGCGGGCCTCATCACCGGTGAGGAGCGCATCAACCCGACCGCGGACCATGTCGCGTGCACCACGGAGCTCGTGGCCAGCCGTGACGTCGTGGTCATCGACGAGGTCCACTGGCTGGCCGACCGCGATCGGGGTTCGGCGTGGACCCGGGCCCTGCTCAGCCTTCCATGCCGGGAGCTCCACGTGGTGGGCTCGGCCGACATCCTGCCGGCGCTCCGCGCCGCCTTCCCGGAGCTGGAGGTCCGCGCCTACGACCGCCTGGCGCCGCTCCGCTACGTCGGGACCGTGCCCATCGAGCGGGTGGAGCCGGGCACCGCGGTCATCGCGTTCAGCCGCAAGGCCGTGCTGGCCCTCGCCCGGGACCTGTCTGCCGCGCACCCGGGCCGCGTGGGCGTGCTGTATGGCGCGATGCCGCTGGGTGAGCGGCGCCGCCAGGCGGCGGCCTTCCGGGACGGCGACCTGGACGTGCTGGTCGCCACGGACGTCCTGGGTCACGGGCTGAACCTGCCCATCCGGACGGTCCTGTTCGCGGAGTCGGAGAAGTGGAACGGCACCGCGCGGGTCGACCTGGAGCCCTGGGAGGTGGCTCAGATCGCGGGGCGCGCCGGACGCTTCGGGATGCACGACGAGGGCGGCGTGGGAATCCTGTCGGGACACCACTGGGCGACGCCGCGCGCGAACACCATCAAGGCGGGTCTTCGTCCCCGTCCGGATCGGGACGGACTGCCCACGTTCCGGCGACTGACCACGATGCACCTGGGGCCCACCTTCACCGACGTGGCCGGCGCGCCCACCGAAGCCTGGCCGATCCTGCTCCTCCGATGGGAGGCGATCGCCCGCGGTCTCGTGCAGGAGCAGCTGGCGACCTGGCTGCGCGTGGCAGCAGTCGACGGGATGGTCGCGCGGCTGGGCGCCCTGGGTCGCCGGACGCTTCGCAACCTGTCGTCGGAGGATGCCTGGACGTTCGCGCTGGCACCCGTGGAGCCGCGCGACGAGTCCGACCTCATCGCGCGGCTGGGCCGCGCGGTGCTGGGCGAGGGAGCCCTGCACGACCTGGTCGACGCGAGCCTCCTGGAACACGCCACGTCCGTGGAGGCGGAGGCCGCCGCGGACCGCGCGGCGATCCTGCGCTGGTTCACGCGCCGCTTCCCGGACGCGGGCGACATCCGCCGCGAGGATGCCGACCGGCTGGAGCAGCTCGCCACCGAGGCCGCCGGCCGCGCCCTCGCCGAGGAGATCGCGACCAACACCTACGGCATCTGCCGTACGTGTGGTCGGCCTTCGATCCCGGGCCGGCCGCAGTGCGATGCCTGCTGGCGGGAGGGTCGAGGCCGGTCGAACGCGACCGGGCCGACTCGCTCGTCCGGGTCGGTCCAGCCGGGAAGCCACCGCAGGCGGTCGAGCGTGCCCGCCAGGGTCCGACGTCCCCAGGGTCGCCAATGGAGAGGCAAGCTCAAGTAGGCTTTCCTGGAATCCCGATGGAGGCACCGTCACGATGACCACGTCCATGAAGGCCGGCGTGCTGGCCTGGAACCAATACACGACCTGGGCGGACATGCGCCAGGTCGCCATCGATGCGGATCGGCTGGGCTACGACAGCCTGTGGACCTGGGACCACCTGTATCCCATCCTCGGGGACCCGGACGGACCGTTCCTGGAGGCCTACATGATCCTGGGCGCCTGGTCGCAGCTGACCGCGCGGCCCACGCTCGGTCTGCTGGTGGGCGCCAACACGTTCCGCAACCCCGCCATCGTGGCCAAGATGATCACGACCCTCGACCACCAGTCGGACGGCCGCGCGGTGCTGGGACTGGGTGCCGCATGGTTCGAGCTGGAGCACAGCGCCTTCGGCATCGACTTCGGGGCGAGCGTGGGCGAGCGCCTGGATCGGCTGGACGAGGCTGTCGCGCTGATCCGCGGCATGCTGCCGGGCGGACCCGCCACGGCGCGCGGCAGGTTCTACCACGCCACGGATGTGCGCAATGACCCGCCGCCGGTCCAGGCACGGCTGCCCATCCTCATCGGTGGTGGCGGCGAACGCAAGACGCTCCGGACCGTGGCGCTCCACGCGGACGCCTGGAACGTGTCCATGGTCACGCCCGCCCAGGCGAAGGAGAAGAACGACATCCTCGACCGATGGTGCGAGGACGTCGGCCGGGACCCGGCCGAGATCGAGCGGACGGTGAGCCTGGGGCCCATCCTCATCCGAGATGACGCAGCGGAGGGCGAGCGTGCGCAGGCCGCGATCCGCGCCGCCAACCCGGGCATCAAGCGGGACATCGTCGCGAGGTCCGGTGCCGCGATGACCGAGCATATCCAGGCGTACTTCGACGCCGGGTTCCGCCATGCGATCTGCCACGTGGGGATGCCCTACGACGTGGAGACCCTGGAACGGTTCGTGACGGAGGTCTGTCCGAGCGTGGGGTAGGTTCCCCGGATGAGATCGGACCGCCACGTGCAGGCCGGGGCGATGCGGCGGCGAGGCTGGGCCGGATGGGCGCGTGACCTGCGGCTCGTGGCCGCCCAGCGGTCATGATCGACGAGACGCGCGCGCGACACCGCTTCCCGGGCCGCTCCATGGGCCGGATGGGCCGGCACGGTCGCGATGGCCCACTGGGCGGCCCGGATCGCCGTGGAGGCGGGCGCGACCGGGCGGTCTTGGCCGCACATCGGCCGATCGCTCTCGCGCCGTCCGCAGATCGTGCGGTCGCGCAGCGCTCCCGCGTCCGGCCGCGTGCGACATGCGCCCCGCACACGCTACCCTGCCGTGGCACCACACGCGTGAGGAGGACCCCGGATGAGGAAGCTGCTGCCCTGGCTGCTGGGTGCAGCGCTCGTCGTGCCGGTGGCGATCCCCGTCGTCCGGCCCGCCCTCGCGCTCGCCGCCGACGACTGCTCCCTCGTCTCGCCCGCGCCCGAGCCATCCGCCGAACCGCTGCTCATGCCGGAGGACAACCGGCTGCTGCTGTTCGAGTCGGTCTGGGGTGCCATCGACGCGGGCTACCTGGACCCCACGTTCAACGGCAAGGACTGGGATGCCATCGGTGACGAGTACGCGCCGCTGTTCCTCCAGGTGGAGGACGCCTGGCAGATCTACGCGCTGACCGCGGAGATGGTGGAGCAGCTGGGCGATGACGAGGTTCGCTTCGTGAGCCCGCTGGTGATCGAGAACCTGCCGCCCGCGGAGGTCGACTACGTGGGGATCGGCGTGCTCGTGGGGCCGACAGCGCTGGAAGCGGATGGCGGACCGCGGATCCTGTATGTCTTTCCTGAGTCGGGAGCCCTGGACGCAGGCCTGCGCTTCCGCGATCGGATCGTGAGCGTGGACGGCGATCCGTGTGTGACGGTCCGCAAGATCCGCGGCCCGGAGGGGACGACCGTCACGCTCGGTGTCGAGTCGCCGGGGGAGCCCGTCCGCGACGTGGTCGTGGAGCGCCGGCGGGTGGCGCCGATCATCGCGCCCGTCAGCGGGACGCTCGGATCGGGTGACCGGGTGGGGTATCTGCGCCTGCCTTCGATGGAGGGCCAGGACACGCTCGACGCGGTCGCCCGGATCCTCGGCGACTTCCGGACCAAGGACCTGGACGGCCTGGTGCTCGATGTGCGGTCGGTCCGGCTGGGCGGTCTGGGCGTGACCGCGGGCATCCTGGCGCACCTGCTGGACGGCGATGCGGGCACGCTCTACTCGCGCACGGAGACCCAGCCACTGACGCTGCCGGAGAGCGAGCTGCTGGCCGCATACAAGGACATGCCGCTGGTGGTGCTCGTGGACGAGGACAGCCTGGGCGAGCCGGAGCGCCTCGCCGCGGTCCTCCAGGCGACGGGCCGCGCGACGGTCATCGGCCAGCAGACCGAGGGCGGGACGCGGGTCATCCAGGACATCCCCTACGACGACGGCTCCCTGCTCCAGCTCGTGACGATCGGGCTGGAGCTGCCGGACGGCACGAAGCTGGAGCGTCAGGGCGTCACGCCGGACATCCCCATCGCGGACGACTGGCTGGACTACCCGGAGGCCGCCGACCCCTACCTGCGGGCGGCGCTGGAGACCCTGGGCGACTCGTCGGCGGTGAGCCCCGGCCAGGCGGCGAGCCCCAGCCAGGCGGCGAGCCCCAGCCAGGCGGCGAGCCCCACGGCCACCCAGACCCCCGCCAGCGAGACGCCTCGGCCGTAGCCCGCATCGACGCTCGCGCGCCGGTCAGGCGGCGCTGCCGACCCGCGTCGCGTCGGTGGCGCCGGGCGACCGCTCCCCATCGGCGGGTGGCTCGCGGTGGCAGGCCACCAGGCCGCCGCCCGCGCGTGTCACGAGGGGTGGGTCGACCGTCTCGCAGACGCCCGCGATGGCAACCGGACAGCGCGTCCGGAAGGCGCACCCGGATGGCAGCGAGGCGGGTGATGGCGGCTCGCCGCCCACCACGGGACGCGGCCGGAACCGGTTCGCGGGGTCTGGCTCCGGGACCGCCGCGAGCAGTGCGCGGGTGTAGGGGTGGCGCGGATCGCGCACCAGCGCGGCGGCGCCGGCCACCTCCACCACCCTCCCGGCGTACATCACCGCGATCCGATCCGCGGAGTGGCGGGCGGACGCGAGGTCGTGGGTGATCGACAGCATCGTCATGCCCCGTGACCGCTGCAGCTCCCGCAGCAGCGCCAGGATCTCGGCGCGCGACGACGCGTCGATCATGGAGACCGGTTCATCGGCAACCAGCAGCTCCGGCTCCAGGATCATCGCCCGGGCGATCGAGACCCGCTGGCGCTGACCGCCCGACAGTGTGTGGGGGAAGCGGGTCGCGATCTCCGCCACCGGTGCCAGGCGCACGGCCTCCAGCGCCGCGAGGACGCGCGCCTCGCGCTCGGAGCGGCGGGCGCCTCCGTGGATGTCCAGCGGCTCCCCCACCAGATCCAGCACCCGGAGGTAGGGGCTGAGGCTGGCGTAGGGGTCCTGGAACACCACCTGGGCGCGCCGCCGGAACTCCAGTAGACCTCCTCCCTCGAGCGTGGCGATGTCTGTGCCGTCGAACCGGACGCAGCCCGTGGAGATCGGCAGGAGCCGCAGGGACGCGCGGCCCAGCGTGGTCTTGCCGCTGCCCGACTCGCCCACGACGGCCACGTGCTCGCCGCGTTCCAGCGCCAGTGACACCTCCCGAACCGCTCGGATCGCAGTCTCCGAGAAGAACCCCTGGCGCACACGGAAGTCGACCGAGACGGCCTCGAGCTCCAGCAGCGCGGTCATGGCCTGGCGCCCGCACCGGACACCGGGCCCGCTTCTGACCCGGGGCTGACACTCCCCGCGGCCCGCCAGCAGCGAGCCCAGTGCCCCGGCGCGGCCTCGACGAGCGGCGGCGGCTCCGCGCATCGCTCGAACGCGATGGGGCAGCGCGCCTGGAAGCGGCAGCCTGCGGGCGGCTGCCGCAGGTCGGGTGGCGTCCCCGGCAGGAATCCCGGGGGTGCGTCTGCATGCAGTCGCGGGATGCTCGCCATCAGCCGTTGGGTGTACGGGTCGCGCGCCTCCTCGATGACGGCCTCCGCAGAGCCCAGCTCTCGCAGCTGCCCGGCATAGACCACCGCGATCCGGTCGCACAGGTCGGACGCCAGCGCCAGGTCGTGGGTGATGAACAGCATCGCGATGCCGCGCTCTCGCTTCAACTCCTTGAGCAGGTTCATGATCTGGGCCTGGATGCTCACGTCGAGCGCGGACGTGGGCTCGTCCAGGATGAGCAGCGGCGGATCGTGGGTCAGCGCCATCGCGATCATCACGCGCTGCTTCATGCCGCCCGACAGCTCGTGGGGGTACCGTCGGCCGGTGCCCCGGGGCAGCCCGACCCGGTCCAGCAGGTCGGCCAGACGCGCGTCGGCATCCCGCCGTGACATGCCGTCCTGGCGCAGCCGCTCGGTGGCCTGGTCGCCCACGCGGATGACCGGATTGAGCGCGGTCATCGCGCCCTGGAACACCATCGCGATGCCCTGCCAGCGCACCTCGCGGCGGAATGCGTCGTCGGAGATCGCGCTGATGTCGCGGCCCTGGAGACACACCCGACCGCCCGCGATCCGGGCATTGCGCGGCAGGACGCGCATGATCGCATTGGCGAGCGACGACTTGCCCGAACCCGACTCGCCGATGACGCCCAGCGCCTCTCCCGGCGCGCCGATCGTGAGCGACACACCGTCCGAGGCACGCAGCGGACCCCCGGATGTCGCGTACTCCACGACCAGGTCGTCGACCCGGAGCAGGGGTGCTCCGGGCGGACCGTTGCCGTCCCTCACGACTCCCTCCGCAGCCGCGGGTTGACCACGGGCTCCATGGCCAGCGACAGGAGCATGAACGTGACGGCCGTGATGACGATCGCGAGGCCCGGCGCGATGACCCACCACCAGTACCCCAGGAACACGGCGCCGGTTCGGAAGCCGTTCTCCAGGATCTGGCCCCAGGTGGGCAGCGACGGATCGCCCAGGCCCAGGAACGCCAATCCGGCTTCCGCGAGGATCGCCGCGGGCACGAAGAAGATGAGCTGCGTGAACACGAACGGCGCGGTGTGGGGGAACACGTGCCTGCGGATGATCCAGCGCCTGGAGGCGCCCAGCGCGCGGGCCGCCTCCACCTCCGAGCCACCGCGCATCCCCAGCACCATCGAGCGGACCATGATGGTCAGTCCCGGCCAGGAGAAGGCCACCAGGACCAGCAGGATGAGCCACAGCTGTGGGCCCAGCACGAACACCATGAAGATGAGCAGGGGAAGCGTGGGCACGTTGTTGATGATGTCCGCCGTGCGCTGGATGACCAGGTCCACCCGGCCGCCCATGAACCCCGACACGAGGCCCAGCCCCGTGCCGATCGCGGTGCTCACGAGGGCCGCGGAGATGCCGATGAGCAGTGCCACCGGCAACCCGTAGAGCAGGCCCTCCATGAGGTCGCGGCCCTGGGTGTCGGTGCCCGCCAGGCCATAGACCGAGCCGCCGGCGACCGCGCCCACCCCTGCCAGGGTATCGGTCGTGTCCGCGACCGCCATCCGGACCTCCAACCGGTAGTCGCCCCTGAGCGGCGAGTAGCCGCCTGCATCGTCGGGCACGCCGAAGAGCGCGCGCTCCGGTCGGCCCTGGAGATCGGCGGCGTCGACGCCCACGCCGTACTGCTCGGCGAGACCCTTGACGATGCTCTCCACCGCCGTGGGCTCCGCCGACAGCAGGACCCGCATCGGCTCGTCCACGTTGCGCCGGTAGGGCGGCTGCTCGCCCGGCCGCGGGCCCCGGACGGTGTCGCGGAACAGCGGCACCTCGTGACCATCCGGTCGCACCAGGACCACCGAGTACGAGGGTGGCCGCCCGCTGTACGTCACCTCGCCCATCCGGAACGACAGGAAGGTGGGCGGCTCGTCCTCGGCGAACGTGAACGGCATCGCGTAGGTCCGGATCTCCGCGGGACCGCGCGTGACCACCGTCGCGGGCTCGGTCGCGGACAGGATCCGGTGCTGGACGCGATTGCCACCCAGGAGCGTGGTCCAGGCGGGCGGGGCGGCCTTGGGATAGTCCGCCCACACCGACGGGTCGCTCCAGCGCCTCGGACCGAAGTCCGCCGGATAGCTGACCACGACCCACACCGCGAGCACGGTCAGCAGCAGCGCCATGGCCACACCCAGGCGACCCACGCCGGTGCGCAGCACCTCCCTACGCAGCGCGCGCACGGCCATCCTCGTAGCGCACGCGCGGGTCCAGCACGAGGTACAGCACCTCCAGGACGAGGCGCGCCACCACGTACAGCAGCGTGAACATGAACGTGAGCGCCACGATCAGCCCCTCGTCGGGCGTGCCTGCGATCGCGTCGTAGTACAGCCGGCCCATGCCCTGCCACTCGAACACGGTCTCCACCAGGATCGACCCACCGAGCGACCCCGCGAGGCCCAGGATGAGCCCGGTCACGATGGGCGGCGCCGCCACCCGCAGGATGTGCCGGTTGCGCACGGTGCGCTCGTCCATGCCCTTCGCCCGGGCGAGCGTCACGTGGTCCTCCTGGGCCACGGTCATCGTCATCGTGCGGGTGACGTACACCGCGGGCCCCAGGCTCACCAGCACCAGCGTGATGATGGGCAGCAGCGCGTGGTACAGCAGGTCCACGAAGCGGCCCAGCGGATCGGTTGGGGGCGGCGTGCTGAACATGCCGCCGGTGGGCAGCCAGCGCAGCGCGAAGCCGAACACGAGGATGAGCAGGATGCCGGTCCACCAGCCCGGCAGCGCGTACGACACCGCGGAGATCCAGGACACGATCCGGTCCACGCGCGACCCCACGCGCGTCGCCAGCCACACGCCCAGCGCCAGCCCGAAGGCCGCGGTGATGCACAGCGACGTGGTCAACAGCAGCATCGTGCTGGGCAGCCGCTCCATCACGATGTCCACGATCCGATTGGAGCCCTCGGTGGAGCGGAGTGTCCGCGCGGTCCCCAGGTCGAACGTCAGGACGCGCGCCACCATCGCGGGCATCCGCCCGTACCACGGCTGGTCCAGGCCATAGGACGACTCCAGCTCCGCCTGTCGGACGCGGAGCGCCTGCTCCAGCTCATCGGGATCCTTGATGGTCTGGGCGAGGCTGGTGCGCAGGCCGCGCATCTCCTCGCCCACGACCGCATCCAGGATGCGGTCCGAATAGCCCGTGGCACCCAGGCTGACGACGAGCAGCACGAGCACCGCGAGCAGCACGAGCACCAGGCTGCCCGCCCGGACGAACAGCGGCCGCCACAGCGATGGCCCTACGGCGTCACCTCGAGGTCGACCCGGCGCTCGCTGATGAGCCCCACGCCGTCTGAACTGGCGGCGAGGTCGAGCTGGTACAGGCCGGGGAACAGCGTCCCGGTGATGTCTGCGCCGATGTCCACGCTGAAGGAGCCGGGTTCGGTGCCGGGAGTCGCGTCCCCGCCGGTCACCACGGCACCTGTCGCCGGGTCCACCAGCAGGAAGCGCAGCGCGAGCGTGCCGGGGCCCTCCACGGTGACCGGGATCGAGGCATCGGCACCCATCGCGATGGGCCCTGGCGCCGGGTCCGCGACGGTCAGCGTGGGCGGCTCCCCCAGCTGGAAATCGGTCGCGGTGAAGGGGTAGCCCGGGTCACGGAACGCGCGCAGCTCCGCATACTGGGCAGCCGGGTCGTAGCGCTCCAGGAGGTACGGCCCGGAGCTGATCACGAGGTGGCCGTGATCGTCGAACCACTGCTGGGCCGCCTCGTAGCGGGCGACCGCATCGTCCTGCGTGACGAGCGTCCGGTCGCCCACCTGGAAGTAGCCCGCCGGCACCACCTTCCTGAGGCCCATCTCGCGCAGCGTCCGGTCCACAAGCTTCGCGTCACGGGTCATCACGAGCGACAGCCAGGGCACGTCCTGGCGCGATGCGGCCGTGTCCGAGTAGGCCGCCCGGCGCTGCTCGAACACGAGGTCGTCCATGGCGGCGAGGACCTCCCAGGGCATCGCGAACGAGGTGGGGCTGGCGTACTCCGCGATCATGTTCTCGTCGAAGTGCCAGTAGTCGACGTACACCGTCACCGTGTCGTCGTCGTTGATGCGGTAGCCCTTGATCGTCTCGAGGTAGGGTCGGGACGTGGCGGCGAGGGCCACCTCCACGCGCGACTTGTCGGGGTCGTACGCGAGGTCGAATCCCTGGGCGATGGGGTAGAACGCGTCTGCCAGCGTGATCGGCTGGCCGTCGTGCCAGGTGGATCCGAGGTACTTCGACAGGTCATAGGTGACCGCGCTGACCGCCGTGGCCCCCGCGGCGACCGGGACCCACGCATCGGCCGTGGCGTCCCAGACGACCGCGTCCGCAGGCACCTCGAGGGTGCCCCCGGGACCCGCCGTATCCACCGTGTAGCTCGCCCGGAAGGGCCGCACGAAGCCGGTGAAGGGGTCGTTCGTGACGGCCGGATCCACCATGTTGCGCCAGATGTCGTTGCTGTACGCGTCCCCGAAGCCACCCACCGGATTCCAGGTGGTGCGCTCCGTCCAGACCCACAGGTCGCCCACGTTGATGTCCGTGCGATCGGGCATCTGCGCGGAGCGGAGCGCCCATGTGGTGCGGGGCCCCGATGACACGTCGCGCGTCACGTTGGTGAGCTGGTCGGAGGCCGGGAACGTGGTGTTCACCGTCGCCAGCCAGATGCGCACCGATTCATCAAGGCCGATCTGGGTCAGCTGGCGGTACAGCTCGTCCCGCTCCTGCTGGCTCGAGAACTGGCCCCGGTAGAGCCGCTGGCCCAGCTCGTCGGCGGTGGCGTTCTGATACTGCCAGAACCCCTGCTCGCGCCAGCCGGGCATGTTGCCCAGCCACGGCGCGACGAACGAGTTGACGCCTCCCGCGTCGTAACGCTGGGTGCCGCCGCGACTCCAGCCCTCCGTGTACAGGTGCCACTCGAAGGATGCCGGATCGGTGGAGTAGACCGACAGGACCGCTGGCGCGAAGGCCTGGTAGGTGATGTTCACCTGGAAGCCGGCCTGCTCCAGCTCCGCGCGGATGAGGTCGCCGATCTCGCGGCGCTCATCCTCCACGCGAGCGATGAACTTCAGGCGGATCGGCTCCCCGCCGTAGTGCCACACGCCGTCCACCAGCTCCGCGCCGGCCGCGGTCATCGCGTCCGCGATCTGCTGGCGGGCGAACTCCGGATCGAACCGGATGCCCGAGCCCCGGTCGATGTCGTAGACGGTCAGGAAGTCGAAGTCCGACGGGCTGACCTGGGTGACCATCGGCTGGGCCAGGCCCTGATAGATGTCCTGGGCGATGAAGTCCCGGTCGACCAGCGACTGCATCGCCCGGCGCACCTCTGGGATCGAGAACGGGTTCAGCCTGCCCTCTGGCGCGGGCGCCGGGTTGAGCACCAGCGAGAGCGCCGTGGCGGGCGCCTGGAACAGCTGCACGCCCGCGGCGTCGCGCAACTCCTGGGCGGCCTCCGTGCGCAGGCCGTAGAGGTACAGGTCCATCGTGCCCGCCTGGACCTCCAGGGGTGCCCGGTCCACGAAGTAGGAGTTGAAGCGGATGGTGTCCGCGGCGGGGCCGGGCGGCGCGCTCGGATCCTGCGCGGTCACAACGGCGGAGGCGGCGAGCACGAGCGCGAGGGCGCACGTCCCCGCGCGCGACACGGTGCGCGAGAGCGTCATGGCGCGGCCGACGCCTCCGGGGAGAGGGCGTCCAGCTGCTCCTGGAGCTCACCGAGCTGCTTGGCGATGTCCCCGAAGCCGAACTCCGTGAAGTACGAGGTGGTGGCACGGTTGCCGGACTCATCGACGGCGCTCATGTTCTGGGCGCCCTCGCTCGTGATGGGCATGTAGAACACGTTCGTGAACTGGCCGGTGTCGTCGGTGCGCGCGATGGCGACGGTCGAGTCCCCCAGCTGGACGTACACGTTGAGGTTGGCCTGGTAGCCGAACCCCTGGAGCGTGACCTGCTGGCCGCCCGGCCCGGACGGCGGACTGAGGAACAGTTCGGGTCCCGGGATCGCCCGCTGACGGGCGAAGCCGATCTTGAGGTTCAGACCGCCGTACTCGCCCAGGCGCGCGTCCGACCAGACCATGTACACGTCCTCGTCGGTGGCGGCGAGCGAGAAGTAGTCGCCGATGAAGCGCCCGCCGGGAAAGCCCCGGTTGGGGTTGGAGGCGAAGTCCGTCACGCGGGTGTCACCCTGGGTCTGGTCCAGGTCCGCGATCTCGAACCCCCACGTCTCGCCCGCGTCCTCGGATGAGGTGTAGTAGATGTGATAGCGCGTCTCCGAGGGGTCGTCGCGCATGTCGCCCCACATCACGTGGACCGAGCCGCTGGGCGCCACGTCCACGCTGGAGAAGAACTGGATGGCGTCCGTGTCGTCATCGTTCATGCGCCTGGGCCGCGACCAGGACTGACCGTCGTCATCGGACATCACGAGGTAGATGTCCGAGTCGTCCCGGGGCCGGTCGGAGGGCTTCGCCGCGTACGTGATGTAGAGCTTGCCGTCGGGCGCGATGGCGAGCTGCGGAAACTCCGAACCCCAGAACCGGAAGAACGCGTTGCGCGGCCGATATGCGATCTCGTTGAAGCTGCTCGCGACGACCGGCGTGCCGAACGTCTCACCCTTGTCCGTGGATCGCGCCACGTAGATCTCGCCGGCACCCTTCATCGATTCGTCGTCGGTCGAGTCCAGCCAGGCGACCGTGACGGCGCCGTCCGCCGCGACCGCGGGCTGGGATCCCTGGACCGTCCGATCGGTGCCGAACACGCCGGGCGCCACGCTGTCCTGCTGACCGTAGGCCTGGCGGACGGTCGGGCTCACGGCGACGGGCGTGGTCCACGACCGGCCGCCATCCTCGGAGCGGACCATCCGGATGGTGGTCTGGGTGGCCACCGGGATGGTGGTCGGCACCTCGCCCAACCAGAGCACCGTGTACTCGGTCTCGAAGTCGGTGTAGGTGACGTAGACGACGTCCTTGGCCGGGTCGTCGGGGTCCGGCCCGACCGCGATCCAGGGCTTGTCCAGGAACCCGATCGACAGATTGCCCCGGAGGCGCCCGAACCGGTCCGCGGTCAGCCCGTCGGTGGTGACCCGGCTGCGCGCGCTGGAGATCGTCTCCGGCCAGGAGAAGCCCCCGTCGTCGGTGCGCGCCACGGAGATGCTGGAGACCTCCACGTAGACCCCCACCGGCCCCACCGTGAAGTGCTCCTCGCCGATGGAGATGCCGGTCATCCAGGCGGTCGCACCGTCCTGGCTGAAGGCCACCACCGGATCGCCGCCGTTCCCCAGGTCATCGATGATGTAGGGGACGTGGAACGGACCCTCCCACGACTCCCCGCCGTCCAGGCTCACGTAGGAGGAGTTGGACGGGAAGTTGTAGTCGATCGTGCCCATGATGAGGTGGTCGGAGTCCTGCGGGTTGACCGCGAGATGCGGCTCCGTCTGGTACGGCGCGGCGCTGAAGTCGCGGGTGATCAGCAGGTTCGTGCTGAACGCCGGACCTGGCTCGCGGAACGGGACGAGCGCGGCGCCCGCGCCCTGGAGCACGGCGGGGTTGGTCACGCCGCCCGCGTCCGAGCCGCCCACATCTGAGCCGCCGCGGACCTCGCCCTCCCCGTCGCCCTCGGCGGGGGCCCAGGTGGGATCCTCCGCGCGCGCGATGAGACCAGCCCGGCCGCCGAGCACGTTGCGGATGGGCGCCAGGAAGTCCGTCTGGGCGAGCGGCGTGGGGAAGATGTCGACGGCGCCGCCCTCGATCTCCTCCTCGGCACCCACCGTGCCGGGCAGGGTGAGCAGCAGGGCGCCGGCGAGCAGCATGGGAAGGGTGGCGCGACGGCGCCTCGGCGGGGTCATGCGGTGGGCGACCTCATGTTCGGCATGCTGGGCGGGCGACGCCGCGGGACGGGTGATGTGGGAACCGATCCGCATCTGGTCAGCGGATCCGGTCGCGCAGGTTCAACAGGGCGTCCAGGCGATTGGAGACGGCGAGCAGGACGGCCTTCTCGAGATCGTCGAGATCGTTGCTGAAGCCCGCGGCTCCCGATTCGATGAACGCCGCGTCACGTTCAACCGGAGAGGCGTAGCTGCCGTCGCGCCAGTCGAGGTAGACGGGCGCGGTCTCCAGCAGCCGCGATGCCGGCTGGCCCAGGTGGACCGGATCGGACACGATGGCCAGCCGTGACAGTCGAGCGAGGTATGCCTCCGCCCCGTCCCGCTGGTCGGGGATCGGCTTGCGCAGCTCGATCATCAGCTGGCGCTCCGCCTCCATGCCGTCATACATGTCGTCGAACGCGTCGAGCAGGTCGTCGATGCGGCGGCTCTGCTGCTCGAGACTCGCGATGCGCGCCCGGGCGGCCGCCAGCTCCGCCTCCAACGTGGCACTGGCGGCGGGCGATGCGTCGGCGGCGGGTGAGACGGCGGGCGGTGGGGCGGCCGGACCGACGTGGGCCGGAGATGCCGACTGGGCTGCCACGCTGCCACCGCCGAGGGCCATGCACGCGGTGAGCGTCGAGAGCAGGAGCCGCTGTCGGACCCGCGGGGGACGGTGGGTCATCAGCTTTGATCCTCCAGGTCAGGAACGACCGAGGCGCGGTGGAGGTGCACGGCCGCCGTCACCACGCTCCGTCGAGGGACTGTACAACGCTCGGCCTCACCCCGCGCAGACGGCCGTGTCCGAGTGGGCCCCCTTCCCGGTCGACATGTCGACCGAGGAATCGCGTGGCGCCCGCCGCGGGTCGCACGGCAGGGCCACCCGGTCGACATATCGACCGATCGGCGCGCCCGGGCCACCATCCGCCGCCATCGCCGGCGCGCGTGGTCGAGATGTCGACCACGCCAAGCAGCATGTCGGACCACGCCCGCCCGGGGACGGCGCGGGCCACGACCCACCCGCGCTCCGCGGTCGACATGTCGGCCGCGCCAGCCGCCACTCGGGCCGCGCCAAGCAGCATGTCGGACCACGCCCGCCCGGGGACGGAGCGGGCCACGACCCACCCGCGCTCCGCCGTCGACATGTCGGCCGCGCCAGCCGCCACTCGGGCCGCGCCAGCCGCCACTCGGCCATCCACCACCCTCCGTCGCACGCCCCCCCGAACCCGATCACCCGGTCGCATGGATTCCGCTGCCACCCTCCGAGTCGAGGCGAACGTGTCACAGCAGCCGGTCGGCAGGTCGACCGGGTGGCCCGACGCTCGCCAGGGCGTGCCCGGCACCGAGCGCCTCGGTCAAGCACGCCGGAACCCCGCCCTGCCCGATCCGGAGGGCGACCTCGACGCGCCAGAAGCCCGGGCCGTCCTGGACCGCGCTGATCGATTCCCACGGGTAACCGAACGACTGGCCATCGCACCAGGACGCGAGTGCTCCGGGATCGCCTGCGAACATCTCGCGCTGGGTGATCGGATGGAGATGATCCCATGCCGCGTCCCAGTCCTGCCGCGCGGTGGCTGCAAGGAACCCACGGACGTGTCCCACGGCGGGCGCCTCGATCGCGGTACCGGCGCATGCCCCGAGCAGCATGGCCAACACCAGGACCACTCCGATCCCGCGCGCCGCAACGGGAGGCCGCGGACGGTGCCATGTCCGATTCCCGCGAGCAGTCGCACGTCGGCGGTGGCACAGTGCGCCCATGACGCCTCCCATCACCGAATCGGATCCCACCTTCGAGCGCAACTATCGCGCCGTCACCAGCCGCGATCGCCGTTTCGACGGCTACTTCTTCACGGCCGTCACGAGCACCGGCATCTACTGCCGGCCGAGCTGCCCCGCGATGACCCCGAGTCGCCAGCGCGTCCGCTTCTATCCCACGGCCGCCGCCGCGCAGGGCGCCGGATTCCGCGCCTGCAAGCGGTGCATCCCGGGCGCCGCGCCGGGCTCCCCCGAGTGGGACGTTCGCGGCGACGTGGCCGGACGTGCGATGCGCCTCATCGACGAGGGCCTCGTGGACCGCGAGGGCGTCCCCGGCCTCGCCCACCGCCTGGGCTACGGCGAGCGGCAGCTGCGGCGCATCCTCATCGACCACCTCGGCGCGGCCCCGCTCACCCTCGCGCGCGCCCAGCGCGCCGGCGTCGCCCGGACGCTCCTGGAGACGACCGACCTGGCGATCACGGACATCGCGTTCGCCGCCGGCTTCTCCAGCCTGCGCCAGTTCAACGACACGATCCGCGAGATCCACGCGACGACACCGACCGAGCTGCGGGCCCGCGGCCGGCGACAGGGCAGGTGCGTCACGCGCGCACCGTCGGGGATCGCTGCGCCACTCACCACCGGTGCGTCGCCGACCGCCAGGACGTCCTCCACCGCGGAGACACCTCCACCGTCCCCCGGCCCCATCGCCATCGACCTGCGCCTGCCCAGGCGAGACCCGTTCGACTTCGCCGCGCTCCTCGCCTTCCTCGGCCCGCGTGCGATCCCGGGCGTGGAGGAGGTGGACGGCGACACCTACCGCCGCTCGCTGCGCCTGCCCTCCGGCCCAGCGATCGCCGAGGTCCGCGATGACGGAGCCTCGGTCCGGGTCCATCTGTCGCTCACCGACCCGCGCGACCTCGCGCCGGCGGTCGCACGCATCCGTCGCCTGTTCGACCTGGACGCCGACCCGCTTGCGGTGATCGAGACCCTGGGCGCCGATCCGGTCCTCGCGCCGCTTGTCACGGCGTGCCCCGGCCGCCGATCAGCCGGTGCCGTGGACGGCCTGGAGCTGGCGGTCCGGGCGATCGCCGGACAGCAGGTCTCGGTGGCGTCGGCCACGTCGGTGGTGGCCCGCATCGCGGCCGCCCTGGGCACGCCGCTCGCGGCACCCGTCAGACGCGTCACGCACCTGTTCCCTGACGCCGCCACGCTCGCCGAGGCCCCCGACGAGACGCTGCCCGTCCCCGGCCCCCGGCGCGCCACGATCCGCGCGGTGGCCGCGGCCATCGCCGACGGGACGCTCGTCCTGGGCGCCGGCGCCGACCGAGCCGAGGCGTCCGCGCGCCTCCTGGCGATCCCGGGCATCGGGCCGTGGACCGCAGGCTACATCGCGCTCCGGGCACTTGGGGATCCCGACCAGCTGCTCGTGGGCGACCTCGCCATCCGCAAGGCGGCCGCGCGCCTGGGTCTCCCGGAGGACCCGACGGCACTCCACCAGCACGGCTCCCGCTGGAGCCCGTGGCGGTCCTACGCGAACCACCACCTCTGGGCGTCGCTCTCCCAGCCCGTCCCCGCCCCCGTCACCCAGGAGACCGTCCGATGACCAGCCCCACGCTGTACGCCTACCACCCCAGCCCGATCGGCCCACTGCTCCTCGTGGGCCACCGCGAGCCCGACGGGGCCACCGCCCTCACCCGCCTGCTGATGCAGGACCAGAAGCACGGGGTGCCCGTGGGCGCCGACTGGGTGGAGGATCCGGACGCCTTCGCGGATGCCGCACGCCAGCTGGACGAGTACTTCAGGGGGTCGCGCCGCGCGTTCGACCTGCCGCTGGACCCCGCCGGGACGCCCTTCCAGCTCGCGGTCTGGCAGCAGCTTCGATCGATCCCGATGGGCACGACCACGACCTACGGCGACATCGCGGCGCGCGTCGGCCGGCCGCACGCCTTCCGGGCGGTGGGCGCCGCGATCGGCCGCAATCCGATCGGCATCATCGTTCCCTGCCACCGGGTCGTGGGGTCCACGGGTGCCCTCACCGGATACGCCGGCGGCGTGGACCGCAAGGTCACACTGCTCACCCTCGAGGGGGCCCTTCCAGCCTGACCGGTCGCCGGCGGACCGCCGACGGTGGCGACCCGCCCGTGCGACGCCCGGTCGCCGACGTGGCATCCTCCATGAGCGCCGCCGCGGACGCCCATGGTGAACCTCGGAGCGAGGGCCCGCGAGCGGTGGTCGGAGGTGACAGGATGCCCGCTCGACGCCCTCGACGCCCTCGACGCCCTCGACGCCCTCGACGCCTGGCGCCATGAGCGATCGCAACCGCCGCTCGCGACTGAGCGCGGGCATCCTCCTGTACCGACGTGGGACGACCGGCCTGGAGGTGCTGCTCGCCCATCCGGGTGGTCCGCTGTACGCCCATCGCGACCACGGACACTGGTCCATCCCCAAGGGCGAGGCGCACCCGGGCGAGGACCTGGAGGATGTCGCTCGGCGCGAGTTCGCGGAGGAGACCGGGCACCCGGTGTCCGGGGTGCTGCTGCCGCTCGGCGAGGTGACCCAGCGGGGCGGCAAGGTCGTCGTGGCGTGGGCCGTGGAGGGAGACCTGGACCCCGCGGAGGCCCACAGCAACACGTTCGCGCTGGAGTGGCCGCCCGGCTCACGGCGCTTCCTGGAGATTCCCGAGATCGACCGCGTGGCATGGTTCGGCCCACCGGAGGCGCGGCTGCGCATCAAGGATCGCCAGGTGCCGCTCATCGACCGGCTGGAGGTGGTGCTGATCGCGGGTGCGCGGGGTCCGACTTGACGGACGGGGTGCGCCTGTCGGAATGTGCAACCGACCACCCCAGGAGGAGCCAGCACCCGTGGATCAGTCCAGCTTCCGCGCCCGGATGGGCAACACCGACAGCTTCGTCGCGAACCAGCTCTCGCTGAGCGAGCTCCCCGTCGTCCCGTCGGGCGGCGCGCCCGCCCCGTTCAACGCGCTCGACTCCCTGCGCATGTCCGGGCCGAGCGGCAGCCACCCGCTGGCGGGCATCGACCTGCCGCAGCTGGTCACCGGGCCCACCTCCGGCCTCGAGGGCGTCATCGAGCTGACCGGTCCGGTGCGCGTGGGCGAGGCGATCGCCGGGCGCATCCGCATCCGGGCGCGCAAGCAGATCCGGGCGCGCAGCGCCGTGCTCCGCCTGGTCGGCATCCGCCTGTACGAGTCATCGCAGTCGGGCACCAAGCGGTCGCCGGAGGAGATCGCGATCGGCCAGGGGCTGGGATCGATCGCGCAGGGGCTGGGCAACCTGAACGTCTCGTTCTCGAGCGGGACGGGATCGTCCTCCTCCAACCGCCCGCAGGAGACCGTCAGCTGGGTGGAGATCCACGCGAAGGAGCTCGACTCCCTGCCGTTCACCGAGCCTGCTTTGCCGGCCAACCTGGAGGCCGGCCAGGTCATCGACCTGCCGTTCACCCTTCCCGCGCCGCGCCTGGGTCCGCCGACGGCGCACGCGGGCGTCGCCGGTGTCGCCTGGGCCCTGGAGGCGCACTGGGACATCGGGTTCGGGTCGGATGAGCGCGTGGCGGTGTTCGTGCCGGTGGGCCAGCACCCGGACCTGCTCCGCGCGGGCGTGCTGACGCTGCCGTCGGGCGCCCTGAATGACTCGGTCACCGACGAGGGGGCGGCCATCTCGGTGTCGCCGGTGCCACCCGTCATCCCGGGCACGGACCTTGCCGTGAGCATCGCCTGGCCGGGCGCACCCGGCGGACGCTCCGCGCGCGTGGAGCTGAACCTCGACGTGAGCGGCGACAGCGGCACCGGCCAGGTGGTGGCGTCGGTCCAGGCGGACCAGGACAACCTCGAGGGCACCACGGTGACCCTGCCGGTCCCGGCGGACCTGCCCCCCACCCTGGAGACGCCCGGCCTCGCGGTGGGCTATCGCATCCGGGTCATCGTGGACCGGAAGATGCGCTCGGACGAGAGCCGGGAGCGTGCCATCGTCCTGACCTGAGACGGAGCGTCCTCAGCGGCCGAGCGCGAGGTCGCGGACACTGCGCACGCCCTGCGCCATCCGGGAGACGCTGACGGCGCGGCGCACCAGCGCCGTGCGCCGGTCGGTGGACAGGTACAGGCCCACGCCGACGAGCGACAGGAACGCCGCGATGGCCAGGCCCTGGTTGACGGAGATCGCGCCCAGGCCCAGCAGCAGGCTCATGGCGAGCGGACTGGCGATGCCCCACACGCCGGTCGTGCCGTTCCAGCCTGCCAGCGCGGCGCCGCGCTCCTCGAGCGTGGTCTCCTCGGACAGGATCGCGACGATGGCGGTGTCCGAGGCGGCTCCCGCGGCACCCATGGCGGCCGCGGCGACCCACAGCAGCGCCACGTTCGGCGCGATGAGGTAGCCCACGACCGCGCCGAGCCCCAGGAGCGTGCCCAGCCGGAGCGCGGCGAGCGATCCGACCCGGTCCACCAGCACGCCCCACAGCGGATACGTGGCGGTGGTCACGATGGCGCCGACCACGCCGATGACGCCCACCTCCGCCATCGACAGGTGGAGCCGGTCCACGTGGACCATCGCGAACAGCGGCACCGCGGCGACGACACCCGCGCCGTAGAAGCCATGGGCGATGACCACTCGCCGGAGGACCGGCTTGCCCAGGAGCGTCGAGAAGGAGCCGCGCGCGGTGTACGCGGGCAGCGTCGGCGTGGTGGACGCGCGCAGGCCCAGATATCCGGTGGATGCGGCGACGCCGATGGTCGTGATGAGCGCGATCGCGGTGAAGCCGCCGACCTGGTCGGCGAGCAGGCCCCCGACGAACGCGGCGGTGGCCACGGCGGCGGAGCGCGCGCTCCCGAACAGGCCCAGGATCCGACCGCGCGCCCGGGACGGGTACACCTGGCCCCAGAGACGGACATGGAACGGGCCCCCCAGCGCCAGGCTCAGCCAGAACGCGAAGACCGCGAGGACGAGGACGGGGGCCGACGGCAGGAACGCCACCAGCAGCACCATCGCCGCACCCGCGACCCGGAGCAGGCCCAGCTGCAACACGGAGTGCGCGCCCAGCCGGCTGCCGAACGCGGACAGCAGGTTGGCCACATACGGGACTGCGGCGAGCAGCGCCAGCACGACCGGGGCCATGCCCGCCTGGCGGGCGGCGCTCGGCAGGAGCGACACGACCATGGCGAGCATCACGCCCACGCCGACCGCGGACAGCACGTCAAGGGACAGGTTGCGCCGCATCCAGCGGGCGTCGGGGGAAGGCGACCCTTCCAGGCGGGACACGAGACAGCACCTCAGCGATGGCATTCGCCTGAGGCCTACGAGGTGAGCTGTCGGGCTGGACGTTGGCGTCGTCCTCGCGTTCGTCGCGATTCGCCCCGGTGGGAATTGGTTCCCCCGTCCGTGAGAGGTTCGGCCTGCGAGAAGGATATCAGGGGCGGCCGGATTCTCCGACAGGTACGAATGTCCTGTTGCGCATCAGACCGGGACGATCGACAGCCTGAGCCGGGAGGGGTGCGCCGCGTCGTGGAACACGGTCTGGCGGGCGGCGCGCAGGTCCGTCGCTCCGGCGATCGGGCCTCCGGTCTGCGGGTTCCGGTCGAACCGGGGCCAGTTGGACGCGGCCACCTCCAGGCGGATCCGGTGTCCGGCCTGGAACACGTTGGACGTGGCGATGAGGTCCACGCTGATCTCCGCCACGCTCCCGGCGGCCAGCGGCTTCTCCTGCGCGGTGCCGTCGCGGTACCGGGCGCGGGTGATGCCCTCGCACAGGTTGCGGGTGCGTCCATCGGGCCACACATCGACCAGCTTGGCGGTGACATCGAAGTCGGGAGCCGTGCTGGACACGAACACGGTCAGCGCCACCGGCCCGGTCACCTCGATGGCCGACTCCAGCGGCGGCGTGGAGTAGACCAGCACATCATCGCGCGCCTCGACATCGCGCTGGTCGAACGCGCCCGGCTCCAGCACGGTCTGCCAGCAGCACAGGTTGCCGCCGCGCGTGGGGACCGGGTCGTTCGGGTCGCTCACGAAGGTGTCCGGCAGCTCATCCGCCGGGGCCGCGTCCGTGGACAGCCAGCCGTCTCCGTCGAGGCCGTTGGCGCGCCCGCCCGAGCGCAGGTGGTGGTCGGTGGGGACCGCGCGAGCGAGCGGCCAGGCCTCCTCGTCGCGCCAGGCGTTCGCGCCCATCACGAACAGCTTCACCCGCGGCTCGGTGGGCAGGTCCGTGCGGCCGCGCACCCAGCGGTCGAAGAAGCGCAGCTGGATGCCCGCCATGTCGATGCCGGTGCCGCTCGCGTTGATGCCGAAGACCGCCTGGCCGGCCGGGTCGGCGAGCAGCGGGAACGCATGCCGCCACGGGCCCACGATGAGCCGCTGTCCCTCGCGCGCAGCGGCCGAACCACCGGTGTCGGACATCCCCGTGAAGTTCGCGAACGAGCCGCCCACGAAGCAGTCGAACCAGCCCGCGACGTTGAGGCTCGGCACCTCGATCGCCGCCCACGACTCGCGCGGGGAGAGCGCCATCCAGTAGGCGTCCCGGGTCGGGTGCTCGATCCACGTCCGATACGCCTCCGCCAGGCCGGCATCCTCCAGCGCAGGGTCGATCGCGCCAGGCGTCCGAGGCAGGTGGTCAGCCAGGAGGTCGGTCGCCTCGATCAGCCGCGCCAGGCGGTCGGCGTCGCCGGGGAAGCGCCTGGTCGTGATGTCCGGACCGAGCGCCGCGAGCATCCAGGACATGTTGAACCAGAGCGATGGTGCGCCACCCTCGTAGATCCAGTGGTCGTGAAGGTCGCTCGTGGCCACGATCGGCGCGATCGCACGGAGGTGCGGCGGGCGCCGCGATGCCGCGGTCCACTGGGTGTAGCCCACGTACGAGCCACCGAACATGCCCACGTTCCCGTCGCACCACGGCTGCGCCGCCACCCACTCGACCGCGTCGTAGCCATCATCCGCCTCGTGCTCGAAGGGCACGAACACCCCGTCAGAGGCATACCGGCCGCGCGTGTCCTGGCGGACCACCGCGTAGCCAGCCGCCGTGGCGCGACGTTCGTCCGGGCCACCGGAGACATCGATGGCGCTCGTCTTGTCGTAGGGCGTGCGCTGGAGGAGCGCCGGAAACGGGCCGTCGCCGTCCGGCAGGTACACGTCCGCGCGGAGGATGGTCCCGTCGCGCATCGGGACCGCCACATCCCGCTCCATCCGAAACCCGCCCGCCATCCGTCGCACCTCCGCCCGTGGCCGCACATGCGCCCCGACCGCCGCAACGCTAGCAGACGGGACCGGCGCCTGATGATCGCCCTCCAGCCGCTCCCTCGCTCCGGGCTCCCCTCGACCGGCTACAGTCCGGGCCTGGAAGGAGCCGCGCATGAAGATCTCGGACATCAGGGTGTTCATCCCCACGGTCGGGATCCGCCCGCAATGCCTGGTCAAGGTGGAGACGGACGCCGGGATCTTCGGCTGGGGCGAATCGGGGCTCACCGCACGCGAGGAGGCGGTCGAGTCCGCCATCCGGCACTTCAGATCGCTGCTCGTCGGCGAGGACCCGATGCGCCGGGGCCACCTCTGGCAGCGCCTCTACCGCTCGCAGTACTTCGAGGGCGGCCGGGTGCTGCTGGCGGCGCAGAGCGCCATCGACATCGCGCTCCACGACATCGCGGGCAAGGCCTGGGGTGTGCCGGTGTACGAGCTGCTCGGTGGGCGTCACCGGGACTTCGTGCCGCTGTTCGCCACGACCGGTGCCGCCCCCGGTCCGAAGCTCGTCGACGACGCCAGGCGCCTGGTGGCCGAGGGCTGGACGGTCCTCCGGTTCTCCCCCGGCGGCCCGGTCCACGAGGGCGACCCCGACCGGTTCGATCCCCGGGACGCCCTCGCGCTCACCGCCGAGTGGACCGTCAAGGTGCGCGAGGCCATCGGACCCGGGCCCACCCTCGGCATCGACTGGCACCACCGGCTGTCCGTGCCGGAGGCGGCGTCGTACTGCGGGCGGCTGCCGCCCGGCACGCTCGACTTCCTGGAGGAGCCCATCCGCGCCGAGTCGCCCGCCGCCTATGAGCAGCTCCGGCGGCTCGTCGACGTGCCGCTCGCGATCGGCGAGGAGTTCAGCTCCAAGTGGGCGTTCGCGCCGTTCATCGAGCGCGGTCTGACCGAGTTCGTGCGCGTGGACATCTGCAACGTGGGCGGATTCACTGAGGCGACCAAGGTCGCCGCGATGGCCGAGGCCCACTACCTGGACCTGATGCCGCACCACCCGCTGGGTCCGATCTGCGGCGCGGCCACCGCGCACCTGTGCATGGTCTCGCCGAACGTGGCCGCGATGGAGATCCGTCGCTCGCCCACCGAGGACCTGGGCTTCTACAACGCGCGCCTGTTCCCGGTCCAGCCGCGCCAGGAGGGTCCGAGGCTGTACGTCCAGGACCTGCCCGGCCTGGGCGTGGAGGTGGACGAGGCCCTGGCGGCGTCCCGCGCGCCGCTGTGGCAGCCGCCCCAGCTCCATCGCGAGGACGGCTCGGT
>DAOTUU010000051.1:0-99858 GCA_034436555.1 Chloroflexota bacterium | reverse complement strand
CGCGGGGGACAACATCGGGACCCTCCTGCGGGGCATCGAGCGGGACGACATCGAGCGCGGCCAGGTGCTCGCGAAGGTCGGCTCCATCAAGCCCCACACGCGGTTCATGGCCCAGGTGTACGTCCTGACCAAGGAGGAGGGCGGCCGCCACACCCCCTTCTACGACGGCTACCGTCCCCAGTTCTACCTGCGCACCACGGACGTCACGGGGTCCATCGGCCTCCAGGACGGCGCCGAGATGGTGATGCCCGGCGACAACGTCCAGATGAAGGTGGAGCTGATCACCCCCATCGCCCTCGAGACCGGACAGCGCTTCGCCATCCGGGAGGGCGGCCACACGGTGGGCGCCGGCGCCATCACCGAGATCCTGGAGTAGCCCCGTGGCTCGGCAACGGATCCGGATCCGACTCAAGGCATACGACCACCGGCTGCTGGACCAGTCCGCGCTCCAGATCGTGGAGACGGCCCAGCGCACCGGCGCGGACGTCGTCGGCCCAGTGCCGCTGCCGACCCGCATCGAGAAGTTCACCGTACTGCGCTCGCCGTTCATCGACAAGGACTCCCGGGAACAGTTCGAGATCCGCACGCACAAGCGGCTCATCGACATCCTCGATCCCTCGTCGAAGACGGTGGACGCCCTGATGCGACTCTCGCTCGCCGCGGGTGTCGACATCGAGATCAAGATGTGATGAGTGTCGGACTGATCGGCCGAAAGGTCGGCATGACATCGGTCTTCGCTGAGGACGGCACGATGGTGCCGGTCTCAGTGGTGGCCGTCGAGCCCAATACCGTGACGCTGCTGCGGACTCCCGACCGTGACGGCTACAGTGCCGTGCAGGTCGGCGCCGGCACGGCCCGCAGGCTGACGAAGCCGCGCCAGGGCCAGCTCAAGGGTCTGCCCCGGGTCAGAGACGTCCGGGAGTTCCGGCTCGACGACGTCACTCCCTTCAGCGTCGGCCAGACGCTCGACGTGAGCCTGTTCAGCGCCGGGGAGTCCGTGGACATCACGGGCGTCTCCAAGGGCAAGGGGTACGCGGGCACCATCAAGCGCCACAACTTCCGGCGCGGTCCCGAGACGCACGGTTCGGACTCGCATCGTGAGCCGGGCTCGATCGGCGGCGGCACCACCCCCGGCAAGGTGTTCCGGGGAACGCGGATGGCTGGCCGGATGGGCGGTGACCAGATCACGGTCAAGAAGGCCACCATCGTGCGGGCGGACCCTGAGCGCAACGTGCTCCTCGTCAAGGGGCCGGTGCCGGGCGCCCGCAACGCGCTGATCGTGGTCAGGAAGGCCAGCTAGATGCCCAGCACCACCGTCTACACCAAGACCGGCGCGGACGCCGGCACCATCGATCTGCCCGAGGCGCTGTTCGCGGCGCCCGTGAACGTGGCGCTGCTGCACCAGGCGGTCGTGGCTCAGCTGGCGGGTCGCCGCCAGGGAACCCATGACACCAAGACCCGCGGCGAGGTCCGCGGCGGCGGCAAGAAGCCGTACCGCCAGAAGGGCACCGGCCGGGCGCGTCAGGGCACACCGACCGCGCCGCACTACGCGGGGGGCGGCGTGGTCTTCGGACCCCATCCGCGCTCGTACGAGCAGCGACTGCCGAAGCGCATGAAGCGCCAGGCGCTCCAGGGGGCGCTCACCGCGAAGTTCGGCGACGGGGCCGTCAAGGTGGTCGAGGACCTCGCGCTGGACGCCATCAAGACCCGTGAGCTGGTGGGCTACCTGGGCGCGCTCCAGGTCAGCGGCAAGGTCCTCGTGGTCGAGGCCGCAAAGGACGAGCGCCTGGAGCTCTCGGCGCGGAACCTGCCGGGCGTGTCGGTGATCCGCGCCGACTCGCTCAACGTGGTGGCGATCCTGGACGCGGACGTGCTGCTCATCACCCGGCCGTCGATCTCGGCGATGACGGAGGTGTACGCATGACGCTCCTGGCATCGCAGGTCGTGCTGCGGCCGGTCATCAGCGAGAAGTCGATGGATGAGACGCAGCGCGGCAAGTACACGTTCGCGGTCCACGACGACGCCAACAAGCTGATGATCAAGGCCGCCGTCGAGGAGCTGTTCAAGGTCAGCGTGGTGGAGGTCAACGTCCTCACCACGAAGGCCAAGGAGAAGAGCCGAAACCGCAAGCGCGGTCGGGTCCAGGGCTTCACCTCGCCCTGGAAGAAGGCCATCGTGACGGTCGCCTCGGGCGACAAGATCGAGTTCTTCGAGGGGGTCTAGGCGATGCCGCTGCGAAGCTACAAGGCGACCTCGCCCGGTCGGCGGTTCATGACCCGCTCGACCTTCGAGGAGATCACCACCGACCAGCCGCACAAGCCTCTGCTCGAGGCGATGAAGCGGGGAAGCGGGCGCAACCATCAGGGCCGCATGACCGTTCGTCATCGAGGCGGCGGCGAGAAGCGCCACTACCGGCGGATCGATTTCCGCCGTGACAAGTGGGACGTGCCGGCGACGCTCGCGACGATCGAGTACGACCCGAATCGGTCGGCGCGCATCGGCCTGCTCCATTACGCCGACGGCGAGAAGCGCTACATCCTGGTCCCTCACGGTCTCCGGGTCGGTGACACGGTCATCGCCGGGGCGACCGCCGAGGCCCGCGTCGGCAACGCGCTGCCGCTGTCCTCGATCCCGCTGGGCACCCAGCTGCACAACATCGAGCTGGTCCCCGGCAAGGGCGGCCAGATCGTGCGGTCGGCCGGCGCGTCGGCGCAGCTGCTGGCGAAGGAGGGCCAGTACGCGCAGGTGCGGCTGCCCTCCGGCGAGGTGCGCCGGGTGGACCTGCGATGCATTGCGACCGTCGGACAGGTGGGCAACCTGGACCACGAGAACCAGAGCCTGGGCAAGGCCGGCCGCGCCCGTCACATGGGCCGGCGGCCCGAGGTGCGCGGCGTGGTCATGAACCCCCGTGAACATCCGCACGGCGGCGGCGAGGGCAAGTCGCCCACCGGCATGCCGCCCAAGACCCCCTGGGGCAAGCCCGCGATGGGCCACCGGACGCGCGTCAACAAGACGAGCGGCCGACTCATCGTGCGCTCCCGCCACCGCAAGTAGTCAAGGAGGAGCGACATGTCGCGATCCCTCAAGAAGGGACCGTACGTCGAGCCGCGGCTCCTTGGCCGCGTGCAGACGATGAACAAGAGGAACGAGAAGAAGGTGCTCAAGAGCTGGTCGCGGGCGAGCGTCATCTTCCCGGACTTCATCGGGCACACCATCGCCGTGTACAACGGCAAGAAGCACATCCCGGTCTACGTGACCGAGAACATGGTCGGGCATCGACTTGGTGAGTTCGCCCCCACCCGCAACTACCGCGGGCACGGCAAGCACACCGAGCGGTCGACCTCCCTCAAGTAGGAGCGCCCGCCATGGAAGTCCGTGCCACCGCCAAGTACCTGCGTCGTTCGACGCGCAAGACGCGCCTGGTGACCCAGGTCATCGTGGGCAAGCCGGTCGACGAGGCCGCGGCCATCCTCCGGTTCATGCCCCAGGGTGCCGCCAAGGATGTGGCCAAGGTGCTCAAGAGCGCCACGGCCAACGCCGAGAACAACTTCGACCTGTCGCCCGACGACCTCGTGGTCAAGGCGGCCATCGCCGATGAGGGTCCCACCATCAAGCGTTTCCGACCGCGTGCCCAGGGCCGAGCGTTCCCCATCCACAAGCCGATGACCCACGTGACCATCGTGGTCGAGAGCCGGGAGGCGTAACGACATGGGTCACAAGGTCCATCCCAACGGCTTCCGGCTGGGTGTCTCGCGCACCTGGAACGCCAAGTGGTATTCCGACAAGGACTACACCGACCTCCTCAAGGAGGACATGTCGATCCGCCGCCTGGTGCAGAAGCGACTCGCCAACGCGAGCGTGAGCCTGGTGGAGATCGAGCGAGGCATCAATCACGTCACGGTGACGGTGCACACCGCCAAGCCGGGCATCGTCATCGGCAAGGGCGGCGCGAACGTGGAGCAGCTGCGCCAGGCCGTCGGGCGCATCACGACCCGCAAGGTCAAGCTGGAGATCAAGGAGATCCGCCAGCCCGAGCTGGACGCGGTGCTCGTGGCGGCGAACATCGCCCAGCAGCTGGCTCGCCGGATCGCCTTCCGCAAGGCCATCAAGCAGTCCGTCCAGCGGACCATGAAGGCTGGCGCCAAGGGCGTCAAGGTGGCGGTCTCGGGTCGGCTCGGCGGTGCGGAGATGGCGCGCCGGGAGTGGGAGAAGGAGGGGCGCATTCCCCTCGGCACCCTGCGCGCGGACATCAGCTACGGGCAGGTGCTCTCTCGGACGACCTACGGCGCCATCGGCGTGAAGGTCTGGATCTATCGCGGCGACGTGCTGCCCGAGCGGCAGCCGGCGCGCGACGCGGCGACCGGCGCGGTCGCGGGAGGGGCGTAGCCATGTTGATGCCCCGTCGAGTCAAGCACCGCAAGCAGCAGCGCGGTCGGATGTCCGGCCCCTCCAAGGGCGGCACGACGATCGCGTTCGGCGACTATGGCTTGATGACGGAAGAGCCCGCCTACATCACGAGTCGCCAGATCGAGTCGGCGCGCCGCGCCATGACCCGATACGTCCGACGCGGTGGCAAGGTCTGGATCCGGATCTTCCCGGACAAGCCCGTCACCAAGAAGCCCGCCGAAGTCCGGATGGGATCGGGGAAGGGCGCGCCCGACCACTGGGTGGCGGTCGTCCGGCCCGGGCGCATCCTGTTCGAGATGGCAGGAGTGCCGGAGGCGGAGGCCGCCGAGGCGATGCGCCTGGCCAGCCACAAGCTTCCTGTCGACGTCAAGTTCCTGGTTCGCGAGGGGGCTGGCGATGGACATCGGTAAGGTTCGTGGACTGTCCGACCAGGAGCTCCACAACGAGCTGGCGAGCGCACGCCGCCACCTCTATGACCTTCGGTTCCAGCTGGCCACCCGCCAGTTGACCGATTACAGCCAGATCTCGCAGACCCGACGCACCATCGCCCGGCTGCTGACCGTCCAGACCGAGCGCAGCCTCGGGTCGGATGGGGCGGCCACGACGAGCGTCGCTGCCGGAGGGAAGCGATGAGCGCCGTGGAAACGGCCGTGCGCGGCAAGCGCAAGACCAAGGTCGGGCGCGTCGTCTCGGACAAGATGGACAAGACCATCGTCGTCTCGGTCGAACGCCTGTCGCGTCACAAGCTGTACAAGCGGGTCATCCGCCTGACCACCAAGTTCAAGGCGCACGACGAGCACAACGAGGCGAAGGTGGGCGACACCGTGCGCATCGAGGAGTCGCGACCGCTGTCGGCGACGAAGCGATGGCGCCTCGTGGAGATCGTGGCTCGCGCGGGCGAGGGGGCGACGGACGCGCTGGTCTCCGAGGAGGCCGCCACCACCGAGGCGATCCACGCGACGGCCCACCCGGGCCGCGAGACGCCGCACGTCGCGAGCGGCGCTGAGGCCTCGGCGTGATCCAGACAAGCAGTCGCCTCAAGGTCGCCGACAACACGGGCGCCCGGACCATCGAGTGCATCCGCATCCTGGGACGATCCCAGAAGACCACCGCGGGCGTGGGCGACGTCATCGTCGCCGCGGTCAAGCAGGCCATCCCCAACGCCGCCGTCAAGAAGGGCGACGTCGTGAAGGCGGTCATCGTGCGCACCGCCAAGGAGTACGGGCGCCCAGACGGCAGCTACATCCGCTTCGATGAGAACGCGGCGGTGCTGATCAACAACCAGGGCAATCCCCGCGGCACGCGCATCTTCGGCCCGGTGGCGCGGGAGCTGCGGGACAAGAACTACATGAAGATCATCTCGCTCGCGCCGGAGGTGCTCTGATGCCCCCCGCCAGCCGACCCCAGCGGCGCACCCGCGTGCCCGACATCCGGCAGGGTGACGAGGTGCTGGTGCTCACGGGCAAGGACGCAGGCAAGCGCGGCACGGTCACCAAGGTCATCACCAACCCGCAGGGATGGAAGAAGTCGACCGCGCGCTTCGGTGGCGGCTGGCAGCGCACCTCCCCGCTGGCCGGTGCGGCCGTCGTGGTCGACGGCGTGAACATCGCCAAGCGTCACACCAAGCCGCGGGCGCGCGCCGGTGCCACGGAGCGCCAGCCGCGCGTCCAGCAGGGCGGCATCCTGGATATCGCGATGCCCCTCAACATCAGCAACGTCATGGTCGTCTGTCCCGCCTGCAACCGGCCCACGCGGATCCGGCACCAGGAGGCGGCTGACGGCAGGAGCGTGCGCGTGTGTCTCCATTGCGGAGAAGGCGTGACGCGCGTGGAGAAGAAGCGCAAGTGAGCGGATCCCTGAAGCAGCGGTACCACGACGAGGTCGTCGCGGCGCTCCGGAAGGAGTTCCAGTACGACAACGTGATGCAGGTGCCGCGCCTGACCAAGATCGTCGTCAACATCGGCATGGGCGAGGCGCTGCGCGATGGCAAGGCCATCGACAACGCGGTCGGCGACCTGACCCTCATCACGGGCCAGAAGCCGGTCGTCACCCGCGCCAAGCGGTCGATCGCCCAGTTCCGCGTCCGGACCGGCAACGCCATCGGCGTCAAGGTCACGCTCCGGGGCGAGCGGATGTGGGACTTCCTGGAGCGCCTCACCCGGCTGGCGCTGCCGCGCATCCGCGACTTCCGGGGCGTGCCCGGCAAGTCATTCGACGGACGCGGCAACTACACGCTCGGCCTGCGCGAGCAGCTGGCGTTTCCCGAGATCGACTACGACCGCATCGACCGCCTGCGTGGCCTGGAGGTCACCGTGGTCACGACGGCGACGACCGACGAGGAGTCCAAGCGACTGCTTGCCCTCCTCGGCATGCCGTTCGCCAGCTGACGCAGGAGGAACGAGATGGCCAAGAAGTCGATGATCGCGAAGGCCGACCGGGATCCCCGGTTCCCGGTGCGCGCCTACCATCGCTGCTTCATCTGCGGTCGGCCGCGCGCCTACATGCGCCGGTTCGCGATGTGCCGCATCTGTTTCCGGGAGCGGGCCCTGCTGGGCGAGCTGCCCGGCGTCACGAAGTCGAGCTGGTGACCCGATGAACGTCTCCGATCCCATCGCGGACATGCTGACGCGCATCCGGAACGCCAGTCGGGCGCGCCACACCGACGTGGTCGTCCCCGCGTCGAAGACCAAGCTGGCGATCGCCCGCATCCTCAAGGACGAGGGGTTCATCGAGGACTTCTCCGAGGCGAGCGAGGGCGCCGCCCGGACGCTCAGCATCAAGCTCAAGTACGTCGGCAGGGTGCCCGTCGTGTCGGGCCTGAAGCGCATCAGCAAGCCGGGCCTGCGGGTGTACGCGGCCAAGACGGAGATCCCGCGCGTGCTGGGCGGTCTCGGCGTGGTCATCATCAGCACCAGCCAGGGGATCATGACCGGCGCGCAGGCCCGCAGGGGTCAGCTCGGCGGCGAGATCCTGGCCTACGTCTGGTAGGTCGAGATGTCACGCATCGGTCGCCTTCCCATCACCGTCCCGGCGGGCGTCGACATCACGATCGACGGCAGCCAGGTCACCGTCAAGGGCCCCAGGGGCACGCTCGCGCGCGCGCTGGCGCCGCAGCTGTCGATCGTCCGCGAGGATGGCCTCGTGCGCGTCGAGCGGCCGGACGATTCGAAGACGTCCCGGGAGCTCCACGGCCTCACCCGGACGCTCCTCGCCAACATGGTCGTCGGTGTCACCACGGGCTATCGCAAGGGCCTCGAGATCACCGGCGTCGGGTATCGCGCCCAGCTGGTGGGCAAGAAGCTCCAGCTCGCGCTGGGGTACAGCCACCCCGTCGAGATCGAACCGCCCGAGGGCATCGCCTTCGAGGTCGAGACGCCCACGCGCCTCGCCGTCACGGGCATCGACAAGGAGCTGGTGGGTCTCATGGCCGCCCGCATCCGCGCCACCCGCAAGCCCGAGCCGTACAAGGGCAAGGGCGTCCGATACTCGGGCGAGGTCATCCGCCGCAAGGCCGGCAAGGCCGGCAAGATCGGCGGCAAGAAGTAGCAGCCAGCGCGTGACGGCGCGGCGCGTCCCACTGCGGCGCGCGGTCACGCATCCCATCCCAGCCCGCGAGGGCCTCCACCGGCCGCGCGTCATCGCCGACCCGGATGCAAGCAGGAGACACCACCGACCATGGCCCAGGTCGCCAGCCGCAGCGCCGCTCGCGAGAAGCGCCACACGCGGATCCGCCTCCGACTGGAGGGGACCGCGGCGAGGCCTCGCCTGGCGGTCTTCCGCAGCCTCAACCACATCTACGCCCAGGTGATCGACGACTCCGCCGGCCATACGCTGGCGAGCGCCTCCACGCTCGATCCTGCGCTGAAGGGTGCCGCAGGCACCAAGTCGGAGCAGGCGCGGCGAGTGGGGGCGCTGCTCGCGGACCGGGCCCGGGCGGCCGGGATCGAGCGCGTCGTGTTCGACCGCGCCGGCTTCCGCTACCACGGACGGATCGCAGCGCTCGCCGAGGGCGCCCGCGAGGCCGGCCTCGACTTCTGAGCATCAAGGAGCCGCGATGGCACGGATCGATCCCAGCAAGCTGACGCTCGAGGAGCGCGTCGTCCAGATCAACCGCGTCGCCAAGGTGGTCAAGGGTGGCCGCCGTTTCAGCTTCAGCGCGGTGGTCGTCGTCGGTGACGGAAACGGCCATGTCGGTGCCGGCCTGGGCAAGGCGGGCGAGGTTCCCGAGGCGATCCGCAAGGGCGTCGAGGATGCCAAGAAGCACCTCATCCGGGTGCCGATCGTGGGGACCACGATTCCCCACGAGATCCGCCAGCAGTACGGCGCGTCCACGGTCATGCTCAAGCCCGCGTCGCAGGGCACGGGCGTCATCGCCGGTGGTTCCGTCCGGGCGGTGGTGGAGGCGGCCGGCGTGCGCGACATCCTGTCCAAGTCCCTCGGCTCGACGAACCCCGTCAACGTGGTGCGCGCCACCCTCGAGGGCCTGCGCGCCATGAACAGCGCGGAGGAGATCTCGGCTCGCCGCGGCAAGCCGGTCCGGATCGTCATCGCGGGCCAGCCCACCTCGGAGGCAGTCGATGGCCGGTAGGCTCCGCGTCACTCTCGTCAAGAGCACCGTCAGCACGAACCAGGCCGCCCGCGGCACGGTGCGCGCCCTGGGACTGGACCGCATCGGCCACACGGTCGAGGTCCCCGACAATCCGGCGACGCGTGGCATGGTCCGCGCGGTCAACTACCTGGTCACGACGGAGGTCCTCGCAGAGGACGCCGCCGGGGCCGCCACGGAGAACAAGCGGTGAAGCTGCACGATCTCGCTCCCGCGCCCGGCTCCCACAAGCAGGCGGTGCGGGTCGGCCGCGGCATCGCATCCGGCAAGGGCAAGACGGCGGGCCGTGGCACCAAGGGCCAGAAGGCCCGCGCGGGTGGCAGCATCCCACCTTGGTTCGAGGGGGGGCAGACCCCCATCCACATCCGGATCCCCAAGCTGCGCGGCTTCAAGCGCCACCTCTGGCGGGTGGAGCACCAGGTCGTCAACGTGGGCCGCATCTCGGCGTGTGCGGAGGCCGGCCGGTTCGGTGACAGCCGACCGTTCACGGTGAACCCGGACACGCTGCGTGCGGCGGGTCTCATCACCAACGTGCGCAAGCCGGTGAAGGTGCTCGGGTCCGGCGAGGTCACCGTCGCGCTGTTCGTGCTGGCGGATGCGTTCACGACGAGCGCCCGCGCCAAGATCGAGCAGGCGGGTGGCACGGTGCAGGAGATCGCGCCGAAGCTCGAGGCCGGCTCGACCCCGACCACGGACTGACTCCGGTGTTCGACGCGCTCGTCAACGCCTTCCGCGCGCCGGACATCCGGCGCCGGATCCTGTATGTCCTGGGCATGCTCGTCATCGTCCGGTTCCTGGCCCATGTGCCGGTGCCGGGCGTGGACCGTGGCGCGCTGAGCGACGTCCTGGGCGCGCAGGGATTTCTGCAGCTGCTGGACCTGTTCTCGGGCGGCGGCCTGTCGACGTTCTCCATCATCGCCCTGGGCGTGAACCCCTACATCAACGCGTCGATCATCATGCAGCTGATGACCGGCACGGTGCCGCGGCTCCAGCAGCTGCAGCGCGAGGGCGAGTACGGGCGCAACAAGATCAATCAGTACACCCGGTACCTCACGGTGCCGATGGCGCTGCTCCAGTCGTACGGCTACCTGGCCATCCTGTCGGGGCAGACGGGCTCCAGCGGGCAGCGGGTGATCCCCAACTTCGACCTCGCCTCGTTCGAGACGATCACGATGATCGCGACGCTCACGGCGGGCTCCGTCCTGCTGATGTGGATCGGCGAGCTCATCACCGAGCGGGGCATCGGCAACGGCATCAGCTTCATCATCTTCGCGGGCATCGTGGCGCGCTCCCCGAACGGCCTCATCACGTTCATGCGCACGCCCGACTGGGCGGCCGGGCTCGCCTTCGCGGTGATGGCCGTGGCGGCGGTGGCGGTCATCGTGTACATCCAGGAGGGCCAGCGCCGGATTCCCATCCAGTACGCCAGCCGCGTGCGCGGTCGTCGGATGTACCAGGGCGGCGCCACGTTCCTGCCGCTTCGCGTCAACCAGGCGGGCGTGATCCCCATCATCTTCGCGATCAGCATCCTGATGTTCCCGGTGCAGTTGGCGACGTACTTCCAGTCGTCCTCGGAGGGCATCATCCGCGACATCAGCGGCGGGGTCATCTCGCTGCTGAACCAGAACAGCGTGCTCTACGTCGTGCTCTACTTCCTCCTGACCGTGGGTTTCACGTACTTCTACACCGCGTTCACGTTCAAGCCCGATGAGACGGCCGACCAGCTGCGCAAGAACGGCGGCTTCATCCCCGGCATCCGTCCGGGCGCCCCGACGCGCGACTACCTGGCGAAGGTGGTGTATCGGATCAGCCTGGCGGGAGCCATCTTCCTGGGCATCGTGGCCGTCAGCCCGAGCCTGGTCGATCTGCTGTTCCAGAGCAGCGTCATCAACAACTTCACGCTCGGTGGCACGGCGCTGCTCATCGTGGTGTCGGTGGTCGTCGAGACGATGAAGCAGCTCGAGGCCCAGCTGATGATGCGCAACTACGAGGGTTTCATCCGATGACCCAGGCGGCGAGGGCCACCGCGGCGCGCCCGGCAGGACCGGACGCATCGGAGGTCCGCATCCTGGTCATGCTGGGTGCGCCGGGCGCGGGCAAGGGAACGCAGGCGGAGCGGCTGGGGGCCCGCCTGGGACTGCCGCACGTGTCCACGGGGGACCTGTTCCGGGCGGCGCTCCGCGCGGGAAGCCCGCTCGGGGCCGACGTCCGACCGTACCTGGAGCGGGGCGCCCTGGTGCCCGATGCCGTCACGGTCGACGTCATGGCCGCCCGGCTCGCGGAGCCCGACGCCCGGCGGGGCGTCATCCTCGACGGGTTCCCGCGCACCGTGCCCCAGGCCGAGGCGCTCGAGCGGCTCCTCGCCAGTCGGGGTGGGCGCGTCGCGGGCGCGCTGTACATCGAGGTGGACCCCGATCTGCTCGTGGAGCGGCTGGCCGGGCGACGGGTCTGCACCGCGCCTGCCGCGCACCTCTATCACGTGGAGTCGCGCCCGCCCCTCGTGGCGGGTATCTGCGACATCGACGGCATGCCCCTCGAGCAGCGCCGGGATGACGAGCCGGCCACCGTCCGGGCGCGCCTCGAGCGCCAGCTGCCTCCCATGTACGAGGTCGTCGACCACTACGTGGAGACCGGCATCCTGCTGTCCGTGCGGGGCGACCTGCCCATCGACGTGATCACCGACGAGCTGGTGAGGGTGGTCGAGCGCGCCGAGAAGCGCGCCTGACGGTGGCTGGTCGCGACCGCCGGGTGACGCTCAAGAGCGCCGCCCAGATCGAGCGCATGGCCGCGGCCGGTCGCCTGGTGGCGGAGGTCCTGGACGCGGTCGGCGAGGCGATCCGGCCGGGCGTGACCACCGCGGAGCTTGACGCGCTGGCCACCGAGCACATCCGGTCCGCGGGAGCGACCCCGTCGTTCATCGGCGTCCCGGGGCACCTCTCCAGCTACCGTCACGCGACCTGCATCTCCATCGACGACGAGGTGGTCCACGGCATCCCCGGTGGCCGCCGGATCTCGGAGGGCCAGATCGTGTCCGTGGATGCCGGGGCGGTCGTCGATGGCTGGCACGGCGACTCGGCGCGCAGCTGGGTCGTGGGCGAGGCACCTGAGGCGCACCGACGCCTGGTGGACGCGACGCGGGCCGCCATGCTCGCGGGAATCGCCGCGGCGGTGCCGGGCAACACGCTGGGCGACATCGGCGCGGCGGTGGAGGACGTGGCGCTTCGCCACGGCTTCGGCGTCGTGCGTTCCTTCGTGGGGCACGGCATCGGGACCGCGATGCACGAGGAGCCGCAGGTCCCCAACTACCGCACGGGCGGTCGAGGGCGGCGCATCGAAGCCGGCCTGTGCCTGGCCATCGAGCCGATGTTCACGATGGGCGGCCATGAGGTGCGCGTCCGGTCTGATGGCTGGACGGTGGAGACCTGCGACCGCTCCCTTGCGGCGCACTGGGAACACACCATCGCGGTCACCGCCCAGGGACCGCGGATCCTGACGGTCAGCGGCACCGCCGGATGGGACGGATGGGTGGCCGCGCCGGCCGCCTTCACCGCATCCTGAGCGCGGCGACGTCATGGTTGCGGTGGAGGCGCCGGGTCTGGTATACTCTCTCTTCGTGCGCCGGGGCATGCCCGGCGTCAGGTGTCGCCCTTCGCGGACCCGTCCGCGGCTGGCCACCCAGCATCCATCGAACCATCACTGAGGGAGTCGCGACCGCCTGTGGCGAGGAAGGATGCGATCGAGGTGGAGGGGACGGTCATCGAGCCGCTGCCCAACGCCATGTTCGCGATCGAGCTGGAGAACCAGCATCGTGTCCTCGCCCACATCAGCGGCAAGCTGCGGATGAACTTCATCCGCATCCTCCCCGGGGACCGGGTCCGCGTCGAGTTGTCGCCCTATGACCTCTCGCGCGGCCGGATCACCTACCGATTGAAGTAACGGAGCGATCGTGAAGGTCTCAGCGTCGGTCAAGGCGCGCTGCGAGCGCTGCAAGATCATCCGCCGACACGGCACGGTGATGGTGATCTGCACGAATCCCAAGCACAAGCAGCGCCAGGGCTAGGAGGAACGGTGGCACGCATCGCGGGCATCGACATCCCGCGCGAGAAGCGCGTCGAGGTCGCCCTGACGTACATCTTCGGCATCGGACTGCCGACCAGCCAGAAGATCCTGGCCCAGGCGAACGTGAATCCGGACACCCGTGTCCGGGATCTCACCGACGAGCAGGTGAACCGCCTGCGCGAGATCATCGACCGGCGTTACAAGGTCGAGGGCGACCTGCGCCGGGAGGTCGCCCTGAACATCAAGCGCCTCCAGGAGATCGGTTCCTACCGGGGCCTCCGCCATCGGCGCAACCTGCCCGTCCGCGGGCAGCGCACCAAGACGAACGCGCGCCAGCGCCGGGGTCCCAAGAAGACCGTCGGCGTGCGCCGCAAGAAGTAGCACCAGCCAACCCCATCGCGCCCGGGGTACGACCCAGTCACGGTCGGCCGATCCCGGGAGGAGAGACAGGAGCAGGACCCCAGCATGGCGGAACGCAAGCGCGCGGCCAAGGTGAGGCGGCGGGAACGCAAGAACGTGCCGGTCGGGCATGCCCACATCCAGGCGACGTTCAACAACACGATCGTCACCATCACCGACACGAGCGGGGCGACCGTCGCCTGGGGATCGGCAGGGCTGGCCGGCTTCAAGGGCTCGCGCAAGAGCACTCCCTATGCCGCGGCGCTCTCCGCCGACGGCGCGGCACGTCGTGCGATGGAGCACGGCATGCGCCAGATCGAGGTGTTCGTGAAGGGCCCGGGCGCCGGCCGCGAGCAGGCCATCCGTTCGCTCCAGGCGACCGGCCTCGAGGTGACCGCGATCACCGACGTCACACCCATCCCCCACAACGGCTGCCGCCCGCCCAAGCGGCGCCGCGTCTAGGACCGCAGACCGATGGCCAAGTACAACGGACCCGTCTGCCGCCTCTGCCGTCGGGAGGGGATGAAGCTCTTCCTGAAGGGCACGCGGTGCTACACCAAGAAGTGCTCCTTCGAGCGCCGCGCCACGCCTCCCGGCCAGCACGGGGTGCGCCGCCGCAAGATGTCGGAGTTCGGCACCCAGCTGCGCGAGAAGCAGAAGATCCGGCGCGTCTACCAGGTCATGGAGCGCCAGTTCCGCCGCTACTTCGATGTCGCGGAGAACCGGCCGGGCGTCACCGGTGAGAACCTGCTGCGACTGCTCGAGACCCGCCTCGACAACGTGGTGTTCCGGATGGGCTACACGGGCAGCCGCCGCCAGGCGCGCCAGCTCGTCAGCCACGGGCACTTCATGATCAATGGCCGGACCGTGACGGTCCCGTCGATCCAGGTCGGCGAGGGGGACCGCATCGAGGTCCGTGAGGCGAGCAAGAAGACCGAGTACTTCAAGAACGCCAGGGATTCCCTGCGCGGGGCACAGCGCCCAGACTGGCTGACGGTGGACGCGGACAAGCTCGCGGGCGCCGTGACGGCCCTGCCGCGACGCGACCAGATGCCGCTCGAGCTCAACGAGCAGCTCGTGGTCGAGTACTACTCGAGGTAACGCGACGTGATCGAGATGGAGAACGCCCAGATCGAGCCCGTCGAGGAGCTCGAGACCTACGGCAAGTACGAGGCCAGCCCGCTGGCGGCGGGCTATGGCGTCACGATCGGCAACGCGCTGCGCCGCGTGCTGCTCTCCTCGCTGGAGGGCGCCGCGGTCACGTCCGTGCAGATCAGGGACGTCTACCACGAGTTCAGCAGCCTCCCGGGCGTCAAGGAGGACGTGACCCAGATCGTCCTGAACGTCAAGAAGCTGCGGCTCAAGAGCTACGCCTCGCATCCCGTCCAGCTCCGCCTCGTGAAGTCGGGCGCGGGGGCCGTGACCGCCGCGGACATCATGGAATCCGCCGACGTCGAGATCGTCAATCCTGACCAGCACCTGATGACGCTGGACTCCGATGACGTGACCGTGGAGATCGACCTGACCGTCGAGCGCGGCGTGGGCTACCTGGCCGCGGAGCGGTCGGAGCAGCTGCCCATCGGGGTCATCCCGGTGGACGCGATCTTCACACCCGTCCGCAAGGTCAACTACCACGTGGAGAACACCCGCGTGGGCCAGATGACCAACTACGACAAGGTCACCATCGAGGTCGAGACGGACGGCACCATCTCCCCCGAGGAGGCGCTCGCCCGGGCCGCGGAGATCCTCGTCGCCCAGTTCAGCCTGTTCACGGGCAGCGGCAAGCAGCTCGCTGGCGCCGCCGCCGGCACGGGTGCCGGCTCCACGCTGCCGCAGAACATGCTGGACATGCCCATCGAGGACCTGGACCTCCCGATGCGCGCGTACAACTCCCTGAAGCGCAACAACATCGTCAAGGTGGGGCAGCTGCTGCAGCTCCAGGACGAGGATCTGCTGCGCATGCGGAACTTCGGCAAGAAGTCGCTCGACGAGATGAAGGAGCGCCTCCGGATGCGCGGCTTCCTGCCGCCCGAGGACGCGACCGACGCCTCCTACGATGACGCCGAGGACGACGACGAGCCGTTCGAGGACGAGGAGGAGGCCTGAGCCATGGCGCACGGCATCGACGGGCGCAAGCTCGGCCGCAAGACGGGGCCGCGCATGGCCCTGTACAAGAACCTCGTCGTGGCGGTGCTGCGCTACGAGCAGATCCGGACCACGGAGGCGCGCGCCAAGGAGGTGCGTGGCCAGGTGGAGAGGATCATCACGCTCGCCAAGCAGGGCACGCTCGACTCTCGTCGGCGGATCATCGCGCAGCTGCCCGATGAGCCGCTCGTGATCGACAAGCTGATCAACGAGATCGCGCCCAAGTATGGTGACCGCAACTCGGGCTACACCCGGGTCATCCGCATCGGCAATCGGGCCGGTGATGCGGCACCCATCGTCCAGCTCGAGCTCGTCTGACAAGTCGGCCACCCCCGGGGGCGACAGCCCGACGGCGGCGGCCCACACCACCGTCCGAGAGGGCGGGCCCGTCCGCTATGCGGCCCGGGTGGAATATGACGGCACCGACTTCGCCGGTTTCCAGGTGCAGCCTGGACGGCGGACCGTGCAGGGAGAGCTGGAGTCCGCGCTCCGCCGCCTCGGTGGCGGGGTCCCGGTCCGGGTCGACGGCGCGGGCAGGACGGACGCCGGGGTGCATGCCGCGGGCCAGGTGATCGCGTTCACCTGGTCGGGCCGGCTCCCGGCAGACCAGCTGGTCGCGGGGTTCCGGGCGGTGCTCCCGCCGGACATCGGGATCGGACGACTGTGGCGAGTGCCGGCCGGCTACCGTCCGCGCCATGCGGCGCTGCGACGGGAGTACCGGTACTCCATCTGGAACGGGCCCCGAAGCCCGCTCCGGGAGCGCCACGCGCTGGGGTGCCGGGAGGCGCTGGATGTCGAGGCGATGGCCAGGGCCGCGCAGGCCCTGGTCGGACGGCACGACTTCTCCGCCTTCGGTGGCTGGGATCGACAACCGATCCGGACCCTCCACGGGGTGCGGGTCCGCAGGACCGGTCGAATGATCACGGTTGACGTGATCGGGGACGCGTTCCTGCGCCAGATGGTACGGAGCATCGTGGCCGCACTCCTTCGCGTCGGGCGAGGGGAGGCGACCGCGGAGGACCTCGAGGCCGCGCTGCGGTCGTCGGGACGAGCCTTCGCCGGAACGATCGCGCCGCCGCACGGCCTGTGCCTGCGACGGGTGGTCCTCGGGCGACGCCACACAGGGACAGGAAGAGGATGACCAGGACCTACACGCCGCGGGCATCGGAGATCGAGCGCCAGTGGTTCGTCGTCGACGCAGACGGCGAGACGCTCGGACGGCTCGCGTCGAAGGTCGCCCGTCTGCTCGAGGGCAAGCACAAGCCCACGTACGCGACGCACATCGACACGGGCGACCACGTGATCGTCCTCAACGCGTCGAAGATCAAGGTGACCGGCGACAAGCTGCACACCAGCTTCTACGCGCGACACAGCGGCTACCCCGGCGGTTTTCGCTCGGAGACGCTGGGCGACCTGCTGGCGCGCCGCCCCGAGGAGGTCATCCGCCGGACGGTCAAGGGCATGCTGCCGCGCACCAAGCTGGGCGTGCAGCAGCTGCGCAAGCTGAAGGTGTATGCGGGATCGGAGCACCCGCACGAGGCGCAGCGGCCGCAGCCGCTGGCAGGAGTGGATGCGTGAGCACTGCCGCGTTCTATCAGGGCACCGGCCGACGCAAGACGAGCGTCGCGCGCGTTCGGCTCATCGCCGGCGAGGGTGAGGTCGTGGTGAACGGCCGCAGCCTCGAGGAGCATTTCGGCAACGCGGTGAACCTCACCGACCTGATGATGCCCTTCCGGGTCACCGGCACCGAGGGCCGATACAACACGATGATCAAGGTCGAGGGGGGAGGCTCTCAGGGCCAGGCGGGGGCGATCCGTCACGGCATCGCGAGGGCCCTCCTGGAGTCCGATCCCGAGGGCGCGCGACTGCCGCTGCGCCAGGCGGGCCTGCTCACGCGGGACCCGCGCATGAAGGAACGCAAGAAGTACGGCCTCAAGCGAGCGCGCAAGGCGCCGCAGTACACGAAGCGCTGATGCACAGGAGCGGCGCCGGGAGACGACCCGGCGCCGCTCCCGTTTCGGCCCCCACCCCGGTACGGATGGATGGCATGACCGATCCCGTCTTCGAGCGATACAAGGAGGCACTCAAGCGCGGTCACGTGGCGGTGTTCCGCGGGCGACCCAAGGAGGCGCTCGCCGCCTACCAGGAGGCGTCACGGCTGGTCGGCCATCGGGCGTCTCCCTGGGTGAGCATGGGCGCCGTCCTGCTCCAGATGGGTCGCGTCCAGGAGTCCATCGCGGCCTACGACGAGGCGCTCCGCCGCGCGCCGGGTGACCGCCAGGCACTGGGCGGCAAGGTGGTGGCGCTGACCGCCGCCGGACGCGCGGACGAGGCAGACGCCCTCGAGGCGCACGTGGAGGCGCTCGACCTCGAGGAGACGCGGCTTCGGGCCGCGGCCGCGGTCGCGCCCTCGGACGGATCGGTGGGCCGCGGACCGGAGCGCATCGTGGTGATGGCGGGCGACGCCGCGACACGCGGCGACGTCCGCTCCGCGGTGGAGGGCTACGTGGCGGCTGCGGCGGAGTACCAGGAGCTGGGTCACCTCGATGCGGCGCTGGACGCGTGTCAGCGGGCGCTGGTGGTGGCCGCTGGCGCACCCGGCATCCATCTTCGGATGGCGCGCCTCTATCTCCAGCTCGGCTGGAGCGCGCTGGCCGCGGAACGGCTGACGCTGCTCCACCGCCTGATCCTGCTCGATGGCGATCGTCCCGCGCTCGACGAGCTGCTCCGGCTGGCGGACTCCGATGTGCGGCTGGCCCCCATGCTCGCCGGCCTCGCGGGCGATCGGCCGAGCCCGACGCCCGGCCGGCCGGGCTGAGCCGGTGACGTCCGATCCGGCCTGACGGGTGGACGCTGCTAGAATCGCCGACGCATGGACCAGCTCGCCGACCTGGTCGAGGGGATCACGCTCGAGCCGACCGCGCTGCTCGACATCGCCCTCACCGCGATCCTCATCTACGGGCTGATCAGCCTGATCCAGGGCACGCGCGCGATGCGCCTGGTCATCGGCGCGGTCGTGCTCTATGTCATCTATCTGCTCGCCCAGGCGCTCGACCTGCGGATGCTGTCGGGGTTCATGCAGACGGGCGCGGTGGTGGCGCTGCTGGCGCTCGTGGTGGTGTTCCAGCCGGAACTCCGGCGGGCGCTCGAGCGCCTCGGGCAGTTCGGTTCACTGGGATGGGTCGGCGGACCAGGGGGCACGCGGGCGACCGCGGAGCGGGTCGCGCGGACGCTGGCGCGGACCGCGAGCACGATGGCCGCGCAGCGCGTGGGGGCGCTCATCGTGGTCGAGCGCGAGAGCAGCCTGGACGACGCCGCGGAGACCGGGGTGATGCTCCATGCCGTCCTGACCGAGGAGCTGCTGGCCGCGATCTTCATGCCCGGAGGCGCGCTCCATGACGGGGCGGTCATCGTGCGCGACGACCGGATCCTCGCGGCGGGGGTGGTGCTGCCACTGTCGGACGGCAGCGTGACCCGTGAACGGCTGGGCACGCGACATCGGGCGGCCATGGGTGTCACCGACCAGACGGATGCGCTCGCGGTGGTCGTGAGCGAGGAGACGGGACGCATCAGTCTCGCCGACCACGGGCGCCTGCTGCGCGACCTGGACGAGGAGCGGCTGCGGAGCCTGCTCGTCGAGGCGCTCCGACCCCCGGACCGCCGCCGGGCCGCCGGCATCGGGGCGATCGGTCGGGGGACCTTCGCGCCGGGCAAGCGCCCGCGCGTGCTGCGGCGACGCGGGCCGTCGGGCCGCGACTCCAGCGGTGCCGCGGTGCCGGGGGGCGCGGTGACTCCCGCCACCGCCGCAGCGGCGACCGACGCGGTCGCGACGTCGCCCGTCACGGGGCGGACGGAGTGAGGCGGCTGTTCGATCTGATCGTCCGGAACTGGCCGCTCAAGCTCGCCGCGCTGGGCCTCGCGGTCGTGCTCTATGCGGGGGTCGTGCTGTCGGGCAACGCGCGCGAGTGGCCGGGCGATGTGGCGATCGCGATCGTGGATCCACCCGTCGGCGGCGTCCTGCTCACACCGCCCGGGTCGGTCACCGACATCCAGTACCGGGCTCCCCTGGATCTCGCGGGCCAGCTCACCAGCCGGTCGTTCCGGGCGACCATCGATCTCTCCGGGATCACGCCCGAGCCCGGCGGGCCGGTCATCGAGGTCCCGGTCCAGCTCGTGGCGCTCGACCCGCGGGTGACCGTCGTGAGCTACGAGCCGCGTTCGGTGGATGTGCGGCTGGACAGCGTCCAGAGTCGCACCGTCCCGGTCAGCGTCGCGCGGGGCGTCGCGCCCGAGGGGCTCGTCCTGGGGCCACCACAGGTCGACCCGTCCTCCGTCCTGCTGCGGGGGGCCTCGTCCCGCCTGGCGCAGGTGCACAGCGTCGTTGCGCGTGTGGTCCTCGATGCGAGCGGTCTCAACGTGGATCAGGAGGTGGCCCTCGAGGCGGTCGACGAGGCGGACGGGCTGGTGCCGGGCATCGAGGTCGTGCCCCGGGTCGCCCGGGTGCGCATCGACGTCGCGCGCGAGCTGGCGTATGCCGTCCTGCCCGTGGTCGTGCGCCTGGCGGGCGTGCCCGCGGCCGGCCATCGGGTGGATCGGGTGCGGGTGGACCCGGTGACCGTGACCGTGAGTGGGGAGGCTCCCTCGGTCGATCGCCTGTCCGCGGTCACCACGGGCCCGGTGCCGGTGGACGGACTGACGTCCGACACGACGAGGACGGTCGGCCTGGAGCTGCCGCCGGACATCTCGCTCATCGGCGCTCCCGACGTCACCGTGACCGTGGGCATCGTGCCCAGCCGCGGGTCGCGCGCGCTGGAGGCGGGCCTCGTGGTGGATGGCGCGCGCCGCGATCGCCAGACCACGCTGTCCACAGGCTCGGTGCTGGTGACGCTCGCGGGCGGTGTCGCGGCACTCGACGCGCTGGAGGACGGCGATCTCGGCGGACTCGTGGCGACCGTGGACGTGAGCGGTCTCGGCGTCGGGCGCCACGAGGCCCAGGTGCGGGTGGATGCGCCCGATGGGCTCGAGGTCCTCTCGGTCGCGCCCGGTTCGGTGCTCGTGACGATCGGACCGGCACAGCCGCCACCGACGGCCTCATCCGGCGGGTCCGCGCCACCGACGTCCGGTGCGCCGTTCCCCTCCGGCTCCTCGACGGACGCCATCGACGACCGCGTCACGCCATCCCCGTCATCCGAACCCCCTGGAGGATCCTGATCGCATGCCCCGTCTCTTCGGCACAGATGGTATCCGCGGCACGGCCAACGTCGACCTCAAGCCCACGGTCGCGTACGCCCTCGGCCGCGCCACGGCCCACCGCCTGCTCCAGGGCCGCGGACGGCTGCTCGTGGGCCAGGACACCCGCCGGTCCGGGGACATGCTGGTGGCCGCCCTGACGGCGGGCGCCACGTCCATGGGCGTCGATGTCCATCGCATGGGGGTGTGCCCCACGCCCGCGCTGGCCTACGCGACCGGCGCGCTGGACTACGGCGCGGGCGTCATGATCTCCGCGTCGCACAATCCGGCGGAGGACAACGGGCTCAAGGTGCTCGACGGGACCGGGCTCAAGCTCGACGACGGCACGGAGGACGAGCTGGAGGCGCTCGTCTGGAACGCGGAGGAGCTGGCGGGTCCCACCAATGCGCGGCTGGGTCGGAGCCTGGACGATCGCGCGGCGCTCGACCGGTACCGGGAGCACCGGCTTGGCCTGGCGCGTCGGACGCGCACCGACGCGCGAGTGATCGTGGACTGCGCCCACGGATCGGCGTCCGGGCTGGCGGGCGACATCGTGAGCGCCACGGGCGCCCGGGTGGACGTCCGGTTCGCCGAACCGGACGGCGTGAACATCAACGCCGGATGTGGCGCCACCGACCCAGCGGCGCTCGCCCTGCTGGTGGCGGGGGCGGGCGCGGACGTCGGCTTCGCACTCGATGGGGATGCCGACCGCTGCGTCGCGGTGGACGAGCGCGGATGCGTGGTCGACGGTGACCAGCTCCTGGGCATCATCGCGCTGGATCGCCTCGGGCGCGACCGCCTGGAGGCATCCACCCTCGTCGTCTCGGTGCTGTCCAATGGCGGGCTCGCGGATGCCGTGACGCGTGCTGGCGGACGCGTGGTGCGGACCCCGGTCGGGGACAAGCACATCCTCGACGCGATGCTGGTGTCGGGAGCCGGCGTGGGCGGCGAGAAGAGCGGCCATGTGATCGTGCGCGAACACACCCTGTCGGGAGATGGCATCGTCACGGCGCTCGAGGTGCTGGACATCCTGGCGCGCACCGGCGGGACGCTCTCGGAGCTGGCCGCCACCGTGCCCCTGTACCCCCAGGAGCAGCGCACGATCCGGGTGCGCCGCAAGGAGCAGTGGGAGGCCGACCTGGCGGTCGCCGAGGCCGTGGCCGCGGCCGGCGCGGAGCTGGAGCGGGACGGAGGGCGCCTGCTGGTGCGACCGTCGGGCACCGAGCCCGCACTCCGGGTGATGGTCGAGGGACCGGACGGCAAGCGGGTCGCGGCCCTTGCCGACGCGCTGGCCGCCCTCGTGGCGGAACGCCTACACTGACCCGCGGACGGCGGGGCGGCGGGCAGGAGTCAGGAGCGGATCATGTGCGGCATCGTCGGCTACACGGGGTCCCGGGACGCGGCGCCGATCCTGCTCGAGGGCCTGGCGCGCCTGGAGTACCGGGGCTACGACTCGGCGGGCATCGCGCTCGTGACCGCCGACGGCGGGCTGTTCGTGGAGAAGCGCGCGGGCAAGCTGGCGAACCTGCGCGCGGCCCTCGGGGACGCCGCGCCGGCCGCGGCGACCGGCCTCGCCCACACCCGCTGGGCCACCCACGGCCGCCCCAACGACCTCAACGCGCACCCGCACGCGGACTGCACCGGCGACATCACGGTCGTCCACAACGGCATCATCGAGAACTTCGCGGAGCTGCGCGACGAGCTCGCCGCGCGCGGCCACCGCTTCGACTCGGAGACCGACACCGAGGTCCTGGCGCACCTCGTCGAGGAGGCCGGCGCGGGGGACCTCGCGGCCGCGGTCCGGGCGGCGCTGCGCCGGGCGGAGGGCGCCTACGCGGTCGCGGTGATCCGCCGGGGCGAGCCGGGACGCCTCGTGGGCGCCCGCCGGGACGTGCCCCTGGTCGTCGGCGTGGGCGACGGCGAGAGCCTGCTCGCCTCGGACGTGGCGGCGGTGCTCGCCCACACCCGCGACGTGATCTTCCTCGAGGAGGGCGACGTCGCCGACCTCGACCGGGGGTCGGTGCGCATCACCGGCCTCGACGGCGCGCCGCGGACCCGCGGCGCCCACCGCGTCGCGTGGTCCGTGGAGGCCGCCGAGAAGGGCGGCTTCGAGCACTTCATGGCCAAGGAGATGCACGAGCAGCCGACGGCCCTGCGCCAGGCGGTCGCCGGGCGGCTGCACGGCGACGGGCTGCGCCTGGACGAGCTGGACCCGGTGCTCGGCGCGATCCGCGCCGCCGACCGCGTCGAGCTGGTCGCCTGCGGCACCGCGGGCTACGCCGCGGCGGTGGGCGCCCACGCCCTCCAGCGCTGGGCGGGCGTCCCGGCGCGCTGGACGGCGGGCTCCGAGTTCCGCTACAGCCCGCCGCCGCTCGACGAGCGGACCCTGGTCATCGCGGTGACCCAGTCGGGCGAGACGGCCGACACGCTCGCCCCGGTGCGCCTGGCGCGGAGGGCGGGCTGTCGGGTCGTCGCGGTGACGAACGCGGTCGGCTCGGCGGTCACGCGCGACGCGGACGCGGTGCTGTTCCTCCAGGCGGGCCCCGAGGTCGCGGTCGTGGCGACCAAGACGTTCACGACGCAGGTGACCACCCTGGTGATGCTCGCGGCGGCCGTCGCGAAGGCGCGCGGGCGCCTCGACCCCGCCGAGGAGCGGGAGCTGGTTGCGGGCCTGCGCGCCCTCCCGGACGCGGCCGAGCGGGCGCTGGAGCTCGGTGCGCCCGCCCGGGAGCTGGCGCGCCGGTACGCCGACGCCCGGGGCTTCATGTTCGTGGGCCGGGGCATCACCCACCCCGTGGCGCTCGAGGGGGCGCTCAAGCTCAAGGAGGTCTCCTACGTCCACGCCGAGGGCTACGCGGCGGGCGAGCTCAAGCACGGCCCCATCTCGCTGCTCGACGCGACCGTGCCGCTCGTCGCGGTGGCCACCCGCTCGGCGCTGCGGGAGAAGCTCGTCAGCAACGTGATGGAGGGCCGGGCCCGGGACGCCCGCGTGCTGGCGGTCGCGACCGAGGGCGACGAGGCGGCGCACCGGTTCGCGGACGACATCCTGTGGGTCCCCGACACGCTCGAGGTGCTCAGCCCGGCCATCGCGATCATCCCGCTCCAGCTGTTCGCCTACCACACGGCGGTCTGGCGGGGCACCGACGTGGACCAGCCGCGCAACCTCGCCAAGTCGGTCACGGTGGAGTAGGGGGAGCGATGGGGCTGCCGGCGCCGCCCGAGGGCACGACCGAGCTGGGCGTCGACATCATCAACATCGAGCGGATCGTCCAGGCGCTCCGGAGGCATGGCCGGCGGTTCCCGCTGCGCATCCTCACGCCCGCCGAGGACGCCTATGTGCGCGACCGGCCAGAGAACCTTGCGGGGCGCTGGGCGGCCAAGGAGGCGGTGAGCAAGGTCCTGGGCCTGGGCGTCCGGGGAGTGGGTTGGCGGGAGATCGAGATCGTGCGACTGCCCACCGGCCAGCCGACCGTGGCGCTGCATGACCGAGCCCTGGCCCGGGCACATCAGCTGGGCATGGAACGGATCGCGGTGTCCATCTCCCACGAGCGAGAGTATGCGGTGGCCATCGCGTTCGGCGTGCGCACGCGAGGCGGCGCGTTCGTATTCCCCGTGGACATCGAGGCGCGGCTCGATGATCGCGAGCGACAGATCCTCGCCCGCATCGAGCGGCTGCGTGGACTGGCGGACGAGGCGGGCTCCCTGGAGCGCGCCGGCGACCCTCGGTCGGTTCCGGATGACGCGGCATGAACGGGCGCGGTCGCTGGCTGCCGCCCGCAGGCGCGGCCCTTCTCGATGAGGCGGCCATCGCGGCGCTCGTGCCCGCACGTCCGGCCGACGGCCACAAGGGGACGTTCGGGACGCTCGTCGCCGTGTGCGGCTCGCTCGATCTCGCGGGAGCGTCGCTGCTCGCAGGGACCGCGGCGCTGCGAGCGGGCGCGGGCATCGTGGTTCTGGCGGTGCCGGCCGCGCTGCAACCCGTGGTGGCGGGACGGGTCCCGGAGCTCATCACGATGGGACTGCCCGAGTCGCAGCCGTTCGTCGTCGACCCGGTCGCGGCGGCCCGTGCGGTCGGCGCGCGGCGGCATGCGGCGCTGCTGGTCGGACCCGGACTGCGACCCGGATCGGCCACGCGGGAGTTCGTGGCGGCGCTCCTGGGCCCGGGCGGCGACGGTGCCACCCGGGGGCCCGCGGTCGTGGACGCGGAGGGGCTGAACAGCCTGGCCGCGATCCCGGACTGGTGGACCGCGGCGGCCCGCCCGCTCATCCTGACGCCCCATCCAGGCGAGCTCGAGCGACTCGAGGGCATCCCGGTCGGCGGGGATGACGCCGAGCGGGTCGAGCGGGCGCGGTCTGCGGCAATCCGCTGGAGACAGGTCGTGGTGCTCAAGGGGGCCCGCACGGTCATCGCGTCGCCGGACGGTGCGGTGGCCGTGGCCGTCGCCGCGGCGCCGAACCCGGCGCTCGGCACCGGCGGCACCGGCGACGTCCTCGCAGGCATCCTCGGCGGTCTGCTCGCGCAGGGCGCGACGACGTGGGACGCGGCCTGCCTCGGGGTCCACCTCCATGCGGCCGCCGGCGGACACGTCCGCGAGCGTCTCGGCGACGCCGGCCTGCTCGCCTCGGACCTGCTCTCGGAACTGCCGCGCGTGCGTCGCCACCTCGTCGGGATCGCGGAGCGTCAGGCGCCCGCGCGACGTCCGTTCGGCTCCGCGGTCGTCCGGCCGGGGATGGCGCCCGCCGACGACCCCCGCTCCGGCGGGCGTGACGCGTGACGCCACCCGTCCCCCCCGCCGCGACCGCGGCGACCGATGCCGCGGACGCAGCGGCGCTCCACCCGCAGCTCCTGCGGCGGGCCTGGGTGGCCGTGGACACGGCCGCGCTCGCCCACAACCTGCGGGTCCTGGCGGCGCTGGCGGGCGGCGCCGCACGCACCGCGGCGGTCGTCAAGGCCGATGCCTACGGCCATGGCCTCGTGCCCACCGCCCGGGCGTTCCTCGACGCGGGTGCGCAGATGCTGTGCGTGGCGACCGTGGACGAGGTGCTCCAGCTGCGCGCGGCGGGCGTGACGGCTCCGGTGCTGCTGCTCTATCCGCCCCCGATCGCGGCGATCGCGGAGCTCGCGGGGCGGGGGGTGTCCGTCCCGGTCTCGTCGGTCGAGGGCGGGCACGAGCTGGTCGATCACCTGCGTGGCCGATCATCCCATCGCGAGGCCGGACGCGACCTGGTGGTGCACCTGGAGGTGGAGACCGGCCTCAACCGCATGGGAGTGCCCCCCGAACGGTGCGGCGCGATCGGCGCGATGCTCGCGGCCACGCCGGGCGTCCGCGTCGAGGGACTCTGGTCGCATCTCGCCTCGCCGGAGGATCCGAGCGCATCCGCGTCCCAGGTCGCGACGCTGGCGCGGGCGGAGACCGCGGTGCGAGCGGCGGGCGTCCGGCTGACCATGCGTCATCTCGCCGCGAGCGGCGGCCTGCTGGCGGGCTCGGCGCCTGCGCTGGACCTCGTGCGGCCCGGTCTGGCGCTGTATGGGGTGGTCCCGGATGGGCTTCCGGTGCCACCCGACCGCGCCGAGGCCGCCGCATCGCTGCGTCCCGCGATGTCCATCCACGCGCGACCCATCCGGATCGCGGAGGTCGCTGCCGGCACCACGGTCTCCTACGGCGGTCGCTGGACGGCGGAGCGCCCGTCGCGCGTCATGACGCTGCCCATCGGATACGGCGACGGGTACGCCCGGACCACCGGACCCGGCGCGGAGGTCCTCGTGTGCGGACGCCGGGCGCCCATCGTCGGGTCCATCGCGATGGATGCCCTGATGGTCGATGTGACCGATGTCCCCGAGGCGGGTCCGGACTCCGACGTGGTCCTGCTGGGCTCCCAGGGGTCGCAGCGCATCGATGCGCTGGAACTGGCGCGACGCCGCACCACGGTCTCGTGGGAGGTGCTCAGCGCGATGGCGCGGCGGATTCCGCGCGTGTACCATGCTCCCGCCGAGGGGCCGTCCTAGGACCCGCGGCTCGGTCTCTGGCCGGGGTCGACCGGTCCGGCAGGCAGGCCGGCCGACGACGCATCGCGGGGCTGCGACCCGCGACCGGCACGCGTGGGTCAGGCATCCGCGCGCGCCGTCCGGGAGGACCAGGTCGGATGCGCGGGTGGCACGACACCCGCAGGGAAGGGGGCGTGGATGGTCGGTGGAGCGGCGGACGTGTTCGACACACCCGACGAGCTCGTGGAGTTCGTCGCGCGCGAGATCCAGGTGCGCGGGCTGTGCGGTCCGGCGGTCCTGTTCCTCGAGGCATCGCGTCCCTACCACCCGCTCGGCTCCGGGGCGATGCTGTTCTTCGACCCGGTGTTGCGCGGCCTGTTCACGGACATGGCGGAGGTCCACCGGATCATGGCCGACGACGATGGCATCGAGCGGCTCATCGAGCGGCTGGAGGAGATCGACGGGGACCTGACGCTGGACGCCTGACCGGCACGCGCGTCGTCCGCGCCCCCGACGGACGCCGATCCGAGCGTGGGCCTGGCGCGGGCCTGGCGTGGGCCGTCCCGCGTCCCCGACCCGGATGGCACGCGGTCGATGGTCGGGATGCCCGCTACCATTCGGTCGGTGAGTTCCGATCCCCTCTCGTTCTTCACGCTGGACCGCGGCACCGCATCGACCGCGGTCAGCCTCATCGCACCCGTGGAGGGTCGGTTCCGCCTGCTCGCCTCGGGCACCGGTCCAGCCGGCGCCGACACCGACGCGCTGCTCGAGGATCTCGTCCGGCGCGTCACCGCGGTGGACCCCGAGCTGCTGCCCGCACCCGACGCGTGGGGCGGCTGGGCGCGCCTCGAGGTGGCCACCGCCGAGGCGCCGCGCGTGGTGTGCGCCGCGACCACCGACCGCGCCCTGACCCTGCTGGAGCGTGCCTTCGCCGCGTCCGGGTGGGACGTCGTCGGTCGTATCATCGCGGGCCGCGCCGATGCGCTCGCGGTGCACGACCTGGTGTTCGATCCCGCTGTGGCCATCCTGGCCGTGGCGGCGGCAGAGCCCGCATCCTCGGAGGATCGCGCGGCGATGGCCCGCCTGGGGCCCATGCTGGGCGCGTTCCTGGCACGCCGGCCCGACCTGGAGGTGCTGCTGTGCGGCACCGTCGCGGGCTGGACCGACGGCCTTCCGGCCGATCGCCTGACGCGTCTCCCGCCGCTGCCCGATGGCCCATCGACTGCGGACTCGGAGGTGCGTTCCGAGCTGCGCGCGCTGGCCGGGTCGCGGGCGGTCGCTGACGCCGGGCGGCAGCCTGGCGGGTCACCGGAGTCGCGCTCGGCGCCCGACGGGCGGACCGGGCTGGCGGTGTCGGTGGCGACGCTGGCGGGCCTGCTCGACCGGCGCGTGGAGGGCATCGAGGTGGGCCATGCGGCGGGTTCGCGGGTGCTCGCCGGACCGGACGGCCTGGTGGCGCATCTCGTGACCACCGACGGGGCGCTGGTGCCGCGACACCTCCTGCGCGACGAACGGGAGATCGAGGCGATCGCGCGCTGGAGCACCGTCCGCGCCGACCCGTTCACGCTCCACGACCGGATCCGCAACCTGGGCATCACGCCCTGGCGCGACGCGTCGGGCGATGGCTCGCGGCTGCGCCTCGCCGCGCTGCGCGCCGCGCTGATGCGCCTGGACGCGGCGTGGCAGGTCACGGCGGGAGCGGATGCCGCCGCGGGCGCGGACCTGCTGGTGGGCAGCGGCGGTGCGTTCGGGGCGGTCCCCCCGGCCGCCGCCGCGCTGGCGGTCGTGGACACGATGCGGCGGCCCGGTGCGCTGACGCTGTTCCACGACCACGCACGGATCCTGGCGCCGCTCGGATCGCTGCCCGACGAGACTGACCGGCGGCGCCTCCTGGTGGACCTGCTGGACGACGTCCTGCTGCCGCTGGGCAGCGCCATCGTGGCGTCCGACGTCCGGCCCGGGGCGCGCGCCACCGCCACCATCCGGATCACCAGCAGCCTCCAGCAGCATGACCTGGAGCTCTCATCGGGCGCGCTGCGGCTGCTGGATCTGCCGCCCGGCGTCCCGGCGCGCGTGGAGCTGGAGCTGCGCGAGGGGACCCTGCTGGGTGGGCGCAACCGACGGATGGCGCTCGACGTGACCGGGGGCCTGGGGGGACTGCTGGTGGACACCCGTGAGATCCCGCTCCATCTGCCCGACCGATCCGAGCGACGACGGGCGCTGCTCGAGTCGTGGGAGCGCCCGGTCTGGGCGGCGACCGACGCATGACGCCCGCGGAGGATCCGACCCTGGGGGCCCCGGCGGCGCGCCGGCCGGGTCGCGGCGGTCGGGCCGATCGGCGGCATGGGCGCGCCGGAGGGGCGGCTCCCGACCTGGTGCGATTCCTGGCGGGTGCCGAGCCGTTCCCCGAGAGGCCGCTCGTCCGGGTCCGGCTGCATCCGGCCGATCGCGCGCTGGTGGCGGCGGGAGACGCGGTCAGCAGCGGGCAGCCGGTCGTGGAGCAGTGTCGCGAGACGTACCTCCTGGAGGTGCCGGCGCGCGGACCCATCGCGATGCTCGAGCCAGGCGACGACGTGGACATGGAGTGGCTGCCGACGGGTGCGCCCATCGGCCGGTCTCAGGCGCGGCCCGGAGACCGCGCGCGCCTGCTGTACGCGGGATCCGACGGCGTCGCGCGCATCGCGCTGGGCCGCACGCCCCAGGTCCTGGCCTGCCCCGTGGACGGGGTGGTCGAGGAGCAGGATGACGGTCGCCTCGGGGTCCGCGCCGACGGCGTGGGAGTGGTGGGCCGGGTCGCCTGGGGTCAGCCGGTCCAGGGACGCCTGATGCTGGGCGTCGCGGAGCCCGGCATGGAGCTGCGAGCCTCGGCGGTCGACATCGCGGCGGCCGGCAGCATCCTCGTGGCGGGGGCTCGCCTGGACATCGAGGCGCTGACCCGCGCGCGGGCCATCGGGGTCGCGGGGATCATCTGCGGTGGCCTCGTGGGCCGCGAGCTGCGCCAGCTCGAGGAGTCGGATCAGCGCCAGCGCGCCGCGCTCCATGTGACCACCCCGTTCGCGGTCCTGGCGCTCGACGGGTATGGTCGCCGCGTCCTGCCGACCCTCGCCTGGGAGCTGCTCCGCGCGGCATCCGGCAGGCCGGTCGGCCTGGTGCCCGATTCCTGCCTGGCCGTGATCGGCGGCGACCCGGGCACCCTGGACGTCCCGGTGCATGACCCTGACGCGGTGCGCATCACGGCCGGGGAGGGGACCGGCCGCGTGGCGCGGCTGGTGGGCCTCGCGGGGCCCATGCGTCGCTCCGGTGGGCAGTACCTCGCCAGCGGCTTCATCGAGGAGACGGGCGCGGACGGGTCGCCTCGCCGACGCACCGTGCCCCTGTCCGACCTGGAGCGGCTTCGGTAACGTGTCTGCGTGACCCGATCCGTCCCGGAGCCGGCCATCCGGTCGGTCCGGCTCCGCTCGTCCTCCGCCGCCGCCACGCGCGCCATCGGCGCGCTGCTGGGGGCCGTCGCGTGCCCGGGTGACCGGCTGTGGCTGCTGGGCCCCCTCGGCTCCGGCAAGACCCAGCTGGCCAAGGGGGTCGGGGTGGGACTGGGCGTGGCCGACGAGGTGACCAGCCCGAGCTTCGCCCTGATGGCGGAGCACGAGGGCCGGCTGCCGCTGTTCCACCTGGACCTGTACCGTCTGTCGGGTTCCGATGAGGCCGTGGTCAGCGGGATGCTCGACGAGCGCGAGGATGCGGGGCTGACCGTCATCGAGTGGGCGGACCGCCTCGACCCGTCCCTTGACGGGGATCACCTCAGGGTGGTCATCACCCCCGACGGCGACACGCGGCGCACGATCGAGGTGTCGGCGGTCGCGGACGGGCGCCACGCGCGCCTCCTCGACGCGCTCGCGGCGTGGTCTGCCGATGCGCGCGACACATGGGACGACGCGGATGACGCCTGACCGGCGCGCTCTGCTCGTGCTCGACACCGCCACCGACCGCACCGTCGTGGCAGTGCGCGCGCACCCCGGCGGCCCGATCCGTGATGGCTCGGCATCGGTGCCCGAGCGTGGAGCGGCGGCGCTGGGCATCCGCCTCGCCGCCATCCTCGAGGGTGCTGAGATCGCGGCGCGCGACCTCGCGGCGGTCGGCTGCGGCACCGGGCCGGGCAGCTTCACGGGGCTCCGCGTGGGACTCTCGACCGCCAAGACGCTGGCCTGGTCGCTGGGTGTGGGACTCGTGGGCATCCCGACCGTGGACGCCCTGCGGGTGGCGGCCTCGGCGCAGGGCGTGGAGGCCGAGGAGATCGCCGTGGTGCAGGCGGCCGGCGCGCGCGATCACTACCTGGCACTGCCCGGAGAGGGTGTCCGACTGGTGCCGCCCGACACGGATCTCCGGGCGCTCCTGGGCACGCGACCCACGATCGCGCTGGGCGCCGATCCGGCCCGCCTGGCTGGCGTGCGCGGCCCCGGCGGCAGCGACCCGGCCGAGTCGGGCGAGCGGGCCAGGTCGGGCCTCGGACCCGCGCTCCTGGCGCTGCTCGAGCGGCGACTTGCCGACGGCGCGCCCGACGACGTCGCCACGCTCGTGCCGCTGTACGTGGCGCTGCCGCGGGGCGTCACGCCGGGTGATGCCGCGGGCTGGATGCCGGCGCTACGGTGATCGCCGTGGACGGGGAGCCGCTGCGCGTGGCGCCGATGACCATCTCCGACATCCCCGCGGTCCACGAGATCGAGCGGGTGTCGTTCCCGGTGCCCTGGCCCGCCTACGCGTTCCGCCAGGAGCTCGAGACCAACCGGCTGGCGCGCTATCTCGTGGTCCGGGCCGGTGCACGCACGGTCGCCTACGGTGGCATCTGGCTGATGGTGGACGAGGCCCACGTGACCACGTTCGCGGTGCTCCCCGCGTGGCGCCGCCGGGGCATCGGGGCGCGCCTGATGCTGGCGCTGGTGGAGCTTTCGGCGGAGGTGGGCGCGCATGTCCTGACGCTCGAGGTGCGGCTCTCCAACATCGCCGCCCGGACGCTCTACCAGTCGTTCGGCTTCCGGCCGGTGGGCGTCCGGCCGCGGTACTACTCGGACAACGGCGAGGACGCCCTGATCATGACCACCGACCCCATCGAGTCGCCCGCGATGGTCGCGCGCATCGCGGCGGCGCGCGCCCGGCTGGACATGCCCGCCGAGGCGGCCGGGCCTGCCGGTCCGGGAGCCGGCGCGTGACCCCGCGGGGCGGCGGGGACCTGGCGCGGTCCGGCACCGGCCGGATCCTCGCCATCGAGACATCCTGTGACGAGACCGCGGTCGCCGTCGTGGAGCGGGGCCGGCGCATCCACGCCGACGTCATCGCGAGCCAGGTCGCGCTCCATGCGGCCACCGGGGGGATCGTGCCCGAGGCGGCCGCGCGCGCCCATCTCCGCTGGATGATCCCGGTGCTCGACGAGGCCTGCCGTCGGGCCGGCGCGGAGGGACTGTCGGGCATCGAGGCGATCGCGGTCACCGAGGGCCCCGGCCTCGCGGGCTCGCTGCTCGTGGGCATCACGATGGCGCGCACGCTGGCCTGGCTCCACGACCTGCCGCTGGTGCCGGTGAACCACCACGAGGGACACCTCTACGCGGCGTGGCTGCTGGACCCCGACGAGCCTGCGCGGCCCGAGCCGCCGCTGCCCGCCGTGGGCCTCGTGGTCAGCGGCGGCCACACCTTCCTGGTGCACATCCGGGACCACCTGGACTACGTCCGTCTGGGCGGCACGGTCGACGATGCGGCGGGCGAGGCGTTCGACAAGGTCGGCCGGCTGCTCGGCCTGGGCTATCCGGGAGGTCCCGCGATCGCCGCCGCGGCGGAACGGGCCACCCGCCGCGACCGACGGTTCCCGCGGGCGTGGCAGGGCGACACCGACGACTTCAGCTTCAGCGGCCTCAAGACGGCTGCTCGGCGGGCCGTCGCGGAGGCGCTGGGCGGAGACCCCGCCACGGGCGAACCCGACGGGTCGATGCTTCCCGACGATCTCGTGGCGGAGCTCGCCTGGGCGTTCCAGGACTCCGTGACGGACGTCCTCGCGACCAAGACCATCCGGGCCGCGCAGCGTCGCGACGTCCGGAGCATCGTCCTGGGGGGCGGCGTGGCGGCGAACACGGAGCTCCGGGCGCGCGTGGCCGGGGGTGCCGCGGCGCTGGGCATCCCGCTCGTGGTTCCGCGGCCGGGGCTGTGCACCGACAATGCGGCGATGATCGGCGCGGCGGGCTGGTGGCGGTACCGGGCGGGCGTACGGGCAGGCATCGACCTCGATGCGCGCCCGTCTCTCCGGCTGGCCTCCTGATGGCGTCCGCGGACCCGCTCGCGGAGCTCGACAGCGTCCACCTCGGCGCGGCGGAGGTGGAGCGATACTTGCGGCGCCATCGGCTGGGTGCCCTCAAGCGACTCAGCCAGAACCACCTGGTGGACGGCGAGGTGCTCGATGCGATCGTCGCCGCCGCGCGGGTGACGCCCGGCCGGCGGGTGCTCGAGGTGGGGCCCGGCATCGGCATCCTCACGGGAGCCCTTCTCCGGGCCGGGGCGGACGTGACGGCGGTGGAGGTCGATCCACGCCTCCAGGCGCACCTGCGGGATCGGCTGGGCGAGGTCGCCCGCTTCCGCCTCGTGGCGGGCGACGTCCTGGACCAGCGACTCGAGGACCTGGTGGTGGCGCCCTGGGATCTCGTCGCGAACCTGCCGTATCACATCACGAGCCCCGTCCTCCACCGGGTCCTCGATGCCGAGCCGCGCCCTGAGCGCTTCGTGCTGATGCTCCAGCGCGAGGTCGCCGAGCGCGTCGCCGCCCGGCCCGGCGACACCAGCTACCTGTCGGTGTTCGTACAGTACCACGCGAGCGTGTCGGTGGTGCGGGTCGTGCCCGCCCGCGCCTTCGAGCCGGCCCCGTCGGTCGAGTCCGCGGTGCTCGTGGGCGAGACGCGCCCCCGACGACTGTCCGCAGACCGGGAGGCCGGACTGTGGCGCCTCGTCCAGGCGGCCTTCCGCGAGCGGCGCAAGATGCTGCACAACGTGCTGCCCCGCCAGCTGCCCGAGGTCGGCCGGACGCGCATCGCGGCTGCCCTCGCGACGGTCGGCATCGCGGATGACCGGCGGCCCCAGACGCTCTCGGTGGAGGAGTGGCTGGCGCTGGCAGACGCGCTGGGCCCGATCGACGCCGCCTCCGCACGCTGATGGCGGCGCCCGAGGTCCTGGTCGGTGACGCGCATGCCAAGGTCAACCTGGGGCTCGGGCTGACCGGCGTCCGTCCCGACGGCTATCACGAGCTGTCCTCGGTGTTCCTGCGGATCGCCCTCGTCGACACGCTCGCCGTCACGATGGCGGGGGCCGGTCGTGCCGACCGGCTCGTCGTGGACGACCCGGCCTGTCCGGTGGCCGGGAACCTCGTGCTGCGGGCCGTCGCAGCGCTGCGCGCGAGGGCCGACGGGCGCGGACGGACCGCGCTGCCCGGACTCCTCGTCTCGCTCGCCAAGCGGATCCCGATGGGCGCGGGTCTCGCCGGTGGCAGCACCGACGCGGCCACCGCGCTCCGGCTTGGCGGGGCCGCGTGGGACCTGCCCGTCGCTCCCGAGGATCTCCACGCGGTCGCGGCGGGACTGGGTGCCGATGTGCCGTTCTTCGTGGGTGGGGCGGGCGCCGCCCTCGTCACGGGCATCGGGGAGAACGTCACCCCGCTGCCGGACCTGCGCTCGAGGATCGGCGTGCTGCTGCTGAGCCCGTCCTTCGGGCTCGCGACGCCCGAGGTGTTCCGGACCCGCGATCGGCTGCCCGCACCCGATGGCGCGGCCGCCGCCGCGGTCGCGTCGCTCGCCACCGCCTGGATGCGCGGGCTGGACGGGCCCGCGCTCGCGGGACACGCGGTGCGACTGCGCGACGCCAATGACCTGTGGGCTGCCGCGACCGCCATCGAGCCGCGCCTCGACGCGCTCCGGGAATCACTGGAACGCACGCTCGCCCGGCCGGTGCTGCTCACGGGATCGGGATCGACGCTGTATGCGCTCTATCCTTCTCCGGAGGCCGCGCTCGACGCGGTCGACGCGGCCCGGGCCGCGTCCGTCCCACCGGGCGTGACCGTCCGGGTCACGGCCAGCCGCGATTCCCCGACCGAAGATGAGGCCCCGACGAGATGACCAACCAGCGGATCGCCACCCCTGACGCACCCGGCGCGATCGGCCCCTACAGCCAGGCGATCGACTCCGGCAGCCACGTGTTCTGCAGCGGCCAGCTGGGCATGGACCCGGCCACCGGCCAACTCGTGGGGGAGGGGGTGGCGGAGCAGGCCGAGCGCGCGCTCATCAATCTTCGCGCGGTGCTCGCGGCCGCGGGGCTGGGCCTGGAGCACGTCACCAAGACCACCTGCTTCCTCGCCGACATGGCCGATTTCGGGGCGTTCAACGAGGTCTACGGCCGGCATTTCCGGGAGCCCTACCCGGCGCGCTCCACCTTCGCCGTGCGGCAGCTTCCCAAGGATGCGCGGGTGGAGATCGAGGCGATCGCCCAGCGGCCGTGAGGCGCGGCCCGGCCCCGGAAGCGGTTGACACCCTCGCGGGACGACCCGTACAGTCTGGCGACCCCATGCCGTCACTCCCTCCATCAGCCTGCGAGCGGCGGTCGGCGCGATGAACGTGACTCCTGAGCCGCGCTCCGCGGCCCTGATCATGGCCGCCGGCCTTGGCACCCGGATGCGCTCCAGCCTCCCCAAGGTCCTCCACCCGGTGTGCGGCCGCCCGATGCTGGGGTATGTGCTGGACGTCGCGGAGGCCGTCACCGGCTCGTCCGCGGTCGTGGTCACGTCACCCGCCACGGGCGCCATCCGGACGACCATCGGCGAGCGCGCTCGCTATGCCCTCCAGGATGTCCCGCGCGGCACCGCGGACGCCGTCAGGGCCGGGCTCGAGGTGATCGGGACGGATGTGGGCGAGGTGATCGTGCTCAACGGTGACGTGCCGCTGCTGACGGCCACGGTCATCGAGGCGCTCGTGGCGGCCCGTCGGGACGCGCATGCCGCCGTCGCGCTCGTCACGGTCGACGTCGCGGAGGCGGGCGGCCTGGGCCGGGTGCTGCGGACCGGCGAGGCCGTGACATCCGTCGTCGAGGCGCGGGACGCGACGCCCGCCCAGCTCGCGGGACGCGAGATCAACGCGGGACTCTACGCGTTCGACGCGGCGTGGCTGCGCCGGCGCCTGCCGGATGTGCCGCCCTCACCGGTCACGGGCGAGCTGTACCTGCCGTGGCTGGTCCAGATGGCCGCCGCGGACGGGCGGGCCGTGGCCGCGCATCGGGTCGCCGATGATGGGACGCTGCTGGGCGTGAACGACCGGGTCCAGCTGTCGGCCGCCGAGCGGACCGTCCACGATCGGCTCGTGATGGGCCATCAGCTCGCGGGCGTGACGGTGCTGGATCCGGCGAGCGCCTGGCTGGACGCGTCCGTGGAGCTCGCCCCGGATGTCCTGCTGGAGCCCGGCGTCGTGCTGCGCGGCGCGACGCGCGTCGGCCGCGGCTCCATCATCCGGACGGGATCCCAGATCTGCGACAGCCAGATCGGCGAGCGCTGCACGATCTGGGCGAGCGTGCTCGAGTCGGCGGTCGTGGAGGATGACGTTCGCATCGGGCCCTTCTCGCACCTGCGGCCGGGGTCGCGCGTGTGCGTGCGGGCGGAACTGGGCAACTTCGCGGAGGTCAAGGGAGCCACCATCGGACCCGGCTCCAAGCAGCACCACTTCAGCTACATCGGGGACGCGGTCGTGGGCGCCGGCGTGAACATCGGCGCGGGCACCATCACGGCCAACTACGACGGCGCGCGCAAGCATCGCACCACGATCGGCGACGGCGCGTTCATCGGATCGGACACCATCCTCCGGGCGCCCGTCACGATCGGCGAGGGCGCGGCGACCGGCGCCGGGTCGGTGGTCACCCATGACGTCCCGGCCGGACACGTGGTGTACGGCGTGCCGGCTCGCGACCACACCCCTGGCGATCGGGTGCCGCCCCACGACGAGGGCTCGTGAACAACCTCTTCGAGCTGGCCGTCATCGGCCTGCTCATCCTCATCAACGGCGTCTTCGTCCTCGCCGAGATCTCGCTCGTCACCGCCCGCAAGAGCCGCCTGCAGCAGCTCGCGGACGAGGGCAACGCCGGCGCCCGGCGCGCCTCTCGCCTGATCGACACGCCGGCGGAGTTCCTGGCGGTCATCCAGCTGGGCATCACGTTCATCGGCTTCCTCGCCGCAGCGTTCGCGGGCCAGAGCCTGGTCGCCTCGCTCGAGGAGTCCCTGGCGCCGCTGATGGGCGGATCTGCCGGCCTCGCCGCGCTGCTCATCGTGACCATCGCCATCTCGCTGGTCACGATCGTGTTCGGAGAGCTCGTGCCCAAGGCGCTGGGGATCGCCCACGCCGAGCGCTTCGCCATCGTGTTCGCGCAGCCGGTCCAGCTGCTGGGTCGCGTCCTCGCGCCGATCGTGGGGGTGCTCACGGGTCTCACCGGGGTCATCACGCGGCTGCTGGGCGTCAAGTACGTCGACCGTGACCGGATCACGGCCGACGAGCTGATGATCCTCGTGGAGCGGGGCGGGGAGCAGGGGGTCATCGAGGCGGAGGAGGAGCAGATGATCGGCGCGGTGCTGGAGCTTGGCCAGCGCCGGGTCCACGAGGTGATGATCCCGCGCATCGACATCGTGGGCCTGCCCGTCACGGCCGCCCTGGACACCATCGTGGACACCATCGTGGAGGAGGGCCATTCCCGGATCCCGGTCTACGAGGACACCGTGGACAACATCGTGGGCATCCTCTATGCCAAGGACCTGCTGCCCTACCTCAAGGGTGCCGACAATCCGCCGCCCGTCCGGACGATGGTGCGCACGCCCCTGTTCGTCCCGGAGTCGATGCTCGTGGACGACCTGCTCCACAGCCTCCAGCGGCGCAAGGTGCACATCGCGATCGTGCTCGACGAATACGGCGGCACCGCGGGCCTGGTCACCATCGAGGATCTCATCGAGGAGATCGTGGGTGACATCCAGGACGAGTACGACGCCGAGGAGCCGATGTTCGTGGCGCTCTCGGAGGATGAGGCGCGCGTGGACGGTCGGGCGTCCGTGGATGACCTCGCGGAGCATTTCGACGTGGAGCTGGATTCCACCGACCGTGAGGAGTACGACACCGTCGGCGGCCTCGTGTATCACCGGATCGGGACGGTGCCCCGGGTGGGCGACCAGATCGAGGTGGACGGCGCGCTCCGACTCACCGTCGAGTCGACCGACGGACGGCGGGTGGCCAAGGTGCTCGCGGTCCGCATCCACCCGTCGCAGGACGAGGAGCCGGATGGCGTGGCGGAATCCTGAGGGCGTCTCGCCCGCTCAGGCGGAGATGGCGGACTCCACGATCGCGCGCAGCCGGAGCATCGCCTCGCCGTCCACCACGCCCGCGGCCGCCAGCTGCGCCATCGCGGCATCGCGCTGCTCGCGGGCCCGGCGCCGGGTGAACTCGCGCGATCCGCTGCGCTCCATGATGGCCACGGCCTCGGCGACCGCCGATGCGTCCGGCGTGACGTCCAGGATGGTCCGGAGGCGGCGGCGGTCCTCATCCGCGCCCTGCTCCAGGGCGTGGATGAGCGGCAGCGTCTTCTTCCGCTCCCGGATGTCCGACGGCTCCTTGCCGGTGTCGGTGGGTTCGCCCCAGATGCCCAGGAGGTCATCGTTGAGCTGGAACGCGATGCCCAGCGACCAGCCGAATCCGCGGTACGCGCCGATGACCGCGGCATCGTCGGTGGCGAGCATGGCACCCGCCTGGACGGAGCCCGCGATGAGCGCGGCGGTCTTGCGGCCGATCATGTCCGTGTAGTCATCGACCGTGGGCCACTCGCGACGGCCCGCGTTACGGATGTCGAGGTACTGGCCCTCGCACAGCGCGAGGCAGGTCTCGTCGTACAGCCGCATCAGCTCCAGCACCTTCCGGTCGCTGAAGCCCAGCTCGGTCAGGCGGTGGAGCGCCATCCGGGACAGCGTGAACAGCGCGTCGCCCGTGTTGATCGCCTGGGGGATGCCGATGCGCGTCCACAGGGCGGGCCGGTGGCGACGCTCGGGACTCTCGTCCTGGATGTCGTCGTGGACCAGGCTGAAGTTGTGGCCCATCTCCACGGCCGCGGCACCCGGCAGCGCGCGCCGATGCTCGCCTGCGATCGACTGGTACGCCAGCAGGCCCAGCAGCGGTCGCAGCCGCTTGCCGCGCTGCGCCGCGCCGTCCAGGCCCATGTGATAGCGCACCCAGCCGTACAGCTCCGCGGTGCGCGCGTCCACGGCATCGTCGATCACCCGACGCATCTCGGTCTCGGTGTCCGCGATGAGCGTGTCCAGGTCGAACGTGGTCAGCACGCGAAACAGGATACTCGCTGCTAGCACGTTCCGCCAGCACCGACCGAGCCCCGGTCCCCGGTCGGTGGAGTGGGTACCCTGTGGGTGTGCCCGCAGCGCGCGTCTATCGCACCAGCGCGATCGTCCTGTCCCGGTTCGACCTGGGCGAGGCGGACCGGGTGCTGACGCTGCTGACGCCCGACGAGGGAAAGCTGAGGGCCGTGGCGAAGGGCGTGCGCCGGCCGGGCAGTCGGATCGGGGGCGCCGTGGAGCCGTTCGCGGAGCTCGACCTCGTGCTCGTCCGCGGCCGGACCTTCGACGTCATCACCCAGGCGGTCGTGGGGCATGCGTGGCTGGCGCTGCGGGACACCCTGGAGTCCACGGCCACCGCGTGGTACCTGGGCGAGCTCGCGGAGCGCGCGACGGAGGAGCGGGCGCACGCCTACCCCGTGTATGCGCTGCTGCGACGGGCGTTCCAGCTGCTCGACGACGGGATGGCGCCCGGACGCGTGGCGCGCTGGTTCGAGATGGACCTCGCGGATGCACTGGGCGTCCGGCCCGAGGTGGAGCGGTGCGTGGAATGCGACCGCCCGCTCGGGGAGGGGGAGCGGTTCCGCTGGGTCCCGGCGCTGGGGGGTGTCCTGTGCGAGCGTCATCCCGGTCCGCCCGCGGAGGTCGTGGGCCTGTCGCTCGATGCGCTGAAGCTGCTGCGGGCCTACCGTCGCCTGGACATCGAGGCGCTCGCCGCGCTGCGTCTGCCGTCCGCCACCGAGCGCGAGGTGGAGGCCCTGATGCGCCGGTTCATGCGCCAGGCGCTGGAGCGCGACGCCCGGTCGCTCGCGTTCCTGGATGAGATCCGTCAGTCTCGTTGACGCCTGGTGGTGGCCATGCCCGGGATGTCGGCGACCAGGGACTCCCGCTTGCGCCCCGACGCGGGTTCCCCCATCATGTCGGCCCAGCCGGACGGAACCCCCGCGTCCGGCATCGCAGGAGGTCCCCGATGCGTCGTCCCACCCTCATCCTCGCCGGGCTCGCGCTGGCGCTCGTCGCGGCGGTGCAGCCCGCCGCCGCGTTCACCGAGCTCGGCAGCGGCGGCACGTACTACGTGCCGCAGGTCACCGACGAGCAGGCGGTCCCGGGCGCCTTCTGCCGCTACGCCGACAAGGCCGGCTCCGGGAACGACACGCTGCGGTGGCTCAAGGTCCGGTCCTTCTTCACCCACGCGCCGTACACCAACAAGGCCTACGTCGGGTACCGGGTGACGATCCTGCGCAATGGGTCGCCGTACTACACGACGCCGATGATCAAGAAGAAGGCGAACCAGAGCGAGGTGGCGTTCTTCGGCCCCACCACCTGGAACCGGCCCGCCGGGCTGGGCGGCACGTTCCAGGCGGTCATCAAGCTCACCTTCTACACGCCGAACGGCGTCAAGAAGGGCCACTATCGCGGCATCATCGACGTCTACAGCCAGAGGCTGGGCAAGGCGCCCGCGGCCTTCGCCATCGGCGACCCGGGCGACCCGGGTGACTACCAGGACGCGAACGCGCCCGGAGCCTGCCACAAGGTGTTCCCCACCCCGATGTAGACGACGCCCTCGTCACCTCACGGTGCCCGGCCGGACCCTCCGGCCGGGCATCCGCGATTCCTGCGACAATCCGGCTCTCGTGTCCGGCTCTGCCACCGCCGGCGACCACCAGGGAGATCCCGTCTCGTGCCCACCCCGACCAGTCGACCCGAGCCCGCCATGCCCGTCGCGGATCCGGGTCCGTCTGTCGCGAACCTGGACACCATCGTGTCGCTGGCGAAGCGGCGTGGCTTCGTCTATCCCAGCTCTGAGATCTATGGCGGCATCAACGCCGTCTGGGACTACGGCCCACTGGGCGTGGAGCTCAAGAACAACGTGAAGCGCGCCTGGTGGCGCTCCATGGTCCAGGAGCGCGACGACATCGTGGGCCTGGACGCAGGCATCCTGATGCATCCGCAGGTGTGGGTGACGTCCGGCCATGTGGGCTCGTTCTCCGACCCGCTCGTGGAGTGCGCCACGTGCCGCCGCCGCTTCCGGCTCGACGAGCTGCCGGGCGCCGAGCAGCTGTCGGCGACGGACCTGCACGATGAGACCGTCGTGCAGCGGCTGGGCCTGGCGTGTCCCGTGGATGGCGGCGCCCTGTCCGCGCCGCGGCGCTTCAACCTCATGTTCCAGACCTACATGGGTCCCGTCCAGGACGAGGCGAACATCGTGTACCTGCGCCCTGAGACCGCGCAGGGGTCATACGTCAACTACAAGAACGTGCAGCAGAGCAGCCGCCGGAAGCTGCCCTTCGGCATCGCCCAGATCGGCAAGTCGTTCCGCAACGAGATCTCGCCGGGGAACTTCGTGTTCCGGATGCGCGAGTTCGAGCAGATGGAGATGCAGTACTTCGTGCGTCCCGGCGAGGCGGCCGCCGCGGCCTTCGAGGAGTGGCTGCCCAGGCGCCGGGCGTGGTATGAGCGGTATGGCGTGACGCCCGCCCGCCTGCGCCTGCGCGAGCATGCCGCCGATGAGCTGGCCCACTACGCCAAGAAGGCGATCGACGTGGAGTACCGTTTCCCCTTCGGCTGGAAGGAGCTCGAGGGCGTCCACAACCGTGGCGACTTCGACCTGGGCAGCCATGCGAAAGCCTCCGGCGAGAACCTGGAGTACTTCGACCCGGCCACCGAGGAGCACTTCATCCCGTGGGTCGTGGAGACGGCCGCGGGCGCCGATCGTGCCGCGTTCACGTTCCTCATCGACAGCCACCATGAGGAGGAGGTCAAGGGCGAGACGCGGGTCGTCCTGCGGCTCCACCCCGACCTCGCGCCGTACAAGGTGGCGGTCCTGCCGCTGCTCAAGAAGCGACCGGACATCGTGGAGGCCTGCCACCGCATCAAGGACGACCTCAAGCGGGACGTCATGGCGGTCTATGACGACACCGCCGCGATCGGCAAGCTGTATCGCCGACAGGACGAGATCGGCACGCCCTGGTGCGTCACCGTGGACGTGGACTCCCTGGAGGACCGCGCGGTGACCATCCGCGACCGAGACACGATGACCCAGGAGCGGATCCCGATGGAGGGCCTGCGGCGGGCCATCCTCGACCGGATGGAGGCCGCGCGCCGCTGACGCCCGAGCCGCGGTACCGGTACCGACGGATGGTTCCGGTCCGCACCGCCGCGGTGCGACACTGCGACCCGTGCGCGCCGCCCTGGGCTCCCGACGCCCGCTGACCCTGACGCCCGAGACCACGCCCGCGGACGTGATCGTGGGTGCATCGGGCTGGCGCGCCGCGTGGACGCCCGGTCGGGCGCGCCTGTGGCTGGTGTCGGCCGCCGTGGCCGCCTGGCTGCCGCTCCTCGGGGTGCCCCTGCGCGGCTGGCTGGACTTCTCGGCGTTCTACGCCGCGGGGTCGCTCGCCTTCACGCGCGCGGTCACGGACCTCGCGCCCATCACCGCATTCCAGGCGGAGCGCGGCCTGCCCATCACGCCGTTCGTGTACCCCGCCGGGATGGCGCTGCCGTACGCGCTCCTCGCCGCGCTGCCGTATGGGATCGCCGCCGCGCTCCACGCGGCGGTGATGGCGGGACTGCTGGTGCTGGCGGCCGTCGTGTGGTCGGACATCGTGGGGCTGCCGCGACGCTGGGTCGTCCTGGGCGCGCTCGCCTGGGCGCCCGCCGCAGCGGGTGTCGCATCGGGCCAGAACAGCTCGGCGGCGCTGCTGCTCCTGGTGCTCGCGACGGGCGCGCTGGTGCGCCAGCGGGATGCCGCCGCGGGCGCGCTGGGAGGACTGCTCGCCTACAAGCCGCAGCTCGCCGCACCCGTGGCCGGGCTGCTCCTGCTCCGGGGGCGCTGGCGGGCCCTCGGCTGGCTCGCCGCGGCGTGCCTGGTGCAGTACGGCCTGGGCGTGATCGCGACCGGCGGCAGGCTCGACTGGCCCGTGGGGTGGCTGGCCAGCGTCCGGGCCTATCAGGAGGCCGACCTGCTGGCCAACGGCTGGCAGGCGATCAGCCTGCCCGGTCTCGCCGCGCGCGCCGGCCTCGTGACGGGGATGCCCTGGCTGGTCCTCGTGGGGTATGCCGTCGCCGGGGTGGTCGTCGTCGCGTGCCTGCCGGCGCTTCGGCGTGCCGCCTGGCCCGACGCGATGGCGCTCGCGGCGGCACTGGGACTGCTCATCAGCCCTCACGCCTGGGTCTACGACGCGACGCTGCTGCTGCCCGCCCTGGGCGTGTTCGCCGCGCGATCGGCGGCGCGCGGCTGGCCGTGGCGCGACCGGTGGTGGATCGCGGCCGCATACGGCATCTGCCTGACGTGGGCGCTCGGTGGGATCGCGGGTGTGACGGCGATGCCGCTGCTCGTGCTCGCCACGCCGTTCGCGCTGCTGGAGCGCGGGCCCTTCCGTGCCCGGCCTGGCGCGGCACGCGGGTCCGACGCCGTCACGTGACCGCCCGCGGCGCCGAGTCAGGCGCCCCGAGCCTCGTCGGCGCAGACGGCCTGGCCCTCTCCGACGGGCCGGGGGGCGCCCGACAGGTACCGCTCGATGGCGGCGGCGGCGCGCTTGCCGTCGCCCATGGCGAGGATGACCGTGGCCGACCCGCGCACGATGTCGCCGCCCGCGAACACGCCGGGCAGGCTCGTCATGCCCGCGACATCCACCACGAGATGGCCCCGTCCGTCCACGGCGAGGTCCGGCTCCGAGGCGGTCAGCAGCGGGTTCGATCGGGTGCCGACGGCGATCACGACCATCTCGCAGGGAAGCTCGAACGCCGAATCGGGGACCGGCACCGCCTCACGACGGCCGGACGCGTCGGGCTCGCCCAGCTCCATGCGGCTGCAGCGGACCGCGCGGACCCAGCCGTCGGCGTCGCCCAGGATGTCCGTGGGTGCGGCGAGCAGCTCGAGCCGGACGCCCTCCTCCTGTGCGTGACGGACCTCCTCGCGGCGCGCCGGAAGCTCGTCCCTGCCGCGCCGGTACAGGATGACCGCGTCGGTCGCACCGAGTCGCGTGGCCGTGCGCACCGCGTCCATCGCCACGTTCCCGCCGCCGATCACGACGACCCGCTGGCCGTGGAGCACCGGGGTGTCGCCGTCCTCCCGGAAGGCACCCATGAGGTTGACGCGGGTGAGGTACTCGTTCGCCGCGTACACCCCCTTGAGGTTCTCTCCCGGGATGCCCAGGAACAGCGGCAGGCCCGCGCCCACCGCGATGAACACCGCGTCGTACATCGCGCGCAGCTCGCGCAGGGTCCAGGTCTTGCCGATGATCGCATCGACCTCGATCTCCACGCCCTCGTCCCGGAGTCGTCGAACCTCTCGGGCCACGATGTCCTTGGGGAGGCGGAACTCCGGGATGCCGTAGATGAGGACGCCGCCCGCGGCATGGAACGCCTCGAACACCGTCACGCGGTGCCCGGACCTCACGAGCTCGCCCGCCGCGGTCAGCCCCGCGGGTCCCGATCCGACGATCGCGACGCGCCTGCCGCTGGGCGCGGGCCTCGCGTGCCGCAGGGCCTCGGGGTGGCCCGTCGCCCAGTCGGCGACGAATCGCTCGATGCCGCCGATGGCCACCGGGTCGCCCTTCCTGCCTCGGATGCAGCGTCCCTCGCACTGGTGCTCCTGGGGGCACACGCGACCGGTCACGCAGGGCAGGGCGTTGTCGTCCAGGAGCGACGCCGCCGCACCGCGCAGGTCACCCTGCGCGACGAGGTCCACGAAGCGCGGGATGTTCACGCGCACCGGACAGCCGTCGATGCAGGTGGGGTTGCGGCACCGGAGGCACCGCTCGGCCTCCGCCACCGCCAGCAGCTCCGTGTAGCCCAGGTTCACCTCGGAGAAGTCCCTGGCCCGGATCGCGGGGTCCCGCTCCGGCATGGCGTGCCGCGGGATGCCCATCCGCTCCCGGTTGGTGAGGCCGGGGCCCGCGCTCACCTGACGGACTCCGCGGCCGCCACGGGGTGCTCCGCCGCGACGTGCTCCGCCAGCGCGTCCACCATGCAGGCCCGCCGGTCGATCGCGGCGCGCTCGAAGGACCGGTACGTGGTCAGGCGGTCCGCGAGGAGCGCGAAGTCCACCTCGTGCGCATCGAACTCCGGGCCGTCCACGCAGGCGTACCGCGTCCGGCCGCCGACGGTCACCCGGCATCCGCCGCACATCCCGGTGCCGTCCACCATGATCGCGTTGAGCGAGACGATGGTGGGGATGCGGTGCAGCAGCGTGAGCTGGGATACCGCGCGCATCATGGGCACGGGCCCGACCGCGTAGACCCGGTCCACGCCTCCGGCGACGAGCCGATCCGCGAGCGCGTCGGTCACGACCCCGCGCCGGCCGTGGGAGCCGTCGTCGGTGCACACCTCCACCCCGCCATACCGGCGCAGCTCGGCCTCGAGGATGACCCACTCGCGCGCGCGCCCGCCGATGATGCTGGTCACGGTCACGCCGCGCGCGTGGAGACCCTGGGCGATGGGATGGATGACCGCGGTGCCGACGCCGCCGCCGACGCACACCGCGTGGCCTCGGTCGATCAGGTCGGTCGGCCTCCCCAGCGGTCCGGCGACGTCCCGGATGACGTCGCCCACGGCGAGCGCGGCGAGATCCATGGTGGACTTGCCGATCGCCTGGACCACGAGCGAGATGGTGCCCCGGTCGGGATCCGCGTCCGCGATCGTGAGCGGGATGCGTTCGGCACCCTCGCCCCGTCGCACGATGACGAACTGCCCCGGCTGCCGCACCTGGGCGATCCGGGGGGCGCCGATGACCAGGCGGGTCACATTGGGTGACAGCGCCGCCCGGTCGATGATGGGATGCATGACGATGCCTCATGGACCCGCCGCGGCAGCCGCCGCGTGTCGAGCATCCCATCGGTGCCCGCAGACTCCCACCGGCAAGCCGACCCTCGGGGCGGGCCGAAGGTCACCCCGGATGTGTGCCGAGCGTCAGCCTCTCGGCTTGATGTCGGCGTCCTTGCCCTTGGGCCAGTACAGCTCCTTCTTGACGTGGAACTCCGGGAACCCCTGGTCCATCAGCTCCCGCTCCACGTTGATGATCATGTCCGGGTTGCCGCAGATGTAGACCACGGTCGTCTCCGGCTCCAGGCCCAGGTCCCGGCACACGTCTGCGACCACCGCCTCCGCGCGACCGGTCCGGCCCGTCCAGCCCGCGTTGCGGGGGTCGTTCGGACGGGAGACCGTGGGCACATAGGTCATGGGATAGCCGCCGTCACGCTGCCACGCCTCGAGCAGCGGGCGATAGCCCAGCTCGTCCTGGTAGGAGCAGCCGTGGAGCATCACCGTGCGCCGGGGCCGCCCCTCCGCGAGCAGCTCGCGGGACATCGAGATGAACGGCGCGATGCCGGTGCCGGTGGACACGAACAGGTGGGTGCGGTCGTCGTCTGGCTCGAGCATGAACCTGCCCTTGGGCCCGATCATGCGCATCCCGTGGCCCACCGGCAGTCGCCACAGCAGCGTGGTGAAGCGCAGGATGGGCACCAGCCGGACGTAGAACTCGTAGCCCTCCGTGCCGGCATCGCGCGGGGCGGACGCGACGGAGTACGGTCGCTGGACCAGCTTGCCGTCTGCATAGACCCCGATGGTCATGTACTGCCCGGGCTCGAAGGGGGTCGGCTCGCCGTTGAACCGCACCCAGAAGGTGGCCAGCTCGCTGGAATCGTCCACGCGCCTGACGAGCGTCGCGTTGTAGTTGTCGGCGGCGAGCGAGATCTGGCGCGTGTCGTCTTGCGGGTCGTACATCGGGTCGGGCAGCTCCATGGGCGGCATCGGCGGGCGTCAGCGGGCGCCCCGGCCGCGACCAGTGTAGGGCCGTGCGCGTGTCACCGGGGGCCCCTTCGTCGTCGCGGGGGCTCCCTCCGGCCCACCCGGCTCGTCGACGGCGAGGGGCTCACACGTGGTCCGGGCGTATCCAGGGACGTCCGAGCACCGTCTCGTCGAGGAATGCCAGCACCGTGGCGTACCACAGCCGGGCGTTCTGGGGCTTCCCGATCCAGTGGTTCTCGTCAGGGAAGTACAGGAACCTCGATGGGACACCGTGACGCCGAAGGTCCGTCCACAGGCGCAGCGCCTCGCTGATGGGCACCCGATGGTCCAGCTCGCCGTGGATGACCAGCATCGGCGTCCGGATGCGATCGACGAAGCGGTGCGGCGACTCGCGCTCATAGCGCGACGGATCGACGTATGGGTCGCCGAACTCGGCCTCCCAGGCGGGACCATGGTCCGTGGTGCCGTGGAACCCGCGCAGGTCCCACAGGGAGGCGTGGGTGACGATGCCCCGGAAGCGGTCGGTGTGTCCGGCCACCCAGTTGGCCATGTAGCCGCCGAAGCTGCCGCCCATCGCGGCGGTCCGATGGGCGTCCAGGTCGGGACGATCGAGCGCGCCGTCGATGGCCGCCAGCAGGTCCGTGTATGGCTCGTCGCCCCAGCGCCCCCAGCCCCGGTCGACGAACGCCTGTCCGTAGCCCGCGGAGATGCCCGGGTCGGGCAGCAGGACCGCATAGCCGCGTTCCGCGAGGAGGTGCGGGTTCCAGCGCCAGTGCCAGCTGTTCCAGGAGCCGATGGGTCCGCCGTGGATGAAGGTCACGAGCGGCGCGGGCGACTCCGCCGAGGCCCCGGGCGGCACGATGAGCCAGGACTCGATGCGGGTCCCGTCCGAGGCGCTCGCCGTCAGGCGCTCGGCCCGCCCCGGCGCGGCGACGTCCTCGTCGGCCAGGCCGGGGAAGGGGAGCGTGGTGGTCGTGCCGTCCGCGATGCGCACGGGCCGCGGCGGCGACGTCATCGCGGATCGCAGCGCGTAGACGCTCCTGCCGTCGGGGGCCGGTGCGGGATCGGTGTGAGCACCCTCGTCGGACAGCACCGCGGGCGTACCGTCCGCCACGGACACCCGCAGCAGCGCCACATGGCCGCGCAGGTCGGCCGTGACCACGAGAGCCTGCCCGTCCGGGCTCCAGGCGAGCTCGTGCGGCCACGCCCCGCCGAGGTCCCCGCCGATCGCCCGCGCCGCGCCGGTCCGGACATCCACGACGAGCAGCTCCGGGCGCTCCGCATGGTCCAGGTCGGCGTGACAGGTGCGCACGCAGGCCACCTGCCGGCCGTCCGGCGAGAAGCGGATCCCGGAGTGCCACGCGAGTCCGGCGGCAAGCGTGCGCCGCGCCCGGCTCACCCGGTCGATCGCCACGAGGTCGACGCAGGGCCGGGTGAGGTCCTCCTGGCGCGCCCAGCCCGTGACCACGACGGCACCGTCGGGGGCGATGTCGGCATCCGTGTCGCGGAGCGCCTCTCCGGCATCCGGCGCCAGGTCCACCGGCGACGCCAGCGGCGCATCGGGATCGCCCGTGAGCTGTGCGGTGAACAGGCGACGCTCGCGCGGCCCCAGGTAGTGGTCCCAGGAGCGGATGGGGAAGGACTCGAACAGGTGGGCCGTCACCCCCGCCTTGGTGCGACCCTGCTCGCGCGCCTGGTCCGCCTCGAGGTCCGCGGCGCCCGGGTGCACGGCGGTGGCGAACAGGACGACATCCGCGGCCGCGGCGGCGCGCACCGACTCGACGCCTCCGTGGGGCGACGCCACCGGGCGTGCCTCGCCGCCGCCCGCGGGCAGCAGCCACAGCTGGGGCACCTCCTGGTACGCCTCCCGCCGTTCGGGCACCTGGCCGGGGTCGGGGCGCGACGAGGCGAACAGGATCGATCCATCGCGCGTGTGGGTGCCGCCGCCCTCGCCCTGGACCGACCGGGTCAGGCGGCGCGCGGGGGCGCGCCCGGACGGGTCGAGCTCCCACATGGCCGAGGTGAAGCGCTTGCCCTCGGGGTCGGGGAGGGCGACCGAGACGATGAGCCGGTCTCCGGCGGGGGACAGGCGCAGCCCGCTCAGGCGGGGCAGGGACAGGAAGCGGTCCAGGTCGAAGGCAGGCATCCGCGCATGGTGCCACGCGCGGTCCGCCCGGCCGTGCCCGGGCCGCCCGGGCGGGATGGTCCGCATGGTGCCACGCGCGGTCCGCCCGGCCGTGCCCGGGCCGCCCGGACGGGTCGGTCGGCATGGTGCTGCGGGGTGAACCGGTACAATCGGGCCGTCCACGCCGCCCTTCCCGGGCGCCTGTCGAAATCGCGCGCCCGACGCCCCATCCGCGAGGTCCCGTCCATGACCGAGTCCGCCCAGTCCGCTTCGCCTGCCCGTCACGCGGCCAAGCGCTACATCTACACGTGGGGCGACGGCCGGGCGGAGGGGGACGCGACGATGCGCGACCTCCTGGGCGGCAAGGGCGCCGGCCTCGCCGAGATGACCAGGGCGGGACTGCCGGTGCCCGCGGGGTTCACCATCACGACCGAGGCCTGCAACGACTATTTCGCGGCGGGCGAGCAGCTGCCCGCGGGCCTGTGGGAGGACGTCCTCGTCGCGGTCAGGGGCGTCGAGGCATCCACCGGCAAGGGATTCGGGGATCCGGCGAACCCGCTGCTCGTGTCCGTGCGCTCGGGTGCCCGGTTCTCCATGCCGGGCATGATGGACACGGTCCTCAACCTGGGCCTCAATGAGCACACCGTGGCGGGCCTCGTGGCGCTGACGGGCAACGAGCGGTTCGGGGCGGACGCCTACCGGCGATTCATCCAGATGTTCGGGCGCATCGTGCTGGGCGTGAACGGCGAGCGCTTCGACCATGCGTTCGAGACGGCGAAGCACGCCCGCGGCGTGACCCAGGACACCGATCTCGACGCGGCCGCCCTGAGGCGGATCACGGCGAGCTTCCTGGATATCGTCCGAGAGGACACCGGCGCGGAATTCCCCCAGGATCCGCTCCGCCAGCTGGACCTCGCGGTCAAGGCGGTGTTCCAGTCCTGGTTCGGCAAGCGCGCCCGGGACTACCGCGACTACAACAAGATCGCCCACGACCTGGGCACGGCGGTGAACGTCGTGACCATGGTGTTCGGCAACATGGGCGAGGATTCCGGGACCGGCGTCGCGTTCACGCGTGACCCCAACACCGGGCGCTCGGTCCTGTTCGGGGAATACCTCACGAACGCCCAGGGCGAGGACGTGGTGGCGGGCATCCGGACGCCCTTCCCGATCGCCCACATGGCGCAGACGATGCCCGCCGCCTACGCGGAGTTCCTGGCCATCGGCAAGAAGCTCGAGCGCCACTACCGGGACATGCAGGACCTCGAGTTCACCATCGAGCGCGGTCGGCTGTACATGCTCCAGACCCGCTCGGGCAAGCGCACCGCGCTGGCGGCGGTCAGGATCGCGGCGGACATGGTGAACGAGGGCATCATCAGCCGGGAGGAGGCGCTCGCGCGCATCGAGCCCGCCCACGTGGACCAGCTGCTGCGCGACCAGTACGACCCGGACGCCCGCAGGAGCGCGACCCGCATCGCCAAGGGCCTCAACGCCTCGCCCGGCGCCGCGGTGGGTCGGGCGGTGTTCTCGGCGGACACCGCGGTGGAGTGGGTGGAGCGGGGCGAGCGGGTCGTCCTGGTGCGCGTGGAGACGAGCCCCGACGACTTCCACGGCATGGCCGTGGCTCAGGGCATCCTGACCGCCCGGGGCGGCGCCACGTCGCACGCGGCGGTGGTCGCGCGCCAGATCGGGAAGCCGTGTGTCGCGGGCTGCGCGGAGCTCGTGGTGGACTACGCGAGCGGCTCGGCTCGGTCCTCGGAGACGGGCGCGTCGTTCAGGGAGGGGGACTGGATCTCGCTCGACGGCGGCAGCGGCGAGGTGTTCAGCGGGGCGCTGCCCACCGTGAGCGCCCGCTACGACGAGCAGCACGAGCTCCAGACCATCCTGGGCTGGGCGGACGAGGTGCGCCGCCTGGACATCTGGACCAACGCCGACAAGCCCGAGGAGGCCGCGCTCGCGCGATCCTACGGCGCCCGGGGCATCGGCCTGTGCCGCACCGAGCACATGTTCCGCGAGGGTGAGCGACTGGAGATCGTGCGTGGCGCGATTCTCGTGGCGGGTGCCGCCACCCGGGCCAAGGCGAAGTCCGTCGCGGGCCAGGCGCTGGACGCCGAGGAGGCGGCTGCGGTGGCCACCTTCGACGCCGCCATGGGCCGCCTGGAGGGACTCCAGCAGGGTGACTTCGAGGGCATCTTCCGGGCCATGGACGGGCTCCCGGTGGTGGTCCGGCTCATCGACCCGCCGCTCCACGAGTTCCTGCCGAACCTCGAGGAGCAGCTCGTCAAGGTGACCCGTGCGGGCGACGCCGCCTCGGCGGAGGACCGGCAGCTGCTCGCCACCATCCGGTCGATGCACGAGCAGAACCCCATGCTCGGCCTGCGCGGCTGTCGCCTGGGCCTGATGATCCCGGACTTCGTGAAGATCCAGACGCGGGCCATCCTCAACGCCCAGATCGAGGTCAAGAAGGCGGGCGGCAACCCGATCGCCAAGATCATGATCCCGCTCGTGGGCCACGTGAACGAGCTGCGCGAGACGCGCCGGCTGCTGGAGGCGGAGGCCCAGGCGGTCGAGGCGGCGGCCGGCGTCACGGTGGACTACAAGTTCGGCACGATGATCGAGGTGCCGCGCGGCGCCCTGACCGCCGACGAGATCGCGGCGGAGGCCTCGTTCTTCAGCTTCGGCACGAACGACCTGACGCAGATGACCTTCGGCTACAGCCGGGATGACGCCGAGGGCGGCTTCCTGCTCAAGTACGTCGAGGACAAGATCCTGCCGGTGAATCCGTTCCAGACGCTCGATCGGACGGGCGTGGGCGCGCTGATGCGCATCGCGGTGGAGAAGGGCCGGGCGACGCGTCCCGACCTGGAGCTGGGCATCTGCGGCGAGCACGGCGGGGACCCGGACTCGATCGCCTTCTGTCATCAGCTCGGCCTGGACTACGTCTCGTGCTCGCCGTTCCGGGTCCCGGTGGCGCGGCTCGCGGCGGCCCAGGCGGCGCTCGCCGGTGCGGCGGAGCGCGATCGGTAGCACGTCATCCGTGAGCCCCTCGCGGGCTCGCTGACCAGCAGGGGGCGCGGGCCGGGATCCTCCCGGCCCGCGCCCCCGTTCGTGCCCGGGAGCGTGCCCCGCCGCCGGGGGCCGACCCGGCGCATCGCGGGACCCCTGCCGTCCGGCAGGGGTCCCGTGTGCCGGATGACCTTGACGCTCCGAGCGGCCCGTCGATACCCTGAGTCTCGCGTCGCGACCCGCCCCCGGTCGTGCCGTGTGCTCGCGCTTCAGCAGCCGCAATCGATGAGGGGGGAGACGGTCGACATGGCACGTGTCAGCCGCCGGCAGTTCCTGATCGCCGCCACGGGCGGCACCGCGGGCATCGCCGCCCTGCTGGCGGGCACCGGACGACCGGTGTTCGCGCTCCTGGAGCCGGTCGACGTGGTCGATCCGCTGGCGGCCTATCCGGACCGTGGCTGGGAACAGGTCTACCGCGACCAGTACCGCTACGACCGCACGTTCGCCTTCGTGTGCTCCCCCAACGACACCCACTCGTGCCGGCTGCGCGCGGTGGTGCGCAACGGCGTCGTGATGCGCACGGAGCAGGCGTACGACGTGTCTCGCTACGCCGACCTGTACGGCAACACCGCGACCGCCGCATGGCATCCCCGCGGCTGTGCCAAGGGCTACCAGATCCACCGCCGCGTGTACGGACCGTTCCGGCTCAAGTACCCCCTCATGCGCGCCGGGTGGAAGGAGTGGGCGGATGCGGGGTTCCCGCCGCTCACCCCTGAGCTGCGGACCCGGTACCGGTTCGACGACCGCGGCTCGGACGAGCTGGTGCGCACGTCCTGGGAGGACGCCCACCGCTACATGGCGCAGGGCCTCATCGCGATCGCTCGGACGTACAGCGGCGACGAGGGCCGTCAGCGCCTGGAGGCGGACGGCTACGCGCCCGAGATGCTGGACGCGATGGACGGCGCCGGCACCCGCACCCTCAAGTTCCGGGGCGGCATGGGCCTCCTGGGCGTCATCGGCAAGTACGGCATGTATCGCTTCTCGAACATGATGGCGCTGCTCGATGCCAGCGTCCGCGACGTCGGGCCCGAGGACGCGAAGGGCGGCCGGCTGTGGTCGAACTACACCTGGCACGGCGACCAGGCGCCGGGCATGCCCTTCGTCCATGGCCTCCAGGCGGCGGACACCGACTTCAACGACCTGCGCTTCAGCAAGCTCACCATCCAGGTCGGCAAGAACCTGGTCGAGAACAAGATGGCCGACTCCCACTTCTTCATCGAGGCGATGGAGCGGGGCGGGACGATCGTGACCATCACGCCGGAGTACAGCCCGCCCGCCACCAAGGCGGACTACTGGATCCCCATCCGTCCCGGAACCGACGCGGCGCTGTTCCTGGGCATCACCCGGCTGATGATGGACCGCGGCCAGTACGATGTCGAGTTCGTGCGGCGTTTCACGGACCTGCCGCTGCTCATCCGGACCGACACCGGCGAGCGGCTGCGCGCCGCGGACGTGTGGGCGGACCATCAGCCGGGGCTGCGCGAGGACGGCGCGTCATTCGCGCAGCAGGGCCTCAAGCCAGAGCAGTACGACCGGCTGGGCGACTACGTCGTGTGGGACGAGCGCTCCGGCTCATTGCAGCCGATCACCCGGGACATGGTCGGCGATCGGCTCGGGGACGCGGGACTCGTGCCGGCGCTCGACTGGACCGTGATGGTGCGCCTCGCCGACGGCACGGAGGTGCAGGCGATCACGACCTGGTCGGCCTATCGGATCCACCTCGCGGACTACGACCTCGACTCGGTGGTGGAGATGACCGGCTCGCCGCGGGAGCTGATCGTGCGCCTGGCCGATGACATCGCACGGATCCGTCCGGCGTCCGCGCACATCGGTGAGGGCGTCAACCACTGGTTCCATGCCACGCTCGCCAACCGAGCGATCCACCTCCCGTTCATGCTCACCGGCAACATCGGCCGGCCGGGCGCGGGCGTGTACACCTGGGCGGGCAACTACAAGAGCGCCCTGTTCCAGGGACACCCCGAGAGCGGGCCGGGGTTCAAGGGCTGGATCGCCGAGGATCCGTTCGACATGAACCTGGTCGAATCGGCGTCGGGCTCGGACATCCATGCCCACCTGTACGCCTACGGCGAGGAGCCTGCCTACTGGAACCACGGGGACCGGCCGCTCATCGTGGACACCCCGAAGTTCGGTCGCAGGGTGTTCACGGGCATCAGCCACATGCCCACGCCCACCAAGGCCCTCTGGTTCACCAACGTGAACCTGCTCAACAACGCGAAGCATCACTACGAGATGATCCGCAACGTCAACCCGCGGATCGACCTCATCGCCACGACCGACATCGAGATGACCTCCTCGGTCGAGTACGCCGACATCGCGTTCCCGGCCACCTCCTGGATGGAGAGCCAGACGCACGAGATCACCGCCTCGTGCTCCAACCCCTTCCTCCAGGTCTGGGGCCGCGCGAAGGACGGCATCGCCCCCCTGTATGAGGCCAAGGACGACGCCCACATCCTGGCCGACCAGGCACGCGCGCTGGGCGCCCAGCTGGGGGATGACCGGTTCGCCGACTACTGGCGGTTCATCACCGAGGGCAAGGAGGACATCTACATCCAGCGCCTGCTGGATGCGTCCATCACCACCAAGGGATACCGCCTGGAGGACATCCTGGCGGGCAGGTACGGCGTGCCGGGCGCCGCGCTGATGCTGTTCCGCACGTATCCCCGCGTGCCGTTCCACGAGCAGGTCACCGAGAGCCTGCCGTTCTTCACCGACACCGGCCGTCTCAACAGCTACTGCGACATCCCCGAGGCGCTCGAGTACGGCGAGAACTTCATCGTCCATCGCGAGGGTCCGGAGGCGACGCCCTACCTGCCCAACGTGATCATCTCCTCCAACCCCTGGGTCCGCCCGGAGGATTACGGCATCCCTTGGTATGCCATGGACGCGGACGAGCGGACGGTGCGCAACGTCAAGCTGTCGTGGGCGGAGGCGAAGGCCACCACGAACCCGCTGTGGCAGGCGGGCTACTCGCTGTACTGCCTGACCCCCAAGACGCGCCACCGGGTCCACTCGAGCTGGAGCACGTCGGACTGGTCGCTGCTGTGGGACTCCAACTTCGCCGACCCGTACCGCGCGGACCCGCGGTCGCCGTGGGTGGGGGAGCACCAGCTCCACATCCATCCCGACACGGCCCGCGCCCTGGGCATCGACGACGGCGACTACGTCTACGCGGACGCCGACCCGGCGGACCGGCCCTACGTCGGCTGGCGACCCGACGACCCGTTCTATCGGGTGGCGCGGCTGATGCTCCGCGCGAAGTTCAACCCGGCCTACCCGCCGGGCATCGTGATGGCCAAGCACGGACCGTTCCAGGCGACCGAGCGCTCGGTCCGGGCGCACGAGTCGCGGGCCGATGGGCGCGCGCTGTCGGAGGGGACGGGCTACCAGGCGAACCTGCGCTACGGCAGCCAGCAGTCGGTGACCCGCGACTGGTCCATGCCGATGCACCAGACCGACAGCCTGTTCCACAAGGCGAAGGACGCCAACGCCTTCATCTTCGGCTACGAGAATGACAACCACGCCATCAACACCGTGCCCAAGGAGACCCTGGTCAAGGTGACCCGCGCCGAGCCGGGTGGCCTGGGGGGACAGGGTCGCTGGAGGCCCGGCACCACCGGCATGTCCCCCGGCGGAGAGTCGGACATGATGCGCCGCTACCTCGCCGGGACGCTCGGTCCCCGGGTGACGCGATGACCGGGCGAGCGCTGCCCATGCTGGGGCCGACGGGTCCGGTGAAGGAGGCCGAGCCCGATGACCCGATGGCGCTCGTGGGCGTCCCGGTCCGGGTGGACGAGGCGACCTTCGATGAGATGGCCCGCTGCTTCGTCGAGGAGTTCGTGCGTGACGGCTGGAGCGACTCCCGGCTGATGACGATGTTCCGGTCCCCCCACTACGCGGGCCTGCACGTGATCTGGCGCAGGCGGGGAGAGTCATGGGTGCGTGACCTGGTCGCGGAGACGCGCGTCCGGTGGCGACGGCCCGATCCAAGCACGACGAGGGAGACGGTCTGATGCCCGACGTCCGCAACTGGCAGCTCGGCCGGTCGATGAGCTACCCGTATGCCGAGCATCACCCGGACCGGCAGTTCGCGTTCGTGTTCAACATCAACCGCTGCATCGCGTGCCAGACGTGCTCCATGGCCTGCAAGAGCACCTGGACCTTCTCCAAGGGCCAGGAGACGATGTGGTGGAACAACGTCGAGACGAAGCCCTACGGCGGCTACCCGAGCCACTGGGACGCGCGACTGCTGGGCATGCTCGACGAGGCGCACCAGGCGGCCGGCATCGAGCCCGCGTGGACCGGCGGGAGCGGCGATCCCGAGGCGCCGTACGGGTCGTACGAGGGGATGACCATCTTCGAGGCCGCGGCTGCCGCCGCGCCGCCCATGAAGCAGGCGCTGGGGTACCTGCCCGCTGATGACGACTGGAGCGCCCCGAACATCTTCGAGGATGTGACGCCGCCCGGCCGGCCCGCCTCCGGCAGCCTCGGCCTGGAGACCGACGGAGCGCAGTTGCCGGAGCACACCGCCTGGTTCTTCTACCTCCAGCGGCTGTGCAACCACTGCACCTATCCCGCGTGTCTCGCGGCGTGCCCCCGCAAGGCCATCTACAAGCGGCCCGAGGACGGCGTCGTGCTCATCGACCAGTCGCGCTGCCGCGGCTATCGCCTGTGTGTGGAGGCCTGCCCCTACAAGAAGTCGATGTACCGGCCGACCACCCGCGTGTCCGAGAAGTGCGTCGCCTGCTACCCGCGCCTGGAGGGGGAGGATCCCGCCAGCGACGGCGCCGCGATGGAGACCCGCTGCATGACGGCCTGTCCGGGCCGCATCCGGCTCCAGGGCCTGGTGCCCATCGCTCCCGACGGGACCTGGGACGACGATCCGACCAACCCGGTCACGTACCTGGTGCGCCACGAGCAGGTCGCGCTGCCGCTGTATCCGCAGTTCGGCACGGAGCCCAACGGGTTCTACATCCCGCCCCGATGGGCGCCGCGGGCGTACCTGCGCCAGATGTTCGGGCCGGGCGTGGACGCCGCGATCGAGCGCTACCGAGCCCCGTCGCGGCAGCTCCTGGCGGTGCTCCAGCTGTTCCGGGCGACCCAGCGGGTCATCTTCCGCTACGAGATCGAGGAGGGACCGCTCGTCTTCGAGACGGAGATCGACGGCAAGCCGTGGGCGATGTATGACGACACGGTCATCGGGTTCGACGAGCTCGACCGGGAGGCCGTCCGGCTGAAGGTGGAGGAACCGGTGCACGTGCGGCCCGCCCCCCACCCGAACTCCATCTGATGACCGCCACCGAACTGGGCCGGACGCCGCGACTGGCCCGGGCCGAGCGGGTGATGCTCGACCGCGCCATGGCCAGGGCGGACGCGTATCGGGAGCTGGCCAGCCTGTTCCGCGACCCCGACGAGCCGGGCGAGGACCCGCGACCCGACGTGGCGTGTCTCCGAGCCGCCACCCGGGCCCTGGACGTGCACGTCGCGGATGCCACCTGGCGCGCGGTCCGCACGATCGCACGGCGCGCGGACCGGGCACGTGAGCACCGAAGCCTGTTCGGTCACACCGTGGCGCACGGCTGCCCGCCCTATGAGACGGAGTATGGCCGGCGCCACCTGTTCGGACAGAGCCAGGAGCTGGGTGACATCTCGGGCTTCTACCAGGCGTTCGGCGTCCGGCCGCGGCGCGGCGGCGAGCGCCCCGACCATCTCGCGTGCGAGCTGGAGTTCCTGGCGCTCCTCGCCATCAAGGAGGCGAGCGCGCTCGCGGTCGCCGATGGCGACCGCGTCGAGCGCAGTCGCGACGCGATGGCGCTGTTCATCGCGGAGCATCCGGGGCGATGGGTCCCCGCTCTCGCCGCGCGCATCGCGGGGCGCCTGCCCGACAGCGGGTACGCGGCGGCCGCAGCCATCGCCGCCGCGGTCATCGGCGACCACGGGCGCGAGCTGGGCGCGTCGCCGGACGTGCTCGGCCCCGGGGACCTGCTGCCGGTCGAGGACCAGCCGGACGGCTTCACGTTCGAGTGCGGCGTGGACGAGGAGGCGGGTGACCTCGTGCCGCCCGGCGCGCGGGGATGACCGTCCTGGCCGTCGCGGTGCCCTCGTTCGTGATCGACCCGTCCTTCGCCGAGTCGGTCGTGCGACGCGTCCTGGAGGCGCGCCGCGCGTCCGATCCGGCGCTCCGCGCGCGCCACGCCAGCCGTGCGGAGCCGATCTACGCCATCTCCGATGCGCGCGAGCGGAACGCGGCGTTCGAGCGGCTGGCGCTCGCGGAGTTCGAGGAGCTGGGGCTCGCGGACCTGGTCAGGTCCGCCATCGAGGAGCGTCCCGTCGTCGCCGGTCGCGTCCGCGTCGTGCTGCTCGGCGAGGCCGCCGGTCGCCTGGACGAGGGCATCACCTGGGAGCCGTCGGGGGCCCACCTGGGGCTGCGCATCGACCCCGCCCGGTTCGATCGCCCGGACGGTCTGGGACGCTGGGCGCGCCACGTCCTGGGGCACGCGGAGGACACGCTCGACCCGGCGTTCGGATTCCGGCCGGGATGGCTGGAGACGTCGCTGTCGCGTCCCGTCCAGCAGCGGGTCCATGACCTGTGGGACGTGACCATCGACGCGCGGACAGACGCGGCCGGGCTGGCCGGCGGCCCTGCCGCCACCCGGCAGGAGCACCGGGCCCGCCTCGCCGGCCAGTTCCCGGCCTGTTCCGACGCGGCCATCGAGGCGCTCGTCGATCGCCTGTGGAGCGGCCCTCGGCCGATGCTCCGGGAGCTCGTGGCATGGGCCTCTGACCCGCAGGCGATGGACGATGCCCTGTCCGGAGGCGCCCTGTCCGGAGCCGTCATGCCCGGAGCCGCCCGCCCGCGACTCGATCGCTGTCCCCTCTGCCGCTTCCCCGGAGACGACATCCGCCCGCCGGACCGGGATGTCGCCATCCTCGTCGTCCAGGAGTACCCGGACTGGCGGCCGGCCCACGGCCTGTGTGGGCGGTGTGCCGATCGCTTCCGGTTCGTCGGCCTGTCAGGAGGTCATCGATGATGCGCACACGCCTGTCGTTCCGAGCGCTCGGCGTCGGGGTCGTCGGCCTCGCGGCCCTGCTGTCGCTCGCGGGGGTGCCCATCACGAGCGCCCAGGGTGAGACGCTGTTCGCCACGCGGGTCACCGACCCGCTGCCGGTGGACGCGCCATTCGACCCACTGTGGGACGCCGCGCCTTCCGTGGACGTCCTGCTCAGCGGCCAGACCGCGGCCACGCCGCGGCTGCTCGTGCCCAGCGTCCCCTCGGTCCGCGTGCGGGCCCTCGTGGACGACGCCCGGATCGCGCTGCTGCTCGAGTGGAGCGACGCCACCCTCGACGAGAGCGTGCTCGGCGTGGATCGGTTCGCGGACGCGGCCGCCGTCCAGCTGGCCCTCGGCTCGGGGACCTCCGTGTGCATGGGCCAGCAGGCGGGCGGCCTGAACATCTGGCACTGGAAGGCCGACTGGGCGGCCGACATCGCGGCGGGCGGCCGGCTCGACTTGGAGGACGTCTACCCGGGCATGCCCCAGGACGTCAACGGCGGCGATTCCGGCGATCCGGGCCCGGATGGATTCCTGACCGCCACCGATGCCGGCAACCTGCGGGCGAGCCAGACGGTCGTCAGCTCGGTGGAGGACCTCGACGCGGCCGGCTTCGGGACGCTCACGAGCCAGTCGGCGGACGGCCAGAACGTGCACGGCGCCTCGGAGCACCGCGATGGGATGTGGCGCGTCGTGATGTCGCGCGACCTCGCGGGCGCCGATGCAGGCGATGCGGCGCTGGTGCCGGGCGACGCGGCGACGGCCATCGCGTTCGCCGTGTGGGACGGCGGCCGGGGAGACCGGAACGGCCAGAAGTCGGTGTCGGCGTGGCTGGCCCTCGCCATCCCCGCGGCCGAGCCCGGACCCGGCGCGGGATCGTCCCCGCTCGCCGCGACGCCCACATCGAGCGGTGGCGCCGGATGATGCCCGGCGGTCGCCGCCAGCCGTGACCACCCCCATCGTCGCTCGCGGGGCGCCACGCGGCGATGGTCAGGAGTCGACACCCTCGTCGAGGGACGCGGCGCTCGTCGAGACCGCCCCGCAGGTCGCCCGTGAGACCGAGGCCGCCGTCGAGCGACTCGCGCGCTGGCTCCTCGCGGCGGTCGTCCTCGACCTGCTGGTGACGCGCTTCGTCGTGCGCCTCGCGATGTTCATCCCCAAGGGTGAGCCGTGGGCGAGCATGGCGCGCGCACTCGGGCGCGTGGGAGCCGCCACGGATGTGCTCGTGCCGCTCGTGGGGGTCCTGCTGCTGGGGGCGCTGGCGCTGCGGGTCTCGCGACACGGCCCCGTGTCCGCGCGCGTGGCTGTGGCCGCGACGGGCGGGGTGGCGCTGGGCGGATTCGCGCTGGTGGTCCTGCCGCCCAGTCCCGGCCTGGTCCTGGGCATCGCGCTGCTGGTGGCCGTCGCGGCCATGGCGGCCGCGCCGCGGTTCCTGACCATCGGACCCGGGCCGCGGATGGTCCGTGCGGGGCTGCTCGCGGTGACGGCCGCGATCGTCCTCGCGGCATCGGGGACGGCGCTCGGTGCCGGGGCGGCGCTCGCGCGCCATGACCCCATCGGGTCCGGCATGGCCGCCGTCGTCGCCCAGGTCGCCTTCGTCACGGGGGCCGCGCTCCTGGGGGTCTCGGGAATCCGGGCGGGCCGCGCGGCGGGCGCCATCCCCCGGCGGCTCGTGGTGGCGGCCTGCCTCGTGACCCTCGTGGCCCTCGCGGCGTGGCTGCGGTCCGCGGCGACCTGGGATTCGCTGTCGATCTGGAGTGTCGGCCTGAGCGGCGCGGTGCCGGGCCCCCTCGTGGCCCTGGTCCTGGGGCTCGTCATCGTCGGCCTGCCGCTGCTCCACCGCGCCGCGCCGATGGTCGCGGTCGGCGCCGCGACCGTGCTCGCATCGGGCGTCGGGCTGGCGGCGAGCGGCCTCGTCCTCTCCGGACTGCTGGGCCTCATCGTGGCGGGGACGCCCGGTGCGCCCGACGACGATCAGTCCGCCGCGCTCCCCGGTTCCTGAGGCGCGCCGTCGGGACCACCGGGTGCATCCCCGGTCCGTCCGGGGAGGGCCTCGGACAGCAGCCGCCTGACGCCTGCCTGGACCGCGGGGGGAAGCTGGTCGAACCCGATGGGGACGCCGAGCGACACGCCCTGGGCGACCAGGCCCCAGGTGGGCGCGCCCGGCTCCGGACCCTGGCCGTGGGGCACCTCGATGGCCTCGACCAGGTCGCACGCCGGGCTGGCTGACGCCGGGACGGCATCGGGGACCAGGATGGTGTAGCGCACGGGCCCCGCGGATCCGGCGTCGTGGATCTCGAGACGGGCGCACGGCTCCGGCGAGGATCCGGGACCGGGTCCGGGGCGGCTGCCGTGGCGGTCCATGTCGTCGCCAGCATACGCCCGAAACCGTCGCGTCCGAAGCGCGGAACCTGACATCTCCTGGCACGGCCGGCCTGCTAGGATGTGCCGCCACGCGCAGGAGGCGCGACGTCGTGCCGTGTCGGCGCCACCTCCTCGCCCCCCAACCCGCCGCCGCTCGAGGTGCACCCCCCATGCTCCGACTGCAGGCGCCGGTCAGCGCATGACCGACGTCATCACCGCGGAAGGCCTGGTCAAGGTCTACCGCTCCCGCAAGAGCGAGGTCCGCGCCCTCGACGGCCTGGACCTCGCCGTCAGTGAAGGCACCGTGCTGGGGCTCCTGGGGCCCAACGGCGCGGGCAAGACCACGACCGTGCGCATCCTCGCCACGCTGCTCCGGCCGGACCAGGGTCGCGCATCCGTGTACGGCATGGACGTGGTCAGGGACGCCCAGGCGCTGCGCGCGGTCATCGGCCTGTCCGGCCAGTACGCCGCGGTCGACGAGAACCTCACGGGCGCCGAGAACCTGTGGATGTTCGGTCGGCTGTACCAGCTGTCCGGCGCGGAGGCACGCAGGCGGGCGGGAGAGCTGCTGGAGCAGTTCGGGCTGACCGACGCCGCGGATCGGACCATCAAGACGTACTCGGGCGGCATGCGCCGGCGACTGGACCTCGCGTCGGCGCTCATCGGCCGCCCGCGGCTGCTGTTCCTGGACGAGCCGACGACCGGCCTGGACCCGCGCAGCCGCCTGGGCCTGTGGGACGTCATCCGAGGCCTCGTCCACGACGGCACCACGCTGCTGCTCACGACCCAGTACCTCGAGGAGGCGGACGCCCTGGCCGATCGGATCGCCGTGGTGGACCACGGCACGATCATCGCGCGCGGCACCGCGGACGAGCTCAAGTCCCAGGTGGGCGGCGAGCGCATCGAGGTCGTGGTCCGCCATCCCGGAGACATCGCGCGCGCCGGGGCGATCCTGGTCCGGGACACGCAGCACGAGTTCACCGTGGACGAGCACACCCGGCGCCTGACCGTGCCCACCGACGGCGGCGCGAGCCGGCTCGTGGTGATCGCGCGCGATCTGCTGGAGGACGGCGTGGACATCGACGACATCGGCCTGCGGCGTCCGACGCTGGACGACGTGTTCCTGACGCTCACCGGCCATGCGGCCGAGGAGCGGGCTGGAGCGGCGGCATGAGCATCCAGGCGGCCGGTCATCCCGCGCCCGTGGGGGGCGTGCGCCAGGCGCTGGGCGACGGCTACGTGGTGATGTGGCGCAACCTCAAGCGCATCCCGCGCATCCCGGAGCTGGCCATCTTCGCGGTCCTCCAGTCGATCATGTTCGTGCTCCTGTTCGCGTTCGTGTTCGGGGGTGCGATCCTGCTGCCGGGCTACGAGGGGCTCACGAACGCCTACCGGGAGTACCTCATGCCGGGCATCTTCGCCCAGACGCTCGCGTTCGCCTCGGCGACGACCGCGATCGGCTTCGCGGAGGACTCCAAGAAGGGCATCATCGACCGCTTCCGGTCGCTGCCCATGGCCCGCTCCGCGGTGCTGTCGGGTCGGACCGTCGCGGATGTCATCTACAACGCGGGCATCCTGGTGGTGCTGATGCTGTCCGGGCTCGCGGTGGGCTGGGGGGTCAACAGCTCCATCCCGGAGTTCCTGGCCGGAGTCGCGCTGCTGCTCGCGTTCGCGTTCGCGATGTCCTGGGTCGGCGTGTGGCTGGGCCTGTCGGTCCCCTCCGTGGAGGTCGCCCAGCAGGTGTCGTTCACCGTCATCTTCCCCATCACCTTCGTGTCCAACGCGTTCGTGCCGGTCCAGACGCTGCCGGACTGGCTCCAGCCGTTCGCGGAATGGAACCCGGTGAGCACCCTCACGGCGGCCACCCGGGAGCTGTTCGGGAACCCGAACCCGTTCGCCACCGACAACCTGCCCAGCCAGGAGCCGATCCTGGTGACGGTGATCTGGATGGTCGTGATCGTGGCGGTGTTCGCCCCCCTCGCGGTCCGGAAGTACCGCTCCGCGAGCAGCTGACCCGGCGCTGGGTCGGTGCCCCGTCGGGATGGGGTCGGCTGCGCCCGGGTGCGGGGCGGTCGGGGGCGGATGGGACCGCCGGTGGGACCTCCGGGTGGCTGACACCGGGACCCTGACGGCCCATCGTCGGCCGGGTGATGACGTCCCTGCCCAGGCGTCGGCGGGTGGCCGCGGCCGCCCTCTCCGCCGTGCTCCTCCTCGGTGTCGCGCTGCCCTCCGGCGTGGGTGCCGGCGATCCCTGGGAGCGCCAGCGCGATGACCCGATCGCGGTGGCGCGGCGCCAGCGCGAGAGCCTGCACGGACGGATTGAGAACCAGACGCGGCGACTCTCCCGGCTGCGTCAGTCCTCCAGGCAGCTCCATGCCCGCATGGAGCGGACCACCGGCAAGCTCGACGACATCATGACCAGCCTGGACGACCTCGAGGCCGCGGTGTCCTCGGCACAGTCGGACCTCGAGCGCACGGAGGGACAGCACCGCGACCTGGTGGGCCAGATCGGGCTCCTGGACTGGAGCCTGGAGCAGCTGGGCGGCCAGGCGGACGAGCTCGCGGCGGACCTCCGCGACCGGAAGCGCGCCCTGGGGGACCGGCTGGCGGACGCCTATCGGACCGGACAGACGCCGATGTGGCAGCAGGTGATGTCCGCCGGGTCCTTCGTGGACGCCATCGTGGAACAGGATGGCCTGGTCGGCTTCGCGGAGCACGACCGGGACATCGCGGTGGGCATCGAGCGGGACCAGCGCGCCCTGGACATCCGGAGGCGAGACCTCCGCGCACTGCGCTACGAGACCGATCTGCTGCGCGGCGAGGCCGCGGATGCCGCGCGCCAGCTGACCGACGACCGCGACGCGCTCATCGCCGCACAGGCGCGGCTGGATGAGCGCCGCGCGGCGGTGGAGCAGCTGCGCGCCGAGCAGCAGGCGCAGTTCCAGCAGCTCGCGCGGACCAAGGGGGACGTGGCGTCGCTCATCGCCGACCAGGAGCAGCGCGCCCAGCGGCTCACATCCCGCATCAAGCGGCTGCTCGAGCGTGAGCGCCACGCAGGCCGGCTGCCATCGGCCTACAACGGATCGCTGCGCTGGCCGCTCAAGGCCCGCATCTCCCAGGAGTACGGCTGCACCGGGTTCCCCCTGGAGCCCGCGTACAAGGGCTGCGCCCACTTCCACCGAGGCATCGACATGGTCCGCCACTACGGCGCCCCCGTCGTCGCGGCCGGCGACGGGGTGGTCCTGTTCGTCGGGTTCGACCCGGACGAGAAGAAGGGCGACGCCTCATGGTCGGTGGTCATCGCCCACTCGGACCGACTCGTCACGACGTACGGTCATCTCGTGGGGCGAGCGGCACCCGGCGTCCGCGACGGCGTGCGGGTGCGTGAGGGACAGGTCATCGGATGGGTCGGCAACACCGGCAACAGCACGGGCGCCCATCTCCATTGGGGCGTCTGGCTCGATGACGAGCCGGTGAACCCGCGCTATTTCCTGTAGCGGACATCCCCCCGGGTCAGGCGGGAACCTCGCGCCGCCAGCGACGACCCACCCAGATGGCGGCCAGCGCGGGTGCCATCAGCCAGCCGATGATGGCGAGGATCACCGCCGTGCCGAGCATGCCGGCCGGTCCAAGCTGGGTGTCGATGCCCGCCAGGCGCTCGTTCGCCGCGTCGAGCTGCTGCGCGACGGCCCCCAGGCGCACCGCCATCCCCGCCACGTCCAGGGCGTTCGTGTCGAGCGTCGCGCCGGTGGTCTCCATCCTGCCCGAGAGGTCGTCCAGGCCCGTGGCGGCCTCACGCAGCGGGTCGGCGATCCCCGCGAAGGGTGTCTGGCCGATGAGGCTGAAGGCGGCGGCCTGGTCCGCGAGGGTGCCCGCGCCATCGCGCAGGACCAGCGTGAGCGCGCCCGCCTCCGCGAGCGTCGTCGATGTCTCCTGGAGGGTCGTGCCCACGCCCACCAGGGTGGCGTCCGCCTGGGTGAGCGCCTGGCTGGTCGACTCGATGACGCCCACGCCCACGTCGATGGCCGCATCGAGCCGGGCGAACCCGTCACGACCCATGAACGCCACCGAGAGGGTGACCAGGAACAGTCCGCCCAGGAGCAGGATGCCGGTCACGCCGTAGGCCAGCAGCAGCGTGCCCGCCCGTCGACGGGCGGGTCCGGGGGCGAGGAGCGGCGCGGCGGTCATGGCGTCGCATGCTACCAGCCCGGTCGGCGCCGAGCGATCGCCACGAGCGAGGGCGCCACCCGGGCGGCGCGTGCCGGGCGACGCCCATACCCCTACGGTGGTACCGTACCATCCTGTCGAACACGAGTATTGGCGAGGACCACACCACCATGCCCACAGCGCCACCGGACGGGATGCCCGCGCGCGCCGCCCTCGAGGAGGAGGCGGTGGCGCAGTATCGCCGGCTCCTCGCGGCGATCACGGCCAGCCACGCGCCGGAGTTCGCCGCGCTGGACATCACGATGGCCCAGATGAAGGCGCTCTACCTCGTCGCATCCCGCGGCGAGCTGCACATCACGGCGCTCGCGGATCTGATGGGCGTGACGCTGTCCACGGGCTCCGGGCTCGTCGACCGGCTGGTCGATGCGGGGCTGCTCGATCGGCAGCACGCGGCGCATGACCGGCGCCAGGTGCTCGTCAGCCTGACCGCCGAGGGGGTGGCCCTCGTGGAGCGCGTGCGGGAGCTGTCCACGCCGCGCGTGGCGTCGCTGCTCCATGCCATCGACGACGCGGACCTGGTGGCGCTCGCTCGCGTCCTGGCCAGCTTCGCCAGCCAGCTCGAGGCGAACCGATGAGCCGGCTCACGGCGTTCGCCCTGCGCCAGCGGAGCGTCATCCTGCTCATCGCGGTCGGTCTGTTCCTGAGCGGCGTCGTCGCCTGGGGCCAGCTGCGCCAGGAGCTCCTGCCGGACATCGAGCTGCCCTTCGTGACGATCATCACCGCCCTGCCCGGGGCCGGCGCCGAGGATGTCACGGCCACGGTCACCGAGCCCATCGAGCGGGCGCTCGCGAACGTGCCCCGCCTGGAGCAGACCCAGTCGACATCCGCCAGCTCGCTCTCGCTGGTCGTGGCCCGGTTCTCCTTCGGCACCGACCTCAAGGAGACGCTGAGCACCATCGGGACGCAGCTGGACGCCGCCAGCCTGCCTGAGGGCGTGGACCCCAGGGTCACCGCGCTCAACCTCAACGACCAGCCCATCATCGTGGCCACGATCGCCCCGGCCGAGGGTGCGGACCCGATCGAGGCCGCCCGCATCGCGCGCGAGGTCGTGGCGCCCGAGATCCGCTCCATCGAGGGCGTCAGCGCCGCGGACCTGTCGGGCGGCGCCACGGCCGTCGTGAGCATCCGGCTCGATCCGACCGCCATGGCGGACACGGGCATCTCGGTCGCGCAGGTGCAGGGGGTCATCGCGGCAAACCAGGTCACGATCCCCTCCGGCACGATCACCGAGGAGGGTGTCCGGCTGCCCATCAGCACCGAGCACCGCTTCACCTCCGTCGACGAGCTGCGCGCGCTCGTGGTGGGCGTCCGGAGCGATCCCTCCGCGACCCCCGGCGGGGGCGTCACGGGCACCGATGGGACGCCCGGCGGCGGCTCGCTCGCCATCCCGGCGTTCGTGCGCCTGGACGACATCGCGGACGTGGAGGTCGTCGACGTCCAGGAGACCGGTCACGCGCGCACCGATGGCCAGTCCTCGCTCACGCTCACGGTGTCCAAGGCGTCCGGCGCCAACACCGTGGAGGTGGCGGACGCCGTCAACGCGGCGTTCGCGGACATCATGGACCAGCACCCGGAGGTCGCCATCACGACCATCCAGGACCTGTCCATCTTCATCAAGGAATCCCGCGACGGGCTGGTCCGCGAGGGCCTGCTGGGCGCCCTGTTCGCCATCATCACCATCTGGGTTTTCCTGCTCAGCCTGCGCACCACGCTCGTCGCGGCCGTGAGCATCCCCCTCTCGATCCTCATCGCGCTGCTGGCCATGGGGCTCGCCGGGCTGACCGTCAACATCGTGACCCTGGGCGGCCTGGCGGTCGCCGTGGGACGCGTCGTGGATGACTCGATCGTGGTCCTGGAGAACATCTTCCGCCATCGCGCCAGGGGCGAGGCCATCGGTGACGCGGTCCTCAACGGCACGCGGGAGGTGGCGACCGCGATCACCTCGTCCACCATCACCACGGTCGCCGTGTTCCTGCCCATCGGGTTCGTGGGCGGCATCGTGAGCCAGTTCTTCCTGCCGTTCGGGCTGACCGTCACGTTCGCGCTGCTCGCCTCGCTGTTCGTGGCGCTCACGGTGATCCCGGTGCTGGCGTACTTCTTCGTGCGCAAGGTGAACATCCGGCGGTCGCCCGACGGCGAGCTCCCGGAGACGCTGTGGCAGCGCCTCTACACCCCGCCGCTGCGCCTGGCGCTGCGCAGCCGGGCCACCCGGTGGGCGACCCTGGGCATCACGCTCGCGCTGTTCCTGGCCAGCCTCGCCCTCGTGCCGCTCATCCCGACGGGGTTCATCTCCGCGGGCGGCGAGAAGATCCTGGGCGTCAGCGTGGCACCGCCCGCCAACGCCAGCACGGCGGCGGTCATCGAGCGGGTGGGTCAGGTGGAGCAGATCCTGATGGCCGACCCGAACGTGAAGCTGGTGCAGTCGACCATCCCGGGAGATGCGGACACCGGGTCGCAGACGCTGCGTGCCGCGTACAGCGGGCGGGCCGCCAACACCGCGCAGCTGACCGTCCGGCTGACCGATGATGCGGACGTGGCCGCGACGCGGGAGCACGTCGCGAGCGCGCTGGAGCCCGCCGCCGCGGACGGTTTCGAGATCCAGGTCGCCGAGGAGACCGGGTTCGTCGGCGGCGGGTTCGCGGTCATCGTGTCCGGCGACGATCGAGGCGCCGTGGCGCGGGCGAGCGCGGCGCTCGTGCCCGCGTTCGAGGCGATCGATGGGCTGGACAACGTCCAGAGCGACCTGGTGGCCGCCGCGCCGCAGATCCAGGTGGCGGTGGATCCCAATCGCGCCATCACCGCGGGCCTCACCACGGCGCAGGTCGCGGGCGAGATCCGGACCGCGCTGGTGGGCCAGACGCTGGGATCGCTGACCACGCCCGAGGGCGACGTCCTGGGCGTGCGCCTGTCGGTCGACGCCAGCGCCGTGGACGGCATCGAGGCGCTCCGGGGGCTGCCCGTGGGGACCGTCCGCCGGGTGCCCCTGGGGCAGGTCGCGGACGTCTCCCAGACGGAGGCGCAGGGGTCCGTGACGCGCGTCAACGGTGCCCCCGCGACGACCATCAGCGCGACGGTCACGGGCGACGACCAGGGCCAGGTCACGCGCCAGACCCAGGCCGCCATCGACGAGCTGAGCGCGTCCGGCGCGATCCCGCCAGGCGTGGACGTGACCATCGCGGGCGTGGCCCAGCAGCAGAGCGAGGCATTCGGCTCGCTGTTCTTCGCGATGGGGTTCGCGATCCTCGTGGTGTACCTCGTGATGGTGCTCGTGTTCGGATCGCTGGTGGACCCCCTGGTCATCCTGTTCAGCCTGCCGCTGGCCACGATCGGCGCCTTCCCGGCCCTGCTCATCACGGGCCGGCCGCTGGGCATCAGCGCCCTCATCGGCTTCCTGATGCTCATCGGCATCGTGGTCACGAACGCGATCGTGCTGCTGGACCTCGTGGAGCAGCTGCGGCACCGCGGCCTGTCCACGCACGATGCGCTCATCCAGGGCGGTCGGACGCGCGTGCGGCCGATCCTGATGACGGCCGTGGCGACCATCCTGGCGCTGCTGCCGGTCGCGGCAGGCCTGTCGGAGGGCTCCATCATCGCCGCCGAGCTGGGCACGGTCGTCATCGGCGGACTGTTCAGCTCCACGTTCCTGACGCTCATCGTCATCCCGGTGATCTACTCGCTCGTGGATGGCGCCAAATCGTCCGCCGCCCGCCGGTTCGGGTCGGGTGACGATGATCGGCACGAGGGCCTGAGTCCCGCTCCGGTCCACCCGGCCGGCTGACCGTCCCGCGTCCCATCCGGCCGGCTGGCCCCCACCGGGCCGCCTCCCGGCGGCTGGTCGCACCACCGGGCACCCGTCCCGCCTGATGGCCCCCAGGTGTGGGATGCTGGCTCCATGCCCAGCACGCTCGTCGTCATCAACCCCGCGGCCTCCCGGCTCCGGGACGCTGCGACCCGGGAGGCGCTCATCACGACGCTCCGCCGGGTCCTCCGCGATCGGGACGGCGAGGAGCCCGGCGTGGCCGTCCCCGCGAGCGCGGAGGAGGCGGTCCAGGTCGCGCGGGCCGCGGTGGCGGACGGCGTGGGCCTGGTGGTGGGCGCGGGTGGTGACGGCACGCTCAAGGACCTCGCGCAGGTGGTCGCCGGGACGGACATCCCGCTGGGCATGATCCCCGGCGGCACCGGGAACGTGCTGGCGAGCGTCCTCGGGGTTCCGGGCTCGCTGGACGCCGCGGCCTCGCTGCTCGCCACGGCGCTGCCCCGGCGCGTGGACCTGGGCGACGTGACCGTGGAGCTCGATGGCGGCCCGGAGACCCCGCCCGACATCCGGCACCTCACGTTCCTGGTGGGCGCGGGCATCGGGTTCGACGCGCGCGTGATGCAGACGACCCCGTCGGGTCTCAAGCGGCGGCTGGGCCGATCTGCCTACTTCGTGCAGGCAGCCTGGCTGGCGGCGCGCATCGGCGCGGTGCCCTATCGGATCACGGTCGACGGGGAGACCGTGGAGCTCGCCGGGTCGTATGCCATCGTCACCAACTTCGCGGAGCTCGTCCCCGGCCTGGTTCGCACGCGCCTGCCGGTGGTGCCCGACGACGGCCTGTTCGACGTCTTCGTGGGAGGCGCGGCGAACGCGCTCGCCGGGATGCGCGGCCTGGTGGACCACCTCGTGCGCACGGAGACGGGCGTGGACGCGGGGGCCGGCACGCTCCGTCTGCGGGGCCGCCACGTCCGGCTGGAGGCGATCCCCCATGAGCCGGTCCAGGTGGATGGGGACGCGCTGGGTGCCGGGTCGCTGGAGGCGCGCATCCGACCCGGTGCGCTGCGGGTGCTCGCGCCGCCGGGTCCCTGGCCGCAGGACCGCGAGGTGGCGGACGAGGAGGGGCAGCGGCGGCCGGCCGACCCCGTCCCCGGGGACGCCGGCGCGCCGCCGGGCGCTCCGGGGTAGACTGCGAGGCGGTGCCAGGGGGCACCGACCGTCGCACGGGGGTTGCGCCCAGATCCACCGGGACGTGAAGGACCACGAGACCACGGAGTCCCGCGCATGATCCTCCACCGTCGTCGTCTGTGGCGCGCCGTCCTCGTGATGGCCCTGGGCCTCGTCATCGCCGGGTGCGACCTTCTGACGGGCGCATCCCCCGACACCTCGCCGGCCGCGTCCGTGGCGCCGGCGGAGGCCACCAGGCGACCCCGCCGGACGCCCACCCCCGCGGCGAGCCGCGATCCCGGCCTGCCGGCCCAGGCCACGCCGCGGCGCACCCGGCGACCCAGGTCCACCCCGTCGCCCGCCGCACCCTCCGTCGCGCCGCAGCCCACGCCGAAGCCCACGCGGATGCCGCCCATCGACGGGTTCGCCGAGCTGGCGGGCTCCGACGGCCGGCTGACGCTGCTGCTTCTGGGGAGCGACGCGCGGGCCGGCGTGGTGGGCGAGCGCACCGACGCGATCATGGTCGCCACGAGCGACCCGGGCACCGGACGCGTGGCGATGGCGAGCCTGCCGCGGGACACGGTCAACGTGCCCATCGTCGGGGGCGTCTACGGACCGCGCATCACGGGTCTGCTCCAGCAGTTCCAGCTTGATGGCGCCACCCGGCGCGAGGCGCTGCGCAGGGTGGTGCGGTCGATGGAGATCGCCTTCGACACCCAGATCGACGGCTACGTGCTCATCGGCTTCGGTGGCGTGCGACGGCTCATCGACCACATCGGAGGCGTGGACGTGTTCCTCGATCGCGCGCTGTGGGACTCCACGATGCACGTGGGCAGGAAGGGCCTGAAGCTGAAGGCGGGCTGGAACCATCTCGACGGCAACCGGGCGCTCGCGTTCGCGCGGACCCGCCACACCGACTCCGACTATCAGCGCGCCGCACGCCAGCAGCAGCTGGTCATGGCGGTGATGGCGAAGGTCCTGGACAACGGTCCGACCGCGCTGCCCGAGTTGGCGGCGCGCGCGGTCGCGCTGGTCGAGACCGACCTGACCCTGGATTCGCTGGCGGTGCTCCTGGAGCTGGCGAGCCGGGCCCGACTGCGCAACTACAAGAGCGTGGTCCTCGCGCCCGGCACGTACGCCGAGGCGGGACCGGAGCAATACACCATCCAGATGAGGCTCGACGCCGTCCGCGGGGTGTTCGACCGGCTGTTCGGCCCCGTCGATGGCTGATCGCAGGCGCGACGCGTGAACGGCCCGTCGACCGGGTGGTCGACGGGCCGCACGTCCCATGCGGGACCCGGCGTCCGGTGCGGGGTTCCGTTCGCCGGTCGGTGGATGCTGTGGAGTCCGCGGAACCGCAGCATGGCCCACGATCGCGAGCCGGTCATGGGCCCATCGGCCCGTCACGGGAGTCCATCCGTCGGGACCCGGCCGCGGGCTCGCGAGATCGCCTACCATGCGCGTCGTCATGACGTCCGGGGGAGAGCCATCGCCCACCGAGCCGGTGGCGCGCCGGCGCCGGGTCACCGGGTCGCCGTTCGATCGGGTCGTGCGCGTCTGGCGCGACGAGTACGACACCGCGCTGTCATGGCCGCGGGGCCGATGGCACCTCGTGCGGCGCGCCGCGGCGATCCTGCTCGTGGACGCTCTCGCCCTCGTCATCGCGGCGGCGGTGCTGCCCGGCGTGCGCATCGACGACCTGTCGGGGGCGATCCTGGTGACCATCATCGCGGGCATCCTCACCTTCCTGTTCCGGCCCGTCGCGTTCCTGGTCATCCGCCAGAGCATCGTCATCACCGCGCTGCTCACGGTCTGGTTCATGGGCATCACGCTGATGTGGGCGCAGTCGGTCGTGGGCTCGGTCACCATCGACGGCTGGACGTGGGCGTTCCTGACCGCGTTCATCATCGCCGCGGTGAACACGCTCCTGATCGGCCTGCTCGGACTCGACGAGGACGAGTCGTTCTATCGCAACTCGCTGCGCAAGCTGGCTCGGGCGCGCGGAGACGTGGACGATCGGCCCGGACCGGGCTTCGTGATCCTCCAGATCGACGGACTCGCCGAGCCGGTCATCCGGCATGCCCTGCGCACGGGCACCATGCCCTTCCTGGCGGCGGCGGTGCGCCGCGGCACGCACTGCCTGGGTCGCTGGGAGGCGCAGGCACCCTCCATGACGAGTGCCAGCCAGGCGGGCATCCTCCACGGCGACGCGCGCGGCATCCCCGCCTTCCGGTGGTGGGAGAAGGACCGCGGCCACCTGATGGTGTCGAACCGGCCCGAAGACGCGTGGGAGATCGAGCGGCGCGTCTCCGGCGAGCACGACCTGCTGCGCGACGGCGGTGCCAGCATCTCCAACCTCGTGTCCGGAGGGGCCACCCGGGCGTTCGCCACCACCAGCCAGCTGGCGAGCCGCGGCCAGGGTCTCCAGTTGGATGGGTTCTCGCTGTATCTCGTGAACCCCTACAACGTCACCCGGGGCGTGCTCCAGTTCCTGTGGACCATCGTGCTGGAGTGGTTCCAGGCACGCGCCCAGCGGCAGCGCGGCGTGGAGCCCCGCATCTCGCGGGGGATGCCGTTCCCGATCCTGCGCGCCACGACGACCACCATCCTGCGTGACCTGCTCACCGACCTCGTGATCGGCGAGATCCACCGCGGCACTCCCATCATCTATGCCGACCACCTGGGCTACGACGAGATCGCCCACCATGCGGGTCCCGAGCGGCCGGAGGCGATGGACGAGCTTGCCCGGGTGGACCGCCAGGTGCGCACCATCGCGCGGGCCATGGACGGCGCGCCCCGCAACTACCACCTGGTGCTGCTGTCGGACCACGGGCAGAGCCAGGGAGCGCCGTTCGCCGATCGCCATGGCATGAGCCTCGAGGATCTCGTCCGCCGCCTCGCCGCGGGTGACCCCGAGGTTCTGGCGGAGACCCACGACGCGGAGTCATGGGGTCCGCTCAACGCGTTCGCGACCGAGGTGCTGCGATCGCCCGGACGCACCTCGCGGGTGGCGCGCCGGGCGCTGCACGAGCGGGCCCCGGGGGGCGTGGTCGAGTTCGGTGCGCGCGGGGGCCGACGCGCCGATCCTGGCGCGGACCCGAAACCACCCGCCGCCGCGGGCCGTCACGCCGATGGGTCGCCGGACCTGGTGGTGGCCGCCTCGGGCAACCTCGCGAACATCTATCTCACCGACATCCCTCGTCGGGCGACCCTGGAGGAGGTGACCGAGCGTCATCCGGACCTGGTGTCCGGTCTGGTGCTTCATCCTGGGATCGGGTTCGTGCTGGTGCGGAGCGCCGAGCGCGGCGCCCTGGCCATCGGCCGTGACGGGGTGCACCTGCTGGACGCGCGCGTCGTCATCGGGGAGGATCCCCTGGAGCGTTTCGGGGCCCACGCCCCGGACAACCTGAGGTGGCTCGATTCGTTCGACCACGTAGGCGACCTGCTGGTGAACTCGAGCTATGACCCGGTGACCGAGGAGATCGCGCCCTTCGAGCACCAGGTGGGGGCGCACGGCGGCCTGGGCGGGGCCCAGACGAAGGCGTTCCTGCTCTACCCCGCGGTGCTCGAGCCGTCCGACGACCCGGTGGCGCTGGTGGGTGCCGAGGCGGTCAACGCCCGGATCCGCGCCTGGATGGCCCGCGCCCGAGAGCTGGAGGATGCCCCGGGCGAGGCGCTCGCGGCGAGCGCCAGGCTCGCGCCCGAGGTCGCCGAGGTGCTCGGGGCGGCCGTCGGCGGCGACGGGGCCGCCGTCGGCGGCGACGGGGCCGCGACGAGCCGACCGCCCGCGACGGCGCAGCCGGGCCGGCCGCGCTCAGTGACCGTAGAAGTCGTAGACGACCCGTGACTCGCGGCCGATCATCGCGACGCCGATGCCGACCCGCTTCCAGTCGGGATCCTTGATGTTCCGCCAGTGCCAGCCGTTGTAGGACCTCTCGGATTGCATCATCCGGTGCGTGCGGATGACCATCTGGCGCGCCGTGTACCCGTTGCTGCAACCGAGGCTCTCACCGTTCGTGGCGCCGCGATAGCCCGCGCGCGTGAACCGGCCGTCGATGGACGAGCCCGCCAGGGTGTGCATGCAGGCGTCCGCCTGGGCGAGCTTCACGGCGTACGGGAAGGCGACCTTGTCGGAGATCCCGTCGCTCAGCGGGATGGGCTTCACGTACCGGCTGTACCGGCCGCTGTCGCGACCCTTGCAGGACCCGTCTTCGCGCACCCACCCGCCGGTCCGGGTGCAGTTCATGAGCGACAGCGCGAACTCCTCGAGGCTCTCGTGGCGCGGTTCGCCGGCGGCCGCGGGCGTGGGTGCGAGGAGCAGGACGGACAGCATGGCGAATGCCGTGATCCCCGCGAGCCGACGGGCTCGACGCGGGGTGGTCGCACGCTGCGACGGCGCCAGGGCATGGGCGCTGGGCATCGTTCGGGGCCTCCCGACGGTGTGGTGCGGCGGCCGCTGGGGCGGGCGCTTCGCGGGATGCTGGGGCATCCGGTGTCGCCGAGGCGACCGTCGAAGGGTACCCCGACCGCCACCCGTGTGTCACGCGCGATCGTCCGGGTCGCGTTCGCCGCGACCCTGAGATCAGCGGGAGAGCGCGTCTCGGACCTGCCCCGCGTGCTCGAGCGGGTGACGAGCGTAGATCCGCAGCCACGCGTCGAGGTCATAGGCGCCCGAGTCGGCGTGGCGGCCGCGGGCGCCCGTCCACTCTCGATCGGTCAGCGCGAGGAGCAGCTCCAGGCTTGCGGCGCGCACCGCCCGGACCACGGCCACCGCGCCGGCCACGGGCCGCTCGTAGTGGAGGCGCGCCGCCCAGGCCACCTCGTCGTAGCCGACGATCAGCGGGTCCTCCTCCGCGACCAGTCGCCGAAGCCGGATGTAGCTGTTGGTCTCGCTGTCCGCCACATGGTGCGCCACCATCCGGGCGGTCCAGCCGCCGTCCGCCGGCAGGCGGTCCAGCTGGCCGTCCGTGAGGCCGTCGAGGACCGCCGCGAACGCGTCCGCACCGGTCCGGTACTCGTCGATGAGGGCGTCTCGGTCCATCCGCTGATGATGCCATCCGACGACCGGCGTCGGACGCGTCGAAGCCGCCGCCCCGGGCGATGCCCGGTGCGGCGGCTTCCTGCCGTGGGTCGGACGGATGTCCGGCGTCAGCGGCCGAGGTCGGCGGGGCGGGTGCCCAGGACGAGCTCCAGCTCCTGGGAGGCGCCATCGCGCAGCACGGTGACCGTCACCGTGTCGCCCGGGCCATGGGTCAGCAGCAGCAGGTCGAGCGGGTGCTCGCGGTCGACGGCCGTGCCGCCGAGCGCGGTCACGATGTCACCGCCCTGGATGCCCGCATCGGCGGCCGGGCTGCCGTCCACGACCGCGGACCCGGCGCCCTCCTGCGCGTGGATCCAGGCGCCAGAGGTGACCGGCAGATCCTCGTCCTTGGCGACCTGGGCGTCGATGTCCTGGAACGTGACGCCCATCCAGGGCCGCGCGATCGGCTCGCCGGCGCGCACCTGCTCGATGATCGGCTTGGCGATGTCGATGGGCAGCGCGAACCCGATGCCCTGCGCCCCGCCCGCGACGGCGGTGTTGATGCCGATGAGCCGGCCGTCGCCGTCAAGCAGCGCACCGCCCGAGTTGCCGGGGTTGATGGCCGCATCGGTCTGGATGAGGTGGCGCAGGCGCGCGCCGCCGGTGCTCATGTCCGCGACGTCGATGGAGCGGTCCAGGCCCGACACGATGCCCGAGCTGACGGTGCCCGGGAACCGGCCGGACGGGTTGCCGATGGCGACCGCGAGCTGCCCCAGCCGGAGGGCGGACGAATCGCCCAGGTCCACGGACGGCAGGTCGGCGGCGTCCACCTTCACGAGCGCGAAGTCCGTGTACGTGTCGACCCCCGCGACGGTGCCCTCGAGCTCGTTCCCGTCGGCGAGGATCACGGTCACCTTGTCCGCGCCGTCCACGACGTGCCGGTTGGTGAGGATCAGCCCGTCCGCGTCGACGATGACGCCCGAGCCCGTGCCGCCCAGGAACGGTCCGAAGCCCTCGAACGGGCTCAGGTCACCGAAGGGGTTCCGGCCGCCGAACGGGTCCCGGCCATCCCCCTCGTCATCGCCCTGGCCGCCGTCGCCGCCATCGTCGTCACCGGACGAGGTGGCGGCCGCCGGGACGACCTGGATGGTGACGATCGCGGGAGACGCCTGCTCCGCGACCGCGATGACGGTCTCGTTGTCTCCCGCCGCCTGGACCGCGGCCGGGGTGTCATCGCCCGCTCCGCGCCCGGTGGCGAGGACGGATGGGGCGGCGGCCCCGACGAGCAGCGCCCCGACGGCGATCGCCGCCACGGAGCGGGATGCGAGACGGCGGGCGGCGGGGCCGTGTCCGGTCCCGTGGGCAGGCGATGAGATCAAGGTGGCCTCCTGGTCGAGGTCGCGATGCGGGTTCATGGTGACGGTTGTAGCGCCGGTCCCTGAGAGGCTCCTGAGAGACCGTCAGCCGGGGGGCGCGGGCGCCGCCTGGGCGGGCAGCTGGACCGTGAACGCGGCGCCCCCGCCGGAGCGATTGGCGACCCCGATGCGCCCGCCGTGGCGGGTGACGATGGCCGCGGCGATGGCGAGGCCCAGTCCGGCGCCGCCGGCGGCCTCTCCGGGTGCCCGCCAGAATCGGTCGAACACGCGCACCAGATCATCGGCTCGCACCCCCGGCCCGCGGTCCACCACGGTCAGCTGCGCCATCTCGCGGTCGCGCCGGACGCCGACCTCCACCGCGGACCCGGCGGGGCTGTGCCGGATCGCGTTGTCCACGAGGATGGTGACCAGCTGGCGCAGGCGCAGCGGATCGCCGCTCACCATCACGGGTTCGGGGTCCACGCGGATGGCGACCCCGCGTCCGGCGGCCGGCGGTCCGAGCGCCGCCGCCGCCTGCGCCGCGATGTCACCCAGCTCCACCGGCTGCAGCGCAAGGTCGAGCGCGCCCGAGTCGGCGCGGGCGAGCAGCAGCAGGTCATCCACGAGTGCCGCCAGGTGCGTCACCTCTGCGTCGATGTCGTCGAGGGCGGAACCGATCTCGGCCACCGGACGGTCGGCGTGCGCCCGGAGGTGCTCGACGCTGCTGCGGACGACCGCGAGCGGGGTGCGCAGCTCGTGGCTGGCATCCGCGGCGAACTCCCGCTGGCGCCGGAGTGCGACGCGGCGGTCGGCCAGCGAGCGCCGGATGGGCACCAGCGCCCGGCCGGCGTAGAACGCGCCGACGGCCATCGCGCCCACGAGCGCCAGGAGCCCGCCCAGCACGAGCACCAGCGCGAGCGTGTCCAGCGCCCGCTGCTCCGCGGCACGGTCCTGGAACACCTGGATGGCGTAGGGGATGCCGTCGCCCACGTGGCGTCGCTCGGTGACGGTGCGCCACGGCGCGCCTCCGGAGCTGAACTCCCGGACGTCCAGGCCCGCGGTCAGCGCGCGGCCGATGGCGGCCTGGTCCGGCGGCACCGGCGCGTCGAACCCGGTGGCGCGCACGATGGCCGCCTCCGAGCCGTCCTCGGGGAAGGCGAGGAAGGCATAGGTGGAGGACCCCCGTCCGGTCATCGTGATGGCGAGCGGCGCCTGCGCGAAGACGCCTCCCTGCTCGATGTAGGCGGCGACCGCGGCCGCCCGGGCCCGCGCCTCGGCGACGCCCGCGGTGGCCAGCGAATCGCGCACGCTGACCCAGATCGCGAGGCCCAGCGCAAGCAGCACGAGCAGCGTCGCGCCGCCGCTCCACAGGGCGAGACGGAAGCGGACGTGACGGAGCAGCCGCTGGTCGCTGTCGCGCGCCTGCGACTCGGCGACGGCGAACGCGTCGCGCGTGGAGGCCGCGGGCATGTCAGGCATCGCTCAGGCGGTAGCCCACGCCCCGGACCGTGCGCACGAGGGCGCCCGCGGGCCCCAGCTTGTCGCGCAGGTAGTGGATGTAGGCATCCACCGCGTTCGGTGTGACTGCCACGCCATAGGGCCACGCGTGATCGAGCAGCTGGTCGCGCGTGAGCGCCTGGCCGGGGTGCCGCAGCAGGCACTCCAGCAGCGAGTGCTCACGCGGACTGAGGTCCACGGGACGCCCGTCGACGGTGACCCGGTGGGCCAGCTCGTCCATCTCGATCGGCCCGACCGACAGCAGCGCCTCTGTGCGCCGGGCGCCGGGTGCGTTGCGGCGCCCGAGCGCGCGCAGGCGCGCGGAGAGCTCGGCGAACGCGAACGGCTTGACCAGGTAGTCGTCCGCCCCGGCGTCCAGGCCGGTGACGCGGTCGCCCACGGTGTCGCGAGCGGTGAGCATCAGGATGGCGACCGCTGAGCCGGACCGCCGGATGCGGCGCGCGACGTCCAGCCCCGTCATGTCCGGCAGGCCGATGTCGAGCACGATGATGTCCATCCCGTGCGGGCCCAGCGCGATCTCCAGGGCCTCCTCGCCGGTCGCCGCCACGTCCACGACGTGGCGCTCCTCCTCGAGCATGCGCTTGAGCACGCCGCGCAGGCGCGCGTCGTCCTCGACGATCAGCAGGTGCATGGGCGGCAGGGTACTCCGACGTCCGGTGAGGCCGCCCCCGACCCCGGGATGAGGAAGGGCCGCGGCCCGGGATCCGTGGTCCCGGGACGCGGCCCGCCTGATCGGAAGGGAGGGAGCTGGGACGACATGGCGGTCATCCCGAGGACCATCTCAGCACCCGATCCTGAGATGGTCCTGAGATCCGTGATCGTTCACCGGCCGGACGCGATCACTCCGCGTCCAGCGCGATGCGGGTGGTGCCGGTCGTGCCCGCACCCTGGTCCGCGGCGACCACGCGCCCCAGCGGTCGGAGCCTGCCGGGGAGCCACACGAGCGCGATGGCCGCGCCGCCGAGCGCCACGAGGGCGCCGACGATGGAGGTCCAGCCCAGGGCGTCGGTGAAGGCCTGCTGGGCCACCGCGAGCAGGCGCTCCCCGGCCGTCCCGCCGATCGCCTCGGCGACCGCCGCGGCGCCCGCGAGGGAGTCGCTGACGATCGCCGCGACATCATCCGGCAGCAGGCGCGCGACATCCGCCATGGATGCGGCGTACATGCTCGCGAACAGGCTGCCCAGGATGGCGATGCCCAGTGCGCCGCCGACCTCGCGCGTGGTGTCGTTGACGGCGGAGCCGACCCCGAACTGGGCGGCCGGCAGCACCCCCATGATGGTGTCCGTGGCGGGCGTCATGGCGAGGCCGATGCCAGCGGCGACCACGAACATCTCCAGCGCGAGATACCAGTCAGCGGTGTCGACGTCCACGACCGCCAGCATCGCCAGGCCGGCGGCGACCACCACGAGGCCCAGCGTCGTGGCGAAGCGGGCGCCGAGACGGACGGTCAGCGAGGCGCTCAGGGCGGAGGCGACCATGATGCCGAGCGCGACCGGGATGAACCGGATGCCGGTCTCGAACGCGCCCAGGCCCTGCACGCCCTGGAGGTACTGGGTCAGGAAGAACAGCGCCCCCATGAGCGCGAAGAACACGAGCGTGATGGACAGGCTCGCGGCCGAGAACCGCCGGTCGCGGAACAGGTTCACGTCGAGCATGGGGTGCTCGATGCGCCGCTCCCACCACGCGAACGCGGCGATGGTCACCGCTGCGATGGCCGCCGAGAGGAGCACCGACGGATCGGACACGCCGCGCGAGGGGACCTCGATGATGGCGAACACGAGCGCCACCAGGCCCACGACCGAGAGCGCCGCCCCGACGACGTCGAGCGGCACGCGTCCGGGCGCCCGGGACTCGGGCACGATGGCCAGGGTCAGCACGATGCCGAGCAGCACGAACGGCACGTTCACGAGGAACACCGACGGCCACGCGTGGTGCTCCAGGAGCCACCCGCCCAGCAGGGGGCCCGCCACGATCCCGACGGCGCTCACGGAGCCCCACGCGGCGATGGCCTTGGGCCGCTCGTGGGCCGGGAACACATCGGCGATGATGGACAGCGTGCTGGGCATCATGAACGCGGCGCCCAGGCCCATGAACGCCCGGAGCGCGATGAGCTGGTCGGACGTCGTGACCAGGGGCGCCATCGCCGACCCGATGCCGAAGAGCGCCAGGCCGATGACCAGCATCAGCCGCCTCCCGTATCGATCGGAGAGGGCACCGGCCAGCAGCAGCAGGCCCGCGAACACGAGGATGTAGGCGTCGACCATCCATTGCAGCTCGGCGGCCGTGGCCGACAGGTCACGAGCGAGCGTCGGCAGCGCGATGGTCAGGATGGTGTTGTCCAGGCTGACCCCGAACAGGGCCATGATGAGGACGAGCAGGATGAGCCAGCGGCGGGGATGCCCGGCGGCGATGGCCGGGTCGGATCGAGATGCGGTCAAGGTCGTCTGTGCTCCATCCTGCTGGTACGTCGTCCGATGCGTCGTACATTGTTCGAGTCGACGCCGAGAGTCTGCCTCGTACAGTGTGCGACTGTCAAGTACAATGTGCGAGACAGACGTCCAGATCGCATGGGACGGATGACGGAGGTTGCGTGGGCGCATCCGGGGATCGATCGCAGGACCTGCCGTGGTGGCCCGCCGAGCGGACGGCGGAGGCGACCGCGGATCGCGAGCCGCTGTCCCGTGCCCGCATCGTGCAGGCCGCGCTGCGGCTCATCGACCGCGACGGGCTGGAGGCCCTGTCGATGCGTCGCCTGGGCGAGGAGCTCGGCGCGGGCACCACCAGCGTGTACTGGCACGTCCGGGACAAGGACCAGCTGCTGGACCTGGTGCTCGATGCGGTCCTCGGCGAGATCCGCGACGAGGTCGAGGCCACCGATGACTGGCGGCTGCTGCTGCGGCGGGTGGCCGACGCGTTCCGGACCGTGCTCGTGCGCCACCGGCACGTCGTGCCGCTGCTGGGCGAGCGGACGACCGTCGGGCCGGGCAGCCTGGGCGGCCTGGAGCTGCTGTTCGGGCAGCTCATCGACGCGGGCTTCACGTCTCGGGACGCGGTGCTCGCGTCGCAGGCGGTCATCTCGTTCGCGAGCGGCTGGGTCGTCTTCGAGTGCCGCCAGTCCACGGGCGCGCCCACGGAGGGTCGCCGTGGCGCGGAGCTGGATGCGCTGTTCGGTCAGATGACCCAGGCGCTGCCGGAGGATCGGTATCCGCACCTCCGGCGGCACGGCCGGCTGTTCGGGGAGATCGGCTGGGACGAGCAGTTCGACTACGCGCTCGAGCGGCTGCTGGACGGCATCGGCCTGGAGCGGACGCGGGCCGGGCGCGCCTGATCGCGACGGCATCGGCCGGGAGCGGACGCGGGCCGGGCTCGCCTGACGCGCCCCGCCCGGGATACCATCGGCGCCGTGACGACGGCGGCACCGGGGAGCGACGTCTCCCGCTTCGGCATGGCCCCCTGGGCGCGCCGGCGGGCGCGCTGGGTGCAGGCCGGGCTGGTCGGCGGCAGCGCCGTGCTGGGTGTCGCATTCCTGGCGATGCTCGGCGGGACCGCATCCGCCGCGATCGGTGCGGTGCTCGCGGCGGCCATCGTCCTCGCAGGAGGCCTCGCGGCGTGGTGGCTCGGCCGCACCGTGGCGGGCGTGTCCCTGGAGGTGGGCCCGGACGGCGTGCGCTACGTCTCCGGTCGCACGCGGATCGAGGCAGGCTGGGCCGACGTGGCGGCCGTGGACCTGGTGCTGCGGGGCACGGACACGGGACCCGCGCTCGTGCTCCACGAGGGCCGGGCGGCGGCGGGCGCGGGACGGCTCGCGATGGGCGGCCTCGGTGGGACCGGCGCGGGCGCCGCCGGCGCGTCGCCGTCCATGCGCTCCACCATCCCGCTCGCGGCGTTTATCGAGGGGCGCTTCGTGGGCGGCCCGGTGGAGGGGTGCCTGCGACGGCATGTGCCGCAGCTCGTGGACGGATTCGTGCTGCGGCATCCGGAGCGTGTCCGGTGAGCCAAGGGCACGGACACCCGGTCGCGGCCGTCCGGGCGGCCGATGCCGTCGTCGGGTCCCCGGGCTGGGCGGGTCGCCTCACCGGACGGCATAGACTGCGCGCATGAGCGCACCCTGGACCACCCCTGAGCTGACCTCGATGGGCCGACTGCCGATGCACGCGGTGCCCCACCATGACCGCCTGGAGCTCGACGGAACGTGGCGGTTCCAGCTCCTGCGCAGCCCTGATGATGCTCCGGGGGACGCGTGGAGCGAGGCAGCGGTGCCGGGGTTGTGGACGCGCATGGACGGCACCTGGGACCTGCCCCACTACACGAACGTCCAGATGCCGTTCCCGGGCGTCGCGCCGCAGATCCCGGAGGTGAACCCCACGGGGGTCTACGAGCGGACGTTCGCGCTGCCCGCGGCGTGGTCCGGGAGGCGGGTGGTGCTCCATGTGGGCGCCGCCGAGAGCGTGTTGCTCGTGGCGCTCAACGGGTCGCCCGTGGGGGTGAGCAAGGACTCGCATCTCGCCGCGGAGTTCGACCTCACGCCCTGGCTCGCGGCGGGCGAGAACACGCTCCGCCTGACCGTCGTGAAGTGGTCGGACGCGTCGTACGTGGAGGACCAGGACCAGTGGTGGCACGGGGGGATCTCGCGCTCGGTCCACCTCTACGCGACCCACCCCGTCCATCTCGCGGACATCCGGGCCGATGCCGGGCTCGCGGACGACCTGTCGACGGGCACGCTGGGGCTCACCGTGGACGTGTCCTTCGGGGGTCGCGACCCGGAGCCGGGCTGGACCGTCGAGGCGCGCGTGGAGGGCCTCACGCTGCCGCTGACCGCCGACGTGCCCATCCCGGTCCGGCACCGGGACGTGCGCTATTTCTCCGAGCGGGAGACGCGCCTCCAGGGTCGCATCGCGGCCGGCTCGCCGGTGAGCGAGCAGGATCGCGCCGACTGGGCCGTGCTCCACCGGCGGTTCGTGCCCGTGCCCACCGGGCGCGTGACCTGGGACCTGCGCTTCCCGGGCGTCTGCGCCTGGTCCGCGGAGACGCCGCACCTGTACCCGGTGACGGTCGCGCTGCGGGACCCCGACGGGCGGGTCGTGGAACGGACCGCGATCCGGGTCGGGTTCCGGCGCGTGGAGGTGCGCGGCCTGGACCTGCTCCTCAACGGCAGGCGGACCTACATCCGAGGCGTCAACCGCCACGACTTCGACCAGCGGACCGGCCGCGTGGTCAGCCGCGAGCAGATGCACGCCGATCTCGTGCATATGAAGCGCTTCGGGTTCAACTCGGTGCGCACCAGCCACTACCCCAACGACCCGGCGCTGTACGACCTCGCGGATGAGCTGGGGCTGTACGTGTGCGACGAGGCGGACATCGAGTCCCACGCGTTCTGGGGTGAGCTGTGCGACGACCAGCGGTATCTCGCCGCGTGGCTGGACCGCACCGCCCGGATGGTCCTCCGGGACAAGAACCACCCTTCGATCATCCTCTGGTCGCTGGGCAATGAATCGGGCCACGGCGCAAACCACGAGGCGGCCGCGGCATGGGTCCGCCGGTACGACCCGTCGCGTCCGCTCCACTACGAGGGTGCCATCCGCTTCGACTGGACGTCGGACCAGCGGGTGAGCGACCTGGTCAATCCGATGTACCCCACCATCGACGCGATCGTGGACCACGCCACCAACGGCACCCAGCGCCACCCCCTCATCATGTGCGAGTACGCCCACGCGATGGGCAACAGCTGCGGCACCCTCGCCGACTACTGGGAGGCGATCGAGTCGACCCCGGGCCTCCAGGGCGGCTGGATCTGGGAGTGGTGGGACCACGGGCTCATCCAGGAGCTGCCCGATGGGACGGCCCGCTGGGCGTACGGCGGTGACTTCGGGGATGTGCCGAACGACGGCACGTTCTGCTGCGACGGTCTGAACTGGCCGGACCGCCGTCCCAAGCCCGCGATGTGGGAGCACCGGCAGCTGGCGCTGCCGGTCGCCATGAGCGCGACGCCCGAGGATGCCGCCGCGGGACGCGTGACGCTGCGCAACAAGGGTGACGTGCGCGATCTGCGCTGGCTGGATGCCCGCTGGGACGTCGCGGTCGACGGGACGATCACCGCCGCGGGGGATCTGGCGCTGCCGGCCATCGCGCCGGGCGCGACGGCCCAGGTCACCATCCCCGATTTCCGGGCGCCGACGCCCGGGGATGGCCAGGAGGTCTGGCTCACGCTGCGCTTCCGGACGGCGGAGGCGACCGCATGGGCGGAGGCGGGGTTCGAGGTCGGATTCGCCCAGGTGGCACTGCCCGCCGGAGCCAGCGCGGTCGCGCCGCCCGTCGGGTCGGGTGCCGTGCCGCTGGACGCCGACGGCCTGCTCCACCATCCGCTGCTGCCGGGAGCGCCGCGCCTCGCGCTGTGGCGTGCCCCCACCGACAACGACCGCATCGCCGGCCACGCGCGTCGCTGGGTGGACCAGGGCCTCGATCGACTCACGCGCGAGGATGTCCGTGTGACCGTGGATGGCCCGCGCGCCATCGTGCGCCAGACGATCCGGACGGGCGCAGGCATCCCCGTCGCCCACGAGCAGGTGTTCACCGCGTTCGCGGACGGCGGAATCCAGGTCGATGAGACCGCGCACATCCCGACCGAGCTGGACGACCTGCCGCGCGTGGGCACCCAGCTCGCGGCGGGCATGGACCTGGAGGGTCTCGCGTGGTTCGGCACCGGGCCCGTCGAGACGTACCCGGACCGCCGGCGCGCCGGTGCGGTGGGTCGCTGGGAGTCCACGGTCACCGACCAGCTGGTGCCCTACATCCGACCCCAGGAGAACGGCGGACATGCCGATGTGCGCTGGCTGGAGCTGCGCGACGGCTCCGGTGCCGGCGTGCGCATCACCTGCGACCTGCCGCGCCAGGTCTCGGTCTCTCACGTGACGCCCGCGGCGCTGGACGCCGCCACGCACGACGTGGAGGTCGAGACGGTCCCGGAGGCCGTCATCCACCTGGATGCCGCCCATCGAGGCCTGGGCACCGCGTCCTGCGGCCCCGACACGCTCGACCGCTACAAGCTGCGACCCGGCACCTACCGCTGGTCGTGGACCCTGGAGCCGATCAGCGGCTGAGGTCCGGTGGCCCTGCCTCCACGCGTCGCCGCAGCGCGTCGGGCGTGCCGGCCGGGCTCCAGTCCGCCTCGATCCACCAGGTTGCTCCGGCCTCCGCCCAGGGCCGGACGATGGCGGCCGCCGCCGCCGGGTCGTCGGCGGGGGTGCTGCCCTCGGCGGTCACGACGAACGGCCGCAGGTCGGCATCGGCCGCACGCCGCCTCCCGATCCAGTCCACCGCGCACGCCAGGTCGTCCGGACCCCATGGGGCGGGTGTCCCACCCGACGAGAGGGGCTGTGGAACGAGGCCGTCCCAGCGGGCGGCCCGGGCCATGGAGCGCTCGGCGGGCCAGGCGCCGACGACCCAGATCGGGATGCGCGGGCGCTGCACCGGACGGGGCTGGAGGGTGAGCCCGTCGACGCGGTGATGCGTCCCATGGAACGAGAACGGCTCGCCCGTCCACAGCCCGTCGAGGATCGCGAGCGTCTCATCCAGCAGCTCCGCCCGGGTCCGTGCCGCGGTCGCCTCACCCACCGCGCCGAAGCCCCGGTCGTCCAGCGCGCCCAGGCCCACGGGGAGCACCAGCCGGCCGCCCGACAGGTGGTCGACCGTGAGCGCCTCCCGGGCGAGCTTCCAGGGTCGGCGCCGCGACGGCGCGAAGACCATCGCGCCGAGGGTCACCCGCGAGGTCGTCATCGCCATGGCGGCGAGCAGGCTCCAGGGATCCCAGCAGGTCATCCCCTCGATGGCGATGGCATCCCAGGTGAACACGCCATCCCAGCCCGCCGACTCCGCCGCGGCAGCGAGCGCGGCCAGCCCCCGGGGCTCCCCGGTGGTCAATACGATGCCGTACTGCATCCCGCGATGGTATTCGGGGCGCGGCCGATCATCGGCCTCATGAGCACCGACCCCGAGCCCACCGACGCCGGTGCCGCCTGGGCCCGAGAGCCCCTGGAGACCGACCTCATCGGTTGGCTGACCACGCGCGCGCCGGACGGCCGCCTCCAGTCGTCGCCCGTGAGCTTCCTGTGGGAGGACGGCACGATCCTGTTCCACTCCCAGCCGGACACCCCGAAGCTGCGCGATATCACGGCGCATCCGCAGGTGGCGTTCACGCTCCAGAGCGATCCGTACGGCGACCACGCGCCGATCATGGAGGGCGAGGCGGTGGCGGATCCCACGACGCTGCCGTCCGACCGCCACGAGGTCTACGCCGCGAAGTTCCGGGAGCCGCTCGCGCACTGGGGTCTGGAGGTCCACCGGACCGCGCTCGACTTCAGCGTCCCGGTGCGCATCCGCCCGGTCCGCACCCGCGGCTGGTGACCCGCTCTTCACAGGACCGACCGGACGGTGGTCCGTCCCGTCCGTCCTCGCGTGGCCACCACCAGCACCACCAGACCGCCCAGGGCCGATGCCGCGATGACCACCATGGGTGGCAGGACGCTGGCGCCGGCTGACAGGCCGGTGAGCGGGGCGATCGCGGCGCCCACGAGGAACGAGGTCGCGCCCAGGATCGCCGATGCGGACCCCGCGTGTGCCGCCTGGTCCGCCAGGGCCAGCGCGCTCGCGTTCGGCTGGACGAGGCCCAGCGGGGCGACCGTGAGCAGATACCCCACGAGGATGACCGGCAGGCTGGCGTCTCCCGCAGCCGCGATGACCAGGACCAGTCCACCTGCACATTGGAGGACGAGCCCGGCCATCATCAGTCGCTGGGGTGCCACCCGTCCCACCAGGACGCCGCTCAGCTGACCCAGGGCGACGACGCCGATCGCGTTGACCGCGAAGGCGAGGCTGAACGCCTGGGGCGACAGCCCGAAGTGCTCCTGGAGCACGAACGGGGAGCTGGAGATGTAGCAGAACATCGCCGTGAACGACAGGGCGGAGGCGAGGGAATAGCCCACGAACCGGCGGTCGGTCAGCAGCGACCGGAACGTGCGCACCAGCTCGTCCATGCCCCCGGTCCTGCGACGCTCGGGAGGCAGGGACTCGCCCAGGCGGAGCCAGACTGCCACGAGGAGCAGCGCGCCGATGCCCGCCAGCACCACGAACACCCCGCGCCAGGAGGTGATCCCCAGCAGCTGGCCGCCGATGATCGGCGCGAGGATGGGCGCGAGCCCGTTCACGAGCATCGTGAGGGCGAAGAAGCGCGCCAGCGCGGCCCCGGTGTGCAGATCCCGGACGACCGCCCGCGCGATGACGATGCCTGCCGCGCCGGCGAGGCCCTGGACCACCCGGTACGCGATGAGCTGGGTCGCATCTGCGGCCGCGGCACAGGCGAGCGAGGCCAGCGTGAAGGCCACCAGTCCCGCGAGCAGCGGGCGTCGCCGTCCCATCCGGTCGCTCACCGGGCCCGCCACCAGCTGGCCCAGGGCGAGACCCACGAGGCAGGCGGTGAGCGTCAGCCCGATGACCGCGGCGTTCGTGCCCAGCTCCGCCGCCAGCTGGGGCAGTGAGGGCAGGTACATGTCCACGGCCAGTGGCGCGAACGCCGAGAGCGCCCCGATGAGCGCGATGAGCTCGATCCGGCCCGCGCGGTCGGTCCGCGCCGTCAGCGGTCCCGGGTCAGGCGTGGGATCCTCCCCTCGGTCCCGTCCCGCGCGGCGCCCACGCGCGCAGCAGCAGGGAGCCGCCGACGCCCGCGATGATCGATGCCCCCAGGATGCCCACCTTGGCCATGGACAGCTCCGGTCCGCCGAGGGCGAGCTCCGCGATGAACAGCGACATCGTGAAGCCGATGCCACCCAGCCAGCCCACGCCGTAGATATGTCGCCAGGTCACGCCGTCGGGCAGGACCGCGCGTCCGGAGCGCACCACGAGCCACGCCGCGGTGGTGATGCCGACCTGCTTGCCGACCACGAGACCCAGGACGACGCCGATGATGATCGGATCGGGTGGGATGCCCAGGACCTCGGGCGTGATGGTCACCCCGGCGTTGGCGAGCGCGAACAGGGGCACGATGAGGAAGCTGACCCAGGGGTGGAGCGTGTGCTCCAGCCGGAGCATCGGGGCCTGCGCCTGCTCCGCGGTCGTCTCCAGCTCCCACAGATCCTCGTGGTCCTCCTCCACGGCGGCGCGCGCCTCGCCGATGACCGTCCGCTCGAACCGGTCCACGATCGCCCGCGCCCGGGTCACGAAGTCGGCCGGGTCGATGCGGACCCGCGCCGGGATGGCCACCGCGAGCAGCACGCCGGCGATGGTCGCGTGGACCCCGGACCGCAGCACGAACAGCCACAGCAGCACGCCCAGGGCGCCGTAGACCACCGGATGGCGGACGCCGCCGCGGTTCGCCAGGAGCAGGACCAGGAACACCCCGCCCGCGGCGAGCAGCATGTCCGGGTGGAGGTCCGTCGTGTAGAACACCGCGATGACCAGCACCGCCATCAGGTCATCCGCGATCGCCAGGGCCGTCAGCAGGATCCGCAGGCCCACCGGCACGCGCGATCCGAGCAGCGCCAGGACGCCCAGCGCGAACGCGATGTCGGTGGCCATGGGGATGCCCCAGCCCGATTGGCCCAGGCCGCCGCCCACGACGAGCGCGAAGATGGCCGCCGGCAGGATGGCACCGCCGACGGCCGCCGCGATGGGCAGGGCGGCCTTGGTGCGCGTGTCCAGCTCGCCCACCAGCAGCTCGCGCTTGATCTCCACGCCGACCACCAGGAAGAACACGGCCATCAGGCCGTCGTTGATCCAGAACAGGATCGGCTTGGACAGCACGAACTCGCCGATGCCGACGGTCATCGGCGTGTGCCACAGCTCGTGATACGAGGCGGACCAGGGCGAGTTCGCCCAGATGAGCGCCACGACCGCCGCGACCATCAGCAGCAGCCCGCCGGACACGGTGGACCGGAAGAACTCCTTGAACGGCGTCAGGACCCGCTCGATGGGCGGCCGGGTCTGGGGTGGCAGCGTCGTGTGCGACGGGGCGCCGGTCATCCCGCGACGGGCTCGGCGATCCGTCGGTCGTCCGGCCTCAGAAGGCACCCGCATACGCGTTGAGGGCCGGCTGGCCGCCCAGGTGGGCGTACAGCACGGTCGATCCGGGCCGGATGGCGCCGGTCCGGACCAGGTCGATCATGCCCGCCATGGACTTGCCCTCGTAGACCGGGTCGGTGATCATGCCCTCCGTCCGCGCGGCGAGCCGGATGGCGTCCCTGGTGGCCGAGTCGGGGACGCCGTAGATGCCGCCGTGGTAGCCGTCCTCGAGCACGATCTCGTCGTCCTCGAGGTCTCGCCCCAGCCCGATGAGGTCCGCCGTCCGGCGCGCGATGCGCGCGATCTGGTCCCAGGTCTGGAGCACCGTGGCCGAGGCGTCGATGCCGATGATGGTGCGCGGCCGGTCCTGGGCGGCGAACCCCGCGATCATGCCGGCCTGCGTGGAGCCGGTCACCGAGCAGACCACGATGGTGTCGAAGAAGACGCCCAGATCGCGCTCCTGGCGCTGGACCTCCATGGCCCAGCCCGCGAACCCGAGACCACCCAGCGGATGGTCGGAGGCGCCCGCCGGGATGGGGTAGGGCCTGCCACCCGCGGCGAGGACCGACTCGATGGCCTGCTCCCAGCTGGGTCGGAACCCGATGTCGAAGCCGTCAGCGACGAGGCGCACATCGGCTCCCATCAGGCGCGACAGCAGGATGTTGCCCACCTTGTCGTAGATCACGTCCGGCCACTCCACCCAGTGCTCCTGGACGAGCACGGCCTTGAGGCCCAGGTGGGCCGCGGTCGCCGCCACGGCGCGGGTATGGTTGGACTGGACGCCGCCGATGCTCACGAGCGTGTCCGCGCCCTGGGCGAGCGCGTCCGCGGCGAGGTACTCCAGCTTGCGCACCTTGTTGCCGCCGAAGGCGAGCCCGCTGTTGCAGTCCTCGCGCTTGGCCCACAGCTCGACCTCGCCGCCGAGGTGCGCGGACAGGCGGCGCAGCGGCTGCAGCGGGGACGGGCCGAACAGCAGCGGCTGGCGCGGAAAGCGGTCGAGGTCCACGGTGGCTCCTGGTGCGGGCTCGGTGGTGCCCATGCTGCCGGAACTCGCGCGCCCGCGCACGGTCGGGGGGACGCGCCGCGCACCGGCCGCTGGACGCACCATCGCGAGATGCTCTCCCGCTCGCCGTGCGGTGCGCGCCGGCGCGAGGGGTGCTTGACAGGAATCGCGCCGGCCCCCTGAATCGGGTCGAGAGCCCCCGCTGGACCTGGAGTCCACATGTCTTCCGGCACCGGTCGTGTCGTCGCGCACCGGAGCGACACCTATCGACCCGACATCGAAGGGCTGCGCGGCATCGCCGTGCTGCTCGTGGTCATCTATCACGCCGGCCCCTTCGGCGTGACCGGCGGCTTCATCGGCGTCGACGTCTTCTTCGTCATCTCGGGATTCCTCATCACCGGGCTGCTGCTGCGCGAGCGCGAGCGATCGGGCCGCATCGCGCTGGGCGCCTTCTACGCCCGGCGCATGCGCCGGCTGCTGCCCGCGTCCTCGGTCGTCATCCTCGTCACCCTGCTGGGCTCGCTGGTCGCGGTCGCGCCGCTGGACGTGCCGCGCGTGGCCATGGATGGCGCGTCGGCGGCGGTCTGGGTGTCCAACCTGCGCTTCGCGACCCAGGGCGGCTATTTCGCGGTGCCGGGCGAACCGTCGCCGTTCCTGCATTTCTGGTCGCTCTCGGTGGAGGAGCAGTTCTACCTGTTCTGGCCGGTGCTGCTCATCGCGGTCACCCGGCTGCCCCATCCCCGGCTGTGGGCGGGGGTGCTGCTCGCGGCCATCACCGCGGGCTCGTTCGCATGGAGCGTGTGGCTGACGGACGCGGCTCCGGACTGGGCGTTCTACCTGCTGCTGACGCGGGCGTGGGAGCTTGCCCTGGGCGGGCTCGTGGCCGTGGCGCTGCCGTGGCTGGCGCGCGGGGGTCGACTTCTGGGCATGCTCGCCTGGGCCGGGCTGGCGGGTGTGGCGTGGGCGGGTGTCAGCTACACGGGCGACCTGGCCTGGCCCGGCACCGCCGCCGCACTGCCGGTCGCCGCCGCCGCCGCCCTGGTGCTCGGCGGCGATCGGCGCTGGGGGCCCGCCGCGGTGCTCGGGTTCGGGCCGCTCCGCTTCACCGGGCGCATCAGCTACGCGCTGTACCTGTGGCACTGGCCGCTGCTCGTGCTGCCGATGTGGTACCTGGGGGGCGAACTGGCTCCGGCATCCCGGCTGGCGCTGGTGGCGATCGCCATCCTGATGGCGACGATGTCCACGCTGTGGCTGGAGGAGCCCATCCGCGAGGGGGTCGGTCGGCTGTCCCCGCAGACGCGCCGGACGCTCGCGGGCGGCGTGGCCACGATCGTGCTGGTCGTGGGGGCGTCGGTGGCCGTGGCGGCGGTGAGCGGCGACGCCGGGGTGTTCGGTCAGGGTGATGGCGTGACGGCCGTCGGACCTGCGCCGTCCGACCCGCCGTTGGACATCGATGCCTCGCCGGGGGCGAGCGACGATCCGGTGCTGGTGCCTCCGGGGGCGTCGGACGACCCGCTGGTGGTGCTGCCCGGCGATTCCCCCGCTCCCGCCACCCCGTCACCGCAGGTCGCCTCGCCCGCCCCCACGCCGAGCCCGCCTCCGACCGCGCACGCCCCGCCCATCCCGCCGCCGGGCGTCCCGGTGATCCCGGATGCCGCGATCCACCGCCCGCCCCCGTCACCATCACCGGGCCCGTCGCCGTCGTCGTCCATCGCGCCGACCGCCACGCCCACGGCCGCGCCGACCGCCACGCCCACGCCCGCGCCGGCCGCATCGCCCGCGCCCGCGCCGGCCGCCACGCCCACGGCCGCGCCGACCGCCACGCCCACGCCGAGGCCCGAGCGCACGCCGAAGGCCACGCCCGTGTCCTACGCGCTGCCCGCCGATGTCCGGCCGCCGCTGCGGGCCGCGCGCGATGACGAGGAGCGCCTCCGTTCTGACGGCTGCCTCGCCTTCGAGCCCGTCCGCGCGGTCCCCGACTGCGTCTATGGCGACCGAGGCGGCGAGTTCATCGTCGCGCTGGTCGGGGACTCGCACGCGGCCCACTGGTTCCCCGCCCTGGAGCGGATCGCCAAGGCACGCGACTGGCGGCTGGTGGTGATGACCAAGGTGAGCTGCCCCTTCACCCTGATGCCGCTCCGGAACACGCTCCAGAAGCGCGACTATCCGGAGTGCACCGACTTCGTGGAGGATGCCATCGGAAAGCTGAAGCGCCTCCAGCCGGACCTCGTCATCACGACCCAGCTGCGCTGGTTCCACCCGCTTCGAGACGCCGATGAGTCGCCCACGGCCCAGGGGCGCGCCATCGGGGAGGCGCTGGCCAGGGTGCCCGGCGCGAAGGTGGTCATCGTGGACACGCCCTGGGGCGACCAGGACGCGCCGGCCTGCCTGTCGCGGAATCGGGGAGACGTCCGTCCCTGCGCGGTGCCGCGCTCCATGCTCACCTGGGGTGGTGTGCCGGAGCGCGAGAAGGCCGCCGCCAAGGTCGCCGACGCGGCCCTGCTCGACTTCAGCCGGGTGCTGTGCGACCGATCGTCGTGCCCCGTCGCGGCGGATGGCTTCATCCGCTACCGCGACGACCACCATCTCACGGCCAGCTTCGCGCGGTCGCTGGCGCCGGTGCTGGACAAGGCGCTCCAGCGGGTGCTCGCCGCGGCGGACGACTGACCAGCGCGTGGCCGCCGGTCAGGCGCCGGGCGTCGTCGTCGGATGGGCGTCCTCGGCTGGGGCCGCGCGTCGCTGCGCGGTGAGGGGTGCCAGGACCCGTGAGGCCACGGCGGTGGCCACCCACAGCACCGCGGAGCATGCCGCGAACAGCGTGCTGCCGCCGAACGCGCCGTAGACCCAGCCGCCCACCGGCACCGAGACGATGGGCGCGACGCCGCTCGTCATCAGCGACGCGATGGACTGGCCGGTGGCCCGCAGCCGGTCCGGGAGGGCGGCGCCCGTGATGAGCACGATGGAGCTGTACCGGAGCGCGAATCCGGCGCCGTCGAGGAGCCGCACCAGCGCGATGATCGCCGGGACGGGGGCGATCGCGATGATGAGCATCTGGGTCGCCGTGAACATCGATCCCGCCAGGTACAGCGCCCGCAGCCCGAATCGGTCGGCGAGCCGGCCGACCATCGTGAACGTCGGCACCTCCACGACCGCGGGCATCGCGGCCGCGAGCGCGAGGAGCATCGGGCCGCCGCCCTCATCGAGGATGCGCAGCGAGATGAAGGCATACGAGGCGTTGGTGGCGAGACTCGCCAGCAGCAGCACCGCCAGGAACGGCAGGAAGATGGGCGAGGCGCGCAGCGTGCCGCGGAAGCCGGCCCATGTGAGGCGCTCCCCCCTGGTGGGTCGGCCGGGACGCCGGGACGCGATCTGCGGCGTGCGTCCCGCCGCGGCGACCGCGGCCATCGCCAGCGCGGCGACCACGAACAGACCGCGCACCGGCTGGAGCCCCGCCGTGGTGGCGATGGCACCCGCCAGGAGCACCGCCCCCACCCACCCCGCGGAGGTGCCGCTGCGGATCCGCCCATAGCTGCGCGCACCCGTCCCCAGGACGCCGAGCGCGAGCGCGTCGGAGATGGGTGCCCATGGTGCGACGCACACGAGTTGGGCGATGATGAACGTCGCCAGCCAGTCCGGGCGGTCGGCGCTCAGCAGGATCCCCACGCCCGATGCCGCGGCCAGCAGCGCCGCCACCACGAGCGTCCGGTCCCGGCCCAGGAGGGTGTCCGCGACGAGTCCCCACGCCGGGTACCCGACGAGCGAGAGGAGGGCGGCCATGCCCAGGACGCCTCCCACCTGGCCCGGATCCAGGCCCGCCTGCGCGAGCTGCGGCACGTTCCAGGGCAGCGTGAACCCGAGCGCGATGCCGGACGCGACGAACAGGATTCGGAGGCGTCGGATCGACACGGGCACCCATTGTCGCCGATGCGCCGAGGCGTGGTGGACGCCGGGGCGGAGCGCGTCGGGTATCGTACGGCGACTGCCTGTTCTCCGGAGGATGGTCGCCCATGGGGTCCTCTCGCCACGCTCGACGGCGCGCACTGCTGGCGCTCGGCGTCCTCCTGGGGACGCTCGGCGCCGTGAGCCCGGTCGCGGTCGGACCGGTCGCCGCCCAGGAGAGCATCCTCGCGCAGGTCTTTCCGGAGACGGCCACGCTGGGGGTCCCGCCGCAGATCGGCGTGGGGTCGCAGCTCACCTGGTACGTCGCCGCGGCGACCGTGGCCCAGAGCCGCCACCAGTGGGTGGAGGACCCGAACGGCACCTGGGAGGACCCCAAGACCGGCAAGAAGTACCGGCGCACCGATGAGTCGGGGGAGGGGACGGGCTCGGGAGCCGGCGACGGCTACGCGGTGGTGGACGTGGTCGCGCTCGAGGGTGCGGATGTGGTCACGAGCGTCACGCTCCTGTCCATCGACCGGCTGGGCGGCACGTTCACGATCGCTCCGCTCGGTGGGTCGAAGGTGCCCGGGTCGGTGGTGGACGGGGTCTGGATGCATCCGGCACTGCTGGAGCGGATCGCGGCCGAGGGGTACGGCAGTCTCCAGGTGCTCACAGGCCCATACACCCTGGACGGACGCACGTTCGAGGCCGTCAGCCTGGTCAGCGACGGCGCCGGGGGCTACCAGTCGTGGACGTGGGACCGGGCGTCGGGCCTGCTGATGGTGTCGTCGAGCCGCCAGGACGGCGCGTTCTCGCCCTTCGCCGCCCCGGGCGAGGCACCGCCCCAGGCCAACTCGTTCCTCGGCTTCCGCCAGCTGGTCCAGGTTCGCCAGCGGACCACGCCGGGCATCGGGACCGCGCTGCCGGAGTGGGTCGACCGGACCAGCGGGCTGCGCTGGGCTGGAAGCTACACGTTCGTCAACCCGATGGATGCCATGAGCCAGCCGATGACCTTCGGCTACAGCACCGATGCCACGTTCTCGCCGGGCGGCCCGACCTGGGCGAACGTGCGCTTCCGCAACACCATCGACTTCAACGGCACGCCGTCACCTGCCGACGCCACGGCGATCGGCACGGGGACCGGATCGTGGTGGTGGGACCCGCCCTCGCTGGCCGCGATGCGGTCGGGCCAGGTGCTCGACGAGAACCCGCTGACCCAGCTGCGCGTGTCGGTGGAGGACACGCCCGCGTGGCAGGGAGGCGACTCGGTGATCATCCGCACGGAGATGCCCGGCAACCGCATCCGCGGCCAGTACGACGTGGCCACGGGCGTGCTGCTGGGCACCGAGATCTTCCAGCAGAACGCGGGCACCACGATCGCGATCGGCCTGGAGCGGCTGCCCTGAGCCGATGCGGGTCGCGGTCTTCTCCACCAAGCCCTACGACCAGCGGTTCCTGCTCGCGGCGAGCGCGGACGCCGGCCTGGACCTGCGGTTCCTGGAGGCGCGCCTGACCGTCGAGACGGCGTCGCTGGCGAGCGGCGCCCGTGCGGTCTGCGTCTTCGTCCATGACGTCCTGGACCGGGCCGTGCTGGAGATCCTCGCCCGCGAGGGGGTCCGGCTGGTGGCACTGCGCGCCGCAGGTTTCAACAACGTGGATCTCGCCGCGGCCAGGGCGCTCGGCATCGCCGTCTGCCGCGTGCCGGCGTACTCGCCGCATGCGGTCGCGGAGCACGCGGTGGCGCTCATCCTCGCGCTGGACCGGCGGACGCATCGCGCCTACAACCGGGTGCGAGACGGGAACTTCGCGCTGGACGGGCTGATGGGCTTCGACCTTCACGGCCGCACCGTGGGCGTCGTGGGCACCGGGCGCATCGGCGCGATCTTCGCGCGCATCATGGCCGGCTTCGGCTGCCGCATCCTGGCCCACGACCCACTCCCGAGCGCGGCCGTCGAGGGCGTGGGTGGGGTGTACGTGCCTCTCGACACGCTGCTCGTCGAGGCGGACATCGTGGCGCTCCACGCTCCGCTCACCAAGGACTCGCATCACCTCATCGGACATGACGCCCTCGCGCGCATGAAGCGCGGCGTGATGCTCATCAACACCAGCCGCGGCGGCCTGGTGGACACGGAGGCCGTCATCGAGGCGCTCAAGGACGGCACGGTCGGCCACCTGGGCCTGGACGTGTACGAGGAGGAGGACGCGCTGTTCTTCGAGGACCTGTCCGGGGAGATCCTGCGCGACGACGTCTTCGCGCGGCTGCTGACGTTCCCCAACGTCCTGGTCACGGCGCACCAGGCGTTCTTCACCGAGGACGCGCTCCGCGCCATCGCCCGGACCACCGTGGACAATCTCACCGCGTTCGAGCGGGACGGGCGCCCGGTCCACGAGGTCAGCGCGTAGCTGACGGGCCGCGGCACACCGTTCGGTGGCGCGACCGTCACGAGGCTGGGGCCGGACCGCGTGGGCCCCCGGACCGACCCCGGACCGCGTGGGCCCCCGGGCCGACCCTGGACCGCGTGGGCCCCCGGACCGACCCCGGACCGCGTGGGCCCCCGGACCGACCCCGGACCGCTGAGCGGCCATCGGTGACCGACCGCGGCCGTGACCACGTCGATCCGGGCCGACGCGCGGACCATCCCGGCGAGACGGACCCGTCCGGTCCATGCAGCGGCCCGGACCGACGAGCCGCGCCGGGATCTCGCCGGTCATGGCCGCTGGGCGGCCACGCGCAGGCCACTCCTCATCGAGGAAGCCACTGGTGACAGATGGCACCGGCGCCGGCATCCTGCGGCTCTACGCAACGGTCCCGGGGTCATGGTCGTGTCCCGAGACGCCCAGGCGCGCACACTGCGGCTGCCCGACGGGAACCTCCAGGGCGCGCGCCGCGCATGGCGTGGACGCGCTCGGTGGTCCGCGGCGACGAGCACGAGGTGCCCGTCCACCTCAGGCGGTGAGGCGCGTGGCCTCCCAGAGTGCGCGCCGTGCGGCGTCGCGCCCGAGGATCGGCTGCTCCACCGACTCGCGCACGACCCGGGAGACCTCGTGCTGGATCGCCCGGCCCAGGCGATCCGCCCACGCCCGACCCATTCGCCCGGCATGCCAGACCAGGACCCGGCCGAGGGCGAACCACCCGGCCAGCCCGGCCAGGATGAGCACCGCGGGCGCGGGCATGGCACCCAGCAGCGGCACCTCCCAGGCGGGCGTGGGAACGGACCCCGCCGCGATCCACAGGCTCAGCAGCCACACGACGCCGACGACCCCGGCGGCCGTGGCCAGCAGCTGTCCCACCCCCAGCACCGGCCACCAGTGACTGGTCGGCGCCCGGAAGCTGCCGCCCGGGCCGGCCACCGCGCGATCAGCGGCGACCGCGAAGCGCTCCGTCAGGGTGGCCGGATCGGCGAGGGAGGCCAGCCCGGGCCGGGCCGCCGGGGGCAGCGCCGGCAGCACGTCGGTGACCAGGTCCCGGATGGGGCCCACCGCACGGGTCAGCGCGCCTCGCTCCCGCCAGCGCCGGAGGTGACCCTCCGGATCGGCGGTCCGCGCCGCCTGGCCCGCACCCCGGCTGAGCAGCGAGCGGGCCACCCCCAGCGGGCCGCCACCGCGTGGCCGGGCGGCGAGGCGCGTCGCGGCCACGGCCTGCTCGCGCAGGCCGACCAGGTCCAGCGTCACCAGGATCTCGTGCGCGGCGGCGATCACGGCGGCCTCGCGACGTGCCGGATCGACGAGCGGGGGAGGTGCCGCCGGACCCGCCACGCCTGCGGCGACCGCGAGGTCATGGATCGCTGCGCCGGCCGCGGCGACCAGGCGGCCCGTCACGATCGCCTTGGCCTCCGCGCTCCGCGCGATCCACGCCTCGAGCGGGTCGATTCCGTGCGTCGCGGAGGCGAGCAGCACGGGCACGCGTGGCAGCCCCTCGGCGCGCAGGCGCGCGACGAGGTCCGCGCGCACCCGCTCGGCGTCATCGAGGGTCAGCCGGTCGACCTTGTTGACCACGACAGCCTGGTGCGCGAGTCGGCGCATCCAGCGCCGGAGGTAACGGTCGTGGAGGACCGCGTCGTGGTACTTCTCGGGGTCCGTGACCCACAGCACCGCATCCACGCGCGGCAGCACCGCGTCCACCCGTGCCGCATGGTCCGACGCGATCGAATCGAGGTCAGGCAGGTCCACGACGGCGACCGGCGACCCGCCGATGACGGGCCGCTCGTGGACCTCCGCGGTCCCCAGCCAGGCGAGCAGCGGCGCGGCATCCTGTGCGGCCCCGGCGGGGACCCAGGCCACCGGAGCCCCGGTGGTGGGCCGCCTGGCCCCGGCCGCGCTGATCATCTGGCCCGCGATCGCGTTGAGCAGGCTCGACTTGCCCACGCCGGTGCCGCCCGCCAGCGCCAGCACATACAGTTTCGCGGGATAGCCGTCGCGCTCGGCGATGGTGACGCGTGCCGCTTCCGCCGCGCGCGTGTCGAGTCCCAGCGTCCGGGCGGCCGCGATCGCCGCATCCAGTCGGTCGGTGACCTCCCCCAGGCTCGCCCGCTCGACGTCGCTCATGGGTGCCCTGTCGCAGGGACGGCACCGTCGCCCGCGACCGTGGCTGCGAGCTCCGCGGCCAGGTCGCGCAGCTGCGCCCCGTCGGCCACCAGGTCGGTGAAGCGCGCCTCCTCCCGTGCCAGCAGGTCGTCGGTGACCGCCACCAGCTGCTCGCGCGCCCGGTCGATCATCGCCTGGACCGCCGCCTCGCCGAAGATCGCATTCATCAGCTTCTGGTTGAGGAACGCGGTCGCGGCCGCGACGCCCACCTCGGCGCCCGTGATGCCCCCGGTGTGCGCGAACGTCAGGAGCATGATCGTGACCGCGCCCGCGTTGACGCTCACGGACGCCACCCGCGCGACATCCCTGCGGTCCGCGCCCCGGGTCGCCACGTCCGCGGCGATGCCGCGCACCCAGCCGTCCACCGCATCGCGCGTCCGGGCGGCCAGGTCGGGCGTCGCCGTCCACAGGTCGGGATGTGCCGCCACGATTGGCGCGCCCACCGGGTCCGCCGCCCAGTGCGTCGCCGCGCGGCGGGCCGCCTCGGACGCGTGGCCCACCACGACCGCCGCGACATCATCCGCGGCGCCCTGCTGGACGGGCGACACGGGCGGCGGCGGCGTGCCCCGCACGAGCGTCAGGAGGGTGCCCCGGAGGCGGCCCACACCGGACGAGAAGAGTCGCGTGACCTGATCGGCGCCCACGTAGCTGTGCCAGTGGCGGATGACCTCCTCGCGCAGGACCGTGCCGCCGGTCAGTCGCTCGCGCAGCCGACG
>DAOTUU010000050.1:0-16891 GCA_034436555.1 Chloroflexota bacterium | reverse complement strand
CGTACTCCACGTGGGAGATCGCGATGGTGATGCCGCGCTCGCGCTCCTCGGGGGCGTTGTCGATGGAGTCGAAGGCGCGGTAGGCCGCCTGGCCCTTGAGCGCCAGGTACTTGCTGATGGCCGCGGTCAGGCTGGTCTTGCCGTGGTCGATGTGGCCGATGGTGCCGACGTTGACGTGCGGCTTGGTGCGCTCGAACTTCTGCTTGGCCATCTTGCGTGCGCTCTCCTTGCGATCCCGGGGGATGCCGGCGGGTGGTCCCTGTGTGGTCGGGGATGACTGCGGTGGGTGGGTCTCAGACCTTGGACTTCTGGATCAGCTCTTCGGCCACCGATCGCGGTACCTCCGCGTAGTGCGAGAACTCCATCGAGGATGTCGCGCGCCCCTGGGTCATGGACCTCAGGTCCGTCACGTAGCCGAACATCGCGGCGAGGGGGACGAACGCGCGGACGACCTGCGTGCCGCTGCGATTGTCCATCCCCTCCATCTGGCCACGGCGCGCGTTCAGGTCGCCGATCACATCGCCCATGAACTCCTCGGGCATCGTGACCTCGACCTTCATGATCGGTTCGAGGATGGTGGGATCCGCCTTCTCGACGGCGTCCTTGAGGGCCATCGATCCTGCGATCTTGAACGCCATCTCGGACGAGTCCACCTCGTGGAACGAGCCATCGAAGAGGGTCGCCTTCACATCGACCATGGGCACGTTGCCGTATGGCCCGCTCTCGAGCGCCTCCTTGATGCCCGCGTCGATGGACTTGATGTATTCGCGGGGGATGATGCCGCCCACGATCTTGTCCACGAACTCGTAGCCCGCGCCCTTCTCGTTGGGCTCCAGCCTGATGACCGCGTGGCCGTACTGGCCCCGGCCGCCCGTCTGGCGCACGAAGCGCCCGTTGCCCTGGGCCTGCCTGCGGACCGTGGCACGGTAGGCCACCTGCGGCTTGCCCACGTTGGCGGCGACGCGGAACTCGCGCACCATGCGGTCCACCAGCACGTCCAGGTGCAGCTCGCCCATGCCCGCGATGAGCGTCTGCCCGCTCTCCTCGTCGGTCTTGACCCGAAACGTCGGGTCCTCCTCGGCAAGGCGCTGGAGCGCGATGGTCAGCTTGTCCTGGTCCGCCTTCGTCTTGGGCTCGATGGCGACCTCGATGACCGGCTCGGGGAAGGTCATCGACTCGAGCACCACCGGCGCCTCGGGGACGCACAGGGTGTCACCGGTGAAGGTGTCCTTGAGGCCCACGGCAGCGGCGATGTCCCCCGCGTAGACCTGGTCGATCTCCTCGCGGTGGTTGGCATGCATCTGCAGGATGCGGCCGATGCGCTCGCGCTTGCCCTTGCCAGGGTTCAGCACGTACGACCCGGCCTTGAGGGTTCCCGAGTAGACGCGGAAGAAGGCGAGCTTGCCGACGAAGGGGTCCGCGGCGATCTTGAAGGCGAGGGCCGAGAACGGCTCGCCGTCCGACGCCTCGCGGAGGATCTCGACCTCCGTGTTGGGGTCGACGCCCCGCATGGCCGGGATGTCAAGCGGTGACGGAAGGTAGTCCACGACCGCGTCGAGCATGGGTTGGACGCCCTTGTTCTTGAGCGCGGAACCGGTGAGGATGGGCACCAGCCGGGATGACAGCACGCCCAGCCGCAGGCCGCGCTTGACATCCGCGACCGTGAGCTCCTCGCCCTCCAGGTACTTCAGGGTGAGCTCGTCGTCCATCTCCGCGACGGCGTCCAGCAGCGCCGCCCGATGCTGCTCCGCCTCCGCCTGCATGTCATCGGGGATGGCGGTCTCCACGATGTCCTTGCCCAGGTCGTCGTTGTAGCGGATGGCGACCATCCGGATGAGGTCCACGATCCCCTTGAACTGGTCCTCGCGACCGATGGGCAGCTGGATGGGCATGAACCGACGGTCGGCGGCGCCACCCAGGCGACTGCGGATCGACTCCACGTCACGCCAGAAGTCGGCACCCGTGCGATCAAGCTTGTTGATGAAGCAGATGCGCGGCACGCCGTACTTGTCGGCCTGGCGCCAGACCGTCTCCGACTGCGGCTCCACCCCGGCGACGCCGTCGAACACCACGACCGCGCCGTCCAGCACCCGCAGTGAGCGCTCGACCTCCACCGTGAAATCCACGTGTCCGGGCGTATCGATGATGTTGAGGCGATGGTCCTTCCAGAACGCCGTCGTCGCGGCAGCCGTGATGGTGATGCCCCGCTCCTGCTCCTGGGGCATCCAGTCCATCGTGGCGGCGCCCTCGTGGACCTCGCCGAGCTTGTAGATCTTCTTGGTGTAGAAGAGCACGCGCTCCGTCGTCGTGGTCTTGCCAGCGTCGATGTGGGCGATGATCCCGATGTTGCGGGTCCGCTCGAGGGGGACTTCGCGTGCCATGCTCAGACCTGTCCTTCTACCACTTGAAGTGGCTGAAGGCCCGGTTGGCCTCGGCCATCTTGTGTGTGTCCTCGCGCCGCTTGACGGCGGCACCCAGGCCGTTCATGGCATCCACGAGCTCGAAGGCGAGCTTCTCGCTCATCGACTTGCCATTGCGCTTGCGGGCCGACTGCACGAGCCAGCGCACTCCCAGCGACATCCGGCGATCGCCGCGGATCTCCACCGGGACCTGGTACGTGGCCCCGCCCACGCGACGCGGCTTCACCTCGATGAGCGGCGTGGCATTGCGCAGCGCGGTCTCCAGGACCTCCAGGCCGGGACGGTGCGCCTGGGCCTCCGCGCGCGCCAGCGCCTGCCGCAGGATGCGCTCCGCCAGACCCTTCTTGCCGTCCTTCATCAGCTTCACCACGAACCGGTCCGTGGTGCGCGTGAGGACCGGCGCGTACTTCGCCTTGCGCGGCGTCTGGGCTCGACGGGGCATTACTTGGGCCTCTTGGCGCCGTACAGGGATCGCCCCTGCTTTCGGTCGCGGACACCGGCGGCATCAAGGGTGCCCCGGATGACGTGATACTTGACCGACGGGAGGTCCTTCACCCGGCCGCCGCGCACCAGCACCACGGAGTGCTCCTGCAGGTTGTGGCCGATGCCGGGGATGTAGGCGGTGACCTCCATCTGGTTGGAGAGCTTGACGCGGGCGATCTTGCGCAGCGCCGAGTTCGGCTTCTTGGGCGTCATCGTGCGCACCTGCAGGCACACGCCGCGCTTCTGAGGCGCTCCCGGCGTTGCCTCCTGGCGCTGGCGCAGACTGTTCCAGTTCTTGCGCATGGCCGGGGCCTTGATCTTCGAGAGCTTGGGTTTCCGACCCTTGCGCACGAGCTGGCTGATCGTCGGCACGAATGCTGACTCCTGTTCCGATGGTGGCGGTTGGCGGTCGGGGCTCGCTGCCCCACTCCAGGGTCGCGCGACGGCGCCGGAGCGCAGTCTGCCTGCCGGAGGATCTGTCTGATGCTGGTGACGGCGGACCCGCAGGTCCCGTCACTGGTCCGGAGACCGCAGGCGAGCAGCCACGCGACACGAACCGATCGTGGCGGTTCAGGCCACGAAGGGAGAGTCTAGCAGCGGACGTCACGGCCGTCAATGACCCCTCAGATCGCGTGAATGGCCAGCGACGATGTCCGGGCGATCGACATCCTCGTCCTGTGGCGAGCCCATCGGGTCTCGTCCGTCCGACGCGCCAGTCCGGTGATGGTCGGTGGCGTGGCCGCCCAGCGGCCATGACCGATACGAACCCCCGGGCTCCCTGTCAATCTGGGCCACCCCATGGACCAGACGGGCCCATCTCGTCGGAATGGGCCGCGCGTCGGCCGGGATCCCCGGGAAGGCGGGCACGGTCGGGCGACTGTGGCCGCTCACCGACCCGGGAGTCGGTCGGCGGGCCCGCGCCTGGGTCGGCGGGCCCGCATCCGGGCGCGGCGGTGCGCGGCCAGATCCAGCCTATCTGCGCTGCCCTGGGCGCGGCGACGCCCCGGCCGGATGGCCGGGGCGTCGCGGGTGGCGCGGGACGCGACGCCGTCAGGCCGTCTCGCCCTCCAGGAACGGGTTGGCCTCGAGGCCAGCTTCGTCGTCGTCCTCGTCATCGTCATCGTCATCGTCCAGGAACGGGTTGACCTCCAGCCCTGCGCCCGCGGCGGTGTCACCGACGCCCGGGAAGCTCGGCTCCCCATCGATGGTCGACTCGTCCGCGGTCCCCGACAGGAACGGGTTGTACTCCCGGCCGAAGCCCTCCGGCAGCTCGCCGCCGGCGAGTGCCTCGGCCGCCATGCGACGCTCGGCCTCGCGGCGAGCGGCGACATTGGCCGGCGCACCCGATCCCGCGGGGATGAGCTTGCCGATGATGACGTTCTCCTTGAGGCCGATCAGCCGGTCCTTGGCGCCGTTGATGGCAGCTTCCGTGAGGACCCGGGTGGTCTCCTGGAACGAGGCGGCCGCCAGGAAGCTGCTCGTGTTGAGCGAAGCCTTCGTGACGCCCAGCAGCACGGTCTCCGCGGTCGATGGCTCGCCACCCTCCGCCATGACCTTGTTGTTGATGTCCTCGAACTCGAAGCGGTCCACGAGCTCGAAGGGCAGCTGCTCGCTGTCCCCAGGCTGGTCGATGCGGACCTTGCGCAGCATCTGCCGGACGATGATCTCGATGTGCTTGTCGTTGATGGTCACGCCCTGGCTGCGGTAGACGCGCTGGACCTCCTTGACGAGGTAGCGCTGGACCGCCTCCCGGCCCCGTGTCTCGAGGTACTCCTGCGGGTTGATGGGGCCGTCGGTGATGGCGTCGCCGGCCCGGATCTGCTGGCCGTTCTCGACGAGCAGCTTGGCGTTGTGCGGGATGGCGTACTCGCGCTCGACCACGTCCTCGGCATGGATCCGGAGACCCTCGCCGGTCCGCGCCAGGAAGCCCTTCTCGGGTGCCCGGACCTCGTCGATCGCACCGTCGGACTCCAGGCGGGCCACGACCTGGTTGACCTCGACGCTGTCCCCGTCGGAGAGCAGCAGCTCGTGGTCCGCCGAGATCCGCAGCGGCACGTCGAACGCCTCGCGACTCGTCACCTTGACGCGCCGCGCGCCGTTCTCGCCCTGGATGATCTCCACGACGCCATCGATGTGGCTGATCTCGGCCTTGCCCTTGGGCATGCGCGCCTCGAACAGCTCCTCCACGCGGGGCAGACCCGCGGTGATGTCAAGGCCCGCCACGCCGCCGGTGTGGAAGGTCCGCATCGTCAGCTGGGTGCCGGGCTCACCGATCGACTGGGCCGCGATGATGCCCACGGCCTCACCGATGCCCACCAGGTTGCCCGTGGCCAGGTTGCGACCGTAGCAGGTGCGGCACACGCCGTACCGCGACTGGCAGGTGAGCGGCGAGCGGACGAGCGCCTCGTCGACGCCCGCGGCATCGATCTGGAGCGCGAGCGCCTCGTCGATCTCCTGGTTGCGCTCCACGATCGGTGCGTCATCCGCCGGTACCCCCGGGACGTGGATGGGTCCCGCCGAGAAACGACCCACGAGCCGCTTGGCGAACGCGCCGGGCTCCGTGCCGGCGAACTCCTGGGTCTCCACACGGGTGATCCAGGTGCCCTCCATCGTGCCGCAGTCCTCATCGCGCGTGATGACGTCCTGGGCCACGTCCACGAGACGCCGGGTCAGGTAGCCCGAGTCGGCTGTCCTGAGCGCGGTGTCCGCGAGGCCCTTGCGGGCGCCGTGGGTGGAGATGAAGTACTCGAGGACGGTCATCCCCTCGCGGAAGTTCGACCGCACCGGCACGTCGATGATGCGACCCGACGGGTCGGTCATCAGGCCGCGCATGCCGCCCAGCTGGCCGATGTTTCCCTTGTTGCCGCGCGCACCGGACTCGGTCATCATGCCCACCGAGGTGAGGCCGCCGACCGGCTTGCCGTCACCGTCCAGGATGGGCTCTGGCTTCATGCCCGCGACCACGTCGGCGGTGGTCTGCTGCCAGACCTGGACCACCTTCTCGTAGCGCTCGTCGTCCGTGATCAGGCCGCGCTGGAACTGGCGGTCGATCTCGGCGACCGAGGCGTCGGCCTGCCTGAGCAGGCCCGCCTTGTCCACGGTGACCGGGATGTCGCTGACCGCGATGGTCATGCCGCCGCGGGTCGCGTATCGGAACCCGACGCTCTTGATGCCATCCACCAGGTGGGCGGTCTCGATCGGCCCAAGCAGCCGGTAGCACTCGGACACGACCTCGCGCAGGGCGGCCCGGTTCATGCGGCGATTGAGGAAGCGCAGTCGCTGCGGCAGGATCTGGTTGAAGATCAGCCGGCCCACGGTGGTGCGCACCTCGCGCTCCACGACCGACTCCGACTCCGCATCCCAGGTCAGCACGGGGAGCTGGATGGGGCTGTGGAGCTCCAGCCGCTTCACGCTGTGATTGGGCAGCTCGTCGACGCTCGTGCGCGTGTCGATCCGGCCGATCTCGTACGCCAGCAGCGCCTCCTGCTCATCCGCATAGCGGGTCACGTCCGCATCGGTCGTGTCCTCGCGGTCGAGCGTGAGATAGAAGCAGCCCAGGATCATGTCCTGCGTGGGCGCCACGACCGGCCCGCCGTCAGACGGCGACAGGAGGTTCGCGGTCGACAGCATCATCCGGCGCGCCTCGTCCTGGGCCGCCCGGGACAGCGGCACGTGGACCGCCATCTGGTCACCATCGAAGTCGGCGTTGAAGGCGAAGCAGACCAGCGGGTGAATCTGGATCGCGGATCCCTCGACGAGGACCGGCATGAACGCCTGGATGCCCAGGCGGTGAAGCGTGGGTGCGCGGTTGAGGAGCACCGGATGGTCCTTGATGACATCCTCCAGGACGTCCCAGACCTCCGGTCGCACCCGCTCCACGATGCGCTTCGCGCTCTTGATGTTATGGGCGAAGTTCTTCTCCACCAGCTGGCGCATCACGAACGGCTTGAACAGCTCGAGCGCCATCTTCTTGGGCAGACCACACTGATGGAGCTTCAGCTCCGGGCCCACCACGATGACCGAGCGCCCGGAGTAGTCCACGCGCTTGCCCAGCAGGTTCTGGCGGAACCGACCCTGCTTGCCCTTGAGCATGTCTGACAGCGACTTGAGGCGATGGTTTCCCGTGCCCGCGATGGCGCGTCCACGTCGGCCGTTGTCGATGAGCGCGTCGCACGCCTCCTGGAGCATCCGCTTCTCGTTGCGGATGATGATCTCCGGGGCGCCCAGCTCCAGCAGTCGCTTGAGGCGGTTGTTGCGATTGATGACGCGTCGGTAGAGGTCGTTGAGGTCCGAGGTGGCGAATCGGCCACCGTCCAGCTGGACCATTGGCCGCAGGTCCGGCGGGATGACCGGCAACACCGACAGGATCATCCACTCCGGGCGGGTGCCGCTCTTGCGGAACGCCTCGATGAGCCGCAGCCGCTTGATGGCCTTCTTGCGGCGCATGCCCGACGTGGTCCGGACCTCGCTGTGGAGCTTGGACGCGATGCCCTCCAGGTCCATGCGGGTGATCAGCTCACGCACGGCCTCCGCGCCCATGCCTGCCCCGAACAGGCGCTGCGCACCCCGGATGCCCGACCCGTACTTCCGGTCGAGCTCCCGGAAGCTGAAGCCGTCGAGCGTGGCCTCGGGCAGGAGCATGCCCGGCTGGAGTCGGGTGATCTCATCCTTGGCCTTGCGGATCTCCTCGCGCAGGCCCTCCGCCTCGCCCTTCAGGCGATCCCGCTCGGCCTCCAGGGTCGCATCCATCTGGAGCCGGATGTCGTCGACCTGGCGCTTGACGCTGGCCTCCTCCTCCGCCTCCAGGCGCTGGATGTCGGCGTTCAGCTGTTCGATCGCCTCCGCCGCCAGCCTGCGCAGGCGGGGCAGGGCGTCCTTGTCCGCCTTGTCACCCTCGGACACGACGATCTCGTCACCGAAGGCGATGGCGCCGGTCGCGGCGTCCTTGCCCAGGGCGGTGATGGCCGCCTCGGCCGCCTGCTGGTCCTCGACGAGCTGCGAGGTGCGCGCCGAGCGGCGCTCCTCGGACTCCGCCTTGAAGCGCTTGAGTCCGGCGTTCAACTCGTCCGAGCGCTTGTGGAGGTCGCTGCGCAGCGTGTCCTCGAGATCCGAGAGCGCCTTGCCGCCCCGCCCTCCGCGACCCTCGGCCTCCTCCTCCAGCTGCTGGAGCAGACGGGTCCGAGCGTCCTCGTCGACCCAGGTGACGATGTACAGCGCGAAGTACAGCACGCGCTCGAGGTTGCGCGGGCTGATGTCGAGCAGGATGCCCAGCCGGCTGGGCGTGCCCTTGAAGTACCAGATGTGACTGACCGGACTGGCCAGCTGGATGTGGCCCATCCGCTCACGACGGACCTTGGCGCGGGTGACCTCCACGCCGCACTTGTCGCAGATGATGCCCTTGTAGCGGATCCGCTTGTACTTGCCGCAGTAGCACTCCCAATCGCGGGAGGGCCCGAAGATCCGCTCGTCGAACAGCCCGTCCTTCTCCGGCCGCAGCGTCCGGTAGTTGATGGTCTCGGGCTTGGTGACCTCACCCTTGGACCAGTCACGGATCTGTTCGGGCGAGGCCAGCGAGATGCGGATGGCGTTGAAGTTGTTGACCTCGAGCATCGTTCTCCTTCATGACGCCGTCGCGTCGGGAGTGCGGTGGGGCGCGGAGAACCGCGGCCCCGATGGGTCGTGGATGCCGACCCGGCCTAGTCCTCGAACCCGGCCAGGTTGATCCCGCCCAGATCAGGCAGCGGATACGCCGAGGCATCCTCGGCGAAGTGGATCTCTTCCTCGTTCTCGTTGAGGATCTCGACGTTGAGACCCAGCGACTGGAGCTCCTTGATGAGCACCTTGAAGGACTCCGGCACGCCGGGCGGCTGGATGTCCTCCCCCTTGACGATGGCCTCGTAGGTCTGGACGCGACCCATCACGTCATCCGACTTGACGGTCAGCAGCTCCTGGAGGATGTTCGCGGCGCCATAGGCCTCCAACGCCCAGACCTCCATCTCGCCGAACCGCTGGCCTCCGAACTGCGCCTTGCCGCCCAGCGGCTGCTGGGTGATGAGGCTGTACGGGCCGGTGGAGCGCGCGTGGATCTTGTCCTCCACCAGGTGGTGGAGCTTGAGCATGTAGATGTAGCCGACGGTCACATCCCGATCGAACGTGTCGCCGGTGCGGCCGTCGCGGAGGCGGACCTTGCCGGTCCTGGGCAGGCCCGCGGACGCGAGCTCGTCCTTGATCTGCTCCTCCGATGCGCCGTCGAACACGGCCGTGGCCGCCTTGATGGGCCGACCCTGCTGCCGGCCCTGCTCCGCGAGCGCCCAGCCGAGGTGCGTCTCCAGGATCTGGCCGATGTTCATGCGCGACGGCACGCCCAGCGGGTTCAGGATGATGTCCACGGGCGTGCCGTCGGGCAGGAAGGGCATGTCCTCCTGTGGCAGGATCTTGGCCACGACGCCCTTGTTGCCGTGCCGGCCGGCCATCTTGTCGCCCACCGAGATCTTGCGCTTCGCGGCGACCGACACGCGGATGAGCCGATTGACGCCCGGCAGCAGTTCGTCGCCCTTGTCGCGGCTGAACTCCCGCACGTCCACGACCTTGCCCCGCTCCCCATGGGGAAGGCGCAGACTGGAGTCCTTCACCTCGCGCGCCTTCTCGCCGAAGATGGCGCGCAGCAGGCGCTCCTCCGCGGTCAGCTCGGTCTCACCCTTGGGTGTGATCTTGCCCACCAGGATGTCGCCGGGCTGGACCTCCGCGCCGATGTAGATGATGCCGTCCTCATCGAGATCCTTGAGCGAGTCCTCGCCCACGTTGGGGATGTCCCGGGTGATCTCCTCGGGTCCCAGCTTGGTATCTCGCGACTCGAGCTCGTGCTTCTCGATGTGGATGCTCGTGAACATGTCCTCACGCACGAGCCGGTCGCTGATGACGATGGCGTCCTCGTAGTTGCCACCCTCCCAGCTCATGAAGGCCACCAGGATGTTGCGGCCCAGGGCCAGCTCGCCCCGGTCGGTCGACGAGGAGTCCGCCAGGGTGTGCCCCTTGGCGACGCGCGCACCGACGTCCACGATGGGTCGCTGGTTGATGCAGGTGCCCTGGTTGGAGCGCACGAACCGCTCCAGGCGGTACGTGTCCAGCTCGCCGGGCGTGCCCGCGTCGGGCTCGATGATGATCTGCTCCGCGGTCACCGACAGGACCGTGCCATCGCGCCTGGCGAGCACGACCTGGCCGGAATCCATGGCGGCGCGGCCCTCCATGCCGGTGCCCACGATGGGCGACTCGGGCTCCAGGAGCGGCACGGCCTGGCGCTGCATGTTGGAGCCCATGAGAGCGCGGTTCGCGTCGTCGTGCTCCAGGAACGGGATGAGCGCGGTGGCCACGGAGACCACCTGCTTGGGGCTCACGTCCATGAAGTCGACCGACTGCGGACGTGCCTCCGGGAACTGGTCGCGGTGGCGTGCGGGCACCCGGTCGGACACGAAGTACCCGTGCTCGTCGAGTTCCGCGTTCGCCTGGGCGACGACCTTCTCCTCCTCGTCATACGCGGCGAGGTAGACGATCTCGTCGGTCACGCGCGGCTTGATCGGGAACGCCGAGGCCTTCTGCCTCTTGAGCTCCGCGACCGCCGCGGCCGTGAGCATCTCACCCTTCCGGAGCACCACCTCGCCAGCCTTGGTGGTCACGTCCGCGTCCGCCAGCTCGCGCAGGATGTCCGGATCGTCCCAGGCCACCGTGCGCCTGACCCTGCGGTAGGGCGTCTCGATGAACCCGTAGTCGTTGATCCGACCGTACGTGGCGAGCGACCCGATGAGCCCGATGTTGGGACCCTCGGGTGTCTCGATGGGGCAGATGCGGCCATAGTGGCTGTGGTGGACGTCGCGCACGTCGAAGCCGGCGCGCTCCCGCGACAGGCCGCCGGGGCCCAGCGCGGACAGGCGGCGCTTGCTGGTCAGCTCCGCGAGCGGGTTCGTCTGGTCCATGAACTGGGAGAGCTGGCTGCCGCCGAAGAACTCCTTCATGGCCGCCACCACTGGGCGGATGTTGATGAGGGCGTTGGGGGTCGCCTTGTCGATCTCCTGGATCGTCATGCGCTCCTTGACCACGCGCTCCATGCGCAGCAGACCCACCCGGAAGGCGTTCTGGATGAGCTCGCCGTTGGCCCGGATGCGGCGGTTGCCCAGATGGTCGATGTCATCGGCGGTGCCCAGGCCGTTGTTGAGCTCGATGAGGTGGCCCACGATCGCGGCGATGTCCTCGCGGCTGATGGTGCGCTGGTCGCGCGGCAGGTCCATGCCCATCCGCTCGGCAGCCTGGTCGAGCTTCTTGTTGACCTTGTAGCGACCGACCCGGCCCAGGTCGTACCGCCGGAAGTTGAAGAACAGGCTTTCGACCAGCTTCTCGGCGTTGTCGCCCGTGGGCGGGTCGCCCGGGCGCAGCTTCTTGTAGACCTCGATGAGGGCTTCCTGGCGCGTGCTGGTGCTGTCCTTGTCCAGGGTGGACGCGATGTACGGGTTCTCGCCCGTGTCCACGCGCGAGAACAGGGCGACCATCTCGTCGTTGTTCTCATAGCCCACGGCGCGCAGCAGCTTGGTCGCCTCCAGCTTGCGCTTGCGGTCCACCTTGACGTAGAGCAGGTTGCGCGCGGCGGTCTCGAACTCCAGCCAGGCGCCGCGATTCGGGATGACCTTGGCGCTGTAGAGGGGGCGACCGGTGGCCGGGTCCTCCGTGGCGGTGTAGTACACGCCCGGCGAGCGGACCAGCTGACTGACGACGACGCGCTCAGCCCCGTTGATGATGAACGTGCCCTGGTCCGTCATCGTGGGGAAGTCGCCCATGTAGACCCGCTGCGACTGGATCTCGCCGGTCTCCTTGATGCGCAGCTCCACCTCGACGTAGAGCGGCTTGGAGAACGTGAGGTCGCGCGTCCGGCACTCCAGCTCGGAGTACTTGGGCTCACCGAACTCGTACGCCTTGAAATGGAGCTCCATCACCTTGCCGGTGAAGTCCTGGATGGGGCTGATCTCGTCGAGCAGCTCCCGCAGGCCCTGCTCGATGAACCAGCGGAAGGAGTCCCGCTGAAGCTCGATCAGGTCCGGGATCGGCAGGACCTCGGGAATCCGGCTGTAACGCTTGCGCTCAGGGGCGACGGATGCGTTGCGCCGGGAGGCATCAGTGATGGACAGCATCAAGCACTCCTAGCAGGAGGGAGACGGGCAGGGGCAGACTGCGGGCAGGGTCGAAGGAAGAAGGGGCCACGCTCACCGATTGGGCATCATACCCCGGCGGGCCGGTCTCCGTCAACGACGACGCCCGCCCCCGAATCCCGAGGTGGGTGCGGCCGCGAACCGCGAGGCCGATCGTGCGCCGCCGTCGGGCATGCCACACGATCGAGACCAGGCTCGAGGGTCAGGGCACCCGCAGCACGTGCAGCGGGTCGCGGGTGGCCGTGATGATCGCAGGGATCGAGGCAGCTCCCAGGATGGACAGCACGGCCAGGGCCCCGATCGACACGGGAACCGCCAGTCGGGCATCACCTCGAGCCGCGAGGCCAGATGCAGCGAGCCGGCCGCCATGCCGACCATCGCACCAAGGATGGCCGGCCGGAGGGTGGTCGGCAGGACCAGGCACGTGGGCTGCCCCTGACTCGCCCCGAGTGCTCGCCGTCGGCCGAGGTCGCGGCGAGCACCGATCGTGCCCGCCACTACGACCACTGCGGCGATCACGCTCGCGAATCGGTCGAGGGCCCGCCGGCAGGCCGGCAGGCCCTCGACTCCCTCCTCCCTGGGACCGGGGTAGATCCTGTAGAACCGCGTCCGCCCCGCGGGGACCGCAGGGCCAGTGCGGGTGTTGCGGGCCGGCTGCGCGGCCCGCGGACGACTACTTGATCTCGACCTTGGCGCCCTGCTCCTCGAGGGCGGCCTTGACCTTCTCGGCCTCCTCCTTGGAGACGGCCTCCTTGACCGGCTTGGGGGCCGCGTCGACGAGGTCCTTGGCCTCCTTGAGGCCCAGGCCGGTCAGCTCGCGCACGACCTTGATGACCGGGATCTTGTTGGGGCCGACCTCGGAGAGGACAGCGGTGAACTCGGTCTGCTCCTCGACCGGGGCCGCGGCAGCGGCGGCGGCCGGGGCGGCCACGGCGGCGGCGGCCGGGGCGGCCGCGGTGACGCCGTAGCGCTCCTCGAACTTCTTGATGAACTCGGACAGCTCGAGCACGGTCATCGTGTCGATCGCCTCGAGGATCTGGTCCTGGCTCAGTGCCATCGTGTCGGTTCCTTTCGGGTCGTGGTCAGTGGGAGAGCGGGCGGCGAGCTCGCCGTCCAGATCCAAGGGTTCAGGCGCCCGCGCGCTGCTCGTGCAGCTGCGTCAGGGCATAGCCCAGGTTGCGCAGCGGTGCGGCGAACAGGCCGGCCATCGTGCTGAGCGGGGACGCCATCCCGCCGGCCAGCTGGGCCAGCAGGACCTCGCGGCTGGGGAGCGTCGCGAGACGGGTCACCCCGTCCGCGTCGATCGTCTTGCCGCTGATGGCGCCGCCCTTGATGACCACGATGCGGGAATACGGGCGGAAGGCGTCCAGGGTGGCCTTTGCGAGCGACGCCTCGTCCGCGCCACCCAGCGTGATCGCCGTGGGGCCGGACAGCAGCGGCACGAGGTCGGGGCGACCGGCCTGCTCGGCGGCGATCTTCGCCAGCCGATTCTTGGCGACCGTGTAGCTGACGCCCTTTTCCCGCAGCTCGCGGCGGACCCTGCTCAGATCCGAGACGGTGAGGCCGCGGTACTCCGACACGATCGCACCCTTGCTCGACGAGATGGCCTCGATGAGCTCGGCGACCGTGGCGCGTTTGGCCTCGGTGGGCATGGAGCCTCCTTTCCGGGTGGACGTCGGCGGTGCCGGCGACCCCTGCACTGGTCCCGCGCAGGGGTCGGAGAGCGGCAGCGACGCTGCTCACCCCGGGGAGGCTCCCCGGTGTTCGACCCGGCCTCGGCGTGCCCGTCGGCGTCCCCCGGCACAACCGGGTCCGATCGACGATTTCGGTCCGGTCCGGCCGGCGGATCCCTCCCCCGGCGGCGCGGTGACCCTCAGACGGTCACCTCGGACGCAGCGCTGTCTCTGGCGGAACGTTCGATGAAAGATCCGGGGCGCGGGGCCCCGACCCTCAGGCCGCTGCCCTCGCGAGCAGACCCGGAACCTCGACACGGATGCCGGGGCCCATGGTCGATGCGACCGTCAGGTTCTTGAAATACTGGCCCTTCGCGGCGCTGGGGCGGGCGCGGTTCACGGCGTCCACCAGTGCGGCCAGGTTGTCCAGGAGCATTGCCGGCTCGAAGCTGGCCTTGCCGAAGGGGACGTGGATGATGCCACCCTTGTCGACCTTGAACTCGACACGACCCGCCTTGACCTCCCCGATGGCGCGCTCCAGGTCGAACGTGATGGTGCCCGACTTGGGGTTGGGCATGAGGCCTCGACGGCCGAGGATCCGGCCCAGGCGACCGACCATGCCCATCATGTCCGGCGTGGCGAGAGCGACGTCGAACTCGAGGTAGCCCGCCTCGATCTTCTTCACGAGATCCTCGCCGCCCACCTCGTCGGCACCCGCGTCGAGCGCCTCACGGGCCTTGTCGCCCTGTGCGAACACGAGCACGCGCACGGTCTTGCCGACGCCGTGGGGCAGCACGACGGTGCCGCGGACCATCTGGTCCGCGTGGCGCGGGTCCACGCCGAGCCGGATATGCGCCTCCACGGACGGATCGAAGTTGACCTTGGCGGTCTCCTTCAGCAGCTCCACGGCCTGGTCGGGCGCATAGACGGACTCACGGTCAACCAGCTTGGCGACCTCTGTGTACTTCTTGCCATGCCTGGACATTCGGGTGGACCTCCCTGTCGGCCCGGGTGGGCCTCCCCCTGGGGACGCGGGGTCGTCGTGCCGGCGAGGATGTGGTCCGCTCAGGCGCCGGCTGCCGAGCGGTGCTTGCGTCAGCCGCGGACCTCGATGCCCATCGATCGGGCGGTGCCCTCGATGATGCGTGTCGCGGCATCCAGATCGATCGCGTTGAGGTCGGCCAGCTTCGTCTGCGCGATCTCGCGCACCTGGGCCGCCGTGACCGTGCCCGCGACCTCCCTGCCGGTCGCCTTGGAGCCTCGTTCCACGCCCGCCGCCTTGCGCAGCATGTCCGCCGCAGGAGGCGTCTTGAGGATGAACGTGAACGAGCGGTCCTCGAAGATCGTGATCTGCGCCGGGATCACCTGGCCCGCCTGGGCCGCCGTCTTCTCGTTGTAGGACTTGGTGAACTCGACGATGTTGATGCCGTGCGGACCCAGCGCGGTACCCACCGGCGGGGCGGGCGTCGCCTTGCCGGCGGGCAGCTGGAGGGTGACGACGGTCCTGATCTTCTTGGCCACGGTGGATGCGTTTCCTTTCTAGCGCCGGTCCGCCAGCGCGCCGATCCTGGCGGCGGAGGCGGAGGCGGAGCCGAGCACGAGAGCGAGCGCCCTTCCGGGCGTGAGCGAGGGCGCGCAGGCGACAACGCCCGCATCCGTCGCCAGGGAGGTGCGCGTCACAGCTTTTCGATCTGGAGGAAGTCGAGCTCGACGGGCGTCTCGCGGCCGAAGATGCTGACGAGCACCTTGACCTTGTTGCGCTCGGGGTTGACCTCGTCCACGGTGCCGATGAACTCCGCGAACGGGCCATCCGTGACGCGCACGCTCTGGCCCTTCTGGAAGGCCACGCGGTACTTGGGTGCCTCGACGCCCATCTGGCGGAGGATCTGCTTGACCTCGTGCTCCTCGAGCGGGATCGGCTCGTTTCGCGATCCCGGGATGTTGCCGCCGCCCACGAAGCTCGTCACACCCGGCGTGTTCCGGACGACGAACCATGAGTCAGGGTCCAGGATCATCTCCACGAGGACGTACCCGGGATAGACCTTCTTCTGGACCGTGACGCGCTGGCCGCCACGGATCTCGATCTCATCCTCCTCCGGCACCAGGACCTGGAAGATCTTGTCCTCCATGCCCATCGATTCGATGCGGTGCTCGAGGTTGGTCTTGACCTTCTTCTCGTAGCCGGAGTACGTGTGGATGACGTACCAGCGCTTGTCGGGGCCCTTCTGGGTCAGGTGGTCGAGGAAGTCCGTCATGCTCATCAGATCGCCGAGTTCAGGAAGCGGACGGCCTCCGTGAACACGAAGTCCCACGCGGAGATGAAGACACCGATGACCGCGCTCACCGCGAACACGAGCACGGTCAGATTCCGGACCTGCTCGCGCGTGGGCCAGGTGACCTTCTTGAGCTCCGAGTAGGACTCTTCGATGTAGCGTCGGATCCGAGCGATCACGGTCGGGGTCGGTCCCTTCGTTCAGCGGGGTGGGAGGTGGCAGGCGCGGCCGGACTCGAACCGACAACCACTGGTTTTGGAGACCAGAGCTCTGCCAAATTGAGCTACGCGCCTGTGTGAACGACTACTTCGCCTCCCGATGGGCCGTGTGCCGACGGCAGCGCGGGCAGTACTTCTTCAACTCGATCCGCCCGGGATCGTTCTTCTTGTTCTTCTCCGTCGTGTAGGTCCGCTCCTTGCATTCGGTGCATGCGAGCGCGATCGTCGGACGGTTCTCGACCTTCGCCACGGGGCTACTCCAGGATCTCGGTGATGGCGCCGGCGCCCACCGTGTGGCCGCCCTCCCGGATGGCGAAGCGCTGTCCGGTCTCGAGGGCGATGGGGGTGATCAGCTCCACCTTCATCTGGACGTTGTCGCCGGGCATCACCATCTCGGCGCCGTCCTAGAGGCCGATGGACCCCGTGACGTCCGTGGTGCGCAGGTAGAACTGGGGACGGTAGCCGTCGTAGAAGGGGGTGTGGCGGCCGCCCTCCTCCTTGGTCAGGACGTACACCTGGGCCATGAACCGCGTGTGGGGCTTGATGGAGCCGACCTTCGCGAGCACCTGGCCGCGCTCGATGTCGTCCCGCTCGATGCCCCGCAGGAGGGTCCCGATGTTGTCCCCCGCG
>DAOTUU010000049.1:0-51423 GCA_034436555.1 Chloroflexota bacterium | reverse complement strand
GACGGGCTGGGCGTGGGAGTCGGGCTCGGGCTGGGCGTGGGCGACGGGCTGGGAGTCGGGCTCGGGCTGGGCGTGGGAGTCGGGCTCGGGCTGGGCGTGGGCGGCCGCAGTGACGCGATCACAGCCTGCGGGGTCGGTCTCGCCTCCGCAGGGGTCGGCGGGGGCGGAGCCGTCTCCCGCACAGGGGTGGCTGCCGCAGGCGACACCGACGGAGACGATCGCGCGCGGTGCTCCCGGAACGTGCCTGGCGTGATGAAGGCGAGCAGCCCGGCCGCCAGCAGCGTCACCGCGGCTGCGACGAGCAGGGCCGGCAGGAGCTGGTCGATCAGCCGGGGCAGCGAACGCATCAGCCCGCGATGCTAGCGCACGCCTCGGTCCGCTCGTGGCGCGCCGGGTCCGTTCATCACGTGCCTCCGGGTAGACTCGGTGGATGGAGCGCCGTCCGTCACGCGACCCGGTCACGCTCGCCGGTTACCCGGTGCATTCCGCGCAGGAAGCGCTCGCCCTCGCCGCACCGATGCTCGACCGGAGGCCCGTGCTGGTCGCGAGCGACTTCGACGGCACGCTCTCGCATCTGGTGATGGACCCCTGGGGTGCCCAGGTCCTGTCGCTCGCCCGGCAGGCGCTGCGAGCACTGGCCGTGACCCCGGACACGAGCGTGGCGCTCATCTCGGGACGCACCGCGAATGACCTGGTGGGTCGGGTCCGCATCGGCGGCGCCACCTATCTCGGCAATCACGGGGTCGAGCGAGCTCGCCTGCCGCGACGGTCGCGCGCCGTTTCGTTGCGCATCGAGATGGCGCCCCTGCCACCGCATTTCATGGCGCTCGCCGAGGCGATCGCCGTCGCGGTGGAGGAGGCGATCCCGGAGTCCTGGCTGGTCGTCGAGCGGAAGCTGCCGGCCGTCGCGTTCCACTACCGTGCCGCCCCGGACATCGCGATCGCCGGGATGCGTGTGGCGGCCGTCGTGGACGCCACGGACGTCGATCGGCAGATGGTCCGCTTCCCCGGCCGGCGTGCCCTGGAGCTGCGACCGCCCGGTGCGCCGGCCAAGGGGGAATCGATGCGTCACCTTCTCGACGAGCACCGGCCCGCCGCGGCCTTCATGCTCGGCGATGACCGATACGACGCACGCGCGTTCGAGGTCCTGCGCGCCGCCCGTGAGGCCGGCGAGGTGGACGGCCTCGCGATCGCCGTCGCGTCCCATCCCGAGGTGCTGCCAGATGTGGCGCCGCACGCCGACATCGTCCTGGCGGGGCCGAGCGATGTGGCCGCGTTCCTGTCGGGTCTCGCGCGCCACCTCGGCGGGCACGCCCGTCCGTCCCCGGCCTCCCTCGATTCCGGCAGGTCATCTCCTGACGACGCACACTCCCCGTGAGCGCCCACCGAGTCCGGCGCCGCCCTGGAAACCCATCCGGAAGGAGGACCAGATGTCGTACCGTCACCCATCTCCCGCGCGCCTCGCGGCCTTGGCGGCGCTCGTCGCGCTCGTCCTGGCCGCGGTCGGCCCGTCCGCGCTCGCACTCGGACGGGGTGTCGTGGCCGAGACGTTCTCGGTCACCCATGACGCCGTGCAGACGTCGCTGACCACACCCGGCTCCGACGGCCATCAGCTGGGCGACCTGCGCGTCACCTCCATCCCGGTCGTGGTGGAGGGGAGCGGCGCCGTCGGGCAGCTCGATTCCACGCTGACCACGGTCGGCATCGACCAGCCTGCGACCGGCGACGAGGTGCGCATCAGCGTGCTCATCTTCTCCTTCAACGACTACGCCGACCAGATCGTGGTCAACGGGACGGCGGCCTACCCGAAGGCCGGCAGCACGCTCGCGGTCGACACGGTCGTGGAGCGGCCGATCACCGGCGGATCGGGTGCGTTCGCGGGTGCGACCGGCTGGGCCGTGTCGGAGCACCGTGCAGACGGAACATGGCGCCACACCTTCCACCTGGCGAGCGCGGTCTTCCGCGGCCCGCCTGACCGGCTGCACGGGGACGGTGCGGACTCCTGGAACCCGGCCACTCTGGACCGGGGGGACCGGCGGGGCACCCACCGTGTGTGGCGTGCGGATGCCACGCCGGGCCCCGCGGACTCGCCGACTCCGTCCGCCTCGTCATAGGCAAGGAGACCCCACGGCGGGCCCTGCACGGCGCGGTCCCGCTCACCGCCACGCCGGCCGGAGGCAAGACCGGCCGGAGGCAAGACCGGCCGGAGGCAAGACCAGTCCCCCCACCGGTCTGCCTGGGCAGCCATCTCGACCCGCGTGCCCTCCAGTCCAGCCCGGAGGCTGACGAACGCGGAGCGTCAGCCTCCCGCGAGCAGCGTCCGGGCGGCCTGCTCCGTCCAGGACAGGAACTGCTCGGTGACCACGGGCACGAGACCGATGGCCACCACGCCCAGTGCCGAGAGCGCCAGCCCGATGCGGGTCCATCCGCCCACGGTGACGGGTCGTGCGCCCTCCGGCGCCTCGCGCATGTACATCACGACCACGACACGCAGGTAGTAGAAGGCCGCTGCCGTGGCGTTGAGCATCATGATCACGGCGAGCAGCACGAACCAGCCGCCGGCCTCCACCGTGGAGATGATGATGAGGGCCTTGCCCCAGAACCCCGCGAGGGGCGGGATGCCCACGAGCGACAGCAGGAACAGCGTCAGCGAGATGCCCAGCACCGGCGCGCGCTTGCCCAGTCCGGCGAAGGAGCTGATCTGGCTGGTGACGCCGGGTCGCCGCTGGAGCGCCGTGACGCAGGCGAAGGCGCCCAGGTTCATGAACGCGTATGCGAGCAGGTAGAACAGGATCGCCTGGAGGGCGTCCGTCTGGATGTCGGGAGCCGTGGTTCCGCCGTAGACCGCGAGCCCGACCATGATGTAACCGGTGTGCGCGATGGAGCTGTAGCCGAGCATCCGCTTGATGTTGTCCTGGCCGAGCGCCGCGAGATTGCCGAGGGTCATCGTGATCACGGACAGGACCGCGATGACCAGCCACCAGTCCTGGGCGATGGGCCCCAGGGCGTCCACGAAGAGGCGCAGGATCAGCGCGAACGCGGCCACCTTGGGTGCCACGGACAGGTAGCCCGTGACCGGCGTCGGCGAACCCTGGTAGGCGTCGGGCGTCCAGTAGTGGAAGGGCACCGCGGCGATCTTGAAGCCGGTGCCCGCGATCACGAGCGCCATGCCCAGGGCGAGGGCGATCGGCAGCTGGGCGAAGTCACCCGAGAACTCCGCCAGCTTGTGGCCGATCTCGGTCACGTTGGTGGTCCCGGTGTAGCCGAACAGGAATGCCAGCCCGAACAGCAGGACCGCGCTGGAGAACGACCCCAGCAGGAAGTACTTGATGGCCCCCTCGGTAGAGAGGCCGTCGCGCTTGGCGAAGCCCGCCAGCATGTAGCCCGGCAGCACCAGCAGCTCCAGGCCCACGAACAGCAGCAGCACGTCGCGAGCCCCCGAGAGCAGCATCGCACCGGCGATCGCGAACAGGAGCGTCGCGGTGAACTCCGCCATGGGCAGCCCGCGGGGCTCCAGGTAGTCGGGCGCGAACAGGACCGTGAGCAGGGCCACGCCCATCACCAGCAGGTTCAGGAACACGGTCAGCTGGTCGGTGACGTAGGCGCCGCCGAAGACGGCCTGGCCGTTGGCGGGCAGGGCACCGGCGCCGCCCGGCAGCGGTCCCGCGGCGATGGTCACGCCGATCGCGGCGAGCAGGCCCACGATGGCCGCCCCCATGACGATCGCGTTCCGCCGCGGCCAGATCATGTCGATGATGACGATGGCGATCGCGAGGCCCGACACGATCAGGAACGGGGCGATCGCCAGCCACTCATTACCGGTCACGGCAGCATCCCCGTGGTGGTGGCGGCCTGCTGGACCTGCGCGAGCAGCTGGTCAACGGGCACCTGGAGGAAATCGAGCACGAGCGCCGGATAGATGCCGATGAGCACCGTCAGCGCCGCGAGCGGGGTCAGCGTCAGCACCTCCACCGGCGTCATGTCCGTGAGATGGTGGCCCAGGCTCTTCATGAAGTCGCTGACCGGACCGAACACGATGCGCTGGTACATCCACAGCAGGTAGACGGCACCGAAGATGATCACCAGCACGGCGGCGGCAGCCGCGATCGGCCAGTACGCGAACGTGCCCAGGAAGACCATGAACTCACCCACGAAGCCGGCAAGGCCCGGCAGACCCGCGCTGGCCATCACGAAGAAGCCGAACACGACGGCCCAGACCGGCATCCGAGCGGCGACACCGCCCATCTTCGCGATGGTCCGATCGTGGGTGCGCTCGTAGATCACTCCGACCATCAGGAACAGCGCGCCCGTGATGAGACCGTGGTTGACCATCTGGACGATGGCGCCCTGCATGCCCTGCTCCTGGAAGATGAAGATGCCCAGCGTCACGAACCCCATGTGGCTGACCGACGAGTAGGCGACCAGCTTCTTGAGATCCGGCTGGACGATCGCCACGATCGCGCCGTAGATGATCGCGATGATGCTCAGCACGACGATGATGGGCGCCCACTGATGGGCCGCGTCGGGGTAGATCGGCAGGGCGAACCGGATGAGCCCATAGCCACCCAGCTTGAGCAGCACGCCCGCCAGGATGACCGATCCGGCCGTGGGCGCCTCCACGTGCGCGTCAGGCAGCCATGTGTGCACCGGGAACATGGGCACCTTGATGGCGAACGCGAGGAAGAACGCCCCGAAGGCCAGCAGGCCGAAGGTGCCCCCGAACATGCCCGCCGTGCCGGCCTGGGTGAGCGCCTCCACGGAGAAGGCGCCCTCCCAGCTGCCCGTGCTCGAGAAGTAGGCGTACGCCGTGGCCAGGATCGCGATGAGCATGAGCAGCGACCCGACGAGCGTGTAGAGCACGAACTTGAGGGTCGCGTAGATCCGGTTCGCGCCGCCCCAGATGCCGATGATGAGGTACATCGGCACCAGCACGATCTCCCAGAAGATGTAGAACAGGAAGGTGTCCAGGGCCAGGAACACGCCCAGCATGCCCACCTCCAGCACCAGGAAGGAGATCATGTACTCCTTCACGCGGCTGTTGATGGGGCTGAAGCTGGCCAGGATGGCGACCCACGAGAGCAGCGTGGTGAGGACCACCAGCACCAGGCTGATGCCGTCCATGCCCAGGCTGTAGTCGATCCCGAAGAACGGGATCCAGGAGACGTCCTCGGTGAACTGGTAGGTCGTCGCCTGCTGGTCGAAGCCGAGCACGGCCACGAGCGAGATGAGGAACGCCACGACCGCGGTCAGCAGCGCGACGCGCCGGATGAGCTTGACGTGTTCGCCCGGGATGAACGCCAGCAGGATGGCACCCACGAGGGGCGCGAAGATGATGAGACTCAGGATGGGCACGCCCGCGAGGTCCAGCATCAGCGGGTCACCAGGAAGATGACCGCCACCGCGACGACGACGAGGCCGCCCGCGATGCCCAGCGCGTAGTTCTGCACGCGGCCGGTCTGGATGTGCCGGAGATGGTCGCCCGCATCCTGCGCCACGCGCGCCGTGCCGTTCACCACCCCGTCCACGACCTCGCGGTCGAACCACGCGACGGTGTCCGCGACCCGGCCGCCGATGACCACGAACAGCAGGTGGTTGAGGTCATCGAAGTACCACTTGTTGAAGGAGCCCCTGTACAGGCTGGGCACGCGGGCGGTCCATGCGGCGACCCTCTCAGGCTTGCCGTCGCGCCGGAAGTAGCCGAACAGCCACATGCCCAGGCCGAGACCCAGGGCCGCGATCGCGGTGCTCGCGATGATGAGACCGCCGTGCTGCCCCATGAACTCGAACTCCGGGACCACCCGGCCGAGGGTCGTCTCCGCGGAATGGAAGACCGGCTCCAGCCAGTCCTTCAGCGGGCCGGAGCCCGGAGGCCAGCCGGCGAGATAGGCGCCGAGCGCGAACGACGGGATGGCCAGCAGCACCAGCGGCAGCCACATCGTCCAGGGTGACTCGTGGACCTTCGGCTCCACATGCGGATCGAGGCGGCTGGTGCCGTAGAACGTCTTGCCCATCAGGCGCCACATGTAGAACGCCGTCATGCCCGCCACGATCCAGCCGACCAGGAACAGGCCGGTGAAGCCGAAGAACCAGGTCTCGCCCAGGATCTCGTCCTTGGACCAGAAGCCGGACAGGGGCGGGATGCCCGCGATGGCGATGGTCCCGATGAGCATCGTCCAGTGGGTGATGGGGATGCGCCGCCACAGGCCGCCCATGCGGTTCATGTCCTGCTCCTCGTGGACCGCATGGATGACCGAGCCTGAGCCGAGGAACAGCAGGCCCTTGAAGAAGCCGTGTGTCATCAGATGGAAGATCGCCGGGATCCAGGCGCCCACGCCCAGGGCCAGGAACATGTACCCCAGCTGGGACAGCGTGGAGTACGCCAGGACGCGCTTGATGTCTCTCTGGGTGAGGGCGATGGACGCCGCGAGCACTGCGGTGAACGTGCCGATGACGGCGACCACGAGCAGGGCATCCGGGGCGTGCGCCATGAGCGGCGAGCTGCGCGCGATGAGGTAGACGCCCGCGTTCACCATCGTCGCGGCATGGATGAGCGCGGAGACCGGCGTGGGACCCTCCATGGCGTCCGGCAGCCAGACGTGCAGCGGGAACTGGGCGCTCTTGCCCATGGCGCCCATGAACAGCAGCAGGCAGATGCCGGTCATCATCCACGGCTCGATCTCGCCGTTGAGGAGCTTCTCCGGCAGCTGCTCGAACACCTCGGTGAAGTTGAGCGTGCCGATGGTGGTCCAGATGGCCATGATGCCGAGGGCGAAGCCGAAGTCGCCCACCCGGTTGGTCAGGAACGCCTTCTTGCTGGCGAGGGCGGCCGATTGCTTGTGGTACCAGAAGCCGATGAGCAGGTACGAGCTGAGGCCCACCAGCTCCCACGCCGCGAACACCAGCAGATAGTTCCCGGCCAGGATCAGCAGCAGCATGCTGAACATGAACAGGTTCAGGTAGGCGAAGAACCGCCAGCGACTCGGGTCGTGCGACATGTACCCGATGGAGTAGACGTGCACGAGCATGCCGATCGTGGTGACCACGATGAGCATCACCGCGGTGAGGTTGTCCACCAGGACGTTGAACTCCACCTGGAAGTCGCCCGCGGGGATCCACTGGTAGAGCGTGAACGTGATGCCGTACTCGCCGTAGGCATGCTGGAACAGGGCCTGGTTGACGACCACCATGGCGATGAGCCAGGTGACGATGATGACGGGCACGGCGATGATCCACGCCCGGCTGCCCAGGCGTCGGCCGATCAGCGCGGACAGCGCGAAGCCGGCGATGGGCAGCACCAGCAGCAGCGTGATCAGCAGCTGGTCCGTGCTCGATGCGAGTCCCGGTCCGTGGGCCGCTCCCTCGGCGGCCTCGGCGAAGAAGGTCACGTGCGTCCCCCGCTCCGTCCCATGCCCGGTCGCGGGCTCAGATCATCCGGACGATCTGTCCGCCAGCCGCGCCCGATGGTCGATGGCTGCGCGTCGCGCCTCACTCCCGCATCGACGCGTACTCGTCGACGAGCGGCGTCCTCCGGTTCCGATAGATGGCGATGACGATGGCAAGGCCCACGGTCGCCTCGGCGGCCGCGACCGCCATCACGAACAGCGCGATGACCGATCCCTGGGCGCCCAGGGACGGGGTGAACACGGCGAACGCGACGATCGCCAGGTTGACGGCGTTGAGCATCAGCTCGATGGACATGAGCATGGCGATCGCGTTGCGCTTGGCGAGGAAGCCGAACGAGCCGATCGTGAACAGGCTCACGGCGAGCAGCAGGTAGGCGTCGAGGGAGTGGCTCACGGGTTCTCCGACGGACTCGACTGGGCGGTCCGGGCGTCGGCACCCGAGGTGGGACCGCCGCCCGCGGCGGGCGCCAGGCTCGCGAGGGCGTCCTCGCCGGGATCGCGGCGGGCCAGGTAGATGCCGCCGATGACCGCCGCCAGGAGCAGCAGGCTGATGACCTCGAACGTGAACAGGTTGTCCGTGAAGATGAGCGTGGCGACGTCCCTGGCGCTCTGCTCGATCGGCTGCGGCACCGCCAGCGGCCAGGTCGTGAACAGGATGGAGATGGCGAACAGCACGCCGATCACCACCGACACGATGGCCGCGGCCCACGCCTGGTGGTGGAACACGAGCCGTGTCGGTCCGGCCTTCGACTGGGTGAGCATGATCGCGAACAGGATGAGCACGCTGATGGCGCCCACGTACACCAGGACCTGCGTGGCGGCCACGATGGTCGCGCCCATCAGCGCGTAGATGCCCGCCAGGCCCAGGAACGAGAGCACCATGGACAGGCCGGCGCGGATGATGTCGCGGCTCAGGACCACCAGCAGCGCGCCGCCCAGCATCACGCCTGCGAGCACCAGGAACAGCAGGTCGTCCCAGCGCCACTCGAGGTACGGGATCGTGTCGGAGAAGCTCATGCGCGGGTCGGGCTACTTCGCGTGGGCGCGGCTGGCGCCGCCGCCGCTGCCGTTGGACGCGCCGACGCCCGTGGCGCCCGGCGGGAGCATGGGCAGCAGACGGCCCGCGGGCACATCCCGACCGGACGCCTGGGCGCGGCTCAGCCAGTCGCGCTCACGACGGATGTAGCTCACCTCCGTGTCGCGCTCGATGGAGCTGATCGCCATCAGGTCGATCATGGGCTCCTCGCGACTCTCGTGCGCCAGCTCGTAGTCCGGTCCGCAGCGGAGCGCGTCATAGGGGCAGGCGTCCACGCAGATGCCGCACAGGATGCAGCGCGACTCGTCCACCTCGTACTTCTCCAGGACGCGCGGCTTGGGCATCAGCGCGCCTGTGGGGCAGGTCTCCGCGCACCGGCCGCACGAGACGCACGGCGTGGTGTTGAGCGACATGTCCAGGGGGGTGGTGACGAGGGTGTCGAAGCCCGTGCGCATGAAGTCGTAGCAGGCGGCCCCCACGATCTCCTTGCACACGTTGGCGCAGCGCCCGCAGTCGATGCAGCGCGATGGCTCGCGCAGGATGAACGCGTGGCTGTCATCGCGGAGGTAGTCGTGGTTGTAGCCTGTGAACCGGTTCTCCGCCACCGACCGGAACGAGGTGCCGTTGCGATTGGGCTCCAGCGTCCGGAGCGTGGTCCCGTACTCGATGCCCTGGCGTCGCAGGTCGCAGTAGCCGATCGCCTCGCAGGTGCACTGGAGACAGCGGGCGGCCTCCGACATGGCCTCCGACTGGGTGTACGGGATCTCGTACTCGATGTAGCTCTGGTTGCGGACCTCCGCGGGCATCGCCCTGAGGCGCAGGCGCGGCTCCTTGACCTCGCTCGTGTAGGGCACGATGGACAGGAACTCGGGCTGCGGCTCCGCGAGCGTCTGGCGCGTCCGGATCGCGTCCAGGTCCAGGCCCTTGAGGTACGCATCCACGGCGTATGAGCAGCGACGTCCCTCGGCGACCGAGGCGACCACGGTGGCGGCGCCGGTGCGCACGTCACCCGTCCCGAAGACCCCTCGGCGGCCGGTCGCGAAGGTGACCGCGTCCGCAGCCAGGCGCCGCTGCTTCGTGGCGCCCACCCCGTCCGCGCCGCGGCTGGTCCAGCCCAGCTCCGGGCCCTGGCCGATGGCCAGCAGGACCCGATCGCACTCGATGATGAACTCCGTGCCCGCCACCGGCTCCGGGCGACGCCGGCCGGAGGCATCGGGCGCCCCCAGCGCCATGCGCTGGAACTCCATCCCCGTGACCGTGTTCGTGGCGTCCGTGACCACCCGGACGGGTGCCGCCTGGAAGATGGCCCGGGCACCCTCCTCGATCATCTCGTGGACCTCGTTCGCCGCGGGCATGTCCTTCATGTCGCGGCGGTAGACGAGGGTGATCTCCGCGGCCCCCTGGCGCACCGAGGTGCGGGCGCAGTCCATGGACGTGAAGCCGCCGCCGACCACCACGACGCGCTTGCCGGCGTGGTCGGGATAGGGCAGGCCGAGCGTCGCGACGCGCAGGTACTCCAGCCCGTCCAGGACGCCGTTCGCATCCTCACCGGGGATTCCCAGCTTGTTCGTGTCGTAGCAGCCGATCGCCACCACGACCGCGTCGAACCCCTGGTTCTGGAGGTCCGCGATGGTGAAGTCGGTGCCCAGCTCCGCGTTCGCGACCAGCTTGACGCCCAGGTCCCAGGCGCCCTGGTACTCGGCCTCCAGGATCTCCACCTTGGGAAGTCGATACTGCGGGATGCCGTAGCGGAGCATGCCGCCCGCCGCAGGGTCGCGCTCGAAGACCGTCACCTCGTGGCCGGCGATGGCGAGGTAGTACGCGCAGGACATGCCCGCGGGACCCGAGCCGATGACCGCGGCCCGCTTGCCCGAGGGGGCCTGGACCTCGAAGGGGACGGGTGCCCGCTCACCCAGCGCCTGCGCCTTGAGCACCTGGTCGCCCGCGTAGCGGTGGCTGTCGCGGATCGCGATGGCCTCCTCCACCTCGTCCCGGCGGCAGTGCTCCTCGCACGGCGCGGGACACACGCGTCCGAGCACCGACGGGAAGGGGATGGTGCGCTTGAAGATGCGCGCCGACTCGATGAAGCTGCCCTCGGTGTTCGCCTTCAGGAAGCCCGGGATGTCGATGTGGGACGGGCACTTGTTCTGGCAGGGCGGCAGGCAGTAGGCGTTGTGGTCGCTGAAGATCAGCTCCAGGTTCGTCTTGCGGATCTGGCGCAGCCGGGGCGTCTGCGTCTGCACCCGCATGCCCGCCTCCGCCTCCCGCGAGCAGGAGATCGGGGGAGCGGCCTCGCCCTCCACCTCCACCACGCACATGCGGCACGCGCCGAAGCCGGGGAGCTTCGGCTCGTAGCACAGCGTGGGCACCTCGATGCCGTTGTCGCGGCAGACCTCCAGCAGCGTCTGGCCCTGGCGTCCGGTGAGGGTGCGGCCGTCGATCTCCAGGCTGAAGGCGGGCGTGACCAGCGGCCGCTGCGGGCTCTGCGTGGTCAGCAGGCGCTCGACGGCGGCATCAGGCGCGGAATCGATCTTGGCGGGGAGCGTGTCGGTCATGGCGTCGGCGTTCCCTCGTGGCGCGCCCCGAGACGGTTCATCGAGTGCGGGATCATCAGTGCGTGCCGGTGGACCCGGCGACGGTCGCGGACTGGGCCGAGCCCGGCTGCACGGCGGCATCGAACTCGCTCCCGAAGTATCGCATCCCCGACACCAGCGGGTTCACCCCTCCGACCTCGAGGCCGCACATGCCGCCGTCCCGGATGTCCGCGGCGAGGTCCCCCAGGACCTTCAGGTCCGTGGGTCGGCAGACGCCGGTGCACATCCCGTCGCCCAGCTCCGCCATGCGCCGCAGGCCGATGCGGCACGGGATCGTCTTGCCGCACGCCGCGTCTGACACCGATCGCGTGAGCAGCGTGGCGAGCTCCACGATGCTCGTCTCCCGGCCGATCGCCAGGATGGTGCCCGAGCCCATGAGCGCACCCGCCTCGGCGAGGGCGCCGTAGCTGAGCGGCACGTCCAGGCGCTCCGCGGGCAGGAAGCCGCCCGTGGGTCCCCCCACCAGGAGCGCCTTGAGCGTGCCCGTGGCGCCGCCCGCGAGATCCAGCAGGTCCCGGAGCGACGTGCCCAGGGGCGCCTCCACGACGCCCGGCCGGCCCAGGGCCCCGGAGAGCTGCACCAGCATGGTGCCGGGCGCGTCCGCCGCGCCGATGGCGGCGTATGCCTCCGGTCCGCTGGTCACGATCCAGGGCACCGCGGCCAGGGTCTGCACGTTGTTGACGACGGTCGGCTGGCCCCACAGGCCCCTGGAGGCGGGATACGGCGGGCGCTGGTCGGGCTGGGCGCGCCGGTCCTCCAGTGCTCGCAGCAGCACCGTCTCCTCGCCGGAGACGAGCGAACCGGCGAGGGTCCGGACGGTGATCGAGAGGCGCACCGACGTGCCCAGGGCGCTCTCGCCGAGGTAGCCCGCGGCCTCCGCCGCGTCGATGGCCGCCCGCAGCCGCGCCGCCGCGGTGCCGTAGCCCGCGTTGACCACGATGATCGCCTGGGTGGCCCCGACGGCGTAGGCCGCCAGCGCCACGCCCTCCACCACCGCGTGGGGGTCGCGCTCCATCAGCAGCCGGTCCACCTGGGCGCCGGGATCCGCCTCGAAGCCGTTCGCGACGACATACCGCTGACCCGCGGGCTGACCCGCGGCGACCCGCCACTTGCGACCCGTGGGGAAGCCCGCGCCACCGCGGCCGCGCAGGCCGCTGCGCTCGACGACGCCGATGAGCGCCTCCGGTGCGAGGCCTGCGACCGCCTGCTTCCAGGCACTCCAGGCACCGGCCGCCTCCGCGGTCTCCAGGCTGGCGTCGCCGGGGGTTTCGGCGGCGCGCGCGAGCAGGACGGTCGGCCAGCCCGGCCGGCCGGCGAGGATCTCCATCAGGCGGGTCGTCCCTGTGCGACCGTCGCCCGCAGGGCGGCGGCGATGGTGGCCGCATCCGCGGCGCTGGCCTTGGGCAGGGGGCTGCCGTCCACGACGACGCGGGGCGTGCCCGCGGATTCGCCGCGACAGTCGGTGGTCTCCAGGCGCACCGCACCGTCCGGGCTCACGCCGCCGACCCGGGTGCCCAGGTGCTCCTGGAACGCGGCCAGCACCGCACCGCCGCCCGCGAGGATGCAGGCGACGCAGCGGCAGACCGCGACGGTGTGGGTCGTGGGCGCCTCGAAGCGCAGGTGCGGATGGCCGGTGGCGATGCCGTACAGCTCGGCGTACCAGGCGCCCGACTGGTGGGCGATGTGCTGGAGGGCGGCAACGGGCAGGTAGCCGTACGCCGCCTGGGTCTGCTCCAGGATGCGCAGGGCGTGGCGCGGGCGGTACTCCTCCGCCGCCAGGATGGCATCCAGGGGCGCCAGGTCGATCGGTTCGAAGGGTCGGAACGCCCGATCGGGCACGGGCCGGCCGGAGCGCCGCAGCGCGGACTCCTCCCGGCGCTCGGCGTACTGCTCCGACGGTCCCCAGTGGATGTGGAAGCGGTTCTTGGAATCCACGCCGCCCATGTCGATGCACTCGATGGGGCATGCCTGGGCGCACTGGAAGCAGGTCTCGCACTTGAGCGTGCCGTGCTCGTCGTAGAGCAGGATCAGCCGCCCCCGGTTGCGGGGCGGGATCTGATCATCCATCTCGGGGTACTGGATGGTGACCTTGGGCCGGAGCGCCTGCGTGAACGCGAAGACGAGGCCCTTGACGACGCCCAGGCCCGGGACGCGGTCGGTCCTCACAGGTTCAGCTCCTTGATGACGAGGATGGCGCCGGCCGTCACGAAGATGTTCAGCAGCGCCGCCGGCACGAGCCACTTCCAGGCGAAGCCCATCAGCTCGTCGATGCGCACCCGCGGCAGCGTGCCGCGCATGAGCACGAAGAACGCGCACAGGCCGATCGCCTTGGCCAGGAACCAGAACAGGCCGATGACCCAGTCCAGGTTGATGGCCAGCCAGCCGAGGATGATGCCGCCCGCCAGCAGGTTGAACAGGATGAAGCCCACGATGAGCGACACGATGATGTTCCAGCCAGGTCGGAGCATCCAGACCAGGGCGGCGAGCCCCAGGACCACGATGGGCGCCACGATGACGATCCCCCATAGCAGGCCCATGTCCAGCAGGGTGGGATTGAGCACGATCTGGACCGGCGTGGCGATGCCGAAGAAGCCCAGCACGGGGTCGATGTCGAACGGGGAGTTCCAGCCGCCCAGGAACAGGACCGTGGTCATCGCGGACAGGATGAACACGTTCACGTACTCGGCGAAGAAGAAGAAGCCGAAGCGCATCCCGCTGTACTCGGTCGCGAAGCCCGCCACGATCTCCGAATCCGCCTCGGTCAGGTCGAACGGGGTGCGGCCGCCCTCCGCCGTCGCGGCGATGAAGAAGATGAGCGCCCCCAGCGGCTGCCGCACGATGTTCCAGTCGAGGACGCTGCCCGCCTGGTCCTCCACGATCGTGTTGAGGTTCAGGGTGCCCGTGAGCAGCACGATGCCGACCGTGGCGAGGATGAGCGGCAGCTCGTAGCTGATGATGCCCGCCGCGGCGCGCAGGCCGCCCAGCAGGGAGTACTTGTTGAAGGAGGCCCAGCCGGCCATCATCAGGCCGATCACGCCCAGGCCGCCCACCGCGAAGAAGTAGAGCAGCCCGATGTCCATGTCGAAGCCGTACAGGCCGGGCGCGAAGGGCACCACCAGCAGCGTCATCACCGCGGCCAGGTAGACCACGGCGGGTGCCAGCGTGAACACCGGCACGTCCGCGCCGGTGGGCGTGAAGTCCTCCTTCGCGAGCACCTTCAGGCCGTGGATGACAGACGACAGCGTGCCCCACGGACCGACCCGATTGGGACCGATGCGCAGGTTGACGAACGCGATGATCTTCATCTCGAAGAAGATCACCAGGAACGCCACGGGGACCGTGATGAGCAGCACCACGGTGGCCGCCAGCAGGAACCGGACCACGCCGATGTTCATGCCCAGCGTGTCCAGGGCTGCCTGGACGAGCCACGGCAGGAGCCCGCTGGCCCACAGCGCGATGAGCGCGACGTTGACCGCGACGAACGCGATCAGCAGCGGGACGAGGATCTTGCCCAGCAGCGACAGGCGATTCCAGGGACGGCTGATGACGCTCACTTGTCGATCCCGCCCATGATCGGATCGAGGCTCGACATCACGGCCATCGTGTCCGCGATGAGATGGCCCGGCATGAGCAGGCCGATCGCCTGGAGGTTGAAGTAGCTGGGATCGTGGATGCGCAGCCGGAACGGCTGGTCGGTGCCATCGCTGATGCCGTACGCGCCGTACTGGCCGCGCGGGCTCTCGAAGGCGATCCAGGCTCGGCCGGGCGGCACGCGCAGCAGGCGCGGCAGCTTGGCCATCACCGGCCCGTCGGGCATGCGGTGGAGCACCTGGTCGATGATGTGGAGACTCTGCTTGATCTCCTCCAGGTGCAGCCAGTAGCGCGCCCAGGAGTCGCCCTCGGTGCGCGTGGGGATGTCGAACTCCAGTTCCGGATAGACGCTGTAGGGGTGGGCGCGGCGCACGTCGTAGGGGATGCCCGTGGCCCGCAGCGGCGGGCCCGAGAGGACCATCCGGAGCGCGGTGTCTCGGTCGATGACCCCCAGTCCGCGGGTGCGCCGGATGAAGATCTCGTTCTCGTTGATGAGCTGCTGCTGCATCTCGATGCGCTTGCCGGCGCGGCTCATCCAGTCGCCCAGGCGGCTCAGGAACTCGTGGTTGAGGTCCCCGTTGACGCCGCCGATGCGCAGGTAGTTGAACAGCAGCTTCTGGCCGGTGAGCGCCGTGAGCATCTCCACGATCTCGTCGCGCTCGATGAAGCCGTACAGGATGGGCGTCAGGCCACCCAGGTCCAGGGCCAGCCAGCCGATGAACAGGGCGTGGCTGGAGATGCGGTTGAGCTCCCAGGCGAGGACCCGGATGTAGTCCGCGCGCCGGGGCACCTGGAGGTCCAGCAGCTTCTCCGCGACCATGACCGGCATGGCCTCCGAGAACATCGAGGCGATGTACTCCAGCGGGTCGCAGTTGCTGATCGCGTGGTGCCAGTCACCGTTCTCGCAGATCTTCTCGACGCCCCGGTGGAGGTACCCCAGCACGGGGTCCAGGTCCACCACCCGCTCGCCGTCGATCTTGAGCACCACGCGCAGCACGCCGTGGGTGGACGGGTGCTGGGGGCCCAGGTTGATGAGCATCTCGCCGTCGCGGAGCGCGTAGAACTCCGCCTCGCGCTCCGTCTGGGGAGGGTATGGCGGCACGGCGTCGTAGATGGTGGCGGGCGTCTCGACGAAGATCTCCGGATCGTCCAGCGACCGGACACGCGTCTGCTCCGTGGTCACGCGCCGACCTCCCCCTGCTCCAGCGCTGGCGTGGCGGCCGCGCCCGCCGGGAGCTCCGGATGCCCCGCGCCGGGGACGAGGCTGCCGGTGCCCGGGCTGCTGCGCAGCACCGGCGCGTGGCGGGTCTCGCCGGGCGGCAGCGGCTGCTCCATGTGCCGGACCCCCAGGCCCGGCGACCGCGCGGCGTCGTCCGCGAGGAGGAAGTCCTTGCGCAGCGGGAAGCCCACGAAATCGATGGGCATGTAGATGCGCCGCAGGTCCCGGTTGCCCTCGAAGATGATGCCGAACATGTCGTAGGCCTCGCGCTCGCCCCACTCCGCGCCCTTCCACAGGAAGGTGATGGACGGCACGCGCGGGTCCTCGCGCGGCAGCCCGTCCGCGATCACCCGCAGCCAGTCCGGGCTGAGCGGCGACCAGAGGTGGTAGACCACCTGGAGGACGCTCCCGGTGTCCACGCCGCTGATGTCCGCGAGGATCTCGAAGCGGAACGCGGGGTCCTCCCGGAGCGTGCGCATGACCGTGGCCAGCTCGCCGGGGCCGACCACGATCTCCGTCGTGTCATGGCGCGCGCGGACCGGCCCGGCGAGCTTGTCGCCGAGCCGCGCTTCGAGGCGGCGCTTGAGGGCGGTGTCCGTGGGATGACTCCTTGGGCTCTGCGGGGCGGTCAGACGCCTGCCGGGACGGTGGGGCCGACGCGTCGCTCCGGCCACTGACCGCGACGCTCGAGGATGAGCTGCTGGAGCTTCAGCATCCCGTAGATGAGACCCTCCGGGCGGGGCGGGCAGCCGGGGATGTAGACATCCACCGGCATCACCCGGTCGATGCCCTCCACGGTGGCGTAGGAGCGCTTGTAGCGACCGCCGGAGCAGGTGCAGTCACCCATGGCGACGCACCACTTGGGCTCCGGCATCTGCTCCCAGAGGCGGATGAGCGGCCCCGCCATCTTCGTGGTCAGGGTGCCCGCCACGATGAGCACGTCCGCCTGGCGCGGGCTGGCCCGGAACGGGAACATGTTGAAGCGGTCCATGTCGTTCACCGACGTGGCCGCGGACATCATCTCCATGGCGCAGCAGGCCAGTCCCGACAGGAGCGGCCAGAGGCTGTTGGCGCGCAGGTAGTCCAGGAGCAGGTCCGCCTTGGTGGGGATGATGTCCAGGGCGCCCCAGCGCCCGTTGTCTCCCTTGGGCTCCAGCTCCAGCTGGGCGAGGTGGGTGATGGTGGGCGGACGCCCCCTGTTGTACGCCGCGGGGTCCGCGGCCGACCAGGCCGTGTTGGGGACGACGATCGGGGCCACCACACCGGACGCCGGCGCGCCGACGAGGGCGGAGGCGTCTTCCGGCTGGTCCGCGGAGGCGCCGGATCGGTTCACTTCCATGTCAGGACGCCCTTCCGCCAGGCGTAGCCGAGACCGACCAGCAGCACCAGCACGAACAGCAGCATGCTCACGAAGCCCGCCAGCAGCAGGTCGCCGAAGACCAGGGCCCACAGCACGATGAAGATGATCTCGATGTCGAACGCGACGAACAGCAGCGCATAGATGTAGAAGCTGAGACCGAAGCGGCCCCACGTGTCCCCGTACGTGTCGATGCCCGACTCATAGGGCAGACCCTTGTGCCGGTCGCCCTTGTGCCGATGGCTGATGAGCCAGGACATCCCGATGGTCATGAACACGAACGTGAAGCCCGCGAACGCGAAGCCGAGCACGTACCACAGTGGGCTGGTCAACTGAACCTCGAAGACGTCCGCGGCCGCGGCCCCGACACGGACGTCTCCGGGCCACCGCGACGCGCAGGCGCCATTCTAGCGAAGAACCGGGCCCCTCTGGGCGGCTTGCGCGCCCCCGGTCAGGCCAGGACCCAGCGCACCCCCGGTCCGACGAGCGTGTGGGCGCCCGGCAGGATGGGCACGGACGCCTCCGCCGCCGCCGTCGTGAGCGCCCGGAGCCACGGGTCGGCGATCGCATCGGGGCGCAGCAGATCGGAGGCGTAGCGGTCCTCGGGGGTCGGCCAGCGACCCTCGTCGGCGCCCAGGCGGTCCGCCAGCAGCACCCGCGTGTCCACGATCACGCCATCCGCGAGGTCCGCCACGATGCGCCCGAGCGCCGCCGGGCCGTGGACCGCGAGGAGCCGCCCGAGTGTCGTGCGCGGCGGCCGCGGGCCGACGACACCGCGCGGTGCCACGGCGGACGTCGGGGAGCCGCCGGACGCCGGGGAGCCGCCGATGGCCAGCTCCGAGCCGGCCCGGAGTCCGCGCTCCTCGGCGAGGAACCGGACCCGGCAGCGCACATGGCGCTCCAGCCAGCCGAGGGTCCGACTGCCCGACCGACCCGCCACGAGCAGCTCCCTGCGTGGATCGCGAGCGAGGGCTCGCAGCGCCTCGACGCTGGGCAGCACCAGGGAGGCGCTAGAGGCGACCGCGCGGACGGTCGCGGGAAGCCCGGGGATGCGCGCGGCGAGCGCCACGTCGCCCGGGGTGTCCAGGTCGATGGCCAGCCGGTCGCGACCGGGCAGGTCGGTGACGGTCACACCCGCGCGCTCCTCCAGCCAGCGAGGCAGCGCGTTGTCCGAGGGGAGCGGTGGCAGGTCCCGCAGGTGGCAGACCCGACCGATCGCCACGACGTCCGAGGAGTAGCGGTTGTTGGTCAGCGCCCGGTCCGAGGCGGAGCCGGCCACCGCGATGAGGCGCCTGGCATCGCCGATGGTGAGCAGCGGCACGGCACCGGAACCGAGCACCACGAGCCCGTCATCCGGAGCGAGACCGGTCTCGCGTGGCACCCGCGCCAGGCGCTCCCCGAAGGTCTCGGCGGCCGTCCCGGCGGCGTCCCGGCCCGGCAACACCGTCACGCGGGCGCCCGCCCGGGCGAACAGCGCCCGCTGATGGACCACCAGCGCCTCGCGCGCCCGTGCCAGCGCCGAGGTCAGCGGCGGGTCGCCCGGATGCGGCGGCTGATGGAAGATGATCACGAGCGGCGCGGTCATGGCGCGGCGAGTCTAGGTCGGGAGGCGGGATGCGGCGCGTGCGCGCATACGTGGGGCTGGGCGCCAACGTGGGTGATGCCCGAGCGACGCTGGTGGCCGCGGTCGTGGCGCTGGGCGCGCTGCCTGGCGCGCGCGTCCGGGGCGTGTCGCGGCTGTACCGCACCCGACCGGTGGGTGTCGCCGACCAGCCCGACTTCCACAACGCGGTGGTGGCACTGGACGTCCCCGCCGACCCGGACCCCGCGGCCGGGGCGCTGTCGCTGCTGGCTGCGCTCAAGGGCATCGAACGCGCGTTCGGGCGCCGGGAGCGTGAGCGCTGGGGGCCGCGCGAGGTGGACCTGGACCTGCTCCTGTTCGGGCGTCACGTGGTCCATGCGGAGCGACCGGATCGGGCTCGCAGCGCGGATCCGGCGCGGGCCGCCGTCCAGTGGCTGGACGTGCCGCACGCGGCTGCCGCGGAACGCCTGTTCGTGCTGGCGCCCCTGGCGGACCTGGCGCCAGGGCTGGTGCCACCCGGCTGGGGTGCCAGGGTGGCGACGCTGAGGGACCGACGCCTCGCGATCGAGGGCGCCGGCGCGGTCCGCCCGATGGGCGCCTGGGATGCTCGGGCTCGAGCCTGGACGTGATCGGCGGGCGGGATGGGTGCGGGCGACCCGTCGCGCTCCTGGCCGACCTCAGAGGCGGACGGCGGGGGGCTTCGTCCGGTCGAACATGTGGACCGTGTCCACGAACCGCACCTGCGCGGTCTGGTAGGCCATCACCAGGGAGTGGGTGCGCGCGCCGCCGCCGAAGAAGCGGACGGCGTCGAGGAGGTCGCCCTGGGTCACGCCGGACGCGGCGAACACGAGGTTGCTGCCGGGGGCGAGGTCGTTGGTGAGGAAGACATGGGACTCGTCGGTGGTCGTGCCCATGCGCTCGGCGCGAGCCCGCTCGTCGTCGTTGCGGAACCGGAACCGCGCCTGGATCTCGCCGCCGAGGCACTTCAGAGCCGCCGCCGTGAGCACGCCCTCGGGCGCGCCCCCGGTGCCCATGACGCCGTGGACGCCGGTGCCCGACACGGCGCACGAGATGGCCGCGGACAGGTCGCCGTCGCTGATGAGCTTGATGCGCGCCCCGGTGCGCCGGACCTCGGCGATGAGATCGGCGTGGCGGGGGCGGTCCAGGATGACGATCGTGATGTCCCGCACGTCACGCCGCAGGGCGTGCGCGATCGCCCTCACGTTCTCGGTGGGGGTCGCCCGGATGTCCACCTGACCCGCCACGACCGGCCCCACGCACAGCTTCTCGAGGTAGGTGTCCGGGGCATGGAGCAGGCCCCCCTGCTCCGAGGCGGCCAGGACCGTGATCGCATTCGCCTGGCCGTGGGCCACCAGGTTGGTTCCCTCCAGGGGGTCGACCGCGATGTCGATGGCGACGTGATCCGCACCGCGCGCGCCCACCGGCTCGCCGATCCAGAGCATCGGCGCCTCGTCGCGCTCACCCTCGCCGATGACGATGGTGCCGCGCATCTCGACCTCGTCCATGGCCGAGCGCATCGCCTCGGTGGCGGCACGGTCCGCCCCATCCCGGTCGCCGCGACCCATGAGGCGCGCGGACGCGATCGCCGCCGCCTCCGTGACGCGGACCATCTCGAGTGCCAGCAGGGTCTCCATGTCGGCCTCCGGGAAATCGATTTCTGGTGGACTCTCAGGATACCCGGGCGAGCCTGGGCCCGGAGGGCTCGGCGTGCGCTCCGCGGGTCAGTGGCGGAAGTGACGGCGACCCGTGAACACCATGGCCAGGTGGTGTCGATCGGCGACCTCGATGGCCATCTCGTCGCGCACCGATCCGCCCGGCTGGATGATGGCGGTCACGCCCCGCTCGCCCGCCAGCTGGATGGCGTCCGCGAACGGGAAGTAGGCGTCCGACGCCAGCACCGCCCCGTGGCCTCGCTCGGCCGCCCGGTGGAGGGCGATCTCGACCGCGGTCAGGCGACTGGCCTGCCCGGCACCCACGCCCACCAGGGCGCCGTGGTGGGCGAGCACCACCGCGTTGCTGCGCACGTGCCGCACGGCGCGCCACCCGAACAGCAGGTCGGTCAGCTCGTCGAGCGTGGGCCGGCGCCGGGTGACCACCCTCAGCCGCGAGTGGTCGACCTCCAGTCGGTCGAGGGTCTCCACCAGCAGCCCGCCGTCGATGCGATGGAAGTCGAGGTCCGCGATGCCGTAGTCCGAGAGCCCGCCCGGCGGCGTGCTGGGTACCGCCAGGAGCGGCAGGGCGGGCCGGCCGGACAGGACGCGCAGCGCCTCCTCCGAGAAGCCTGGCGCGGCGACCGCCTCGTAGGCGCCCAGCACCAGCTCCTGGGCCGCCTCTGCATCCACCACCCGGTTGAAGGCGATGACCGCGCCGTAGGCGGCCACCGGATCGCCGTCGAGGGCCCGCCGATATGCCCCCACGACGGTCTCGCTCGATGCCAGCCCGACCGGGTTGACCTGCTTGGCGACGCAGCACGTGGGGGCGCTGAAGTCCGACGCGATGCGATAGGCGGTGTCCAGGTCGAGCAGGTCGTTGAACGTGGGGTCCGCGCCCTGGAGCTGGGTGGCGTCTGCGAGCGACCGCCTGCGATGGGTGGTCTCGCGATAGAACGCGGCCTGCTGATGCGGGTTCTCGCCGTAGGGCAGGTCGCGCTGCTTCTGGAGCACCACGGTCAGCTGCTCCGGGAAGCGCACGCCGCTGAGGTGGTTGAGGTACCCGGCCACCTCCGCGTCATACGCGGCCACGACCGCGAACGCCTCCGCGGCGAGACGCTGGCGGGTCTCCGCGGACACGCCGCCCAGGCGCCGCAGCTCCTCGATCACGCCCGCGTAGTGGACGGGGTGCGCCATCACGGTCACCCCCGCGTAGTTGCGGGCGGCCGCCCGGAGCAGGGCGATGCCGGTCACGTCGATCATGCCCACGGCCTCGTCGATGGGCACGCTGCCGGTGCCCACCGCCGGGGCGAACGGAGGCACGTTGACGACCACCAGGTCGATGAGGCCGACACCCCGCCGGTCCAGGGCGGCCAGCTCCTGCGCATCGCTGCGACGCGCCACGATGCCTGCCTGGATGGAGGGGTGGAGCGCGCTCGCCCGATCGCCCGCCGACGCGGGTGCATCCGCGCGCTCCGGATGTTCCGATGGGTGCGCCATCGACGCGACCGACAGCCCCGCCGCCAGAAGCACCTCGCGGGTGTCGTCCGCGGCCACGAGGTCCACCCCCAGCGCCGTCAGCTCGCGCGCCAGATCCACGATCCCGTCACGATCGGCGACGGACAGGAGCGCTCGCAACCGGGGTCCTCCAGCGGGCTTCAGCGGCGGCTCGCGGGCCCGGCCGACGCGGCGGCGAGTATCGCACAGGAGGCCTCCCGGGCTCTGCTACCATCCGGCCCGTGAACCTCGCCAAGATCCCCGAAGCGCTGCTCACCAAGTTCAACTCGGTCGAGTTCAGCGACATCTTCTACCCCATCACGGGCGCCGCCCTGGTGCTGCTCATCGCCGCGGTCGTGCTGTACAACGTGATGACGCGACGGCTCCACCGCCACCCCGTGCTGGTGAACCTCCACGAGTGGCTGCTCTGGACCGGCATCTCCGTGTTCGGGCTGATCCTCGTGTGCGCCATCTTCAGCTTCTGGTTCCTGGTCGTCGTCGGGACCATCATCGTGGGCTGCGCCACGTTCATCTGGATCCGGTTCGTGCGCTTCCCGCCGCTCATCGCGGGCTATAACAACCAGCTGCGCCGGGCGCGCTTCTACAGCCAGCAGCGCTACAAGGGCGCGGAGGCCACGGTCCGCACCAAGAAGCCGGCGGGTGGCGGCAAGAAGCGGCGCGCCCGCTGACCGGAGGCCAGTCGACCGGCCCGGCGACCGGGTCTCTCGGCGCGACCGGCCGGCGCAGAACTGATGGAGATCCGACGCTTCGGGCCCGGCCATCGGCGGCCTGACGGACCGCCCGGCACGCGGGGCATCACGGGCCAGGTCATCTGGAACGACGCGCGCGCCAACATCTCGGAGCTGGCGTTCGCGCCGCGCGCATCCATCGCGCCCCACTCCAACCCCAACACGACGCTGTTCATCGTGGTCGCCGGCGGTGGCTGGGTCCGCGTGGGGGACGAGCTGGCGCCCGTCAACCACGGCGAGGCCGTGATCTGGCCGGCGGGCGTGGATCACGGCGCCTGGACCGACGGGTCGGAGATGCGCGCGGTCGTGGTGGAGCTGTCCGACCACGCCCCAGCGACGGCGGACCTGGTGCTGGAGGGCCTGGCCCGGCCGGTGTCCGATGGGCCCGCGCGCAGGGTGACGCCGGGTGCCGGGATGCTCGCTGAGAAGCCGAACAGGCCCGAGGATCACGACCCGGGCGAGGGTGAACCGTGGTAGGGCATGGGCGACCGCGCGGTCGTCCGGACGATGACGGGCGTCCGGACGACCGCAGTCAGGCGCTGACCGCAGTCAGGCGCTGACCGCAGTCGGTCCCGCGCTCAACGCGGCTCGAAGCGGGCCTGGAAGAAGCGCAGGTAGGTGGGCTCGTAGACCATGGTCAGGCCGCGCACCTGATCGCGGGCATCGAAGCATGCCTTGACCGACTCCGCGACCACGTCCATGTGCGCCTGGGTGTAGACCCGGCGCGGGATCGTCAACCGGGTCAGCTCCAGCCTCGGGCGCTTGTGGTCGCCGGTCAGCGGGTCCCGGCCCGCCGACACGATGCCTCGCTCCATGGACCGGATGCCCGAGTCGAGGTACAGCTCCGCGGCGAGCGACTGGGCCGGAAACTGGTCCTGGGACAGGTGCGGGTAGAACCGGCGGGCGTCGAGGAAGATGGCATGGCCGCCCACCGGCTGGACGATGGGCACGTCCCACTGGGTCAGCAGCTCGCCCAGGTAGCGCACCTGTCCGATGCGCGACCGGACGTGCTGGTCCTGGACCGCCTCCTCGATGCCGATGGCGAGCGCCTCCATGTCCCGGCCCGCCATGCCGCCGTACGTGTGGAGGCCCTCGTAGACCACCACGAGATTGCGCAGCTCCTCGAACACGCGCTCGTCGTTGACCGCGAGCCAGCCGCCGATGTTGACGAGATGATCCTTCTTGGCGCTCATCCAGGCGCCGTCGGTGAGGGAGCAGAACTCGAGCACGATCTGCGCGATGGAGCGGTCGGCGTAGCCCGGCTCCCGCTCCTGGATGAAGAAGGCGTTCTCGACCATGCGCGTCGCATCCAGCAGCAGCCGGATGCCGTGGCGGTCACACAGCGCTCGCAGCGCCCGAACGTTCGCCATCGACACGGGCTGTCCGCCCGCCATGTTGACGGTGCCCGCGAGGCTCACGTAGGGGATCCGGTCCGCGCCCACCTCCGCGATGAGCGCCTCCAGCCGGCCCAGGTCCACGTCGCCCTTGAACGGGTGGAGCGAGGCGGGATCGTGCGCCTCCTCGATGATCACGTCATGGAACGTGGCGCCCGCCAGCTCCTGGTGCAGGCGGGTCGTGGTGAAGTACATGTTGCCGGGCACATGGTCGCCGGGCTTGATGAGCGTCTGCGAGATGAGATGTTCGGCGCCGCGACCCTGATGGGTGGGCACCAGGTACCGGTAGCCGTAGAAGCGCTGGACCGCCGCCTCCAGACGGTAGTAGTTGCGTGACCCGGCATAGGCCTCGTCGCCCAGCATCATGCCCGCCCACTGGCGGTCGCTCATGGCGCTCGTGCCGGAGTCGGTGAGCAGGTCGATGTACACGTCCTCGGAGTGCAGCAGGAACGTGTTGTGGCCCGCCGCGGCCAGCGCGCGCTCGCGGGTCGGCCGATCGGTGACCGTGAGCGGCTCGACCATCTTGATCTTCCAGGGCTCGGCCCAGGAGCGGCGGCCATGCTGCTGGCCCATCGTGTGAAGCTGGTCGGCGGTCATCGGTCGGTCTCCTCCGTCAAGGGGCCTGGGGGTCCGCGATGGGCAGCGCGGTGGTGCGCTTCACCTCGCGGATGACGAGGCTCGTCTGGATGCGCGCGACGCCGGGGATGGGCGCCAGCCGGTCCACCAGGAACCGCTCCAGGTCACGCCGGCCGCGGAGCGCCACGCGCAGCAGGTAGTCGTGCTCGCCGGTCACGTGGTGACACTCGAGCACCTCGGGCACCCCGCCGATGATCTCCCGGAACCGATCGACATCGTCGCGTCCGTGACCCCGGAGGCCGACGCTGACGTAGCACACGAGGTCGAAGCCGGCGCGCTCGGTGTCCAGGATGGCGGCATAGCGGCCGATGACGCCCGATCGCTCCAGGCGCCGGACGCGGGCGTGCGTGGCGGGCGGTGACAGGCCGACCCGGCGCGCCAGGTCCTGGTTGGACAGGCGGCCGTCGCACTGGAGCTGGCGCAGGATGTCGCGGTCGATGGCATCGAGGGTCGGATGGTCCATGGTCGACGGTCTCCGTGCAAGGTCCTTCGGTAATCTGGCGCCCGTTTCCGAAGGATAGGATGAGGATGACCATCGACGACGAAGGATGTTCGGTGAACCGCGGACCAGCGTCAGTCGTCCCCGAGGATGGCCCCCAGCTGGCCCAGGATGCGCGCGGTGGCGCCCCAGATGCGGTGCGGGCCGATGGGGTAGGCGCCGTAGCGGAGCCGCCAGCCGTCGCGCTCCGCCTCCACCACCTCGATGGGTGCCGAGGGCAGGAAGTGGCGCACGGGCACGCGCAGGATGGCGGCCACCTCCTGCGCGTCCGGCGTGAGGCTCGGCTCGCGGGCGGCCACCGCCAGCACCGGCACGAGCAGGAATCCCGACACCCGCACGTCCACCACGTCGAGCGTGCCCAGGATTGTCACCGGGTCACGCTCGGCATCCAGGCCGACCTCCTCATGCGCCTCGCGCAGCGCGGTGCCCACCGGGAACGTGTCGCCAGGGTCGCGGCGGCCGCCCGGGAAGCTCACCTGGCCGGCGTGGCGCCGGAGGTCGCGCGGGCGCTCGGTCAGCACGAGGTGGGCCTCGCCCGCGGCATCGGGGTAGAGCACCACGAGCGCGGCCGCGTCACGGACGGCGGGGACGTCGCGCGGCCGCGGGCCGCCTGTCGAGGCTGCCCGACCCACGATGTGCGCCTCGGTCTCGACCGGGGGTGCGGGCAGCCGGTCCGGGTGGACGCGCAGCCGGGCGACCGCATCGACCAGCAGCATCGGTCTCAGCGCCCGGCCTGGGTGGACATGCCCGTGAGCACCGGCACCGGGTCGATGCCGCGACCGAACGCCATCACCTTGAACCCCCCGAGCGCGCGCGGGTCGATCATCCGGACCACCGAGGCGCGGGCGAGCAGATAGGCCGATCCGTCGGTGGCGGGATCCAGGCCCATCCGGGACAGCAGGTCGCCCAGGCCCAGGCTGATGAGGAACTCGGCCTGGCTGGTCCGACCCAGGTCGGTCAGGCCCGCGGTGCGGGCCCCCCGGCCGATCGCGCTGATGTCCACGTGGGCCGTGATGTCCTGGCGGCCCACGGCGAGGAACGGGTCGGCTCCCGCCACGTGCCCGCGGTAGGTCACGAGCGTGCCTGCCATCCGCCGCGGGCCGTGGAGCACGGACGCCTCGTGGCCATAGTCGATGACGAGCAGCAGCCCGGCCGTCAGGTCCCGCGTCGCCTCGCCGACCCAGCGTGCGAGGCCGGGCCGGATCTCGGCGAGCTGACCGTCCGCCAGGCGCAGCCCCTCCACCGCCAGTTCAGCGGCGAGCGCGGTCGTGGACGGCTCGCCGGTGACCTCCGCGAACCAGCCACCGGCGGTCGACTCGGCAGAGGCGTCCGAGCCCCATGTGACGTACCGCTCCAGGAGGCGGCCCTCGCGCTGCTCGACCCGGTGGACGGGCAGCGCGTCGAGGTACTCGTTGGCGAGCACGACGCCCGCGAACGAGCCCGCGGGTGGCTCCGCATGGCGACCGGGCAGGTCCGTGGGCTGCCATGCGAGCACGTCGGCGAGCATGGATCCATCCGCCCGCAGGCCATCCAGCACGGTCCGGGCGAGGGTCCCCCGACCCGCTCCCCACTCGCGCACCACGAACGGGTCCGGCCGCCCGAGGCGCTGCCACACGTCGGTCAGCTGGCGACCCAGGCAGCGACCGAAGAAGGGGTGCAGCTCCGGGGCCGTGAGGAAGTCGCCCTCCCGGGTGGGCCGCGTGGCGGTCGTCGCGTAGTAGCCGAGATCCGGCTCGGCGAGCGCACGCTCCATGAACCGGGCGAACGTGATGCGCCGGCGCGGGGCGGCGAGGATCTCGTCGCGGATCGCCTCGACGAGGCGCGGCTCGCTGTCCGACCAGCGCGGGTCGGCGTCGATGAGGTCGTTCACGTGCGCGAGTCTATGGCGGTCCACCCGTCCGTGGAGCGGCGAGCCCACCCTGAGGATCGGAGGCCTCTCCCGCGTGCGAGCGCTCCGCCGTCGGCCGCGGACCGGGCCGCGGCGTCAGGCGCCGTCCACCCCGGTGATGCTGAAGGTGATTCCGGAGAGGTCGTCGCGTCCTCCCGCGCGGATGAGCAGGACGGTCGATGCGGTCGGACCGCCGGTCGCCGCCGCCGCCGCAGCACCGGCCGGACTGGTCACCGGCTGGAGCAGCACCGGTCCACCCGCGTCGGACGACTGCACGGACACCCGCCAGGCGACGTTGGCGCGCACGCGCACGGCTCCCAGGACGGGCGGCCCCGACGAGATCTCGGGCGCCACCATCGGCTCGATGTCGCGCTCGACGACGAGCCGCATCACCGCGATGCTGCCCCCGCTGACCGACAGGGCACCGGACGAGGCGCCCCGACCGACCGGGGTGGATGCCACCGCCAGGCATGCCGCGACGACCAGGGCGGGGATGGCGACGATGGGCGCCGGGCGCCACGACCGATGGACCACGGGACTTCCTCCGGGATGGGGGTGACCATCAGGCTATTGACCAGCCGGTTGACGTCAAGCCCGTGATCCACGTCGCGCCGCGATGTCGTTGTCCGGGCGCACCTGACCTCGCGGGCGAGCCGCGCACGCGGGCGCGCAGACAGCGCCCCGCAGACCGCGACCCCGCGGGCGGGCACCGCCAGCCGCGCCCCGCGGGCGGGCACCGCCAGCCTCGCCCCGCGGGCGGACACCGCCAGCCGCGCCCCGCGGGCGGGCACTGCCAGCCGCGCCCCGCGGGTCGGGTCCACGCCCCATGGCACCCGAGCGGGGGCGGGTCGGATCCGGCCCGCCCCCGGCGCCCGATGGGTCAGTTCGGCCGCGATCCGCCCTCGTCCGCGCGCCCGCCCGGCACCTCCATGAGGCGCCCGAGGCGGTCCTCGGCCGCCCGATCCCGTCCGGCCCGCGCATCGCGGCGCAGGCCGACGTCGGTGACCATGGCCTGATCCCCGTCGCGAGTGCGGAACAGGAGCGTGCCGCCGATCGGGTCGGCGTCGACGGTCACCGCGGCCCCCGGCGCGAAGCTACCCTCCAGGAGCCCCCGCGCCAACGGGTTCTCCACCAGGCGCTGGACCGATCGCTTCAGGGGTCGCGCCCCGAACTGCGGGTCGTGACCCTCGCTGGCGATGATGGCGCGGGCGCCAGGCGTGAGGTCGAGCGCGATGTCCCGCTCCGCCAGGCGCGCCACGAGATCCGCGAGCAGCAGGTCCACGATCCGGCCCAGGTCGGCGTCGGTGAGCGCGTGGAACACGATCACCTCGTCGATCCGGTTGAGGAACTCGGGACGGAACGTCTGGCGCAGGGCCTCGGTGACCTGGGCCTTGATGACCTCGTAGCCCTCGTCCCCGGTCCGCCCCACGGCGGCCGCCACGAACTGGGAGCCCACGTTGCTGGTCATGATCAGCACGGTGTCCTTGAAGTTCACGGTGCGACCCTGGCCATCCGTGAGACGGCCGTCGTCGAGGACCTGGAGCAGCACGTTGAACACATCGGGGTGGGCCTTCTCGATCTCGTCGAGCAGGATCACCTGGTACGGTCGGCGCCGGACCGCCTCGGTGAGCTGGCCGCCCTCGTCGTAGCCGACGTAGCCGGGCGGCGCACCGATGAGCCGCGAGACGGAGAACTTCTCCATGTACTCGCTCATGTCGATGCGCGTCATGGCGTGCTCGTCGTCGAACAGGAACTGCGCCAGCGCCCGGGCGAGCTCCGTCTTGCCCACGCCCGTGGGCCCCAGGAAGATGAAGCTGCCGATCGGCCGGCGCGGGTCCTTGAGGCCTGCGCGCGCCCGCCGGACCGCGTCCGATACGGCGGCGATCGCCTCGTCCTGGCCCACCACGCGATCGTGGAGGCGCTCCTCCATGCGCAGCAGCTTGGCCTGCTCGCCCTCCAGCAGGCGGGTGACCGGGATACCCGTCCAGGTGGCGACGATGCGCGCGATGTCGTCCGCGTCCACCTCCTCCTTGAGCAGCCGCCGCGCGCCGCCATCCTGCTGGGCCAGTGCGGCCTCCTGCTCCCGAAGCCGGTTGGCCAGTTCCACCTGTCGCCCGTACTTCAGCTCGGCCGCGCGACCGTAGTCCGCGGACCGCTCGGCGGCATCGACCTCCACGGCCAGCCGCTCCAGCTCCGACTTGGTGGTCCGCAGCCCGGCGATGGCGCCCTTCTCCTGCTCCCACTGGCTCTTCAGTGCGCCCGCGCGCTCGGAGATGTCCGCGAGCTCCCGCTCGAGCGCGTCGAGGCGTGATCGGGACGCGTCGTCCTTCTCCTTGCGCAGGGCCTCGCGCTCGATCTCCAGCTGGATGCGCCGACGCTCCAGCTCGTCGAGCTCGGTGGGCATGGAATCCATCTCCATGCGCAGGCGACTCGCCGCCTCATCGACCAGGTCGATCGCCTTGTCGGGCAGGAAGCGCTCGGTGATGTAGCGGTTGCTGAGGACCGCCGCCGCCACCAGCGCCGAGTCCGTGATGCGCACGCCGTGGTGCACCTCGTACCGCTCGCGCAGGCCGCGCAGGATGGAGATCGTCTCCTCCACGTTGGGCTGGTCCACGAACACCGGCTGGAAGCGCCGCTCCAGCGCCGCGTCCTTCTCGATGTGCTTGCGGTACTCGTCGAGGGTGGTCGCACCGATGGTGTGCAGCTCACCGCGCGCCAGCATGGGCTTGAGCAGGTTGGACGCGTCCATGGCGCCCTCCGCCGCGCCCGCGCCGACCACGGTGTGCAGCTCGTCGATGAACAGGATCACCTGGCCGTCGGAGTCCTTGATCTCCTTGAGCACGGCCTTCAGGCGCTCCTCGAACTCGCCCCGGAACTTGGCGCCCGCGATGAGCGCGCCCAGATCGAGCGCCACGACCGACTTCCCCTTCAGGCCCTCCGGCACGTCACCGCGCACGATGCGCTGGGCGAGACCCTCCGCGATGGCGGTCTTGCCCACGCCCGGCTCGCCGATGAGCACCGGGTTGTTCTTCGTCCGCCGGCTGAGCACCTGGATGACGCGCCGGATCTCCTCGTCCCGGCCGATCACCGGGTCCAGCTTGCCGGCCGCCGCGTCCCGGGTCAGGTCGCGTCCGTACTTCTCGAGCGCCTGGTAGGTGGTCTCCGGGTTCTGGCTCGTGACCCGCTGGCCGCCCCGGACCGAGGCGAGCGCCCCCAGGAGCTGCTCCTTGCCGGCGCCGTTCGACTCCAGCACGCGCTGGGCGTCGCCGCCGGACTCGGCGGACGCGATGAGCAGGTGCTCCGTGGACACGTACTCGTCGCCCAGGCGCCTCGCCTCGCCCTCGGCACGCTCCAGGAGCGCGCGCGCACGGGCGTCGAGCGCCAGCTGGCCGCCAGCCACGCGGGCGCGGCGGGACAGCGCCACGCCCAGGTCCATGGCCACCCGGGCCGGATCTGCCTTGAGCGCGCGCAGCGTGGCGGCGGGGATGCCCTCGGGATCCTCCAGGAGCGCCGCGAGGATGTGCTCCGCGTCCAGCACGGGTGACTGCGCATCGGCCGCGATGCGCTGCGCGCCCAGGATCGCCTCCTGGGCCTTCTCGGTGTATCGGTCGAGCTTCATGGGGTCCGTCCTTCGGGTTGCGGGTCGAGGGGTGGCGTGTGGTCCGTGGGTGGTGTGCGCGCAGGGTCGCGCGGGCTCGTGCGCGCAGCGTCGCGCGGGCTCGCCTGCTGGACGTGGTCGACGAGCTGGCGCGCCAGGCGCCGCCCCTCCTCGTCGAGGGCACCCGGCAGCACCACGCGGGTGCGCACGAGGAGGTCGCCCGAGCCCTCTCCCTTGAAGCGTGGCAGCCCCTGGCCCCGGAGTCGGAACTGGCGTCCGTTCTGGGTGCCCGCCGGGATGGTCAGGAGCAGGGTCCGACCGGCGGGTGTGCCGACCGGCACCTCGGCGCCCAGCAGTGCCTCCGCCAGGGTGATGGGCAGCTCCCGGGTGACGTCCGCACCCATGCGGCTGAACACGGGATGGGGTCGGACCTTCGTCACGAGCGTCAGGTTCCCGCCATCGGGCGCCTTGCCGCTGAGACGGATGCGACCACCCGTGTCGATGCCCGCGGGCACCTTGACCTCGAGGCGCCGGTCACCCACCTGGACGCGGGCCGTGGCTCCGGCGGCGGCATCCTCCAGCGAGATCTCCAGCTCCGCCTCCGCGCCGACGCGTGCCGCACGCCCGCGATGCGTGTCCCCGCCGCCATGGCCCGCGCTCGTGCCATGGCCTGCGCGCTGCCCCCGGTCGGCACGAGCCGGGGCCCCGGCCCCGGCGTCCGGCGACCCGGCCATCCCCCCGAACAGATCCTCGATGCGCAAGCCGCCCGCACCGCCGCCCGCCGAGCGCCGTCGCCCTGGGTGGGCGCTGCGTCCTGACGGATGGGGTGCACCGGTCATGTCGCCCGCGAAGAACGTGCGGAAGAAGTCGCTGAAGCCAGCCAGGTCCTCCGGGTCGCCGTGGTACTCGAACCGCACGCCACCCGGGAACCCCGAGAACCCGCCACTCTGGCCGCGCGGCCCGCCGGGGCCGCCGGATCCCGGCGACCCAGGGGTCGCGCCCGCGCGCTGGTAGGCCTCCCAGTCGGCGCCGAGCTGGTCGTACAGCTTGCGCTTCTCCGGGTCGCCCAGCACGTCGTACGCCTCGTTGACCTCCTTGAAGCGACGCTCAGCAGCCACCGCGTCGGACGCGTTCACATCCGGGTGGTGCTCCCGTGCGAGCGCACGGAAGGCCTTCTTGATCTCCGTCTTGGTGGCCGTCCGGGGCACGCCCAGGGTGGCGTAGTAGTCGCGGTACTCCATGTCACGTCGCTCCCGACCGCTGGAAACCGGAGGGCCCGGCCCGTCAGGACCGGGCCCCCGTGGGATCCCCCGCTCGGATCAGTGCGTCCCGTCCGGGGCCGCCACCGCCGGTGGCTGGTCCACGCCGGGGAAGCCGCGGCGCACCTTGTCGGGTGCGGCGGGTGCCGGATCGAGGGGGGTGTCCCCATCGACGACCTGTGGCGGCGATGCCTTGAGGGGCTGTGGCTTGCGCCGCAGCGCCGCCTCCAGCACCTGGTCCACGGAGTCGACGAGGATCAGCTTGATCTGCTTGCGGATCTCCTCGGGGATGTCCCGGAGGTCCTTCTCGTTCTTCTTGGGCAGGATCACGATCTTGGCACCCGACAGGTGCGCCGCCAGGATCTTGCTCTTGAGGCCGCCGATCGGGAGGACCCGACCGCGCAGCGTGATCTCACCGGTCATCGCGACGTCCTTGCGGACCGGGATTCCGGTCAGCGCGGAGACCATCGCGGTGGCCATCGTGATGCCCGCCGACGGACCGTCCTTGGGGATGGCCCCCGCGGGCACATGGATGTGCAGCGTGTTCTTCTCGAACGTCTCGCGCGGGATGCCCAGGGCGCTCGCGTTGGAGCGGATCCAGGACAGCGCCGCCCGGGCCGACTCGCGCATCACGTCGCCCAGCTGGCCGGTGAGGATGAAGTCCTCCTTGCCCTCCATGCGCGTGACCTCGACGGCGACGACGTCGCCACCGACCTCCGTGACCACGAGACCCGTCGCGGCCCCGGTCTGGTCCTCCGCCTCCAGTTCGCCGTACTCGAAGCGCGGCGGGCCGAGCAGCTCGGCCAGCTTCCTGGCGTCCACCACCGTCCGGCGCTTGCGACCCTCCGCGACGGTCCGCGCGACCTTGCGCATGACGTTCGCGATCCCGCGCTCCAGGTTCCGGACGCCGGCCTCCTTGGTGTAGGCCTGGACGAGCGTCACCAGGGCGTCGTCGGTCACCTCGATGTGCTTCGCCTTGAGGCCGTGGTGCTCCATCTGCTTGGGGATGAGGAACCGTCGGCCGATGCCGATCTTCTCCTGCTGCGTGTACCCCGGCAGCTGGATGATCTCCATCCGGTCGCGCAGCGGCGCCGGGATGGGGTCCTGAAGGTTGCCGGTCGCGATGAACAGCACCTTCGAGAGGTCGAAGGGCACCTCCAGGTAGTTGTCCTGGAAGGTGTTGTTCTGCTCCGGATCGAGGACCTCGAGCAGCGCGGAGCTCGGGTCGCCCCGGAAGTCCATGCCGATCTTGTCGACCTCGTCGAGCATGAACACCGGGTTGTTGGAGCCCGCCGTCTTGATGTTCTGGATGATCCGTCCTGGCAGCGCGCCGATGTAGGTGCGCCGGTGGCCGCGGATCTCCGCCTCGTCGTGGATGCCGCCCAGGCTCATCCGCACGAACTTGCGGCCCATCGCCTTGGCGACGCTCTTGCCGAGGCTGGTCTTGCCCACGCCGGGCGGGCCGATGAGCGCGAGGATGGGGCTGCGGATGGTGTCCGCGAGCGTGCGCACCGCGAGGTACTCGAGGATGCGCTCCTTCACCTTGTCCAGCCCGTAGTGGTCCTCGTCCAGGATCACCTTGGCCTGCCTGATGTCCAGCTGGTCGTCCGTGCTGACGTTCCAGGGCAGGCCCACGAGCCAGTCGACGTAGGTCCGGATGACCCCGACCTCCGGCGACGCCGACGGGATGCGCGACATCCGGTCGATCTCCTTGACCGCGCGAGCCTTCACCTCGTCCGGCATGCCGGAGGCGTCCACCTTGTCCCGCAGCTCCGCGATCTCCGCCTGCTGCGGATCGTCCTCGCCCAGCTCGCGCTGGATGGCCTTGAGCTGCTCCCGCAGGATGTACTCGCGCTGGGTCTTGTCCATCTCGGACTTGACCTCGGACTGGATCTTGCCCTTGAGCTCCAGGATCTCGATCTGGCGGGCGAGGAAGCCCGAGACGAGCTTGAGGCGCGCCACCACGTCAAACGTCTCGAGCAGCTCCTGGCGCTGCTCCGTGGTCATGTCCGGGCTGTACGCGACCATGTCCGCGAGCAGGCCCGGCTCGGTGATGTTGCGCGCCGCGACCGCCGCCTCCGGGGGCACCGGTGCGCCCGACTGGACGTACGTCTCGATCTGGCCCTGGACGGTCCGCACCAGCGCCTGGACCTCCACGCCCTGGGGCGACGCGTCCGCGATGGTCTGGACGCGCGCCATGATGGACGGCTCCACCGCCTCGAAGCCCAGCAGGCGCAGCCGCTGCTGTCCCTGGACGATGGCCCGGACGGTGCCGTCCTGGAGCTGGACCACCTGCGCGATCTTGGCGAGCGTGCCGACCGCGTACAGCTCCGCCGGATCGGTGATGTCCTCCCGGTCCGCCTGGCGCTGCGTGACCAGCGCGATCATGGACCCCGCCGCGACGGCCCGGTTGAGGGCCTCCACCGACTTCTCGCGGCCGACCTGGAGGGGCACGATCATCTCCGGGAAGATGACCGTCTCCCGGAGCGCGACCAGCGGCAGGACCTGTTCGCCGCCGTCGGACGCACCCGCGCCCGGATCGGCGGCCGCCGCCGGTGGTTTGGTGGTCTTGGATCGGGGTGCCATGTGCTCTCCTCGGGGGTGTTCGGGTCAGCGCGACGAGCCGGCTGCGTCCGGTCGCTCATGATCCACGGCGGCCGGAGCGGGCCGTTCGCTGTAGAGCTGTTCGAGGATGCGCATGCCCAGGCGCTCCTCCAGCTCGAACAGGACGCGCACCCCGGCGAGGTTCACGCCCAGGTTCTGGGTGAGGTGGCGGATCCACAGGACCCGCCGGATGTCGTTCTCGGAGTAGAGCCGGATGTTCGTCCGGGTGCGGGCGGGGCAGATGAGCCCCTCGCCCTCATAGATGCGCAGGGTACGCGGATGGACCTCGACGAGCTCCGCCGCGACGCTGATGACGTAGACCGGCCGGCCGGGGTCACGCCCCGGGCGATCGCCGCCGACCGACCGATCCTCCACGGTGCTCGCCGCGTGACCCCGGGCCGCGCCCGGGTCAGCCGGCCGCCGGGCGCTCGCCGGCATCCGGGGACTGCGCAGCATCGGTCGGGCCGCTGATGACGGTGGCGGTGCCTTCCGCAGGTGCCATCACCGGGATCTGGCGTGCCTTGGCCTGCTCCGCCTTGGGGAAGGTGAGCGTCAGCAGTCCGTGCTCGAAGGTGGCGCTGCCCGCGTCCGTGCGAAGTCCGCTGGGCAGGGTGACGGTGCGGGAGAAGCGGCCTCGCCGCACCTCGCGCACGTGGTAGCCGGTCTTCTCGACGGTCTCCTCGCTGCTCGTGGTGGCGGTGAGGGTGAGCGTGTCACCCAGGATGGACACGTCCACGTCTTCCGGGCGGACGCCGGGCAGCGCCGCCTCCACGACGAGCGCGTCCTGGGTGGTGAACACGTCCAGCGGCATGGCGAGCGTGTTCTCGCCGGTGCTGGCGGTGAGCGGGCGGAAGATGCCGTCGTCAAACAGGCGGTCCATGGCGGAACGGAGGCTGAGCAGCTCGCTGAACGGCGAGGGTCGGCGGATGATGGTCATGGTGCGGGTCCTCCCGAGTGCATGGGGTCGATATGGCTGGACCGGCGGATCGGGTCCCCCGCCGGGTCGAGTCACATCCTAGAACCTTGACAATGATGTTGTCAAGTCTCTGGCCGTTATCGGTGTGTGGCAACCGGCCAGCGCGCAGGTCAAGAACGGATGTGGGTCGTGGTTCGCACGCCGCCGCCCCGCCGCCGCGCCCATCCCGCCGCCGCGCCCATCCCGCCGCCGCGCCCATTCCGCCGCCGCGCCCATCCCGCCGCCGGTGGACCGTGGGCCAAAGCTGGCGCTCGCGCCGCCGGTCACGCTCGCGCCGCCACCCGCCCGCGCTCGCGCCGCGCCCATCGCCCCGCCGGCGCCCGTCCGCCTTCCCCGCCCGTCACGCCTCCGGAGGGCGGGGGCTCGATCAGGACGCCTCGCCGCGCGGCTCGCCGATGAGCTGCCGGTGCAGGTCGGTCTCGCACTCGGTGCGGCTGATGGCGAGGACCTTGTCACCGGCCTGGAAGATGGTGTCCGGACGGATCTGCTGGGCCGCATCATCCCGGATCAGCACGAACATGCTGCAGCCGTCCGGCAGGTCGATGTCCGAGGGTCGCCGGCCGATGGCGGGCGAGTCGTCTCCGATCTGGGCCTCGATGAGCTCCAGCTCGCCGCCCTCCAGCTGGGCCAGGTGGAGCAGCTCATGGACCGGGATGTCCTGCTCGATGGCCGCGAGGGCCATCCGTGTCGGGCTGATGATCTCGTCCACGCCGAGGTGCCGGAACAGCTCCTCGTTGCGCGGGTTGTTCACGCGCGCGATCGTCCTCGGCACGTCGAAGTGGTGCTTCGCCATCTGGCACACGACCAGGTTGTCTTCGTCGTCGCCGGTGACCGCCGCCACGATGCCCGCTCGGTTCGCGCCCGCCTCCTCCAGGTGCTTGCCCTCGCAGCCGTCGCGGTTGAGCACGATCGACCCGACCTCGTCGGCGATCTGCCGGGCGCGCCGCCCGTCCTTCTCCAGCAGGACCAGCTCGTGGCCCGCCGCGAGGAGCTCCTTCGTCAGGTAGTAGCCGACCTTGCCGCCGCCCACCACGATCACGTACATCTGGTCAGTCCTCCCCGGGCGCGAGCGCGCGACCCGCGTCGTGGTGGCTGCCGGTCGGTGCCTGGACGTGCAGGTCGTGTCGCTCATGGTCCAGGCCCAGGAAACGAGCGAGCGACTCGACCATCATCGTGGTCCGGCAGATCGTGGCGAGCCCGAGCGCGGCGTATGCCTCGGCGCGCACCGGGTCGTTGATCTTGGCCACGACGGTCGCGATGTCGAACCGCTCTGACGCGAGCTGCGCCGCCAGGATGTTGCGGTTGTCGCCCTCGGTCAGCGCGAAGAACCGCTCGGCGCCCTCGGCACCGGCGCGCCGCAGCACGTCCTCGTCGGTGCCGTCGGCCCGGATCGCCTGTCCCGGGAAGTCGTCCTCGAGCCGCTCGAATGCCTCCGTGCGGACGTCGAGGATGATGACCTCGTCGCCCTCGCGGACGAGTCGGCCGGCGAGCGCGGCGCCGACCCGACCGCAGCCCACGATGATCGTGCGCATCGCGTGTTCAGTCCTTTCGGATGGTGAGCGCCGACTCGGGCCTGACCGGGACGGGCTCCCGGATCACGAGCACGGTGCAGGGGGCGTTCTGGAAGACGTACGGGATGGTGGCGCCCATCGCGAAGTCGCCGCCGCGGCGCTTGCGGTACGGCAGGCCCAGCACGATCACGTCGGCGTCCAGGGCCACGGCCTCATCCACCAGCGCGGCACCCACATCGCGGGCCTGGAGGAGCGTGGTCTCCAGCTTGACGCGCGCCTTCTCGGCGACGCCCTCCGCGAGGTCGAGCACGGTGGAGGCCAGCTCGCGACTGCCGGGCATCTCATCGTCCAGGTCGTGGCGCCAGTCCACCTCCACGATGTGAAGGGCGACCAGCTCCGTCTGGTGCGGGCGCGCCATCTCGACGCCGGCCCGGATGACCAGGGGGTCGGTGGTGCTGCCGTTGAGGCCCAGCACGGCGCGACGGAAGGTGAGGGAGGGGACCTCGGGCACGGCGGAAGGGTACCACCGGTGCTGTCGGACAGGAGTCGCCGATCGGTTCGTCCGGTGGTGCAGCGTGGCGGACGCCGCGCTCCCGGCTCGGCGTCAGAGGCCGTGGGCGAGCCGGTTGACGAGACGCACGGGGAGACCGACATCGCGCATCCGACGCTGCGTCGCAGGGATGTCGTAGGCGACGCGCCGCCATTCCGCCCTGCCGCTGTCGAGGTCCAGGAGCATCGCGCAGGCGCGTGGATCGCCATCCCGCGGCTGCCCCACGCCACCCGGATTGAGGATCAGGCGCCGGTCGTCGATGGACAGCACCGTGCCGTGCTCGGGCGCGATCTGGTCGATCGACCCACCCGATTCACGGCGGAAGATGAGCGGCACATGGGTGTGCCCGACCAGGCAGTGCGGCGTGGTGGTCGCGGTGAAGCTCCGCCGCGCCACGGGGACCGTGAACAGGTACTCCCACAGCGGGTCCCGAGGGCTGCCGTGGACGAGCGTGAAGTCCTCGATCTCGCGGCGCTCGGGAAGCGCGTCGAGCCAGTCGCGGGTGTCGGCATCGATGTGGCGGCCCGTCCACTCCACGGCGCGGCGCGCCTCATCGTTGAACGTGCTGGCGTCGAGCTGCCCCAGCGCCGCGGCATCATGGTTGCCGCGGACGCAGGTCGCCTCGATCTCGCGAAGGCGCTCCACGACCGCGTCCGGATCGGGGCCATAGCCCACGATGTCGCCCAGGACCCAGGTCGCGTCGACGTCGCCAAGGTCCTCGCGGACGGCATCGAGGGCGGCCAGATTGCTGTGGATGTCCGACAGGACGGCGACGCGCATGCGGCGGGAAGCGTAGCGCGCCACCGGGCTGGTCCGCCCAGACGCCCCGGTCGCACCCCCCGCCCTGGGGTTGGTCCACCCCGCACGGCATGTCGACCCTCGCCGTGGCGACTACCCGCTGGGTGCCCGTCGTCGCTCGGCGGGCGGTCTCGGGAACCGCTCCGGTGTCGTGCGCCGCTTGCGCACGACCACCAGTCGGTGGCCCGGCAGCGCCGGATCGGGGTCCGTCACGACCACGGGGGGCCCGCCGCCCACGACCTGGCCGATGCGCCCGCCCGCCGCGACCTCCGCCTCCAGGGCGCCCGACCCATCGTCGCGCTTCCAGGCGACCAGCACGCCTCCCGGCCGCAGCAGCGGCAACCCCAGCTCCAGGAGCTCGCCGAGCGGACCGACCGCACGCACCGTGACCACGTCCCAGGCCGCCCGATGCGCCGAATCCCCCGCCAGCGTCTCCGCTCGCGCCACGAGGGCCTCTGCCCGCGGCGGCGATGCCCCGGCCGAGTCCAGCGCGGCCGTGGCGGCACGCGCCGCGACGGCCAGGAACCGGGCCTTCTTGGCGATCGAGTCGACGAGTGCCACGCGCGCGGCCGGCAGGGCCATCGCCAGCGGCAGACCCGGGAACCCGCCGCCGCTCCCCAGATCGAGGATGGTGGGCGCCGGGACAGCCTCGCGGCGCAGCAGTGCGACCGCTGCCAGGCTGTCCACGAGATGCAGCCGCGCAATGCCCGCAGGATCGCGCACGGCGGTCAGGTTGATCGCCTCCGTCCATGCCAGGAGCAGCCGGCTGTGGGCGTCGAGCGCGCGTCGGACGCCCGGGTCCAGGGTCAGCCCCAGCGCGCGCAGCCCATGGTCGAGCGCGGCGTCCCATGCGTCGCCGGGCGGCGGCAGCGTCCAGGGATCCTCTGGCAGCGGCGCACGAGCGACGGACGGGGATGGTGGCACGGCACTCAGGGTGGCACAGTCGGCGCCCAGGCGCGGTCGCGGGCGCACGCGAGAGGACGCGGGCGAACGCGGACGGTGGACACGCGCGCGGGCACGAGCGGGGACGCGGGCACGAGCGGGGGCGGGACGCGGGATGGCGCCGGAGCGGGGGACGGAGGCGGCCCGCGGTCGTCGTCGCTGAGCTCTCCATGTTCCCGCTCCGGCGCGAGGCTGGAACGCGTGCGTCGACGGAGCGGTCTTCCGCCGACCGGTCGGTTCGTGGACCCGGTCTCCCGGTGCCCCTTCCGGTCCGCGTTACCCGGTGGTCGAGGGGGTGGGCCATGCGGCCCGCCCGATGCGCAGGTGTCGCAGCATCGCTGTCAGCGGCGCGCGAATCAACGGGGGTTATCCACCGAATGCGGCCTGCGGCGCAGACTGTGGACAGACCGACGGGTCATCCACGATCGCCCCCGCGACAGGCTCGGGTGACGGGCTCGGGACCGCTCCCCGGGTCAGCCCTCCGACGAGCTCCGACTCGATCGGGTCGGTCGTCCCATGGACCGCCGCACCACCTCCATGACCTCCTCCGTGTAGACCTCCGCCTGGCCGGTCTTCACGGCGGTGGTGAGGCAGCCCGCGACATGGTCCTCCAGCAGCAGCAGCGTCACCGCATCCACCGCGGCGCGCAGCGCGGCGGTCTGCTGGAGGATGTCGATGCAATACTCCTCGCGGTCCACCATCCGCGCGATGCCGCGCACCTGCCCCTCCATGCGCGCCAGCCTGCGCAGCAGCTGCGCCTTGTCCTTGTCGTATCCGCGTGCGGAGGAGGGTCCCTTGCGGGCGACGGCTCCGGTCGCCGCGTCGGGCGGGATCGGATGATGATGCTGGCGCGGCTCGCTCTTCATGCTGGGAGGGAGCATAGATCGCGCCGCCGCGGGACGGAGCCCGATGCGCTCACCGCTTCGGGCGCAGCGGCGACCTGGGTGACGCCTGGCCCAGCAGCTCTCCGACGCCCAGGGCGGCGAGCACCATCCCGACGATCGCGAGCCACAGCCCGATCGCCCGGTCGGGCGGCAGCAGGTCCAGCGCATCCTCGCTCCACAGCTGGACCGACCGGATGACCAGGCCGGTGATGCCCACGGCCGCCAGCAGCGCGTACACGATCGGCCGATCGAGCGCCGACCGTCCGCTCGACGCGGCATACGGCAGCAGCACCGCCACGAGCATCCCGATCGCGGCGAGGAACACGAGCAGTCCCGCGCCGGTCAGGCCGTTCGAGGTCACCACCTGTCCCGACAGCTCGCCGGCCGTCAGCCAGGGAAGGAAGCAGCCGATGAGCGCGAGGGTCGATCCGAGGACGATGAGCGCCCGCCCGACCCCCATGCCCTGACTCATGCCGCCCCGTAGACCTCCGGTCGGAGCACCCCGATGTAGGGCAGGTTGCGGTAGAACTCGCCATAGTCGAGGCCATATCCGACCACGAAGCGGTCGGGGATCGTGAAGCCGCGGTAGTCGATGTCGATGTCCACGAGGCGGCGCGCGGGCTTGTCCAGCAGGGTGCACAGGCGCAGCGACGCGGGGTTCTTGCCGCGCAGGTAGCGCACCAGGTAGTTGAGCGTGAGGCCGGTGTCGATGATGTCCTCGACGATGAGCACGTCCTTGCCCTCGATGGTGCGCGAGAGGTCCTTGAGGATGCGCACCAGGCCGGACGTCTCGGTCGCCGCCCCGCCGTAGGAGCTGACCTCCATCAGGTCGATGGTGAGCGGGATGGTGGTCGCCCGCATCAGGTCGGCCATGAACGGCAGCGCGCCCTTGAGCACGCTCACGAGCGTCAGCGGCCTGCCCGCATAGTCGACCGACAGGCGCGCCCCGAGCTCGGTCACCTTCGCCTGGAGGACGGGCTCCGGGATGAGGACCTCGGCGACATCGGCGGCGTGATCGGGCGTGCGCACGGGATCCTCCGGGGCTAGGCGGCGGGATGACGGATGACGACGGCAGCCTCGACACCGACCGGCACCGGGATGACGGGTCGATCGGGGCCGATCTGGCCGTCGGCGCCGATGAGCCGCGGGGCCGCGTCCAGGCGTCCGTACTTGAGCAGCAGCTCCCGGAAGTCGCGCGCGTACAGCAGCTTGACGCGGACCATGGGGTAGAGCTCGCGCAGCCGCCGCAGCTTGCGGTTCTTCTTGCGCACCAGGCTCTGGCGCAGCGTGGTCAGCTCCAGGTACAGGTCCGGCTCCGGAAGATAGAAGTCGGGCGCGAAGCACTCCACGACCTGCCCGTCGGGATTCCAGAGGATGGGGAACGTGTGTGGCTCGTATTCCCAGCGCACCTGGTAGAAGTCCAGGATCCGCGCCAGTTCCGCCTCGCTGGCATGGGCGAAGCGCGCGCCGGCCGTCACCGGGCGCCGGTCCTCGTGTCGCCGCCTGGCCGCCGGCCGCCTGCCCGGATCGCCACGGAGTCCCATGGCTCGGTCCGACCGAGCCCCCGGGCCGCGACCTCGGGCGAGGTCAGCCGGTTCCGCAGCCAGTCCGCGCCGTCCATGGGCGCAGTGTACAAGTCCCGGCCACGGCCGCGATGCGGACGGGTTGCCGCGGCACGGGACGGGTTGCCGCGGCAGCGGCACGGGACGGGTTGCCGCGGCACTGTGCCGCGTGGTACAACGGCGACTCGGCCGCCACGCGCCAAGTCGATCGGGGGCCACGACTGGAGGAGTCATCGAGATGCATTCGCGCACCCGCACGCGCGCCCTGTCCGTTCCGGTCGGCGCCGCCACGCTGCTGCTCGCCACGGCCATCGCGGGATCGGCGCAGTCGCCTGCCGCCGGCGCCAGTCCGGCGGCATCGATCGTGCCGGACGGGCTGTATCAGCGGATCCTGGACAACGGCACCGTCCGGGTCAGCATCGAGCTGAACTACGCGCCGTACTCGTTCCAGAACCCCGACGGGTCGTACGGCGGCTTCAACGTGGACGTGGCGACGGAGATCGCGAAGCGCCTGGGCGTGGGCGTCGCGTTCGAGGTGCCCAGCTTCGACCTGGTCGTGGCGGGCTCCTGGAACGATCGCTGGGACATGAGCGTGGGTGCGGTGACCATCACGGAGGCCCGCAAGCAGGTCCTGGACTTCACGCGGCCGTACGCCTACAACCCGGCGCAGCTCGCGGTCACCACCGCGTCGGGCATCACGTCCCTGGACCAGCTGGCGGGCCAGCCGATCTGTGTCGGAGGCGCCACGACGTACCAGCAGTGGATCGAGGGAACCCTGGTGCTGGTGGACGCGCCGGAGCCCACGCCGCCGCCCGCGGGCGCGATCGCGTTCCCGCTCGAGACCGACCAGATGTGCGCCCAGTCGGTGCAGTCGGGACGGCCCGAGTTCCAGGCCTGGCTGTCCAGCTCCGAGGCGATCGCCGCCGCGATCGCGGCGGGCACCCCCATGGTCCCCCTGGGCGATCCCGTGTTCTACGAATCGCTGGGCGTCGCGTTCGACAACACCGTCGCGGACAACGACTCCATGGTCGCCGCGGTGGACGCGATCATCGGCCAGATGCGCGACGACGGGACGCTCCTGGCGCTGTCCCAGCACTGGTTCAACGGCCTGGACCTGGTGTCCGGCCAGTAGGCGGCGCGATCACGACACCGACGCGCAGGGCGGGGACGGACACGTCCCCGCCCTGCTGGTTCGGGGAGGGGAGCGAACGTGACAGCCATCGCCGAGCAGGCGGCCGCAGGCGTCCCCATCGTCGAGGCGATCGCCGAGGCGAAGCGGCGCCAGCGCATCACCTATCGGATCCTGTTCGCGGGCACCTGGCTGGTGATCGTGGGGCTGCTCGTGCTCGGCCTCACCTCCCAGTTCAACTGGGCCTTCCTCCAGGAGTGGTGGGGCAACATCCTCTATGGCGCGCAGGCGACCATCCTGCTGACCGTCATCTCCATCACCCTCGCGTGCATCCTCGCGCTGCTGGGGGCGCTCGGACGACTGTCGCGCAACCCCGTGCTCAACGGCATCGCGTCGCTCTACGTGTCGGTCATCCGGGGCACCCCGCTGATCGTCCAGATCTTCATCTGGACCTACGCGCTCGCGGAGTGGGGCCTGGTCCTGCCGCTGTTCTGGTGCGGCATCATCGCCCTGGGGGTGAACTACGGCGCCTACATGACCGAGGTGTTCCGGGCGGGCATCCAGGCCGTGCCGCCGGGCCAGCGCGAGGCCGCCCAGGCGCTGGGCATGCCGTCGGCGCTCATCATGCGCCGGATCGTGCTGCCCCAGGCGATCCGGATCGTGGTGCCCGCCATCGGCAACGACTTCATCGCGATGATCAAGGACACGGCGCTGGTCTACGCCATCGGCATCCAGGAGCTGCTGCTGCGCGCCAACAACGCCGGCCGATCCACCGTGAACGTGATGGAGGCGCTCCTGTTCGCGGCGCTCATCTACTGGATCATGACCATCGTGTTCTCGTTCTTCCAGCGCCGCCTGGAGCTGCGGTTCGCGCGGAGCGACCGCTGATGCAGCTCGGCGAGGTGGTCATCTCGGCGCGCGGCATCGAGAAGTACTTCGGGGAGAGCCATGTGCTGAGGGGCATCGACCTGGACGTGCGCCGGCACGAGACGGTGATGCTCATCGGGCGCTCGGGCAGCGGCAAGACGACGTTCCTGCGCTGTCTCAACTTCCTGGAGGAACCCACCGTGGGGTCGGTCCGCGTGGGCGACATCGAGGTGGCCGCGGACCCGCTCCGGAGCCGCAGCCGAGCCCATCGAGAGCAGATCCGCCAGCTCCGGCTGCGCGCCGGGATGGTGTTCCAGGATTTCAACCTGTTCCCCCACATGACCGTCCTCGGCAACTGCATCGAGGCGCCCACGCGCGTCAAGGGCGTGCCCAGGGCGCAGGCGATCGAGACCGCCGAGCGCTACCTGGACAAGGTCCACCTGCTCCACAAGAAGGACGAGTACCCGTCGCGCCTGTCGGGCGGCCAGAAGCAGCGTGTCGCGATCGCGCGGGCGCTCGCCATGGAGCCCCAGGTGCTGCTGTTCGATGAGCCCACGTCCGCGCTGGACCCGGAGCTGGTGGGCGAGGTGCTGCGGGTGATGGAGGATCTGGCGCACGAGGGTTCCACGATGATCGTGGTGTCCCACGAGATGGGCTTCGCGCGCGAGGCCGCCGACCGGGTGATCTTCCTGGAGCACGGCCGGGTGCTGGAGGAGGGTCCGCCGGAGATCATCCTGGACGCGCCGCGCGAGGAGGGCACGCGCCAGTTCCTGCGCCGGGTGATCGGTGACCGGACGGGCGCCGCCCAGCCGCTCGCCTCCGTGGCGCCGCCGGCCCTGCCACCGGGCGCCGAGCCCGGGGCCTAGATCTCGCCCAGATAGGCGCGTCGGACGTCCTCGTTGGCGGCGAGCGCCCTCGCGTCGTCGGCCATGATCACCTGGCCCGACTGGATGACGTAGCCCCGGTTGGCGATGCCCAGCGCCTGGGCCGCGTTCTGCTCCACGAGCAGCACCGAGGTGCCCGCAGCATGGATGCGCACGATCGTCTCGAAGATGAGTTCCACGAGGTTCGGCGCGAGGCCCATGGATGGCTCATCGAGCAGCAGCATCCGGGGGCTGGACATCAGCGCCCGGCCCATCGCGAGCATCTGCTGCTCGCCGCCCGACAGCGTCCCGCCCAGCTGCTGCGCCCGCTCCTTGAGGCGCGGGAACATGGTGTAGGCCCGGTCGATGCCCGCGGCGACCAGCGCCTTGTCACTGATGGTGTAGGCGCCCATCCGGAGGTTCTCCTCCACGGTCAGGCGGGCGAACACGCGCCTGCCCTCGGGCACCTGGACGATTCCCCGGCCCACCATGTGGTGCGGGCCGATCGAGGTCATGTCCTGGCCCTCGAACACCACACCGCCCTGGCGTGGCCGGAGCAGGCCGCAGATGGTGTTCAGCGTCGTGGTCTTGCCGGCGCCGTTGGCCCCGATGAGGGTCACGATCTCGCCCTGCTCCACGCGCAGGGAGACGCCCTTGATGGCATGGATGGAGCCGTAGTAGACGTGGAGGTCGGAGACCTCGAGCATCGCCATCGGGGTCAGGCCTCCGTGCCCGGCGTCGTCGCGGCGCCCGGGGCAGCCTCGGGTGTCGGTGCCGCCGCGGCCTGGGCCGCCTCGGCGTCCGGCTCGCCCTTGGCCCGGCCGAGGTACGCCTCGATCACGCGCGCGTTCGACTGGATCTCCGCGGCGGTGCCCTCCGCGAGCCGCTCGCCGTAGTCCAGCACCGTGATGCGGTCGGAGATGCCCATGACCACGCGCATCTCGTGCTCGATGAGCAGGACCGTGATGCCGATGTCATCGCGCAGCTTGCGGATGAGCGTGGTCATCTCCGCGGTCTCGGCCGGGTTCATGCCCGCGGTGGGCTCGTCCAGCAGCAACAGGCGTGGCCGGGTGGCGAGCGCGCGCGCGATCTCCAGGCGGCGCTGGTCGCCGTAGGGCAGCGAGCTGGCCTGCCATTCGGCCTTGCCCGGCAGGCCCACGAACTCCAGCAGGCGATGGGCCTCGTCAGTGGCCGCCTGCTCCTCGCGCCGCACGGCGGGCGTGCGGAACACCGCCTGCACCCAGTTCGTGTCCAGATGCTGATGCTCGCCCACCAGCACGTTCTCCAGCGTGGTCATGCCGTTGAACAGACGGATGTTCTGGTACGTCCGCGCCAGCCCCAGGTGGGCGATCTGGTGGGACGGCAGCCGGTGGATCTCCGTGCCATCGAGGAGGATGCGACCCTCGTCGATGCGGTAGAAGCCCGCGATGCAGTTGAAGAACGTGGTCTTGCCGGCGCCGTTCGGGCCGATGACGCTGGCGATCATGCCCTGCTCGAGCGTGAAGTCGAGGGCCCGGACCGCGACCAGACCGCCGAACCGCTTGGTGGCGCCCTCGACGGTGAGGAGGCTCATGACGCACGACCCCCGATGAGGTACTCCGTGTCCTCGTCCGCGAGAGACGCGCTCATCACGGGGTCCTCGTGGACCTGCATGCTCGCCTTGCCCACCTTGGACGGCAGGAGGCCCTCGGGTCGGAACCGCATCACGATCATCAGCGCCAGGCCGTAGAACAGGAACCGGTACTCCGAGAACTCCCGGAACAGCTCCGGCAGGCCGATGAGGAAGGCGGCGCCCACGATGACGCCGGGAATCGACCCCATGCCGCCCACGACCACGATGGCCACCACGTTGATGGACACGTACAGGTTGATGGAGCTGGGGAACACGGCGCCCACGAGGCCCGCGAAGATCGCGCCGCCGAGGCCCGCGAAGGCGGCGCCCAGCATGTACGCGAGCACCTTGGTCTGGACCAGGTTGACGCCCAGCGCCTCCGCCACATCCTCATCCTCGCGGATGGCGACCCACGCGCGGCCCAGGCGCGAGCCCCGGAGGCGGTACGCCACGAAGGCGATGACCGCGGCGCACAGCAGCGAGATGTAGTAGATCTGGTTGGGCCCGGCCAGGAAGTTGTCGGGACCGACCTCGATGGGCTTGGGGATGTTGGTGATGCCCTGCGGGCCGCCCAGCCACCGTCCGAGCAGGTCCGAGCGGGCGAGGATCGCGATGATCTCCCCGAAGCCCAGCGTGGCGATGGCGAGGTAGTCCCCGCGGATGCCCAGGATGGGCAGTCCCAGCACCACGCCGAAGGTCATGGCGGCGAGCACCGCGAACGGCACCGCAACCCAGAACGAGAGGTTCGCGATGCCCAGATCGCCGGTCGAGGTGAGCAGGCCCACGGTGTAGGCGCCCACCGCGAAGAAGGCCACGAAGCCGAGATCGAGGAGACCCGCGAGGCCGAGCGTGATGTTGAGGCCCAGGCCCATCAGCACGTACAGCGCGATGAGCGCGATGGCCTGGGCCACGAACCCGCCAAGGCCGAGCGGCAGCCAGAGCACGATGAGCAGCAGCACGGCGCTCATCGGGATGGCGACCTGGCGCCGCCGCTCCTGGGGCATCGCGGCCACCCGGCGTCGCGGATGGATGTGGTCGGACAGCAGGATCAGGATGCTCGTGACCACGATCGTGACGATCGTGCCGTTGATGGTCAGGCCCTCGGTGGCGAACAGCCAGCGGCCCGAGTCCGCCAGCGGGCCGCTCAGCATGGGCGTGCGCAGGAGACCCGCGAACAGGCCCACCACGACGATCGCCAGGAGGTTGCCCACGAGCAGGCGCCGCGCCACGCGGGGCAGCAGCACGAGCACGGCGCCGAGCGTGCCCAGCGCCAGCCCGACCGCGGTGGGGATCCACGCGCCCGAGGACGGTGGCTCCGACTCCATGGTCAGGATCTCCCACAGCGCGGGCGACGCGTTGGGCAGGAACGAGCGCAGCGGGAAGAACTCGTTGAGGACGATGAGGCCGGTCAGGAACAGGCCGGTGATGGCGCCCGCGACGGCGCCCGACAGGATGATGGGCACCGCCTCCTGTGCGACGCGTCGGGTGGCCAGCCAGCCCACGGCCAGGTAGGTCAAGACCAGGGACATCTGGCCCAGGGAGATGACGCCCTTGATGAGCGATCGTTCGCCGAACACGGGCACGATGCCCACGAGGCACAGGTAGATGGCCAGCGCTCCACCGATGAGCCCGACCTGGATGACGGTCCGCCATGCGCGTGCGGTCATGCCGCCGGCGACCGATGGCGCCGGGGTGAGGGTCGCGGCGGTCATGCTCGGCTCCTCGACAGGCGCTCGCCCAGGATGCCCTGGGGACGGAAGATGAGCACCAGCACGAGCAGCGTGAAGGCGATCACGTCCTTGAGCTGGTTGGGTGACGGGACACCCAGGCCGTCCAGGAACAGCTGCGGCCCGACGGATTCGATCTCACCCAGGAACATGCCGCCGACCATGGCGCCCGGGATGTTGCCGATGCCGCCGAGCACGGCCGCCGTGAACGCCTTGATGCCCGGGATGAACCCCGAGAAGTAGTTGACCTGGCGGAAGATGAGCCCGAACAGGACGCCCGCGGCTCCCGCCATCGCCGCGCCGACCGCGAACGTCATGACGATGGCGCGGTTCACGTCGATGCCCATCAGGGTGGCCGCGTTGGCGTCCTCGGAGACCGCGCGGATGGCGGTGCCCAGCTTGGACTTCATCGTGAACAGGTACAGCCCGACCATCATCAGGACCGCCGACCCGATGACCACCACGTCGATCCACTTGAGGCGCAGCGCAGACGCGATGGGCAGGTTGACGGGCTCCTGGAGGAAGGACACCGACGGGTAGGCGAACACGCCCACGCCCACGATGCCGCGCATGCTGTACTGCAGGAAGAACGAGGCGCCGATGGCGCTGATGAGCAGCACCAGGCGCGGCGAGTTGCGCAGCGGCCGGTAGGCCACGCGCTCCACGAGGATGGCCACGAGCACCGCGACCAGGGCCGCCACCAGGCACATCAGGGCGATCGAGACGACGCCCGCGAGCGGGCTCGAGTTCAGGAAGCCGAGGTTGTTCAGGAAGGTCGCGGTGAAGTAGCCCGCGAACGCGCCGATCATGAACACGTCGCCGTGGGCGAAGTTGATCATGCGCAGGATGCCGTAGACCATGGTGTAGCCCAGCGCGATGAGGGCGTACACGCCGCCGAGGGCCGCCCCATCGACCAGCAGGTCCACCCACACGTCGAAGGAGTACTTGCCCGACGCGAGCGTGAGCAGGGAGCCCACCACGACGACGAGCACGATGACGATCCGGAACGTCCACAGGAACGCCCAGATCGCCCAGTCGAGCGCTCGCTCGGTGGCCTTGGTGGTGGCTGGATTGGTGGCTGCTGCGTGCATGCTGCCGGTCTCCGCGCCGCGTGCGGGATCAGGTGGCATGACAAGCCGGGCGGTCGCCCGCCCGGCTTGTCAGTCAGACGCTGCGGGTCAGTGCCCGAAGGTCACTTGGGCCAGATCGGAGCGGCGGGCGGCCAGGAGCCGTCGATCTCCGCCTGCGAGATCTGGTAGACCGCGATGAGCGGCGCGCCGCAGTCGCCGGACGGGCTGCAGCTCAGCACGCCGGTGACGCCCGGGAAGTCCTTGGTCGCGTAGATCGCGTCGCGCAGCGCGCCCAGCGGCACGTACAGGGTGCCGTCCTCGCCCTGCGTGGCGACCTTGTCGAGCGCCGCGAACAGGATGTTCGTGGCGTCATAGCCGTGGGCGTGGAACGCCTGCGGCGGATTGATGCCGAACTTCTCCTTGTACTTGGCGAGCAGGTCCGCGTAGCCGGCCTGGAACGCCGAGAAGTTCGGGCTGGACAGGTACATGCCCAGCGCGGCGGGCCCGGCGGCCTTCACGAAGTCCGCGGAGAACATGCCGTCGGAGCCGATGAGGACGGTGTTCTCAAGCCCCGCCACCTCGCGGCTCTGGGCGGCGATCGCGCCACCCTCGGCGGTGAAGATGGGGAAGTAGATGACCTCGGGGTTGGTCGCGGCGACCGCGGTCAGGACCGGCTTCATGTCGGTCTGGCCCTTCTGCACCGCCTCCTGGACGGTGATCATGCCGCCGAGGGCCTTGAACTCGTCCGCGAAGACCTGCTGGAGGGCCTGGCCGTAGGCCGAGCCGTCATGGATGGTCGCGGCGTTCCGGAGGCCGAGCTCGTTGTACACGAACTCGGCGACCGCCTTGCCCTGGAACGCGTCGCTGTGCGCGGTGCGCAGGTAGCCGGCGTACTCGGGGCCCCGGTCGGGAGCGGTGAGGGCGGGCCGGGTGTTGGACGGCGAGATCGTGGTCAGGCCGGCGTTGGTGATCGTGGCGATGCCGCCGACGGTCTCATCCGAGCACGCGGAGCCGATGAGGCCCACGATCTGGGAGTTCGCGGCCAGCTTCTGGGCCGCCGTGGCGCCGCCCTCCGGGGTGCACAGGGCATCCTCGGTGACGATCTCGATGGGGTGCCCCATGAACTCGTTGTTGCGATCGTCCGCGGCGATCGCGACGGAGTTCATCCAGTCCTGGCCGAGGGAGGCGTCGGCGCCGGACTGCACGCCCCACGTGCCGATGACGAGGGGCTCCCCGGCGGGGATCTCCACGACGCGGAGGGGATCCTCCGGCGCCTGCGCCGACACGGGCGCGACGGACGCGACGGCCAGCAGGCCTGCCGCGCCGATGATTCCGAGCGTTCGGATCTTCATGTGAACCAGATGTCCTCCGCTGCACCGGCGCCGTCGCGGCTGGCAGGGCTCGGGCAGGCGCGCAGGTCCACAGAGGCGTCCGACGGTGTCTCGGACCCCGCGTCGAGCAGGGCGCGACCCTCGTCTCCTCCTCCGCGTCCCGAGCGCACCCCCTCCTCCGGGATCCGTTCGCGACCGCCACCGGTTCCTTCACCGTCCCCGACCTGGGTGCGGGGGTTCGGTGCCGATGGTCGTGCGTCTGCGTGGCCGCCGACGCGTTCGCGTATCATAGGCGCCGGCGTCCCGAATGCAAGACGTCCCGAGCGCCCCGGGCGTGTGCGGACAGTGACCATGAGAAGGGTCCTGGTTCACCCGGTGACGGCGCGCTCGGTGCGCCCCGTCCCGCGGGATGCGGCTCCCGGCCATCGAAGTCGGGATCCCGGATCGACCACGGGTCGGACGCCGATCCGCGCTCCGTGGGAGCGCGGGCCCCCAGAGTCCACAGGGGATTCCATCACGAACGTGGAGCACCTGGTCCTCGTCGCACCTGCGACGGACGTCACCCGCGGTGCGGTTGCGCATGCCGTCTGGCGTGCCCTGCCCGCGGGACCTGACGCCGCAGCTGTCCGGACCGTCCGCGTGATGCGCCCCGTGGCTCGCCCCGTCTTCAGCCGATGCCGCCCATCGCGGGTCGTCGGCTCCGTCCCACACAGGAGTCCTGCGTGAGCAAGAACGTCGCCGTCTTCGTGGACGTCGCGAACATCTTCTACGCGGCCAAGGCCGCAGGCGTGGACATCGACTACGTCACCCTGCTGCGCTCGGCCACCGCCGGCAGAGACCTCGTGCGCGCCTACGCGTACACCGGCCTCGACCCCGACAACGACAACCAGATCAAGTTCCACGACTTCCTGCGCAAGAGCGGCTTCAAGGTCGTCAGCAAGGACATCCGCAAGTACGGCGACGGGCGCATCAAGGCGAACCTGGACATCGAGCTCGTGGTGGACCTGATGCGCCTGGCCCAGCAC
>DAOTUU010000048.1:0-214141 GCA_034436555.1 Chloroflexota bacterium | reverse complement strand
CGGTGGCCGATGCTGCTGGTGGAGGTCGGCAGGGGTCACTACCTCCTGCTCTGGAAGTCCCCGCGCTCGTACGCGGATTCGTGCAAGGTGGTGAGCCTCGACCTGGGCGAGGGACGCGGCCACACCGCCCTGTTCAAGTTCCGATAGCGGTCCGTCTCGGGGCGGTGGATCGGGCCACCCGGTCCACCGCCCGGGCGACTGGCGAACGGAGCGATCTCGGAGGACCCATGACCCAGGCCACACATCTGGAGGGCGGAGGCGCCACGCCGTCGCGCTCCCGGTATCTCGTGGAGCTCGGCGACGCGACCGGTGGCCGGCCCACCGTCCAGGCCCTCGGGGATCGGGCTCGTCGATCCGCGAGGGATCTCGTCAGCGAGGGATCGAGCGTCCGGTTCCTGCGCATCGTGTTCCTGCCCGAGGACGACAGCTGCTACCTGCTCTACGAGGCGGCCTCGGATGATGAGATCCGCAGGGCCATCGACGGCGCGGGCATCGCCGCGCGGGGCTGGTGTCGCGTCTCCGGGCTCACGCCGCAGCCAGGGTGAGCCCGAACCCGACCACCTCCCAGACGCCGGCGGCGAAGCCCGATCGTCGCCGGCCCCCGAGGCCGATCAAGGGTGAGGTGCTCCTCGCTGCGGGCGTCCCGGGGGCCCCGCGGTGTCCGAGATTCCATTGACACGACGGAGACACCTCAGCGATAATCGTGTTCAAGCACGGGCAGATTGCATTCAAGTTCCTCGTCAGCGGATGGGCTCTCCCGCCGTCACCGTGACTGCTGGTTCTCGCGCCTCGCGCCCATCCCATCAGCCATCCCGTGCCTCAGCGTTCACCCGAGGGGTCGCCGGCGAGGCGGGGCCTCGGGGCATCGTTCGATGAGGGTCGAGTCGCACCCGGAGCGGGAGGACGCGGCTCTCACGGACAGTCATTTCCGGAGCGACGCTCCAAGAGGATGAGGAGGCGAACGTGTCAGCAGGGTTCGTGAGTCAGCGGCGCAGCGCGACAGGCATCGGCCTCGCCCTCGCGCTGGCGCTGGCGGGGTCGGCGGCGTTGTCGCTGCGACCGGCGGCGGCACAGTCGACGGCCCCGGGTGCGTCGACGGTCGTCAAGTACGGCACCGGCACCTCGATCGACAGCTGGGAGACCCGGACCTTCACCAACCCCGCCTACTCGGCGCTGGCCTATGAGCGGCTCCTGGGCACCAAGCCGGGCACCGGCCAGATCGTGCCGTCGCTCGCCACCGAGTGGGTGCAGGACGGCGACACGAGCCTGCGCTTCACGCTCCGGGACGGCGTCGTGTTCCATGACGGCACGCCCTTCGACTCCGCCGCGGTCAAGGCGAACATCGAGCACCTCCAGGGCGACGGCGCGGGCCAGTGGGCCGGACGCTTCGCGTCGATCGTGGGCGTGGAGACGCCCAGCCCCACGGAGGTCGTGCTCCAGCTCCAGGACCCGCCGTACGGCCTGGTCAGCCAGTTCGCCCAGCTGGGCACGGAGATGATCAACCCCGCGGCCTTGGCGGACGGCTCCTACCTGACCGTGGAGTCCGGGACCGGTCCCTTCCGGCACGTGCCCGCGGAGTCCCAGCCCGGCGTCCTGGAGGTGTTCGACCGGTTCGCGGACCACTGGTCCGGCGACCAGGACGGACCAGCCCGGGTGGAGATGTACTTCATCGGCGATGGGGAGGCGCGCTACAACGCGCTCGTGGGCGGCCAGGTCAACGTGGCCTACATCTCGACCGACCAGATCCCGCGCGCCGAGTCCGAGGGGTTCGTGGCCACGACCGCGACCCAGTCCCGCAACCAGGTCCTGTTCGACGACCTCTCCGGCCAGTTCGGTGACGTGAAGGTCCGCCAGGCGATCTGCAGCGCCCTCGACGTGCAGTCCATGTCGGATGTCCAGTTCAGCGGTCTCGCGCCCGTCGCCAACCAGATGGTCAGCGAGGGCTCGCCGGGCTACGACCCGTCGATCACGGGCTACCCCTACGACGTGGAGAAGGCCAAGGCCCTGATGGCGGAGGCGGGCAACCCGACCGTCGCCTTCACGCTCCCCTCGTACGGTGGCCGAGCGCTCCTGTCCGAGGTGTTCCGCGACAACCTCGCGGCCATCGGTGTGGACGTCACCATCGAGCAGATGACGTCGCCGCAGTACTTCAGCATCCGCGGTGACGGCACGTACCCGGTGTTCTACGTCTCCGAGGCGACGACCGCGACCGTCATCCTGGGCCCCTACGCGCACTACGTCACCCGGTTCACGCCCGGCGGCGACGCCAACCCGTTCAACACCAGCATCCCCGAGATGGACGCGATCGTTGCCCGCGCCCTGGAGCTGCCCGACGGTTCCGAGGAGCAGAACGCCGTGTGGCAGGAGCTCAACCGCTTCTTCAACGACAACGCCCTGGAGTGCGGCTTCTACGACTCGGTCATCAGCGTGGCCTACAACCCGGCCGAGCTGGGCAACGTCCAGCCCATCTCGTACAACCCGCACCTGATCAACTACGCGGACATCACGCCCGGCAACGGGTAGCGCGCCGCCCCGTGGGATGGGCCGTCGTGGTCCATCCCACGGGATGCAACCTCTGACTCGACCGTGTCGCGACTGATCGTCTCCCGGCTGCTGGTCTCGGTCCCGCTGCTCGCGGCGACGGCCATCCTCATCTTCCTGCTGTTCCAGCTCGTGGGGATCGACCCGGCGAGGGTCATCCTGGGCGAGAACGCCAACGAGGCCGCGCTCGCCGGCCTGCGCCATCGCATGGGCCTGGATGAACCGGTCCCGGTCCAGCTGGTCAACTGGTTCAGCGACGCGCTCCAGGGGGACCTGGGTGCGTCCTGGTACACCAACCAGCCGGTGGCCACGACGCTGGCCGCCCGGCTCCCCGTGACGCTCTCGGTGGCGCTCGGTGGCATGGTCGTGGCCCTGCTGGTGGGCGTGCCGCTGGGCGTCATCGCCGCCGTCCGTCGGGACACGTTCATCGACCGGGCGTTCACGGTCGTGGCCACGATCTTCGTGGCGATGCCCGCGTTCTGGCTGGCGCTGGTCCTCGTGCTGGCCCTGGCGCTGCGCCTGGACCTGTTCCCGGTGATCGGCTACACGCCGCTGGCCAAGGACCCGCTGGGCTGGGCGCATTCGCTGACGCTGCCGTGGCTGGCCATCGGGCTGGGCGCCGCGGGCGTCCTCCTGCGGCACACCCGCAGCGCGATGATCGATTCGCTGGATTCCGGCTATGTCCGGGCGCTCACCATGCGCGGCGTCAGCTCCCGGCGGCGGATCCGCGTCTACGCCCTCAAGAACGCGCTCATCCCCGTGCTCACGGTGATCGCGCTCCAGGCGTCGATCGTGATCGGCGGGTCGTTCGTGGTGGAGGTCGTGTTCGCCCTGCCCGGCATCGGGCTGCTGCTGGCCGATGCGGTGGTCCGGGGTGACCTGCCGGTGATCCAGGGCACGGTGGTGGTGAGCGCGATCGTGGTGGTGCTCATCTTCCTCCTGCTGGACATCGCATACGGACTGCTCGATCCGCGGGTGCGCGTCGGATGACCGCGGCGGTCACGGGTGCCGAGGAGGTCGCGCAGGCCGGATCGCCGCCCGAGGGCGGCATGGAGCAGCTGACCGGGTGGCGCAGGATCGCCCGGAACCTGGCGCGCCAGCGGGTCACGCTGGTCGCCCTGGCGTTCCTGGCGCTGCTGGCGGTCTTCGCGATCCTGGTGCCGGTCCTGTCGCCCTACTCGCCCATCCAGTCGCACGTCTCGGAGCGCCTCCAGGGTCCGTCCGCCGGTCACTGGCTGGGCACCGACGAGCTGGGTCGCGACGTGCTCACGCGCATCCTGTACGGCGCGCAGCTCGCCCTGGTCTCGTCGATCGTGACGGTCACCGTGGCGTTCGTGCTGGGCACGGCCATCGGCATCACCGCGGGCTACTTCGGCGGCCTGTGGGGCAGCTTCGCGATGCGCGTCACGGACATCATGGATGCGGTCCCGCTGCTGCTCGTGGCGATGGCCATCGTGGCCGTCCTGGGCAGCGGCCTGACCAACGCGATGATCGCGGTCAGCATCCTGTTCGCGGCCTCCTTCGCGCGCCTCGCTCGGGGCATGACCCTGGCGGTGCGTGCGCAGCCCTATGTCGACGCGGTTCGCGTGCTCGGCATCCGACGGCCCCGGATCCTGCTGCGCCACGTCTTCCCGAACGTGGCTCCGCCGCTCATCATCCGCGCGTCGCTGACGCTGGGCACCGTCATCCTGGTGGAGGCCTCGCTCAGCTTCCTGGGCCTGGGGGTCGAGCTGGGCACGCCCAGCTGGGGCGGGATGCTCAATACCTCGCGTCAGTACCAGGAGACGCAGCCCCTGCTGACCCTGGCGCCCGGCCTCGCCATCACGCTCACGGTCCTCGCGTTCAACCTGCTCGGCGACGGACTCCAGGACGCCCTGTCCAACAAGCAGGTCCGGCGCATCTCCCGCGCCCCGGCCGCGCGTGCCGAGATCACGGCGGCCGACGCGGTCTCGGCCGACGCGGCCGCGGTCCCGGTCGTGGCGGTCAACGGCGACCATGGGGGAGCGCGCCCGCGGCCGCTGCTCGAGGTGAGCGGTCTCTCGGTGGAGATCGCGCAGCCCGACGGTCGGGTGACCCCCATCCTGAGCGACATCGGCTTCACCCTGGATGCGGGCCAGACGCTCGGCCTCGTGGGCGAGTCGGGGTCCGGCAAGTCCATGACGGCGTCGGCCATCATGGCCATGCTCCCGCCCTCGGCGCGGATCGCCGCGGGCAGCATCCGGTTCGACGGTGCCGAGCTCGTGGGACGCTCCGAGCGGGACATGTCGCGCATCCGCGGATCGGACATCGGCATGATCATGCAGGACCCGATGGCGGCCCTGTCACCGGTCCACACCGTCGGCCAGCAGCTCATCGACAGCGTGCAGGCCCACGCCCCGATGAGCCGCGACACGGCGCGGGAGCGGAGCGTCGAGCTCCTGGACATGGTCGGGGTGGCCGACGCCCGGCGGCGCCTGGACGACTACCCCCACCAGTTCTCGGGCGGCATGGCGCAGCGGGTGGTCATCGCCGCCGCGCTCGCGTCGAGCCCGAGGCTGCTCATCGCCGACGAGCCATCGACGGCGCTCGACGTGCTCATCCAGAAGCAGGTGCTGGCGCTGCTGGCCGACCTCCAGGAGCGCCTCGGCATGGCGCTCCTGCTCATCACCCACGACCTGGGCGTCATCGCCGAGACCTGCGAGCGCGTGGGCGTGATGTACGCGGGAGAGATCGTGGAGGTGGGCCTCGTCCGGGACCTGTTCGCGAGGCCGCGCCACCCGTACACGGCCGCGTTGCTCCGGTCCACCCCCCGGAACGCCACCCGGTCGGATCGATCGGATCGGCTCGAGTCGATCACCGGTGTGGTCCCGCCGCCGTGGGCCTGGCCGACCGGGTGTCGCTTCGCCCCACGCTGCGCGTATGCGGAGCAGGCATGTCGCGACGCGCGCCAGGTCCTCATCGACGGGGTCCGGTGCCGCCGCACCGACCTGCGCCTCGCGGGGGTGGAGGAGATGGCCCATGCCGATGGCTGAGCCCATCCTGGCCGCCGAGGGGCTGTCGATCGACTATGTCGGGCGGCGGCAGGGCCTGTTCGGACCCCGGCTCGTGTTTCGGGCCGTGCGCGAGGCCAGCTTCAGCGTTGCGAGGGGCGAGACGTTCGGGCTCATCGGTGAGTCCGGGTCGGGCAAGAGCACCATCGGGCGCGCCATCCTGAGGCTGGTGCCGATCAGCGGTGGAAGCCTGCGGGTCGTGGGGCTGGACCTGGCGACGATCGGCCGGTCGGCCCCCCTGTGGTTCCACAAGAAGGTCCAGGTCGTGTTCCAGGACCCGCTCAACTCGCTCAACCCCAGGATGCTCGTGGGCGACGCGATCGCCGAGGCCGTCGCGCGCCACCGGGGTCTCTCCGGGGCGGAGCGCGAGAAGGTCGTGGCCGCCCTGCTGTCGGACGTCGGCCTCGCCGCGTTCCAGGCCAAGAAGTACCCCATCGAGCTGTCGGGGGGCCAGCAGCAGCGCGTCGCGATCGCCCGGGCGCTGGCCACCGAGCCGGAGCTCATCGTGTGCGACGAGGTGGTGAGCGCCCTGGACGTGTCCACGCAGAGCCAGATCATCAACCTGTTCGAGGACCTCCAGGACGAGCACCACCTGAGCTACCTGTTCATCTCGCACGACCTGAGCGTGGTGCGCCACATCAGCCAGCGGATCGCGATCATCCACAAGGGGGAGATCGTGGAGACGAACGCCACCGAGGAGCTGTTCACCAACCCATCCCACTGGTACACGCGGGAGCTGCTGGCGTCGGTCCCCCGTCTGGCCGTGTGACGCATCCCGCCGGTCACGGCGGGATGCGTCGAGAGGAGTGCGCGCATGAGCGATCGAGATCCCCGTGGGTTCGCCGGGACCAGCGAGCTGCCGGAGCGGGCCGAGTACCTTCTGAAGGGCGGCCACGTGCTGTCGATGGACGTCGCCGTGGGCGACCTGCCGGTGGGCGACGTGCTGGTCCGGGACGGGCGGGTCGTGGAGGTCGCGGCGGACATCGCGGCGCCCGGCGCACACGTCCTCGACGCATCCGGGCAGATCGTGATGCCCGGCTTCGTGGAGACCCACTGGCACCTCTGGAACAGCTCCATGCGGGCCTTCCTGGTGGAGGACGACCCGGCCCGGGACTACATGACCGTGACCATCGCGCTGGGTCCGTCGTTCCTGCCGGAGGACACCGCGGCCGCCACGCTGCTGGGCGTGGCGGAGGCCATCGCGTCGGGCATCACGACGGTCCATGACTGGTCCCACAACGTGCGTGGCCCGGAGTACGCGGACGCGTCGATCCGGGCCCTGGTCGCGTCGGGGATCCGGGCACGCTTCTCGTACGGCTGGGCGCAGCGGTCCGACCTCACCCTGCCCATGGACGCGGCCGGACTGCGCGAGACCCACCGGACGTGGTTCCGCGACCCCGCGCTCACGGATGGCCGGATCCACCTGGGGATCGCGTCGCGCAACCTGGTCCCGGGTCAGAGCGCCCGGGGGGCCATCGACATCTCGATCGCACACCAGGACTGGGCGGCCGCCCGCGAGCTGGGCGTGCCGATCACACTGCATGCCTCGCCGCGCGCCCTGGTCACGATGCTGGAGGCCGAGGGCCTGCTGGGTCCGGACGTGCTGCTCGTCCACCCCATGCTCACCACGGATCGGGAGAACGCGATCGTCGCCGAGCGCGGGACGGCCTGGAGCATGTCCACGATCGGGGAGGTCGGGCGAGGACCCGAACAGCAGGTCAGGTTCTTCGAGCTCGATCGCGCGGGCGCGACGCTGGGCCTGTCGGTGGACTCATCAAGTGGCGTGCCCGCGGACTTCTTCGCCTCGATGCGGATGCTGCACCGGGCGAACAGCAACCGGCTCGGCGAGGACACGGGCGTCACCTACCGGCGGATGCTGGAGCTCGCCACGCTCGACGGCGCCCGGACGCTGGGCATCGCGGACTCGGTGGGATCGCTCACGCCCGGCAAGCGGGCGGACGTCATCACGGTCGATCGAACCGCGCTCAACATGGGACCCGCGGGCGACCCGGTGACCGCGCTCGTCGGGCGTGGGCTGCCGGGCAACGTGCGCACGGTCCTGGTCGACGGTCGGATGCTGCTCCGGGATGGGCGCCACGTGGCGATGGACCCGGCGGCGATCATGGCGCGTGCCACGGAGTCGGCGCATGCCATCGCCGCGCGCGCTGGCTACGCAGGCTGAGGAACGGGCCATCCGGCCCGCGCCGGATCGACCCGCCGCGTGGACACTGTGCCGATGACCCGACGCGCGTTCCTCCTCCTCGCCCCGATCGCGGGCCTGGCACTCCTCGGGGGCTGTGGACCGGTCGCCCGACATGACCCGTCCCCCACGCGGCCGGCTGTCCATGCCGCCGTCGTGGAGGTTCATCGGTCACCCAGCTGCACCTGCTGTCGCGAGTGGGAGGCGTATCTGGTCGCCCACGGGTTCGTGGTGACCTCGGTGACGACGGCCGACATGGGCCCCATCAAGGCCGACGCCGGCGTGCCCGAGGACGCCTGGAGCTGCCACACGGCGGAGGTCGACGGCTACGTCGTGGAGGGCCACGTCCCCGTCGAGGCGATCGAGGACCTCCTCACGCTGCGGCCGGCGGTCGACGGCATCAGTCTGCCCGGGATGCCGCCCGGGTCCCCCGGCATGCCCGGGGAGAAGGGCGGCACATTCCAGGTCCTCGCCTTCGTCGACGGCCAGACCAGCCTGTTCGGGTCGTACTGACAGGTCGACGCCTCCGCGGAGGCGTCGGGCAGCCCGTCGTCGAGGTTCGACCGGGTGCCGACGCTTCGGCCAGGACGGTGGAGCCGCGTCTCAGGCCCTACGCCGCAGCCAGCGTGAGCCCGAACCCGACCACCGCCCAGACGCCCGCCGCCAGTCCGCCCTTCTCATACGCGAACGGGATCATCGACGTGGTGAGCATCGCGACGAGGCTGCCGATGGTGAAGGCCGCGAGCCGGGCGCCATTGGCGTCGCCGAGCGCCTGGGCGATGACATAGCCGACCGCGGAGCAGACGCCCGCGATGATGACCACCGACCCCCACAGCAGCGCCTGGCGACCCACCTTCCAGCCGCTCGCGGCGAGATCGGCCGCAGGCGGCATGACCTGGGGGATGTTGGAGATCCAAACGGACGCGATGAACGGCACGCTGAGGGCGAGCCCGCCGCCCAGCTGGATGCCGAAGATGAGCGACTCCGGCAGCGCGTCATTGACATTGCCGACCACGATGCCCATGGCGCCCGAATCGCCGTACTTCCGCTCGATCATCCGGTCGGCCACCACGAACACCGCCGCACCCGCCAGCAGCCAGACGCCGATCTGGAGGTTGTCGAGCGAGACCGTGGCCTCCGGCACCAGGTCGAACGCCACCGCGCCGAGCAGGGCCCCCGCCCCGAGCCCGGCCATCTGCCCCACGATCCCGACCGGCACCTTCACGACGTAGACGAGGAGACCCACCAGGAACAACGACGACTGGGCGAGCGCACCCACCACCAGCGCTTCGAGCATGCGGCAAGAGTACGCGCTTGGATTCCGCTGGTGGCGGTCAGGGCGTCAGGTCGCGCCGGGTCAGCCACCGGCCGCCCGACAGGTCCGCCGCGCTGATTCTCCGCGCTCAGACCGATGGGATCACTCCCGCCGCCGCGCGTCGCCACGTCCGGCCGCCGTGCGCCGCCGCGTCCCGCCGCCGTGCGCCGCCGCGTCCGGCCGCCGCCCCGGCGCGCCGCTGGGCGATCGACCAGCACGTTCGGGGGCGAGTCGCTGTGATGGCGAGTCGTCACCGATCGATGGGCGCGCTGTTGGGCGCCCCGGAGCCGCGTTCGGAGGCCGCCCGGGCCGCTCTCCGAGCACGGATGGACCGCGTCGGCGTGATGAGTCGCGGGTCGTGGCTCGCCCAAGACCACTTGCATCGCTGCGTGACGAGTCGGCCAGCCGACGGCGGACCGAGCTGGTCTTCCATGACGAACCCCCGGCTCCTCGTCCGAAGCTCCGCGCGCCCCGCCCCGCCCCGCCCCCGCGGTCGCGCCCCGCCGCGCCCCGCCCCGCCCCCGCGGTCGCGCCCACCGGGGTACGTACCGCGCGTTATCATCTGTCGTATGACAACTGATAACCGGCGTGTGACACCACCCCCCGGCGACCACACGATCGACGCCATCGAGCGCATCCTCCTGGGCGGCATCGGACTCACGGCGCGCGCCCTCGCGGAGGTGCCCGCCGCCTCGGACCTGACACTCCCCCAGTGGCGCGTGCTGATGGTGGTGGCGGACAGCGACGGCGTGCGCATCGGCGAGCTTGCCGCGCGGCTGGGCGGCTCGGTCCCCTCGGCCAGTCGCCTCGTGCGCCGCCTCGAGCGACACGGGCTGGTGACCGCCGAGCGCGACGACGCCGATCGGCGCGCCACGGACGTCCGGCTCACCCACCCGGGACGCGCCCTCCGGGGTGCGGTGCTGACCCGGCGCCGGGAACTCATCGAGGGCGCCCTGGCGGACGCCCGGCTGCACGTCCCCGACCGCGGCGCGGCGCTGCTGGAACGGATCGCCGATGCGCTGGCGGTGTTCTCGTGACCAACATCCCCGAGGACCTGCCCTCGGACATCGAGACACCCGCGGAGCGCCAGCTGGCCGACTTCACGATGTCCCCGGACAGCCTCCGCCTGATGCTGCTGGCCGTGGTCGTGGGGGTGGTCGCGACGGGAGTCGCCGTGCTCCTGCTGGCGCTCATCGCGCTGGTCACCAACCTGTTCTACCACGGCACCATCTCCATCGAGGCCGTGCCGCCCGACCCGCGGAGCCTCGGGCTGCTGTCGATCCTGGTGCCGGTCACGGGCGGCCTGATCATCGGGCTGATGGCCCGCTTCGGATCCGAGCGCATCCGCGGCCACGGCATCCCGGAGGCGCTCGAGACGATCCTGGTCGGCGGCAGTCGGGTGGAGCCTCGCCTGGCCGTCCTCAAGCCCACCAGCTCCGCGATCAGCATCGGCACCGGCGGTCCGTTCGGCGCGGAGGGACCCATCATCCTCACGGGTGGAGCCCTGGGGTCCCTGCTCAGCCAGTTCTTCCGCCTGTCATCGGCGGAGCGCAAGACGCTCCTGGTGGCAGGGGCGGCGGCCGGCATGACCGCCGTGTTCGCGACGCCCGTCGCCTCGGTCATCCTCGCGGCGGAGCTGCTGCTGTTCGAATGGAAGCCGCGCTCGCTGCTGCCCGCCGCGATCGCCTGCATCGTCGCGGCGACGCTCCGGATGGGCCTCGCGCAGGCTGGCGCGCTGCCGCCGGCGCCGCTCTTCCCGGTCCCGGCCCACCCCATCCTGGGACCGGAGGCGCTCCTCGGCAGCCTCGCCGTGGGCGTCATCGGGGGGCTCCTGGCATGGGGCCTGACGGCCGCCGTGTACAGCGCCGAGGACGCCTTCAAGCGCCTGCCGATCCACTGGATGTGGTGGCCCGCCATCGGCGGCATCGTGGTCGGCATCGGCGGGCTCATCGACCCGCGCGCGCTGGGGGTGGGCTACGCGTCGATCGCCGCGGAGCTGTCCGGCGAGCTCGCCCTCTCATCGCTGGTGCTGCTGCTCGTGGTCAAGCTCACCATCTGGTCCGTCGCGCTCGGCTCCGGGACGAGCGGCGGCATCCTCGCGCCGCTGCTCATCATCGGCGGCGCCGCGGGGTCCATCGCCGGACACTGGCTGCCCGGTGCCGACCCGGCCACGTGGGCGCTGCTGGGCATGGCGGCCACGATGGCGGGCGTGATGCGGTCGCCCCTGACCGCCATGGTGTTCGCGGTGGAGCTGACCCACGACCAGAACGCGCTGCTGCCGCTGCTCGTCGGCTGCATGACCGCGTACGGCATCAGCGTGCTCGTGCTGCGACGCTCCATCCTCACCGAGAAGATCGCCCGGCGCGGGTTCCACGTGAGCCGGGAGTACGCCGTGGACCCGCTGGAGGCGCTCCTCGTGCGAGACGTGATGGCGACCGACGTGCTGGTGCTCCCCCCGGACCGACCGCTGGAGGACCTCGCGACGCTGGTCACCGACCGCCATCGTCGACGCCAGCCGCTCTACCCGGTGGTGGATGCGGACGGCGGACTGGCCGGGGTGGTGACTCGCGGCGACCTCGCCGCGTGGCGACCGGGCGAGGATCAGCAGCGCGATGCCCCGCCGTCCGATGTCCCGCAGACGGTGGCCGCCATCATGCGCACGCCGATCGTGGCGCACCCGGACGAGACGCTGCGCCTGGCCGTCGAGCGGATGTCCCTGCGCCGACTGGGGGTGCTCCCGGTCGTGGACCGCGGCGACGGGCGCAGGCTGGTGGGCCTGGTCAGCCAGTTCGACGTGATGCGCGCCCGGGACCGGCTGGTGACCGAGGAGCGCCGCCGCGAGCGCGTCCTGCGGCTGCGCCCGGTGCCGATGGTGCGCCGGGCGCGCCCCTGACGATCGTCGGATCGCGGCACCCGGCGGTGCCTGGACCCGCGGTCCCGCCCCGTGACCCTACCGATGCACGGTCAGCAGCACCCGACTGGCGGCGACGGCCCGGACGTCGTGGCGGACTCCCGGCAGGAGCACCAGGAGCGCGCCCGCGCCCATCGTGTGCTCATCGTCCGCGGTGGCCATGCGGATCTCGCCGTCGAGGACCTGGACCATCACGTGGCCGTCCGCGGCATGGTCGAGCAGGAACCCGCCCGCCTCGAAGTCGAACAGGACGACGGATGTGGCGCCGCCCTGGAACAGGGTCACCTGGCGGTGTCCGTTGCGCTCGCCGACCGCCTCGCGCGCCAGCGCCTCCGCCTCGGCTTCCAGGTCGAACAGGTGCTCCTGACCCGCGAACCGCTCGCGCGGCGGGCGCCGGCCGGCCGAGCCGCCGTCTTTCGCCTGCGCGGTCATGCCGCACCGTCCCGCGCATCGCGCCAGTAGCCGTTGGCCGCCGCGACCGTCGCGAACTCGATGGCCACCACGTGGGCGGCGACGGTCAGCGAATCGGCGTCCTCGGCGTAGGCCGGGCGCAGGCGCTGGCGGACGTCGGCATCCGGCTGGATCGCCTTGATGGTCAGCCGCGCCAGCTTGATGGCCAGGGCGCGGCCCTCCTCGGGGGTGGCGGTGATGAGGGTGTTGTCGGGGACCAGGTCGGCCAAGGGACGCTCCTCTCTGGATCGCGATGTGCGGAGTGGGGGCACGCGGATGCCCAGATTTTACACGGTCACGGGTTTGCAAATCCCGCCGCCTGCCTCAGAGCGTGTCCTCTCTCTTCTATCGATAACGTGGACTGATGTCAGGGGTTGACAGGCCACGGTCGTCGCTCAGTGCGGGCATCATCGCCCAGTTCCCCGACCGGTTCGCCGCCTGAGCCCGGTGTCGGGTGCCGGCCCGTCCCGATCGAGGATGGGCCGGCATCCCCTCGTCACCCCTCCTGTGACCGTCGATCATGGAACGTGACGCAGCAGCGCCCCGGCGCGGGCGCCAGCTCCGCCGTGAGGTCGGGGTCGCCAAGACCCTCGCTGACCCCCTGCGCCCAGGCGAGGTTCATGCCGCAGGTCAGCTCCCGATGCGAGTCCGTCAGGTCGCGATAGGGACAGTTGGCGAGCGTCACCGAGCCGCGATCGCGGTCCACCCGGGGCTCGAATCCGGCCTCCGCCAGCACTGCCAGGAGCGCGGTGCCCGGCCGGTCCGCCGGGGGCTGCGCGCGCTGACCGCCGCGCGCCTCCTCGCCCACCCGAAGCCCCGCCGCATGGGCCGCCGCGTTGACCGCGCTGGACCCGCGGCGATCATCCATGTGGTCCAGCGCATCGGCGAACATCGCCGCCGCGGCGCCGTACCGCCGTCCCGGCAGCGACACGACGAACTCCGCATCGGCACGTCGATAGAGCTTGGCCGGACGTCCGGCGCCCGGCCCGGATCGTCCGTTGCGGCGCCGATACTCGGGCGTGAGCAGTCCGCCGGCCACGAGGCGATCGAGGTGGAAGGCCGCCAGCTCTCGGGTGATGCCCAGGGCCGCCGCGGCATCGTCGCGACCGACCGGCCCGTCACTGGAGACCACCAGCTCGTACAGCCGTCGCCGGTGCGGGTCTCCCAGCAGCGCGATGGCATCCACCGCCGGACCTCCGAGCACGTCCCTGTCCATGGCGGTATTGTATCGCCAGTGACCGCTATTGGTAGAAGACCACTCGACTCGCGCGTCCCGCGCCCCGCCCCGTCCCGACTCGCGATCTCCAGGGACGGCGGCCATCCGAGGCGTCCGCTCCGATCTGCCGCTCTCGCTTGCCGCCGTCAGCCCGTCCGGATAGCGCCGTCAGCGCGTCCGGGTGGCGCCGCGGCGCATCACCCCGCTGCCCGGTCCACCCCCCGGCGGTTCCGGCATCACCTGTGTGATCATCGAACAGGAGGTACGTCATGGATCAGAACCCGTTCATCATCGTCGGCGCGAGCCTGACCGGCGCCAACGCGGCGGCCCAGCTGCGCAAGGACGGCTTCGAGGGCAGGATCGTGCTCATCGGCGATGAGCCGCACCGGCCCTACGAGCGGCCGCCGCTGTCCAAGGAGTACCTGCGCGGCGATCCCGGCGCGGACATCCCGTTCGTGCACGGCCCCGCCTTCTACGACGACGGCGCGATCGAGCTGCGCACCGCCACCACGGTGACGGCGATCGACCCGGGCGTCCGCGAGGTGGTGCTGGGTGACGGGAGCCGCCTGGGCTATGAGCGGCTGCTGCTGGCGACCGGCGTCGCGGCCCGCACGCTCGACATCCCCGGGCACGACCTGGCGGGCGTGCACCATCTCCGGACGCTGGAGGACGCCGACGCCATCCGCGAGGCGGCCGGGTCGGCGGGCCGGGCGGTCGTGATCGGCGGCGGCTGGGTGGGAGCCGAGGTCGCCGCGTCACTGCGCCAGCTCGGCCTGGAGGTGACGCTGGTGGGACCGGGGTCCGCGCCGCTGGAGCGCGTGCTGGGTCCGGAGGTCGGTGCCATCTACCGCGACCTGCATGCGGCGCACGGCGTGCGCCTCGAGATGGGGCGGCGCGTGGATGCCATCCGGGGGACGGAGAGGGTCGAGTCGGTGCTGCTGTCCGACGGCACCAGCGTGGCCGCGGACCTCGTCGTGGCGGGCATCGGCGCGCAGCCGAGGACGACGCTCGCGGCCGCGGCGGGCCTGCGGATCGAGCAGGGCATCGCGGTCGACGAGCACCTGGAGACGAGCGTCCCCGGCATCTTCGCCGCGGGCGATGTGGCCGCTGCGTGGCACCCCGGGCTGGGCGCGCGCATCCGCGTGGAGCACTGGGACAACGCGCGCCGCCAGGGCCGTGCCGCGGCGAAGGCGATGATGGGCGCCACGGACCCCTACGTGCGCCAGCCCTACTTCTATTCCGACCAGTACGACCTGAGCATGGAATACGTGGGCTATGCGGTCGCCTGGGACCGGGTGGTCCTCCGCGGCGATCCGGCGGCTGGCTCGTTCGTGGCCTTCTGGCTCCGCGATGGCAGGGTCGTGGCGGGCATGAACGCGAACGTGCCCAAGGTCAACGGCGCCATCGGGGCGATCATCGGCTCGGGCCGTCCCGCCATCGTGGCGGCGCTGGCGGACCCGTCGATCCCGCTCACCGAGCTCGACGCCTTGGTGGCGCCCGCCTGACGCTCGGCCGGCGCCCGCTGCGCCGCGACCCTTGGGCGCGTGTCGGATGCTGGTCGGGGCATGGGCGCGCCGGGTACCATTGTCCCCGGAGGAGCGCGCGAGCACGCCACCCGCGGACCGCCGATGCCGGCGGACGGGTGGTCCCGGTCTCGCGTGCCGAATGGAGGAGGGACCTGATGAACCGACCGCAGCGACTCGCCGTCGCCCTGGCATCGGCGGCCCTGATCGCGGGCAGCCCCATGGCGGCGCTCGCCCAGGACGACGACGATGACCTGACGTTCTATGTCGTGACGCACGGCGCGGCGTCCGATCCGTACTGGGTCATCGTCAATGACGCCGCGGTGCAGGCGGGCGAGGACCTGGACGTCGACGTGAACGTGTCCTTCTCGGGCGGTGACATCGCCACCCAGAAGGACGCCTTCAACGCGGCCATCGCGGCGAAGGCGGACGGCATCGCGGTGTCCAGCCCGGACACGGGGGCCTTCGTGGAGGAGACCCAGGCGGCAATGGCGGCCGGCATCCCGGTCGTGTTCATCGACACGGACGACCCGACCACCGGGCGCGTCGCGTACGTGGGCGCGAACCTGTTCACCCTGGGCACGAGCTGGGCGGGCTACCTCGTGGACAACGGTCTGGTCAAGGCCGGCGACCATGTGTGGATGCCCGTGGAGATCCCGGGCGCCGCCTATCAGGTCATGGCGACGGAGGGCGTCGCCAGCATCTTCGACCCGCTGGGCATCACCTACGACGTGTTCGACGCGGGCTACGACCCGGCCCAGTCGCTGGCCAACATGACCGACTACCTCACGAACAACAAGGATGAGGTCGACGCGATCATCGGTCTGGGCGACCTGGTGATGACGAACATCAAGCCCGCGTTCGACGCGGCGGGCATCGAGAAGGGGTCGATCGGCGTGGTCGGCTGGGGCAGCACGAACCAGACCGCGAACGAGGTCAAGGAGGGCTACGTGAACGCGGCCACCTGGGCCTACCCGGACGCCGCGGGCTACGACTCGATCGTGCTCCTGTTCAAGGCCGCCACGGGATTCACGGTGGGCTACGACATCAACACCCAGACCCTGTACGACGCGTCCACCGCGGACAAGTACATCGCGCTGACCCAGTGAGGCGCGTCGATCGCGGCGCCCGCGCGCCCGCGATCGAGTCATCGGAGGCCGTCCGGCCCGGGCCCCGCCCCGGGTCGGACGGTGCCCCGCCGTGCGGCGGTGACCGGCGTGCCGAGCTGCCGAGAGGCCGGGCGGCCATGACGCCTGCCGCCGGGATGAGCGTCGCGGTGGCGTCGTGACCCTGGAGGCGCGCCTGCGGCGCCAGCTCATCGCCCGTCCGGAGCTGATCCCCATCACGCTCCTGGTGCTCGCCTGGATCGTGCTGGCCGGGTTCGAGCCGGGGTTCCTGTCGTTCGCCAACCTGGGCAACATGTTCGCGTTCATCCCGGAGTTCGGGATCATCGCGCTGGGCATGACGCTGCTGCTCACGGCGGGCGTGTTCGACCTGTCGGTGGGCAGCGTCTTCGGGTTCGCGGCGCTGTCCACGTACATGCTCGTGAACGACCTGGGATGGCCGCCCGAGCTCGCGATGCTGGCCGCCATCGGCCTCGCGGTGCTGGTCGGACTGGCCAACGGCATCCTCGTCGCCAAGGTGGGCATCACCTCCTTCCTGGTGACCCTGGGCATGGCGCTGTTCGTGCGCGGGTTCGCGCTGTACGTCTCGGAGGGGTTCCCGGAGGACGCGCTCCAGGGTGATTCGCCGCTGCGCTCGCTGCTGGTCGGCTCGGTGCGGATCGGGGATCTGACCGTGTACGCCGGGCTCGCCTGGTTCCTGGTGCTCGCCGCGCTCACCTGGTTCCTGCTCGCCCGGTCCCCGCGCGGCAACTGGATCACGGCCACCGGCGGCAGCGAGCGCTCCGCCATCGCCCGGGGTGTCAACACCGACAACGTCAAGATCGGGCTGTTCGTCCTGAGCGCCGTGCTCGCGGCGATCGCCGGGATCATCAGCGCCACGCGCGTGGGCTCCGCCTACGCCATCTCCGGGACCGGCTACGAGCTGGAGGTGATCGCGATGTGCGTGGTCGGCGGCACCTCGCTGTACGGCGGGCGGGGCACCATCATCGGCACCGTGATCGGGGTGATCCTGCTCCGCTCGATCCGCAACGGGATCATCGCGGTGGGCGTGCCGGGGCTCGCCTACAACATGTTCGTGGGCCTCATCATCCTCGTGGCGGTCATCCTCCAGGCGCTCGTGGAGCGCCGCAATCGGTCGGGGCTGTGACGATGGGCGCGCCGATCGTGGAGATGCTGGGCATCGAGAAGCACTATGGCTCGGTCACCGCGCTCGCGGGCGTGGACTTCTCGGTGGGTTCGCCGGAGGTCGTGGGCCTGCTGGGCGACAACGGCGCGGGCAAGTCCACGCTCATCAAGATCCTGTCGGGCGCCCAGCGGCCCAGCGCGGGGGAGATCCGGTTCAAGGGGCGGCCGGTCCGGTTCCGGGGCACCCGCGACGCCATCGACGCGGGCATCGAGACCATCTACCAGGATTCCTCGCTCGTGGAGCAGATGTCCATCGGCCGGAACCTGTTCCTGGGGCGCGAGCCGACCCGGTCGTTCGGGCCCTTCCGGAGCATGGACCGGACGATGATCGAGGAGAAGACGCGCGAGCTGCTGCTGCGCGTGGGCATCTCCAAGAAGCTCGCGTCCGACACGCCCATCGGCAGCCTCTCGGGGGGTGAGCGGCAGGCCATCGCGATCGCCCGCGCGATGTTCTTCGAGGCCGACCTGATCATCCTCGATGAGCCGACCAACAACCTGGGCGTGGAGGAGGCGGACGGCGTGATGCGCTTCATCCGCGAGGCCAGGGAGGCCGGACACTCGAGCGTCCTCATCAGCCACAACATCCACCACGTGTTCCAGGTCGTCGACCGCATCGTGGTGCTTCGTCATGGCCGCAAGGTGGGTGACATGCCGCGTCTGTCCACCACCGTCCAGGAGGTGGAGGAGCTCATCACGGGGCGGCCCCGCCCCCAGGGCTGACGGTCGCGGCCTCCTCGGACGACATCCCGCGCGAGGACTATCCTCGGGTCGACGCCCGCAGCGAGGCCGCTCCGCCGGGGGGCGGACGCGCGGGACGGATCGCACGGGGCTGTCCCAATGGAACGCATCGACTATCGACAGGCATCGCCGGAGACCCTGCGCGCGATGAGCGGTCTGGAGCGGGTGGTGGAGCAGGGCGGCCTGGAGCCATTCCTCATCGAGCTGGTCAAGACGCGCGCCTCCCAGCTCAACGGCTGCGCCTACTGCGTGGACATGCACACCAAGGACGCGGAGGCGATGGGCGAGCGCTCGCAGCGGCTCAACCTCGTGGCGGTCTGGCGTGAGGCACCCGTGTTCAGCGAGCGCGAGCGGGCGGCCCTGGCCTGGACGGAGGCGCTCACGCTGCTGCCCGCGTCGGGCGCTCCCGATGACGTCTACGCCCAGCTCGCCGAGCAGTTCGACGCGCGGGAGCAGGCGCTCCTCACGCTGGCCATCATCGCCATCAACGGCTGGAACCGCCTGGGGGTCGGGTTTCGGACCCCGGTCGGCGGCTACGTCTCCGACCGGACCCCGATCGCAGCGCCGGTCGCCCGTCCATGAGCGTCGTCGCCAGGCGGATCTATCTGCCGCGAGCCGACGACGATGGCTATCGGGTGCTCGTCGACCGGCTGTGGCCGCGTGGCATGACCAAGGCCGCGGCGGGCATCGATGAGTGGCTGCGCGACATCGCCCCGTCCACCGAGCTGCGCCGCTGGTACGGCCACGAGGTGGAGCGCTGGCCCGAGTTCCAGGTGCGCTACCGACAGGAGCTGGCCGGGAACGCGGCGCTGCTGGACCAGCTGGCGGACCTGGAGCGGGAGCACGGTCGCCTCACGCTGCTGTTCGGCGCCCGCGACGAGGTGCACAACGAGGCGCAGGTGATCGTGGAGGTCCTGCGGGAGCGCTCGTCCGGCGGCTGACCGCCCGGTGGCGAGGCCACCGCGGAGGTGCTGAACGACCTGTGGCGGGACCTGCGCGCCGCCGCGACCGACCGGCGCGCCTGACGCCCTCCCGTCCCGGCTGTCGCGGCAGCGGTTGACCGTTCCACCGCGTTCACGGGCCGTTCATGGACGTCCATCCGATTCCGCGCGGTGCACCGGGTATCGTGTGCTTGCGGCCGACGGACGCTCGTCAGGATGGCTGCCTCGGCACCGTCCGCGTGGAGCGCGCCTCGGACCCACAGACCCGGAGGTGCCCCAATGGCTCGACGGCGACCGACTCGCTCGAACCTGGTCCATCGGCTGGTCGTCCCGGGACGCCAGGCGATCCGCCGGCGCGTGCCCCGCATCCGGCGGCGCTCCCCGAACCTCATCCTGCGCCAGCCGCTCGTGCTGCGCCGCTGGGATCGGCGGGTGTCCTGAGGCGGTCGCTGCCATGCGCATCCTCATCGCCCACGACGGATCGGACGGCGCCGACCAGGCGCTCGACCTGGTCGCGTCGGTCTCCTGGCCGCCGGACAGCGTGTTCCGGATCGTCCACGCCATCCCCGACACGCGCGAGATCCGCCGCCGATGGGCGGGTCTCATCCTCGACGCCACGGTGAGCCTGGAGGATCGGCTGCGGGAGGAGGCGGGCCGCGTGGTCCAGGCCGCCGCCGACCGCCTGGCGCACGTGGACCGGACCGTGGAGCAGCAGGTGGTCGTGGGCCGCGCGCCCCAGGCCCTCGTCGAGGACGCTCGCGGCAGCGCGTCCGACCTCGTGGTGATCGGCTCGCGCGGCCTGGGCCCATTCGCGACCACGCTCCTCGGCTCGGTGTCCGCGGAGGTGGTCGACGCCGCGCCATGCCCCGTGCTCGTGTCGCGCTCGGCCCGCCTGCGCGCGATCGTGCTCGCGACCGACGGCTCCCCGTGCGCCTCGCACGCCGAGCGGTTCCTGGCGCGGCTGCCGCTCGCCCGCGGCGTGCCCGTCACGGTCGTGAGCGTGGGATCGGTGTTCCATCCCTGGCATGTCGGGATCGCACCCACGATGGTGTCCCAGGCGATGGACGCGGCGGCGGCGGAGGAGGCGCACGTCCGCGCGGTCCACGAGGGCTATGTGCGGGAGTCCGCACATAGGCTCAGGGAGGCGGGCATCGACGCCCGGCCCGTCCTGCGCATGGGCGATCCGGTGCATGAGGTGCTGGCGGCCGCCGACGAGGCGCGGGCAGACCTGATCGTGCTCGGATCGCGCGGCCAGACGGGCCTGCGGCGGCTGGTCACCGGCAGCGTGGCCCGAGGTGTCCTCACCCGCTCCCACGGATCCGTCATGGTGGTCCGCCGATGCCCGGAGGATGCGCCGGGGGGTGGGCCCGGCTGACGGCCCATCCGCTGCCGCCCGCGGCCGCCCCGCCCCGGACCCCGCCTGTCCGCCGCTCAGTGCCGCACGACCTCCACGTCGCGGACCGCGTCGGCGCGGTCCGTCTTGGCCTCGTCGCGGCCGGAGCCGCCCAGGACCTCGTCGTACACGCCGTCCTTCGCGTGCAGGTAGTCCTCGCCCGGGCCGCCGACCAGGACGTCCTTGCGCGTCCCGCCGGAGATGATGTCGTCGCCCGGCCCGCCGCGGAGCTTGTCCGAGCCGCGGCCGCCGCCGAGGTGGTCGTCGCCCTCGTCGCCCTCCATCTGGTCGTCTCCCGCGTCGCCCCACAGGATGTCGTCCCCCTCGGCGCCGGCCATGAGGTCGTGGCCCGCGTCGCCCGAGAGCTGGTCGTCCCCGGTCCCGCCGTCGATGCCGAACTCGTTCCCCGGGCCGCCGTGGAGCTCGTCGGCGCCGGGCCCGCCGTACAGGAAGTCGCGGGCATCGCCGCCCCACAGCACGTCGCGGCCGCCGTCGCCGAGGAGGATGTCGCCCCCGTCGTCGCCGAACAGCTCGTCGGGTCCGGGACCGCCCTCCAGGCGGTCGCCGCCCGCGTCGCCCCACATGACGTCGCGGCCCTCGCCGCCGACCATCACGTCGTCCCCCGGGCCGCCCTCGAAGACGTCCTTGCCCTCGCCGCCGGACACCGACCTGTCGTCGCCGGGCCCCGCCGCGATGACGTCTTCGCCCTCGCCGCCCTCGATGGTGTCGTCCCCGTCGCCACCCAGGATGTCATCGTCGCCGCCCAGGCCCCGGATGACGTCGTTGCCGCCCCCGCCGCACAGGCGGTCGTCGCCGGGGGTGCCCGTGATCGTGTCCGCGCCGCTCGTGAACTCGTTGTCGCAGGCGGTCAGCGCGATGTCGATGTCGAAGCCGGCAGAGGCGCTGACTGAGCCCTCGCCACGGTCCTTGGACGCCACGCTGCTCCCGCCCACGATCAGCCGGTACGAGCCCGCCGCGAGGCTCACCTCCTCGTCCGGGTTGGCTTCGAACGTCCCGCCGCCGGGCCCGCAGGCGCTGCCCGGCGCCCGCACGTCGAGCTCCGCGACGCCGGACTGTCGGAGGATGAGGACCCGGCTGCACGATCGGGACGGCCGGAACGTCGTCAATCGCCCGCCGGACGCGACCAGGCGGTGAGTGCGCCGAGCCGCTCGGTCAGGCGCAGGTTCTCGGCGTAGTCGATGGGCACGTCCACGAGCGACGGCCCGTCGATGGCGAGGGCGCGCATCAGGGTGGGGTAGAGGTCCTCGGCCGAGCTGGGCCGGAACCCGGGGATGCCGAAGCTCCCGGCGTAGGCGACCAGGTCCGGGTTGCCGAACTCCACGCCGAACGTCCGGCCGAACTCGTTGCGCTGCTTCCAGTCGATGAGCCCGTAGCCGTCATCCCGCCAGACGACCACCGTGACCCGGGCGCCGACCCGTTTGGCGGTCTCCAGCTCCTGGCTGTTCATGAGGAAGGCGCCGTCTCCCGTGAGCGCCACGACCTTGCGCTCGGGATGCACCAGCGAGGCGGCGATCGCGCCGGGCAGGCTGATGCCCATCGCCGCGAAACCGTTGCTGATGATGACCGTGTTCGGCTCGTACGCCGGGTAGAGGCGGGCCGTCCAGATCTTGTGGGCGCCCACGTCCGCGATCACCACGTCCTTCGGCCCGAGCGCCCGGCGCAGGTCGAAGATCGCCTTCTGGGGCTTGATCGGCCACCCGGCGTCCGACTCGTTGGCGTTCAACTCGGCGAGCATCGTCTGCCGCAGGCGGAGCCCGTGCTCGTCCGGCACCCGCGCGTCGCCATCCGGCAGCGCGGCCAGCAGCCGCGTGAGGGTGGCCCGGATGTCCCCGATCAGCTCCACGTCCGGCTGGTAGCTGGCATCCACGTCCGCGGGCTGGGTGTCGATGGCGAGGATGCGCTTGGAGCGCTCCGGATTCCAGCGGTCGGGCGCGTACTCCACGAGGTCGTAGCCCACGCAGATGACGAGGTCGGCCCGGTCGAAGCCGGACAGGACATGGTCTCGCGCCTGGAGGCCCACGGCCATCAGCGACAGCGGGTCGCGGTCATCCATGGCGCCCTTGCCCATGAAGGTCGCCGCGACCGGGATGCCCAGCGTCGCCGCCATGCGGCGCAGCTCCGGTGCGGCCCCCCGGCGCAGGACGCCGTTGCCCGCCAGGATGATCGGCCGTTCCGCGGCCGCGACCAGGTCCGCGGCCTGGGCGATCGCCTCCGCGGTCGGCTCCGACGCCCAGATCGGGCGCGGCGCGAGGGGCCGCGTCCGCTCGCCGGATTCGGGCGACATCTGGGCCCGGTTCTCGGGCAGCTCGATGTGGGTGGGGCCGGGCTTCTCCAGCTGTGCGATCCGGAACGCCTTGCGCACGATCTCCGGGATCGCGTCGATGCGCTCCACGCGCTGGTTCCACTTGGTGATGGGCCGGAACAGGTCCACCACGTCGATGAGCTGGTGCGCCTCCTTGTGCAGCTTGTCCGAGCCCACCTGGCCGGTCAGCACGACCATGGGCGCGCGGTCGAGGTAGGCGTCCGCGACCCCCGTCACGAGGTTGGTGGCGCCCGGGCCGAGGGTCGCCATGGCGACCGCGCAGCGCCCCGTGAGTCGGCCGTGGACGTCGGCCATGAACGCGGCACCCTGCTCGTGGCGGGTGGTGATGTGCCGGACGCGCGGGTGGTCCGCGAGCGCCTCCAGCACGTCCATGGTCTCCTCGCCGGGGACGGAGAAGACGTACTCGCAGCCCTCCGCCTCCAGGGACTCCACGAACAGCTCGGCGGCCGTGCGCGGCCTGGCTGGGATGATCGATCGGGATTCGGTCATGAGGCGTCACCGCTGCTGGGCCAAGGAAGCTCCCCCGAGCATTCGGGGCACTCGAGCTCGAGGAAGCGCAGCCATTCCACCGCCCCCACCGGGTCGATGAGCCCACCCGCCTCCTCCGCGACCGACGTCACGCGGGGGGCGCCGAAGCGGTCCAGCAGCACCAGCATCGCGGCGGAGGCGGGCGCTCCGATGACGCCCGCCACGCTGCGCTTCCAGGCGCCATCCGGGTCGGCCGCGATCGTCACGGCCTCGTCGATGCCATGGCGCCAGCCGGCCGCGGCCGCGACATCATCCGCGACCACGAGCAGGGGCATGGCGTCCGCGTCGTCGAGCGCGGTGCGCTGTCCGGAGAGCTGGCGCGCGTACCCGAAGCAGGGGAGGCACGCGGCGTCGTGGGCCAGGAACAGGGCCGTCTGCCGGCGGCCCCGGAACCGTTCCAGCGAGACCTGGCCGCCGCCGGTGATGTCCAGGTGCCGGACCGGCACGGAGCGGCTGGTGACGTCGCCGTGGAGCTGCGTCGCGCGCGGTGACTGGACGTGGTGCCCGGCCTCCGCCAGGAGCGCTCCGAGCGCCTCGAGGCTGGGTTCCGCGATGACCCGCTCGTCGTCGCCCGCCACGACCGTGGGCGTCACGCGGTGGCCCCCGTTGAGGGTGGCCACCCGGCGCGCCGCCTCGGGATCGCGGTCGATGTCGACATCCCGGAACGGCACGCCGAGGGCGCGCAGGCGACCGGTCACGACCGCGGTGTCCTCGCACGTGACCGCGCCGAGGACGGTGATCGGAAGGGGTGCCCGGTCGCCGGTCATCAGCTGGACTGGCCCTGGCCGTCGGGGCGGCCGATGCGCACGCGCCAGACCTCCGGGCCCTGCTCCAGGTAGTCCCAGGTGAAGGTGCCCGGCTGCTCGGCCGAAAGCTGGTAGTACAGCGGCTTTGGGTCGTGGTCGTTGACGAGCACGAACCCGGTGCCGGGGCTCAGCTCGGCGACGGTCTGGAAGATGAGCGGGTGGCGCTGGGCCGGCGGGACGGTGCGGACGTCGATGGTCTGGTCAGCCACGGTGGGACTCCTCGATGGATGGTTGGTGGATGGTCAGCCGACGAGCTGGTGCATGCCGTCGAGCAGGACGCTGATGGACACGTTCGCATCCGCCAGGAGGGCGGGCACGAGCAGCTCGTTCTCCTTCCACAGGTGCGACTCGAATAGGGCCAGGATCTCGCCGGACAGCAGGGCCGCGTCATACCCGTCCGCGGCTTCCCGCAGACGCTCCACGCGGCCGATGAGCCCGACGTGCTCCTCCCGCATGGCCCGCACCAGCAGCGCGGTGAGGCCCGAATCGCCCGCCGGGTAGAGCGCCTGCTCCTCCGCGATGGCGTGGGGCAGCAACTCCCCGTCAAGGTAGCCCAGGAGTGCCTGGCGCGCGGCCTCCCGTGCCGTGCTCCCGGGCGCGTCGGGAGCACGGACGGCCGACTGGAGGTCGATCACCCGTTCCCGCAGCGTGGCGTGCAGCTCGGCATGGTGGGCGCGGATCGCCGCCGCGGCCTCCTGGTCCTGTGGCGTGGGCATCCCGGTCCCTCCTGGCTCACGGTCGGGCGTCGGTCGGCCCTCCCGTCGTTCATTGATAACAAGGCATCTGCCGTGTAAAATCCTAGCATGTCCGCGGCACAGCCATCCGATCGCGCGTTCCTGGGAGCCACCCGGGCGCGGCTCCTGGCTGTCCTGGAGGAATCGCGGCAACCCATGACGGTGCGCGAGCTGGCGGCCGCCGTGGCGCTCCACCCCAACTCCGTCCGGGAGCAGCTCGGGGCCCTGGTGGATGCGGGTCTCGTGGTGACCAGCCGGTCGTCTCCCGCCGCCTCGTCCGGGGCGTCGACCGTCGCCCGCGGCCGCCCGAGCCATCGGTACGCCGCGCGACCTCATCCGGACCCGTCGGAGCCGTATCGGGTGCTCGCGCGCGTGCTCGCGGAGCAGCTCGCGTCGGCGCCGGATGCGATCGCGACCTCCCTGGCCGCGGGAGAGCGCTGGGGGAGCCGGCTGGTCGAGGCCGGGATGACGGGCGCGCCCGATCGGGTGCCCACCAGCGCGGAGGAGGGCCACGAGCGTGCCATCCGACGCCTCGTCAGGGTGCTCGACGAGGCGGGATTCGCCCCAGATTCGGCGGTGCCCGACCCGCACGATGTCGCTGGGCGTCCGGCCACGATCGAGCTGTCGCGCTGCCCCTTCGAGCCGGTCGGCGGCGACCATCGGCCGGTGGTGTGCGGCGTCCACCTGGGCATGATGCGGGGTGTCCTGCGGGGCATCGGAGCCCCGGTCCACGCCGTCAGCCTGGAGCCGTATCCCCGGCCGGGCGTGTGCATCGCCCGCCTGGCCGCCCGACCCGCAGATCGCACCGAAGGCTGATCGCGAGGTCACCCGGGCGCGCGCCCCAGGGGCAGGGAGTCCGCCGGGGGCGTAGCATCTGGATGCCCCCACGACCCACCGTCCCACGCGTTCCTGGAGATCGCCCATGCCTGAGCAGCTTCCCACCCTCCCGCAGATCCACGTCCAGGCCACCTGCGGCTGCGGTGACGCCGATGTACACGACGACCCGGTCATCGATGCGATGGCCATCCCGCACGCCATCCGCCACGGCGCCGTCCTCGGCGCGCTCGGCTCGCTGCCGCCCGGCGGGGCGATGGTGCTCGTCGCGGCCCATGATCCGCTGCCGCTGCTGGCCCAGGCCCGCGCGCGCCACCCGGAGGGCCTCGGCGTGGAGTACCTCCAGCGTGGTCCGGACGCCTGGCGGATCCGCCTTCAGCGCGTCTGAGCGGTGACCGGCTCGGGCTCGGACTGGGACCCCCGCGACCCGGCGGTCCTGCGCGACCAGATCGCGGCCTACGACGCTGTGCGCGAGCGAGCCCCCGTCGCTCACAGCGCGTTCCTCGGCTGGTCGGTGATGCGTCACGCGGATGCGCTGGCCGTGCTCGAGGACCATGTCACGTTCAGCAGTCGCGTCTCGGTGAACACGGCCGTCCCGAACGGCCTCGACCCACCCGAGCACGCGCCGTACCGGGCGGTCGTGAACCGGTCCTTCGCGATGGACCGGGTGGCGGCGTTCGAGCCGGAGCTGCGGTCGATCGCGGTCGAGGTGCTGGAGGCCGCGCTCGAGGGTGCGGAGGCGATCGAGGTCATGGCCTCCATCGCCGAGCCGTTCGCGGCTCGGGCGCAGTGCGCCTATCTCGGCTGGCCGCATGAGGTGGCCGATGCGCTCCGGGCCTGGGCCGCGGACTCCGCCCGAGCCACCCTGGCACGGGATCCCGCCGAGCTGGCCCGTGTCGCGGCGCGGTTCGACGCGATCATCGTGGAGATGCTCGATCAGCGGCGCGCCGCGGACGGGGACGCGCCGCACACCCTCACCGGGTGGCTCCTCGAGCAGCGCGTGGACGGTGCGCCGCTGTCCGACGCGACCCTCGTGAGCATGCTCCGCAACTGGACGGCCGGCGAGCTGGGCACGATCGCCGCCGCCGTGGGCATCGTCACGGAGTTCCTCGCCCGTCGCCCGGACCTCCAGGAGCATCTCCGGACCGCGCCGGAGGCGCGCCAGGGGGCCATGGATGAGATCCTCCGCCTGGATGCGCCGCTGATCGCGAACCGACGCCGGACCACCCGGCCGGTGACGCTCCAGGGGCGGCACATCCCGGCGGATGCCCCCGTGACCATCCTGTGGCCGGCCGCCCAGCGGGATCCGGTCGCCATGCCCGAGCCTGCCGAGTACCGGTCCGATCGCGATCCGCGGCGGAACCTGCTGTATGGGCGGGGTCCGCATGCCTGTCCCGGCGAGGGACTGGCACGGCTGGAGCTGGGGGTCATCCTGGACGAGCTGTTCCGGGCGCTGCCTGCGCTGTCGCTCGCGCCCGATCGGGTGCCGGCCCGCGCGTCGTACCCCGCGGGCGGTTTCCGCGAGGTCTGGATCGCGGGGCGCGCCTGAGGGTCCGGCGCGCCCCCGTCCCGAAAGGCGGGCCCGCGTCTCACCCCGGGTCGTCCGTGCCGGCCGGATCCGCGGATGCACGCCGGCGAGGTAGGACGCGCCGGTCGCCGGGGTGATCTCGCCGCCGTCCAGGTCGATCGTGCCGAGGACCGTCCGTGCGTCGCCCGGCAGGTTCGCGCTGAAGATGACCGTGCCGTCCGCGGCGACGTCGGGATGCGTGGCGCGGCCCCCCTCCGCGGCCAGCGTCGTGAGCTGCCGGAGGCCCGACCCGTCCGGCGCGATCGAGAACAGGTCCAGTCCGCTGCCGGCGACGCGGTCCAGCGCCCCGAACACGATGACGCTGCCGTCCGGCGCCCACGCCGCGGTCTCCGGGAACCGGCCACCGCCCAGCAGCTCTCGACCGCTCGGCGTCGGGTCCGCCAGCTCGATGATCGCGAGCGACACGTCCTTCACCTCCGCGTCCACTCCCGGGCCGGCCAGCTCGACCACCTCCAGCACGATGAATGCCCCATCCGGCGACCAGCGCTGCCCCGCATAGAAATGGGCCGGCTCCGCCTCCACGATGACGCTGGTCGCACCGGTGGCCACGTCCGCCTGCTCCAGCGTGCTGACCGCCGTGCCGTCGGCGGCGGCTCGCATCCGGCTGAACAGGACCGTCCGTCCGTCGGGCGACCAGGCGGGATCGTCCAGGTACCAGCAATCGCCCTCGCAGGTGGCCAGGGGGCGTGCGTCGCTGCCGTCGACATCCACGACCCACAGGTTCTCGCGGTCGCCCTGGGCGAGCGCGAACACCAGCCGCGAGCCGTCGGGGGACCAGTCGGGGTTCGTCTGGTCGCCGCCCTCGAGGTCCTGGGTGGGGCTGTAAAGGCCGGACCCGTCGGGCCGCACCAGCGTGATCGTCGACCGGTCCCGGAACTGCTGGAACACGATCCAGGGCTCGTCGGTGCCGACGACCCACGGGGACGGGGACTGGGCGGACGCGACTCCGGCACCGGATGGGACGCCTGCGAGGGAGAACGTGACCCCCAGGGCGATGGCGCGACGCGCCGCGAGCGTGACCCTGACCATGACCGCACCTCGGCTTGGCGACGCCGCAGAGCGTCGTTCATGAGGGACTGACCTGGGAGGGCCGGTCGGTTACGGGCGCCCTGGCGGGGGTCCGACGCGCACGAAGGGGGCGATGTCGAAGAAGATCCCGGCCCACGCGCCCTCGGGCATGCCCAGGTGGGGCGGGACCGTCGCGTCCCGGAAGCGGAGGGTGAGCTGCCGACCCTCGACCGTCGCGTCATACCGCGCGCGCCCGGTGTTCAGCAGCGGCGCCATCTCGAGGGACCGGCCGTCGACCCGGCTCGCGCCGTGGTCGAAGCGAAGCCCATCGTCCCGTCGCAGCACGTAGGCGCCGTCGAGGATGGTCAGGTCCCAGCGGCCCGCGCGACCCCGCATGTCGCCGTCGATGACCGCCTCTCGGCGCGATTCCCAGCCGTTCGCCACGAGGTATCGCGCCACGCCGTCGATCGTCCAGGTGTGCTCCGACCGCCAATGTCCGGTGAGGCCCGACAGTCGCTCCGCCAGCACCCGCCGCGCCCGCAACAGCAGGACCTTCGCCGCGCCCTCCGTACAGCCCAGCAGCCCTGCGACCTCCGCGACCGGCCGGTCCTCCAGATGGTGGAGGCGGACGGCGGCGGCATGTCGGTCGGGCAGCTCCAGGATCGCCGCGGCGAGGTCGAGGTCGGGGGCATCGATGGGGCCGGGCGGCTCGGAGGAGGCCTCGAGCACCGTGCGGTCGCGCTCCCGGTGCGCTCTGCGGACGGCCATGCGCAGCGCCACGCGTCGGACCCACGCCTCGGGTCGGTCGAGCGACGCGACGGTCGCCCACTGCTGCTGCGCCACCAGGAGCGCCTCCTGGGCCACATCCTCGGCGTCGCCGCCGACCATCGGCCGGAGCTGGCGCACCACGCGCGGGAACTGCCCCGCGTAGAACGCGGCGTACCGCTCGTCATCCGATCGGTCCGGCATCCGGTCCACGGTAGCAGACCCGATCGGCGGATCGACCCCGGCAGGCCCACGCCGCGCCCGGCCGGAGACCCGGTGCCCGGCCGACGGATCGGCCGGGCGCGCGCACGCCGCGCCATGCCGACGGGTCGGCCGCTGAACGGCCTCGCCGCGCCCGGCCGACGGATCGGCCGCCGAACGGGCCTCGCCGCGCCCGGCCGGCGGATCGGCCCCGGCAGGCCCACGCCGCGCCCGGCCGGCGGATCGACCCCGGCAGGCCCCCGCCGCGCCCGGTCCGGCGGATCGGCCGCTGAACGGCCGTGGACGCCCGACCGGGTCCCCGGTCACGTCGATCCGGACCGCCCACCGGACCGAACCGACCGGACAGGGCCAGTCGGTCCATGGAGCGGCCCGGATCGGCCCGGATCGACGCGCCGCGCACCGACCGCGTCGGTGATGGCCGCTGGGCGGCCGCACCTCCCGCGCCCGCGGGCGGATTCCGCGAGGTGTGGATCGAGGGCCGCGGCTGACCGAGCGGGTCCGGGCAGGCGCGCGCCGGCCACCCCGCCGCGCACCGACCGCGTCGGTGATGGCCGCTGGGCGGCCACACCTCCCGCGCGCCGGCCACCCCGCCGCGCGCCGGCCACCCCGCCGCGCGCCCACGCGGCACCCCGCCGCGCGCCTGCCACCCCGCCGCGCCCCGCGCGCCCCGCCGCGCGCCCACGCGGCACCCCGCCGCGCGCCTGCCACCCCGCCGCGCCCCGCGCGCCCCGCCGCGCGTCGGCCACCCCGCCCCCGTCGGACGTCTCGCGGGGCCCCTGCGCGCCACGTCCCGGTGAATGGCCGACAAGAGGGCTTGGCAGCGCCTTCGCGTCGGCACATACTGCCGCCCTCGCGACCCTATCGGAGGAGACACGGATGCGAAGGTCCATGCGCTGGCTCGCCACCGCAGCGGTGGCGGCGAGCTGCCTGCTCGGCGGGGCGACAGCCACCGTCGTCGCCCAGGGCGATGAGTGCTCGCTGCTCACGGCCGATGAGGTCAAGGCCGCCCTCTCGATGACCGAGGTGCAGGTCACCGGCGGGGCCACCTACTGCATGTTCAGCGGTGACTCCATGTTCTCCATCGCGTCGCAGCCCGGCGCGGACCTCGCCCAGCAGAAGGCTGGCTACGCGGATGCCGTCGACACCACCATCGCGGGGAACCCGGCCGTCTCATCCGAGGCGGGCAGCGCCGTGGTGGTCGGCCTCCCCGGACAGCTGCTGCTGGCCAACTACTACGGCTCGCTCGCATGGGATGCGGCCCTGCCCGCGGTGACCGGCCTGCTGGAGCTGGCCATCCCGCGTGTGCCACCCGGACCTGACCCCGCGGACGTCGCTCGCCTCCAGGCCCTCATCCCGGAGACCATCAGCGGATCCCCGACCAAGGTCCAGTCATTCGGCGGCGACCTGCTGCTCGGGTTCATGGACCAGACGGCGGCTCCGGTGATCGCGCTGAACGAGGCGTTCGCCGCACAGGGCAAGTCCGCGGCGGACGTGCTGTTCGTGGGCGGCGAGACCGAGGACACCGAGGATGAGTACTCGGTCGTCGCGGTCCTCATCAAGGGTGCCGATGCAGGCGCGCTCCTGGAGCCGCTGTTCAACGCGTTCAGCTCGTCCTCGGACGGCCAGGCGACGTTCACGCCCACCGACGTCGCGGGTCGGCCCGCAGTCGACATCAAGGGTGCCACCGATCAGGAGCGCCTCGTCGCGATGACGTCCGGCGACGTGATCCTGGCGGCGACCGTCCCCGACGCCGAGCTGGAGGCGGTCTTCGCGAAGCTCCCGTAGCGGCCGGCCGGCGTCACCTCCCGTAGCGGCCCGCCGGCGTCGACCAGCCGGCACCTCAGGCGCGCCCGCCCCGAGCCAGCGCGGGCGCGCTCTCGATCGACTCCGAAGCGAAACCGGTCGGCCACCCGCGCGTGGCCGATCATCCACCGGCGCGTGGCCGACAGGCGGGTCCGGCCTGCCTAGCATCCGCACCGTCGCGTCCCGTCCAGGGCCCTGTCCGGGGCTGCGGGACCGCAGCGATGGAGGGAGACCGGATGCCCCGTGGCCGGCCGATCGAACCGAGCCGGATGGTGGCGTCGGTCGTGGTGCTGCTGGCGCTCCTGGCGGTCTCGATCGTGGTCGGCGTGGGGACCACGGGCGCCGCGCCGCTGCCGGCGCAGCCCCCCGTGGATGCGGGCGCCACGGCCTGGATGCTCGCCTCCACGGCGCTCGTGCTGCTGATGGTTCCCGGCCTGGCGATGTTCTACGGCGGCCTCGTCCGGACCAAGAACGTGCTGGGCACGATGATGCACAGCTTCGCGGCGATGGCCGTGGTCGGTGCGCTGTGGGTGGTGGTGGGCTTCGCGCTCGCGTTCGGGCCCGGCGCGCTGGGCGGCTGGATCGGCTGGGACGCGGGGCTGCTGTACCTGCGCAGCATCGACGGGACGGTCGCCGCCAATGGGGTCCCGGATCTCGTGTTCGCGATGTTCCAGGGCAAGTTCGCGATCATCGCCCCGGCCCTCATCGCGGGCGCGTTCGCGGAGCGGGTCCGGTTCCGCGGCTACATCGTGTTCATCGCGGCGTGGAGCCTGCTGGTCTACGCCCCGCTGGCCCACTGGGTGTGGGCGCCCGACGGCTTCCTGTTCCGGATGGGGGCCATCGACTTCGCGGGAGGCACCGTGGTCCACATCTCGGCGGGGGTCGCCGGGCTCGTCGCGGCGCTCCGTCTGGGTTCCCGGAGGGGCTACCCGCGGACGGCGATGCATCCCAACAACCTGGTGATGGTGATGATGGGCGTGGGCCTGCTGTGGGTCGGCTGGTTCGGCTTCAACGCGGGGAGCTCGCTGTCGAGCGGTGCGAAGACGGCCCAGGCGCTCGCCGTCACGCAGGCGGCGGCGGCGGCCGCGGCGCTCGCCTGGGTGTGCATCGAGGCGGTCCACCATCGCAAGGCCAGCGGGCTGGGCATCGCGTCGGGCATCCTCGCGGGCCTGGTCGTCATCACCCCGGCGGCGGGCGTGGTCACCCCGGCCGGCGCCATCGCGCTGGGCTTCATCGCGGCCGGCCTGTGCTACGGCGCGATCCTGCTCAAGAACCGCCTGGGCTACGACGACACGCTCGACGTCTTCGGCGTCCACGGCGTGGCGGGCATCGCGGGCGGTGTCCTGCTGACGTTCTTCATCCGGGCCGCGGACATGCCCGCGGGTCGCGACACGCTCTCCCAGCTGGGCGTCCAGCTGTTCAGCGTCGCGGTCACCATCGGCTACACGGCCCTGGTCACGACCATCCTCGTGATCGGCGTGCAGCGGCTGCTCGGGTTTCGCCTGGGCGCCACGGGCGAGATGGCGGGCATGGACCACGAGCTCCACGGCGAGCACGGCTACGGCCTGCTGAACCTCAACTGACCCACGCCGGAGATGCCCTGATGAAGCTGGTCGTCGCGATCATCCAGCCGGACAAGCTCGATGAGGTGCACCAGGCGCTCATCGCCGCGGAGATCTTCCGCATCACGGTGAGCCGGGTCACCGGGCACGGCCGACAGGAGGACGCCGAGCTGTACCGCGGGGAGGAGGTGGCGCCCAGCCTCATCCCCAAGGTGCGCCTGGAGATCGCCGTCAACGAGGCGTTCGTGGAGCCCACCGTGAACGCGATCCTGGGTGCCGCGCGGCACGGCGACGGGGTCATCGGCGATGGCAAGATCTTCATCCTGCCGCTGGAGCAGGTGATCCGGATCCGGACCGGCGAGCGCGGCGGCGAGGCGATCTGAACGGCGATCCGGCTACGGTGCGTCCTGCCGGGCCATCTCCGTCGCCGGCGCATCCAGCTCGTCGGGCGCCCGCGCTCCTGCTCCCTGCGTCACCCCTCGCTCGACGGCCTCCGCGAGCAGCGTCGCGACGTCCTTGACCACCATCGCGCTGCCGTTCGCCCGGACACCGTCGTCGAGCATCACGACGCAGAACGGACAGGCCACCGCGAGCGTGCCCGCCCCCGTGGCGGCCGCCTCCCGGGCGCGTTCCGCGTTGATCTGGTCGCCGCGCTCCTCCAGCCACATGTGGCCACCGCCCGCACCACAGCAGAAGGTGCGCTCCTCCCGGCGTGCCATCTCGAGCGGCCTGCCGACCGCCGCGACCAGCTGCCTCGGGTCGGCGCGGACGTCGTTGTGGCGGGCGAGGTAGCAGGAGTCGTGGTACGTGATGGTGTCCGACCCCGCCACGGGCGCCAGGCGACCCTCCCGGACCAGCTCCGCGAGCAGCTGCGTGTGGTGGATGACCTCGTAGTCGCCGCCGAAGTCGGGATACTCCCGTCCCAGGGCGTTGAAGCAGTGCGGACAGGTGGTCACGATGCGCCGGATGCCCGCGCCCGTGAGCGTCTCCACGTTCCCGGTCGCGAGCCCCTGGAAGGTGTACTCGTCGCCGATGCGGCGCGCCGGGTCGCCGGTGCAGCGCTCGCGCGGGCCCAGGATCGCGAAGTCGACGCGGGCGCGCTGGAGCAGGCGGACCGTCGAGACCGCGGCGGTCCGGGCACGCTCGTCGAAGGCTGGCGCGCAGCCGACCCAGAACAGCAGCTCCGGCGGCGGGTCGCCCGGCCGGAGGACCCGGACACCCAGGCCCTCGGTCCACTCGGTGCGCGCCGCGGCGCCGCGGCCCCAGGGGTCGCTGGTCCGCTCCAGGTCGCGCAGCATCCCCATGGCGGGCGCCGGGAACCGTGCGTCCACCATCACCAGGTTGCGCCGCAGGTCCACCAGGTGGTCGATGTGCTCGATGCCCACGGGGCACTCGCGGACGCACGCCCCGCAGGTCACGCAGTCCCAGACGGTCTCGTCGCGGACGGCGCCCGGGACGAGCGGCGTCAGGGCGGCCGGCGGCGCGGCGGCCCTGTCGCCTCCGGCGGTGCCGTCGCCTCGGGCGGTGCCGTCGCCTCCGGCGGTGCCCGCCAGGATGCCGCGGCCCTCGCGGTAGAGCTGGTCGCGGATGCCCATGACGACCAGCTTGGGCGACAGGTCCTTGCCCGTGGCGAACGCGGGACAGGCGTCCTGGCACCGGCCGCACTCGGTGCAGGACATGGCATCGACCATCTGCTTCCACGTCAGGTCGCCCGCGGTCCCCGCGCCGAATCGGATCTGGTCCTCGGGCAGGTCGGGGTCATCCAGCCGCAGCGGCTCCAGGCGCCCGGGAGACCGCGTCCGCCCGAACCAGACGTTGAAGGGCGCGACGAGGATGTGGAGGTGCTTGGTGTAGGGGATGTACACCAGGAACGCGAGGATGAGCAGGACGTGCAGCCACACGCTCGTCCGCTCCAGGAGCTCGCCCGCCGTCCCGCCGGGCAGCAGGCCCGCGACCGCGGCGGACACGGGCGTCCAGCCCGCCGGCGCCTCGTTGATGCCGAGCGCGATCCGGGCGCCGTGCCACAGGAACAGCGTCCCCGCGATGGCCGCCTCGAACAGCAGGATGTTGTGGGCCTGCCGCAGACGGCTGCCGACGAAGCGCACCGGGCGCTGGCCCAGGCGGATGGCGAACGCGATCGCGACGCCGGTGAGCACGCCCAGCGCGAACAGGTCCACCAGCAGCGCGAACCAGCCCTGCTCGGCCAGCCAGGGCAGCGTCCAGGTCGGGTGGACCGCGCCCAGCATCGACATCACGACGGTCGGGATGAGCACGAGGAAGCCCCAGAACAGGAGCAGGTGCATGAGCCCGGGCACGGGCCGCAGCCACAGCTTCGACTGACCCAGCACCCCGGTGACCTCGCGGCGAACCCGGACGGGCACCTCGTCCGAGCGCGCGACCTCCCGACCGTGACGCACGAGCGCCACGAGATAGGCCATCCGGCGCGCGAACAGGCCCCCGGCGACCGCCAGGGCGGCCAGGAGCGCCAGGCCGGCCACGGCCGTCCCCGCGGTCACGGGTCGCTATCCGACGCGCCGCCGGCGGATCTCCGCGACGATGGCCGGGACCACCTGGTGGAGGTCGCCGATCACCGCGTGATCCGCGGCGGCCATGATGGGCGCCTCCGCATCGGTGTTGATGGCCAGGATCCGCCTGGCCCCCTTGCAGCCCGCCAGGTGCTGCGTCGCGCCGCTGATGCCGCAGGCGATGTACAGGTCGGGTGCGATCTTGGTCCCGGTCTGGCCCACCTGCGCGGTATGCGACCGCCAGCCCGCGATGGTCACCGCGCGGGAGCAGCCCACGGCCGCCCCCAGCAGGCCCGCCAGCTCCTCGATGGGTGCGAACCCGGCCTCCGACCCGGCACCCCGGCCGCCGGACACGACGACCCGGGCGTCCGCGAGCGAGACGCCGCCGGCGGCCGCCGGGATGCGATCCACCACGCGGACCGCCACGTCCGCGTCGTCCAGGTCGGGCGTGAACGGTTCCGGGCTGACGGGGCCACCGCCGGGACGTCCCGCGTCGACCGCGTGGGGCGCCACGGAGAGCACCGCGCGGGCGGTGCGGATGACCGACGTCTCGAGCAGGCTGCCGCCCCAGCGCAGGCGCGTGACGGCGATCGGGTCGCCCGGCCCGCCCTGCTCTGTCCGCACGCAGCCGGCCGCGAACGGGATGTCCGATCGCGCCGCCACACGGGCCAGGATGGCGTCTCCCGCGTCGGTGCCGGAGCCCACCACGAGTGCGACCCCGAGGCGCTCCGCGAGATCGGCCGTGACGCGCGCGGCGGCGTCCGGGGCGGACTCCCCGAGCCGCGGATGATGTGCGACGTGCACCCGTGCGGCACCCCATTCGCCCAGGTCCCCCGCCCACGCGCGGTCTCCGAGCACGAGCGCGTGGACGGCACCGCCGGCGGCCAGGCCCGTCGCGAGGGCGAGCGCCTGGAGGGAGACCTCGTCGGGCCCGTCGTCGGAGCCCCCGACCAGGACCAGCACGTCATGCATCGGGCAGCACCCCCAGCTGCTCCAGGAGGTCGACCACGGCCGGCGCCGCGGCGGGACCGGTCCCCAGGACCTCGGCGCGCCGGGCGCGTCCCTGCGGCACCTCCAGGCGGACCAGCTCCAGCCCCTGTGCGGGTCGCGGCGGATGCGTCGCGGCCACCGGCCGGCTCTTGGCGCGGAGCCGCCCCGGCACCGACGGGAAGCGCGGCGTGTTGAGGCCCTCCAGCACCGCCACGATGGCGGGCAGCCGGAGCTCGTACACATCCCGGCCGCCGCTGGACTCCTGCTCGCAGCGGACCGAACCGGCAGCGACCGCGAGGCCCTTGATGCCGCCGATCATGGGCCGGCCCAGCGCCCGCCCCACCCGGACCCCCACCTGGTGCCCCCCGGAGTCCGCGGCCAGGTCGCCCATCAGCACCAGGTCGAAGGTGCCCGCAGTCGCCTCGTCCGCCCGGATGGCGTCCACGATCGCGGCCGCGGTGGACGCGCCGTCCCACTCCTGGCCATCGGTGACCAGGTGGACCGCGCGCGCCACGCCCAGGGCCATCGCGTCGCGCAGCTGCTCCAGGGCCTCGGCGGGACCCAGCGTGAGGACCACGGCCTCGCCGCCGTGCGCCTCCACCAGCTGCACGGCCTGCTCCACGGCACATTCCTCGTGAGGGCCGATGGTGAACGAGAGATGGCGCGTGTCGATGGCGCGGGCATCCTCGGTGAGGGTGATGCGCCCGGCGACGGCCGGGACGCGCTTGATGCAGACGAGGACGCGCATGTCAGGCCCGGACCCGCAGGTTCTGGGGGTCGAACAGGGGGCGCGCCCCGACGACGTCGACCGTGACGGGATAGCGCTCCATGAAGTACTGGACCGCGAGGCGCGCGCCCTCCGCGGCGAGTTCGGGCGGCAGGTAGGCCAGCAGGATGTGCCGGCCCACAGACGGTCCGGCGCCTGCGGACGTGGCGTACGAGCGTCGACCCTTCGCGTCGGTGATGGGCGAGCCGTCCGATCGCACGATGGGCGGTCGGCCGATCATCACGCGCCGCTCGCCGCCGCTCGAGACATGATCGTCCACCGTCAGGGTGCACAGCTGGGCCGCGGGCGGCTCTCCCAGCTGGCGCATCAGCGCGTCGCGGCCCACGAACGCCTGCGCCTTGACCCGCGCGGGCGCCATGCCCGCCTCCACGACCGTGTAGTCGCCGTCCAGCTCCGCGCCGTACGCGCGGTAGGCCTTCTCCAGCCGCCCGGTCGTGCCGTACACGCCCATGCCGCATGCGGTCAGGCCGTGGGGGGCGCCGGCCGCCCACAGCTCCTGCCACAGGCGGAGACCCTGCTCCATGGGCAGGTACAGCTCCCAGCCCAGCTCCCCGACGTAGGAGATACGCGACGCGAGGACCAGCTGGGAGCCCACCTCCAGGGTGCGGCAGGTGCCGAACGGGAACGCGGCGTCGGACACGTCTGCGCGCGTGACCGACGCCACGATGTCCCGGGCCCGCGGGCCCCAGATGCCGATGGTGGTCAGGGCTGACGTCTGGTCGACGATCGCGGCGTCCGGGGGGAGATGGTCGCGGAACCATTTCCGGTCGCTCATCCCGTGCGCCGCGCCGGTGACCACGCGGAAGCGGTCGCGGGCCAGGCGCATGATGGTCAGGTCGCTCCGGAAGCCGCCCGCCTCCGAGAGGACCGGCGTGTAGATCACGCGGCCCACCGCTACGTCTGCCTGGCGCATGGCCACCGACTGCACCGCGGCGAGGGCGCCCGGACCCACCACGTCGAAGATCACGAACGAGGACAGGTCGAAGATGCCGGCGTGCTCGCGCATCGCGAGGTGCTCCGCGTTGATGATCGGCGACCACCAGCGGGCGTCCCATTCGTTCGGGCGGGTCTGCACGCCGTGGCGCTCCACGAGCGGCGCGTTCGCGGCGTACCACTGGGGTCGCTCCCAGCCTGCGACCTCGAAGAAGGTGGCGCCGTGCGCCTCGTGCCAGCCGTGCATGGGTGAGATGCGCAGCGGTCGGTCGGACGCGTACTGCTCCGCGGGGTGGACGATGCCGTACGTCTTGGGGAACGCCTCGAAGGCGCGCGCCTTGGTGTGGCGGCGCGTCCGCTGGTGCGCGTGGAATCGGGAGATGTCCGACTGGCCCAGGTCGATGGACGGCTCCCCATGGATCATCCACTCGGCGATGCAGCGACCGACCGCCGGGCCCTCCTTCACCCACACCGCGGCGGCCGACCAGAGCCCCCGCACCTCCGGGGTCTCGCCCAGCACGGGCATCCCGTCGGGGGTGAGCGAGATGAGCCCGTTGATGGCGTACTTCACCCCCACCGATTCGTCGCCCACGATCTCCGGCATGAGCGCGAGGGCGTCCTCCATCTGCGGGTCGAAGTCGTCCTGCGTGAACGGGAACTCCGTGGGGGACAGGGCGGCGTCCTCGATCGAGGGGATGGTCTCCGGGTCGTGCAGGATCGACCGGTGGGCGTACGAGCCGATCTCCAGGCCCACGCCGTCCTGGCGCTCGTACATCAGCACGTCCATGTCGCGCACGATGGGGAAGGCGATCGCCCGGTCCGTGGTCGCGAATCGCGGCACCGGGCCGACGTCGATCATCTGATGGACCACCGGGGTGAGCGGGATGTGCGCTCCCGCCATCTCCGCGAGCAGCGGCGACCAGACCCCGCACGCGATGACCACGTGCTCCGCCTCCACCGTGCCGCGGTCCGTGACCACGCTCCGGATCCGGCCATCCTGCACGTCCATGCCGGTGACCTGGGTCATCGGGGCGACCGTCAGGGCACCCATCTCGACCGCCCTCTCCCGGCACAGCGTGCCGAACCGGAGCGAGTCACAGACGCCCACGCCCGGCGTGTGGAACCCGCCGAGCAGGATCGACTCGTCGATGAAGGGCACGAGCGCCTTGATCTCCGCGGGCGTGATGAGGCGGGCGTCGTCGATGCCCCAGGTCAGCGCGGAATCCATGCGCCGACGCAGCTCCGCCATGCGCGTCTCGGAGCGCGCCACCTCGATGCCGCCGCACTCGGTGTAGACACCCCACGCGCGATACTGGCGGGCGCTCTCGAGGGTGAGCGCCGTCATCTCCTTGTTGTGGTCGACCAGGAACAGGAAGTTGGACGCGTGCCCGGTCGAGCCGCCGGGGTTGGGCATGGGCCCCTTGTCGATGAGCAGCAGGTCCCGCCAGCCGAGCGCGGCGAGGTGGTACGCGATGCTGTTGCCGACGATCCCGGCACCGATGATGACCACCTTCGCGCGGGCAGGGAGACGTTCCAAGGCGGGTTCCTCACGAGGTGACGTGCCACCGGGTCCGGACGACCACGGGCGCGCGTCCGCGTCCGCGAGGGTACACCGCCGGATGGGCGGCGTTCAGGGTGCCTCGCCCGGTCAGGCGCCTGCGGGCGGCGGCCGTCCGGTGCGTCGGCGGCTGGCCAGGTCCACGATGTTCGTCGGCGGGTCCGCGTCCTCGGTCCCCGATGCGTCCGGAAGGGGGTCGGTCGCCGGTGCACGATCGGTGTCCGTCGCCGCTGCGCCCGGCCCCGCGGATCCTGGCGCGGTCGGTTTGGACGGCTCCAGGCTGACCAGCGCGCCGGAGATCGCAGAGGCCTGGTCGGCATCGAGCCCGTGCGTCAGCGCGCCCATCACCTGGTCGGCCGGCAGGAGCGTGGCCGCGAGCTCCACGAGCTGGCGGGCGATGAGGATCGCGACGCCCGGGCTGACCACCGCATAGGCGCTTTGGCCGGCTTTGGGCCAGACCTCGATCTCCACGTTCGGACCCACCGGCGTGAGCGTCACGCGCGCGTGCGGCATGTCGAACACCCGGGCGGACTGCTCGTCGGTCATGTGCGGATGATGCCCCACCGGGTGCGGTCGCGGCGCGGGCATCCGGCCCGCGGACCGGGCATCCGGCCCCCGGGCCGGGCATCCGGCCCCCGGGCCGGGCATCGCGCTCCCACGCCTCGTGCGGAGGTCGGAGCGCCACCCGATCCATCTGCCAGGCGGGCCCCGACGCCATGTCGATTCAGGCCCGGGGGACCCCGTACCACCGTCGCCCGGTCGGCCGAGGCGACCGGTCATCTTCCGTCCCCATGCCACGCGACCGCACCCTGCCCCCCGAGCATGGTGGTCACCCGCTCGGGCACCCGGCGTGTCGCCATCGCCCGACCATGTGCCCATTGAGCGCGGCAGGCCCCGGACGCATGCTCTGGTCCATGTCGACGGACCCGCTTCAGACCCTCTTCCAGTTCGGCGTCCTCGCTGCGGCCCTGCTGCTGGCGGGCTTCGCCATGCTCCTCCAGCGCCGACCGGAGCCGATCCCCGACTGGCCTCCGTCGCCGCCCCCGCCGCCGCACGTCCGGCGGGACCTCATCGTGACCAGCGCCGCGCTGGGCCTCATCGTGGCGGGCGTGGGGATGGCCGTCCTCGCCATCGCGGTGACCATCTGGAGTCTCATCGCCGCCAACGCCTGATATGAGCCGTTGTGGGTCGATGGTGGTGGCGACCGTTCGGGGAGGTCGGTAAAGCCGTGTCCGGCAGGTGACCGTTCACGATCGGCTGCCGTGCTGGCGCTGATCGTGGCGGTGGTCGCGGCCCTGACGGGCGTGGCGGAGACGCTGCACCAGCGCGGCCAGGACGTGGACATCGAAGGGCTGTCGCTGTCCATCGGGTACGGCCTGCCGGTCATGATCGGTGGCGCGGTGGTCGCCGCGCTCACCGCCGGCCTCGCCCTCGCGCGCCGAACGGCAACTCCCTGACGCGGAGAGCACCCACCTCAGCGCGACGCCTGCCGCGCGCAGCACCCGTGACACGACCGCGCGGGCGCCGCTGACCAGCGTGGGCCGCCTCCCGGCCATGCGGCCGGCCGGGCGCGGACCGTGCGGACGTCCGTCGGTGTCCAGCCAGCCACGCGCGGCCGACCCGACCGCTCCAGCCCCGGCGATCGTGAGCGTCGATCGCCAGGCTGCCTCGGATGCGGACTCCCTGTTCGGCGCCATGCCGCTGCGTGCCTCCGTCGGCGATGGGCCGCATCCGGTCGCGCGGCCCGACATGGTCCTGACGCAGGGACCCGGCGCGTGTCACACCCTGGCTCCCGGTCGGCACTCGCGACGACGGGCCTACAATCCCCCGCATGCGGGTCTCCAGCCCGACCCTGATCGGTCGGAGGACCGAGCTCGAACGACTGTCGGCAGCCCTGGGCCGGACGCGTGCGGGTGGCAGCGCGGCCGTCCTGGTCGCGGGCGAGGCCGGCGTCGGCAAGTCGCGCCTCGTGGCGGCCTTCATGCCCACGGCTCGCGCTGCCGGAGCCCTGGTCCTGGTGGGCGGCTGCATCGACCTGGGGGACGGCGGCATCCCGTACGCGCCGATCGTGGAGGCGATCCGGACGTGGCTGCGGTCGGCGCCCGAGGAGCGGGTCCGGCGGGTGATCGGCCCGGGCCGCGCCGAGCTCGCACGCCTGGTCCCGGACCTCGGTCCATCGCTGGCGGTACGACCGTCCACCCCGAACGCGCTGAGCATCGGCTCCTCCCAGGGACGACTGTTCGAGCTCCTGCTGGGGTTCCTGGCCCGGCTCACGTCGGATGGACCGGTCGTCGTGGTCATCGAGGACCTCCACTGGTCCGACCGCTCGACCCTGGACCTCGTGCGGTTCCTCGTGCGCAACATCGGTGACCTGCCGGTGATGCTGCTCATGACGTATCGCAGCGACGCGCTCCATCGGCGGCATCCGCTGGTCCCGTTCCTCGCGGAGATGGAGCGTTCGGGAGGCACCGAGACCATGGCGCTCGGGCCCTTCGATCGGCACGACCTCGCGGCGATGCTGCGGGCGATCGCCGGTCCTGATGTCGACGCCAGGCTCATCGATACCATCCACGCGCGCTCGAACGGCAACGCGTTCTTCGCGGAGGAGCTGCTGGTCGCCGCCCGGGACCGAGCGTCCGAGCTCCCGCCGACCCTTCGCGCCGTGCTCCTGGCGCGAGTCCTGGACCTGGGTCCCGATGCGCAGGAGCTGCTGCGCGTGGCATCCGCGGGCGGTCACCGCGTCGACCCGCGGCTGGTGGCCGCCGCCACGGGGATGACGGAGACCGTCCTCTACGCGGCGCTCCGAGAGACCGTCGCGCGTCAGATCCTCGTCCCCGACGAGCGCTCGGCGGAGGAGCGGTTCGTCTTTCGCCACGCGCTGCTCCAGGAGGTCGTCTACGACGACCTGCTGCCCGGCGAGCGAAGTCGCCTGCACGCGGCGTTCGCGCAGATCCTCGAGGCGGCGGTCTCCCGGGATGACGGGCGCCAGCCGGACGCGACCGTGGCCTCCGAGCTGGCCTTTCACTGGGGCGCGGCCCACGATCTGCCGCGAGCCTTCGATGCGGCGCTGCGCGCCGCTCGGATCGCGGAGGCAGGCTATGCCTTCGCCGAGGCGCTCGCCTGGTACGAGCGAGCGCTGGAGCTCTGGGACCGGGTCCCGGAGGCCGTGGCTCGGACCGGCTCCGACCATGTCGAGGTGCTGACAGCGGCGGCTGGCGCCGCTCGGTTCAGCGACCCGGCCCGATCCGTGGCGCACCTCGTCGCCGCGCTCGCCCTCGTCGAGCCCTCGCAGGATCCGGTGCGCGCCGCGATGCTCCGGGTGCGCCTCGGGCGCGCGGAGTGGATCAGCGGCCACGGGGACCTCGCGCTCGAGGCACACCGGACCGCAGTCGCCCTCGTGCCCTCAGGCTCCCCGCCGGAGGCCAGGGCGCGCGCTCTGGCCGGGCTCGCGCAGATCCTGAACCTGCAAGACCGGTACGCGGAGGCGCGGCCCCTGGCGGAAGAGGCGGTGGCGCTGGCGGTCACTGCCGGGGCGCACCAGATCGAGGGTCATGCCCGCAACAGCCGGGCGGTCGCTCGCAGCCAGGACGGGGAGATCGAGGAGGCCCTCCAGGACCTGCGTGATGCGCTCCGGATCGCGCAGGAGATCGGTGATGTGGACGACATCGGCCGGGCGTACACGAACCAGGTGTGGGTGCTCAAGGTGGCTGGCCGCTACGCGGAGGCGATCGAACTCGCGTTCGAGGCCGTGGCGATCGCCCGGAGGCTGGGCTTCCTGGCGTTCCTGGGCACGCACCTCCTGTGCAACGCGGCCGACCTGCTGTTCGCGCTCGGACGCTGGAGCGAGAGCGAGGAGGCCGTCCACCAGGTCGAGCTGATCGGGGCGTTCGGTCTGAACGAGATCCTGGCCCGTGAGCTCGGCGCACGTCTGGCGACGGTGCGTGGCGAGTTCGATCGGGCCGAGCACGAGCTGCAGGCGATCGAGGCCCGCGCCGCCCGGACCATGGATCGCCAGTGCATCGGGCCGGTCCAGGCCACCCTCGCGGAGCTGGCGCTGTGGCGTCGACGACCGGCCGACGCGCTGCGTGCGGCGTCTGCCGGCATCGAGCGCGTCGGTCACGGGAGTGCCATGACCGTGGCTCCGTTGCTGGTGCTGGGCCTGCGTGCGTGCGCCGACCTCGCGGTCCTTGCGCGGGCGCACCGGTCGACAGAACGGCTCACCGACGCGCTCGCGCGCGCAGCCGAGCTGCGGGACGCCATCGCCGCCCGGAACACCTCGCTCGAACCGACCCGAGCCGGCCTCGCGCCTCCGTCGACAGCCTGGGCGTCCCTCGCGGAGGCCGAGTGGTCGCGTGCCGTGGGCCCATCCGATCCTGCGGCGTGGGCCGCCGCGGTCGAGGCCTGTGAGCGGATGGCCCAGCCCTACCCCGCGAGCTACGCACGGTATCGCCAGGCGGAGGCCGTGCTCGCGGCGCACGGCGACCGGGCCGTGGCCTCCTCCCTCATCACGGCAGCCCTCGAGCGCTGCATCGCGCTCGGCGCGCACCCGATGCGCGAGGAGCTGGAGGCACTGGCCCGACGCGCGCGGATGGTCATCGGCGGCCCGTCACTGGTACCTGCGTCCCAGGGAGCCCTCGGGCTCCAGGTGGAGGCTGCCCGGCTGGGCCTGACCGCGCGCGAACACGAGGTGCTCGCACTGGTGGCAGCCGGCCGCACCAACCGGCAGATCGCGGAGCAGCTGTTCATCAGCGAGAAGACCGCCAGCGTCCATGTCTCCAACATCCTCTCGAAACTGGGCGTGGAAGGGCGGAGCGAGGCCGCTGTCGTGGCGCACCGGCTCGGCCTGGGCTGACACCCGCGGGTCCTGTCGCTGGTGCGCCGCGGTCGCGGATGCCGCACCCCTTACCCGGCACGCGCGCCGCGGCCCGCGCGCCTGAGAACCCTCCGCGCGGCGGGGCGAGACCCCGCGCCCGATAGGGATGCCCGCCGCCAGGTCTGAGGTCCGGACCCCTCCGCACGACTGACGCGCCACCCCACGCCTTATCTCGACGGTCGAGCTGCCAATCGTCATGCAGCGGAGACCGACGAGATGTCCAGCTCACCCGGATCCCCCGACCGCCAGCAGCACCGCGGTCGGCGCCTCGGTTCCATCGTCCTGTTCCTGACGGCCCTGCTTCTCGCCACCACCACGGTGGCCGATGCCGCGTCCGCGCCCGAGGGGTCCTCCCTGGGGCTCACCGCCGCCTACACCCTTCGCGTCGACCTGTCGTTCGATGGCCCCCGCCTGGACGTCGTGGAGTCGATCGACATCACCAACACGACCGGGGCCGCGGTCGCCGCGCTCCGCCTCTCGGTCCTCGCGCGCGCCTACGGCGAGATGGACGTGCGGTCGGTCACCGTCGACGGTCATCGGACACGGTTCGACTTCCCGGACGTGGCTTCGATGCGCGTCCGTCTCCCGCGGCCCCTGGAGGGCGGACGCTCGACCCGGGTGGTCATCCGCTTCACCGACCGGCCGGGGCCCGATGTCGCGGACTCGCTCCACGCCCGGCTGTCCAAGGCCGACGGGGTCCTGCGGGTCGCCGACTGGTTCCCGCTGCTCTCCGATGGGCACGGCCTCCGCAACCCGGGCGACTCCCAGGTCTCCCCGGCGGCGTCGAGCATCACGCTCGACCTGCAGACCGACCCAGGCCTGGTGGTGGCGGCTCCGGGTCACCGGACGGTCACGCGGGATGGACGCCAGATCTACCGCCTGGACCACGCGCGAGACTACGCGTTCGCCCTGGCGCGGCACCTTCGCCGCTGGTCCGCCGTCACGCGTGACGGGGTCCGGGTCCGGGTGTTCGCCCCCGTCGGGACCGACGGCCGGCGAGCGCTCCGCCTCGCCGTCGGGGCGCTGCAGACCTATGACGACGCCTACGGCCCCTATCCCTGGCCCGAGCTGGTCGTGGCGCCGACCCCGGGCGGCTGGATCGCCACCGAGTCGCCTGGGCTCGTGTTCCTCGGTACCGACACCTACGCGAATCCGGAGGTGGTGCGCCACGAGGTCGCCCACCAGTGGTTCTACGCCCTCGTGGGAGACGATCAGCTGCGCGAGCCGTGGGTCGACGAGGCCTTCGCGACCTTCAGCGAGCACGCGCTCTTCGGACGACGCGCATGGGGGTACTGCTCGCGGAGACCCGTCGACTCGCCCGTGACGGCCTTCCCGGACCGGTTCGACCGGTGGGGCTGCGGGGGGTACGTGGAGACCGTCTACGAGAAGGGCGCCGCGATGATCCAGGGCGTCCGCCGGTTCCTCGGCGACCGCGCGTTCTTCGCCACGATGCGCGGCTTCATCGCCCAGCACCGGTTCGCGCTCGTGACCGGCGAGGATGTGGTCCGGGCCTGGCTCGACGCGGGTGCCGCGAGGCCGGGTCTGATGGCGCTGCTCGAGCGGTTCCTGCCTCGGACGCTGCGATCGGCAACGGCCGGCGCCGGGCGCTCGATCGGGACCGGGCGTTCGTGATGGACCGGGCCCTGCGCACCGACCTCGATCAGCCGCACCGCCTCCCCGGCGACGCGCCGGCGGGCACATCGCGGATGGACGTCGACCGCCGCTGGGAGCGAGCGTATGTCGATCTTCGGCCGGGCCTGTTGCGCTGGCTGGAGCGGCTGCTGCCCGACCAGGCCGAGGCGGAGGACTGCTGCCAGGAGTCGTTCCTGCGGCTGCTGCGCGAGATGCGCGACGGCCGAGAGCCGAGGCAGCCGGCGGCGTGGCTGCGGCGCGTGGCTCGCAACCTCGTGGTGAGCCGGGCCCGGCATGCGCAGGTGGCCGCCCGGGCGGCCCATCGGATGCGTCCGGTCGACTCCGCCGACACGCTGGTCGCCGGGGTGGTCGCGCGGGAGCGCTGGACCGGGGTCGCGCGGGCGCTGGCGGCGCTGCCGGCCGACGACCGCGACCTGATCCTCCGGGCCGCCCGGGGCGCCAACGCCAGCGACCTGGGGTCTGTGCTGGGGACCAGCGCGGGCACCGCCCGCATGCGCCTCCACCGCGCGCGTCGGGACCTGCGGGACGCCTCCGCACCGTGAGGCGACGCCTCGTCGACCCCGTGGTCGGCGCCCCCGGGCTCGGCGCCCCCGGGATCGCGGTGACAGCGGACGGATGGGCGCGTCATCCATCTGCCGCGGACACGTCCAGGGAACGGAGCGAAGACATGCGAGCAACGGCAGGGGACATCATCGGGACCGGCGACTGGGATGCCTTCGTGGGCGCTGCCCAGAACGGCGCCTGGATGCAGCGGGCGGCGTGGGCGGAGGCCAACGCCGCCAAGGGTTGGGACTGCCGGCACGTCATGGCCGGCACGGGACAGGGGCAGATCGGGGCGCAGGTCCTGGTCCACCGGATGCGGCCCGGGCCCTGGTCGCGCGGCTATGCCCCACGTGGTCCGGTGGCCACCGTGCTGGATGAGCCGGCGATCGACGCGTTCACGGCGGCTGCACATCGCGCCGCACGGGAGCTGCGCCTGAGTCATCTCGTCATCGACCCGGAGGTGCCCGCCGGTCACCCCATCGAGACCTGGCTCGCGGCCCACGGGTGGCGCCGTGTGGACGCGCTGCAGGTGAACCGGACCCGCATCGTCGACCTGCGCGTCACGGAGGCCGCGCTGTGGGAGCGCGTCCATCCGAAGTGGCGGCAATCGGTCCGGCGTGCCGCCCGAGACGGGTTCACGGTCGCGCCTGCCGGAGACGAGGCGCTCGACGCGTTCGAGCGCATCTACCGCGAGACCGCCATGCGCGTGGGGTTCGCCCCGAGCCAGGCGTTCCGCGACGTGTACCGGGCGTTCGCGCGCCGGGGTGCCGCGAGGATGCTGCTCGGGAACGGACCAGACGGTGCCCCGGCTGGTGTGTTCATGGTGCTGGAGGCGGGCGGTCGGGCGACCTCGCTGTACGGGGTGTCCCGCGCGTCGGGCCTCGCGGGCCGCGTCAACTACCTGCTCGAGTGGGAGGTGATTCGGACCAGCCGCGAGCGCGGCATGGAGAGCTACGACATGTGGGGCACCGACGCACCCGGTGTCGCGACGTTCAAGGGCGGATTCGGCGGCGCGGAGCGGGTGTACATCGGGGCGTGGGAGCTGGTGACCGATCGGCTGGGGTACGGCGCGTTCCTCGCGGCGCGGGCTGTCACCAGGTTCCGAGGGCGATTCGACCGAACCCCGGAGGCGAGACGCCCGCCGATCGGCGCCTCGGATCCCGGTGCGTCAGGCGACCGCCGGCGGCAGCAGGTAGGTGCGCTCGGGAAGGATCGACCAGGCGATCTCCTCGCCGGGAGCGTGCAGCCCGCGGGACAGCCACTCGGCATCCACGGCGATCAGCGGCAGGTCGCCCACCATGAGGTCGTACTCCACGTGGGGACCCAGGAACATGCTGCCCCGCACCCGTGCCCTGAGGTCGCCGATGCCGACCCGCACGGACTCGGGTCGGACGACGAGCGTCGCGGTCTCGCCGACCCTGTGGCCCGGCGCGGCCGGGACGCGGACCACGCCGCCCAGGAGCGACAGGTCGGCCCCGTCGTCCGCGACCGACTCGACCCGGCCCTCGAAGAAGTTGGCACGCCCGATGAAGTCCGCCACGAAGCGCGTGGCGGGTCGCCGGTAGATCTCGTCGGGTGGTCCGGCCTGTTCCACCCGGCCGGCGTTCATGACCACGACGAGGTCCGACAGCACCATCGCCTCCGCCTGGTCGTGGGTCACATAGACCGAGGTGGTGCCGAGCTGCCGCTGGATGCGCCGGATCTCCGACCGCAGGGAGACCCGCAGCTTGGCATCGAGGTTGGACAGCGGCTCGTCGAACAGCAGGACCCGCGGTTCGATCGCCATGGCGCGCGCCAGGGCCACGCGCTGCTGCTGGCCGCCGGACAGCTCCGATGGCCGTCGCCCGCCGAGCCCCGAGAGGTTGACCAGCTCCAGGGTCCGCTCGACCGTCGTCTCGACCTCCCGCCGGGACCGCCCCCGGAGCTGGACCCCGTATGCCACGTTGTCGTGGACCGTGAGGTGGGGGAACAGCGCGTACGACTGGAACACCATGCCCATGCCGCGCCTGTCCGGCGTGAGGCGGGCGATGTCCCGCTCGTCGAGCAGGATCCGCCCCTCGCTCGGGACCTCGAACCCGGCGATCATCCGCAGGGTCGTGGTCTTGCCGCAGCCGGACGGGCCCAGGAGCGTCACGAAGGTCCCGCTGCCCAGGTCCAGCGTGACGTCGTCGACCGCCACGATGTCGCGGCCCTCGGGCGTCCGGAACCGCTTCGAGAGCCGCTCCAGGCGCAGCGTCGCGGGTGCCGCCGACCCCACGCCCGCAGCGGACCCCGCGCCCGCAGTCGTCCCCGCGCCCGCAGCCGACCCCGCGCCCGGGGCGCTCATCGGATCGCCGCCACGTTCGCGTCCGCGCGGCGTTCCGCCTTCGTGCTCGACCCGACCAGCGCGCTGAACAGCCCGATCGCGGCGAGCACGATGAGGATGAGGATCACGCAGTAGGCATAGGCGTTGCCGTATCTCGCCGCGTCCGTCTCGTTGAGGATCTGCTGGGTCATGATGCGGGTCGTGGGGGTGGTCAGGAAGATGACCGCGCTGATGGCCGTCATGGAGCGCGCGAACGCGTACACCAGGCCGCCCAGGTACGCGGGCCGGATGAGCGGCAGCACGATGCGCCGGAAGGTGGTCCCCTGGCTGGCCCCCAGCGACACGGATGCCTCCTCGATGGCCGGGTCGATCTGCTGGAGCGCCGCGACCCCGGAGCGCAGTCCGCCGGGCGCCGACCGCACGACATAGACCAGGATGATGGCCAGCGCGCCACCCAGGAGGGCGGAACCCCCGGTGAGCTTGGGGAAGATGGTCACGCCACCGATCTGGAGCGGCGTGTTGAACGCCAGCAGGTACCCGATGCCGAAGATCGTGCCGGGCACCGCGACCCCGAGCATGGTGCCGAAGTCCAGCGCACCGCGGCCCACGAAGCGACCACGCACCACGAGCACCGCGATGATCACCCCCAGGAGGCCCGCGACGGGCGTCGCGATGCCCGCCAGCATCGTCGTGTCGGTGACGGCCTCCATCCCGTATCCCGACAGGATCTGCTGGTAGTTCTTGAGCGTGAACGAGTTGTCGACGCCCAGGAGCTTGGTGAACGACCCGAGCACGATCGTCCCGTAGAGCAGCACGATGAGCCCCGCGATGGCGGTCACGAGGCTGACGAGCGCCATCCGGACCGGCAGGCTGGTCACCTCCATGGGTCGGCCGCTGGGCTTGCCGGTGACGGACACCACCGACGCCCGTTCCGCATAGTGGCGATGCACGAAGTAGACCAGCAGGCTCGGCAGCAGCAGCAGGATCGCCAGGACCGATCCCGCGAGCACGTTGTACTCGCCGATGATCGCGATGTACAGGCGACTCGCGAGCACGGTGAAGTTGCCGCCCAGCACGAGCGGATTGCCCAGATCCGCGAGCGCCTCCACGAACAGCAGCAGGAATCCGGACGCGATCCCCGGCAGCAGCAGCGGCAGGGTCACCCTGCGGAAGGTCCGCAGACGGGAGGCACCCAGGTTCGCGGACGCCTCGTCGAGCGCGGGGTCCAGCGCTCGCATCATGCCCATGATGCTGATGTAGGCCACGGGGAAGAAGCTCAGGGACATCACCATGGTCAGGCCCGGCAGGCCGTAGATGTCCACCCGCCAGCCCAGCAGGTCGCGGGTGATCATGCCGCTCCGTCCGAACAGCGAGATGGTGGCGATGGCGAGCGCGAAGGGCGGGCTGACGATGGGCAGCAGGGCCACCACGTGGAGACCCCGCTTGAGCCAGCGTGACGCCGGCACGCGCACCTGGACGAAGGCGAACAGGAATGCGACGGTGGTCCCCACGGCGGCCACCAGCGTCCCCAGGATGAGCGTGTTGATGAGGATCTGGTTCTGGGGTGGCGTGAGGTAGCGCACGAAGATCGGGATCGCGTCCTCCGTGAGGGCGGTCCCGATGACGGCGCCGACCGGCCACAGGATGGCGATGACCACGAACGCGATGGCCACCACGAGGGCGGCTGCCCGCACGCGATCGATCGCCGCGCGCCGGCGACGGGCCGCCGCCGGCGGCTGGCCGGCGGCGGCGGACACGGTCATGAGCGGCGGGGCGGGCGCGGTCCTCCGCCGTGCCCGCCCCGGGTCGATCGTCCGTTCACGAGGGCCGTCGCCCCCGGCCGTGCCAGGTCACTCGACCGGCTTCGCGGCGACCTCATCCTCGAACCGCTGCGTGAGCGTCGTGCGAGCCTCACCGGCGGCCTGGAAGTCGTAGTCGACCAGGGCGACCTGGCTCAGGTCCACGGAGCGCTCGCTCACCGCGGCCTCCGGGTTGGTCGGCAGCTGGTAGGAGCCGACGGTTGGCCCGATCTCCTGCGCGGGCGCCGTGAGCGACCAGTCGATCCACATCTTCGCGGCGTCCGGCTGGGGCGCGTTGGCGATGAGCGCCACGCCGCCGATCTCATAGCCCGTGCCCTCGCTGGGGAACGACACCGACAGGTCGCTGAAGCCCGCGTCGATGTTCTTCACGCAGTCGTGGCTGAACACGATGGCGACCGCGATCTCGCCGCGACCCGCCATCTCCGCGGGTGCCGATCCGGACTTCGTGTACTGGAGGATGTTGTTGTGGAGCTGCTTCATGTACTCCAGGGCGGCATCCTCGCTGCCCAGTCGGATGACCTGCGTGTAGAGCGCGGTGTAGGCGGTCCCGGAGCTGGCCGGATGCGCCATCGCGACATGGCCCTTGAGCTTGGGGTCGAGCAGGTCGTCCCACGAATCCGGCTGCTCCACGCCCAGCTCGGCGAGGCTGGCCAGGTTGGAGCAGAAGCCGAGCGCGCCCACGTAGACGCCCGTCCAGACACCGTTCGGATCCTTGTTGGTGTCGGAGATGACCGCGGCGTTGGGGGACACGTAGGGCTCCAGGAGGCCCTCCGCGTTCGCCGCCACGAACCCGTCCGCGGGGCCGCCCCACCAGACATCGAACTCGGGAGCCGCGGCACCCGCCCGGATGCGCGCGAGCGCCTCCCCGGAGGAGAGCCGGACGTAGCTCGTGGGGATGCCGGTCTGCTCCTGGAACGTGGTGACCATCGTCTGGCACCAGTCCTCCTGTGGCGTGCACAGGACGGTGAGCGGTCCGGTGGGCATGGGTGCCGACGAGGCGGGCGGCGCGGACTGGGCTGCGGCGCCGCCTGCGACAGACGCAAGCAGGGCCGCCGACAGCAGACCCCCGATCGACAGGCGATGAGACATTCGTTCCCTCCTCCGGGTATCGCGCGGCCCGAACGGCCGGACGCGCACCGTACCACGCTGGCAGGGGCGTCTTCCAGCCCCGCGCCCGCCGCCGCCGTCAGGATGCGCCCGCCGGAGCCCGCTGCGACCCGCCCGTGCGGCAGCCCGCCGCCCGGCCGTGTTGACAGCACTGCAACACTCGTGCTGCTGACCTTCGTGACGAGGGTGATCCGGTGAGACGTGCGCGAGTCCTGATCCTGGTGGTCGCGACGATCGGGGCGTGGGTTCCCGGGGTGGCGGCACAGGATGGCGGACCGGCCGCGTCGCCGTCCGTGCCGGGGATCCCGTGCGGCACGGCCACGGCGCTGCGGTTCCCCATCCACGATCCCGGTGCCACGCTGCTCCATCGGTTCGCGTCCATCGACGAGGCGACCGGCGGTCATCGCCCCGCGGAGACCTGGGTGCTGGCGGATGCCCCGGACCATCGCGCGGTGTATGCCGCGGGGCCGGGGCGCGTGCTCGCCGCCGGCCCCATCGAGCCCGGGGACAGGGGCGGCCTCGTGGTCGTGCTGCACACGGGATCGTTCCGGCTGCCCCCCTCGCTGCCCGACGACCCGTACGTCCTGCCGGAGACGTCCACGGACACGCTGCTGACGGTCTACGCCGGGATCGATCCGCTGGCCGTCGCGCCCGGCGACTGCGTGGACGGCTCCACCCCGATCGGCCTCACGACTCCCGCGTGCGCCGAGGGCGTGGTCGGGTCCTGCTCCCGACTGCCCGCCGGACTGCGCTTCGAGGTCCGCCTGGGCGAGACCGTGGATCCCGGGCTTCATTCGACCGACTGGTCGACGGTCGGATGGCCGGGGGACCAGGTCGACGGCACGTTCCCCGATCCCCAGGTGATGGTCGACGACGGCCTTCGCGACCCGAGCCGTGTCCTCACGGCGCTGGCCGCCCCGTGCCCGGCAGCCTCGCCGGATGCCGCATCGTCCCCCGACTCGGCCGAGCCATGCGGGTCCGGCCTCCCGGTCGCGTCCCCGACGCCCTCTCCCTCACCGACGCCCACGCCGCGGCCCACCGCGCGCCCGGTCGTGTCGCCCGCGTCCGCCCTGCGCAAGGGCATCCCGGCTCGGCTGCGCGCCGACTGTCAGCCGCGGAACGGCCGACTGGTCACCGGCACGCTCGCGGCGCTGGACTGCCGCCCCGGCGATGGGCCGATCGAGCTGGTCAGCTACTTCCTGGGCCGGCCGGCCGACACGCGCTTCACGATCTTCAGCCGCATGCGCGAGCAGGGCGTGAAGTCCGGCGGCGACTGCGCCGCGGGCCGAGCCGGCGTCCAGCGACGCACCCCGGCGGGCGTGGAGATGTGCTACCGGGACGAGCAGGGTCGGGCCAACCTGCGCGAGACGGTCACCGCGTCCTGTCCCGGCGTGTACATCGGGGTCCTGGGTCGGGATGGGAACATCGGCCGTCTGTCCGAGGCGTGGACGGAGCTGACCGGCGGCACCGCCTGGCTGCCGACCGGAACCGTGGAGGCGTGCGCCGGGGACACCGGCGAGGTCTCGGCGCCGCCGGTGCCCACGAACGTCCATTTTGCGCTCCGGGGCGTCCGCGAGCCGACCGCGAAGGACCCGGTCCCGCCGCTCCGCGTGGTCATCACGTGGGCCACGCCGGTCACCGCGGACACCGTGGTGGAGATCTACGGCATCAACCGCTGCCTCACCAAGCCGCCCAAGGGCGGCAGCGTGGCCTGCGTGTCCCCGTCCACGCGCATCCCGGGCGATGCCCTCGTGCTGCTCCGGACGGTCCCCGCCGAGGACGGCCGCGCCACCTGGCTGGTGCCCAACCCGGAGATCTTCGGCGGCGCGGCCTACTACGACGAGGAGCACGCGTACCTGGACTCGGTGGTGCTTCGCGCGCGCAACTCCAAGGCGGCCTCGCGCTTCGCGATCATCCCGGAGGCGCGCGGCCAGGCCTGCGACGACTGCGTCTATTGATGCGGGTCGCTCGACCCCAGGGTCAGTCGACCGGGTCGGGCTCCGGCGCGGCCGCGGGCAGCAGCGGCAGGCCATCGTCGCGTCCGGCGCCCATCAGCCCCACCGCGTGGTAGATGCCGATCTTCTGGCGCGTGTCGGCGATGTCCAGGTTGCGCATCGTGAGCTGGCCGATGCGGTCCATGGGCGTGAAGAACACCTCGTCGCCCTTCTCCATGGTCAGGCGCTCGGGGTGGTACGTCAGGTTCGGGCTGGTCGTGTCCAGGATGGAGTAGTCGTTGCCGCGTCGCAGCTCCAGGACCACCTCGCCGGTGATGGCGCGTGAGACCCAGCGCTGGGCGGTCTCGCGCAGCATCAGCGCCTGGGGGTCGAACCAGCGGCCCTGGTACAGCAGCCGGCCGAGACGACGTCCGTTGGACCGGTACTGGTCGATGGTGTCCTCGTTGTGGATGCCCGTGACCAGCCGCTCGTAGGCGATGTGCAGCAGCGCCATGCCCGGCGCCTCGTAGATGCCCCGGCTCTTCGCCTCGATGATCCGATTCTCGATCTGGTCGGACATGCCCAGGCCGTGGCGCCCGCCGATCGCGTTCGCCTCCGTGAACAGGTCCAGCTGGGTCTCGAACGACCGTCCGTCCAGGGCCACCGGCTCCCCGTCCTCGAAGCGGACGCGCACCGTCTCCGCGGGCACGTCCACGTCCGGGCGCCAGGAGGCCACGCCCATGATGGGCGCGACGATGCTCACGCCCCGGTCCAGGAACTCCAGGTCCTTCGCCTCGTGCGTGGCCCCCAGGATGTTGGAGTCGGTGGAGTAGGCCTTGTCGGCGCTCATCCTGTACTCGAGGCCGGCACCCTCGAGGTAGGCCGACATCTCCGCCCGACCGCCGAGCTGGTCGATGAACTGCTGGTCCAGCCAGGGCTTGTAGATGCGCAGGCGCGGGTTGACCAGCAGCCCGTAGCGGTAGAACCGCTCGATGTCGTTGCCCTTGTAGGTGGATCCGTCGCCCCAGATGTCGACGCCGTCCTCCTGCATCGCGGACACGAGCATGGTGCCGGTCACGGCGCGGCCGAGCGGCGTGGTGTTGAAGTAGAGCTGGCCCGCGGTGGAGATGTGGAACGCCCCCGACTGGAGGGCCGCGATGGCCTCCGCCACGAGCTGCGGCCGGCATTCGATGAGCCGTGCCTTCTCCGCGCCGTAGACGAGCGCCTTCTGGGGGATCGACTCGTAGTCGTCCTCGTCCGGCTGGCCCAGGTGGGCGGTGTAGGCAAAGGGGATGGAGCCGTGCTGCCGCATCCAGTGCAGCGCGGCGCTCGTGTCCAGGCCGCCGGAGAACGCGATGCCGACCCGCTCGCCGACGGGGAGGGACTGCAGGATGTTGGGCACGGACGGTGGTTCCTTGCTTGGGTCGGGAGGGTTCCCCGCCGCGGGTGACGCATGCGGCGCGGGGTGTCAGGCTACACCGCGGCGGCGCTCCCGTTCGCCGAGGGCAAGGGCTTGCGTCCCGGGCCGCCGGGACCCGATGCTCCGCGCCGTACCCGCGGGCGACCGCCCGAGGCCGCGAGGGCGTGGCGTCTCAGCGGAGGCGTGGCCGCTCACCGGCCATGATCGACGCGACCCCGTCCAGCCGCGCGGGGGGCGTGGCGTCTCGGCGGAGGCGCGGCCGCTCACCGGCCATGATCGACGCGACCCCGTCCAGCGGCGTCAGTCCGGGCCGCTCCGTGGACCGCATGGACCGATCCGGTCGAGATGGTCCGACCGGCGGCCCGGATGGCCCAGAAGGCGGATGTGGTCGGGCGTACTTGGCCTCTCAGCGGCCGATCGATCCGAGGGAACCGCGCGGCGCACCGAGCGCTTGACCGCGCCAAACCAGCAGATCGCCAAGCCAGCAGACAGTTGCCTGTGCAATCGCCTAGCCGCGGGATGGCGTGACCGGCGGCCGAACGACCGGCCACGCCCGCGCGGCGGTCCCCCTGACCATGGGGCGGGCGGCCGGTTTGGTGACGAATGGCACTTGGCAGGGTGCGCGACGCGATCGTACACAGAGAGGGTCGCAGGATGAGCGACGGGGTCCGCGGGACCAAGGAGCATCGCCATGGGAACCATCGATCATGATCGTGATCACCGTCGCGGCGCCGCGATCGACCGGCGCGCCCTCGCCCTCTGGCCGCGCCTGGACATGAAGGCCCTGCGCCGGTGCGGTCATGATCCGCGCCGCATCGCCCTGCTCGTGGCGCGCAGGACGAGCCTGTCGGTGGAGGTGATCCGCTCCATGCTGGTGCTGCCCGCCGTCAGCGATGACGAGGTCGCCACCTGGTTCGGGTGAGCCCCCGGCTCCACGCGTCGGAGACGCCCCGCCCCGACAGGGTTGCGGGGCCGCGTCCGATGGGGTACTTCTACGTTCTGCCCGGACGCCGGGCCAAGCGACACAGGAGGATCGCGCATGCCATCTCTGACCACGCGACAGCGTCTCGGGTCGCTGTTCGCCGCGGGACTGATCGGGGCCACGATGGTGGCCGCACCGGTCGCCGCGCAGGAACCGAAGGCGGGCGGCACGCTCGTGGTCGCCGCGGATTCGGAGCCCACCAACCTCAATCCCGCGATGGTCGCCTCCAACGGCGTGTTCTACGTCGCCAGCAAGGTGGTGGAGCCGCTCGCGGAGATGGCCGAGGGGGGCGAGCTGCGCCCGCTGCTGGCCACCTCGTGGGAGGGATCGGACGACGGCCTGAGCTACACGGTTCACCTGCGCGAGGGCGTGACCTGGCATGATGGCCAGCCGTTCACCTCCGCGGACGTCGCGTTCTCGGCGATGGAGGTCTGGAAGCCGCTCCAGAACCTGGGTCGGATCGTGTTCGCCAACCTGGAGTCGGTGGAGACCCCGGACGACTACACCGCGATCTTCCACTTCTCCAAGCCCACCCCCAGCCAGCTCATCACGAACGCGCTGCCGGCGCTCACCGCGGTCATCCCCAAGCACCTGTACGAGGGGACGGACATCGCGACCAACGAGTACAACCTGAAGCCCGTGGGCACCGGTCCCTTCGTGTTCGTGGAGCACAAGCCGGGCGAGCTGTACCGGCTGACCCGCAACGACAACTACTGGGACGAGGGCAAGCCCTACCTCGACGAGATCATCTACCAGGTCCTGCCCGATCCCGCCTCCAAGGCCGCGGCGCTGGAGCTGGGCGAGCTGGACCTGACCGCGTTCTCCGCGGTGCCGCTCACCGATCTCGCGGCGCTCGACGCGATGGACAACCTGAGCGTCCACACCGAGGGCTACGAGGGCATCACGTACGACATCACGCTCGACCCCAACCACCGGCGGTCGGAGCTGGCCAACGCGAACGTCCGCCGGGCCATCCGGATGGCCATCGACCCGCAGGTGATCGTCGACACCATCTTCCTGGGCTACGGCGCATCGCCCGCCACCGGTCCCATCCCCAAGACGGGCGTCCCCTTCTACACCGACGACGTCACGACGTACGCGTATGATCCGGCAGCCGCGGAGGCGCTCCTGGATGCGGAGAACTTCCCGCGCGGCGAGGACGGGGTGCGCTTCTCGGTCCGCCTCCGCCCGGCGCCCTTCTTCGCCATGACCACGGCCACCGGGGACTACGTGAAGCAGGCCCTGGAGGCCATCGGCATCGCCACCGAGATCGTGAGCGCGGACTCGCCCGGCCACATCGAGGCGGTCTACACGACCCACGACTTCGACCTGGCCATCAACTCGCCGGTGTATCGCAACGACCCGGCGATCTCCACCACGATCCTGTTCCAGGGCGGCCTGCCCGACGGCGTGCCGTTCTCCAACCAGTGGGGCTATGACGACCCGCAGATGAACCAGCTCATCGCGGACGCGGCGACCGAGACCGATCCCGAGAAGCGCATCGAGCTGTACAAGCAGTTCCAGCAGCTGGTCGCCGACCAGCTGCCGATCCTCAACCTGGTGGAGTTCACGTTCACCACGGTCGCCAACGACCGGGTCCAGAACGTGGCCAACAACCCGCGCTGGGCGACGTCGAACTGGGCGGACGTGTGGCTCGCCTCCGAGTGATGTGACCTCGGGCGGCCGGACCCAGCCGGGTCCGGCCGCCCGATCCGAGCGTCCGGTCGCGATGGCCGGCAGTCAGACCATCCGCTTCATCCTGCTGCGCCTGCTGCACGCGATCCCCGTGATCGCGATCGTCGCGGTGGGCGTGTTCCTGCTGCTCGAGCTGGCGCCCGGTGACGCGGTGGATGCCTACCTCGCCCAGACCGGCAGCGGCGACGCCGCGTTCGCCGAGCGCCTGCGTCGCGAGTGGGGTCTGGACCAGTCGATGCCGGTGCGGTTCCTGGCCTACCTCCAGGCGATCGTCACGCTGGACCTGGGCTGGTCCGTGGCGGTCAGCGCGCCGGTGCTGGACAGCATCCTGGAGCGCGCCCCGGTCACGATGATCCTCATGGGATCGGCGATCCTGCTCGCCGCGGTGCTGGGCTCGCTGCTCGGCGCGATCGCGGCGATGCGTCGGGGAGGGGCCGTGGACGGCACCCTGAGCACCGGTGCGCTGCTGCTCAACGCGATGCCCAACTTCTGGCTGGCGCTGCTGCTCATCGTGGTGCTGGTGGTGCAGCTGCGGTGGTTCCCGCTGGCCGGTCTCACCTCGCTCCGCGCACCGGACGACCCGTTGAGCCGCCTCCTCGACCAGGCGTGGCATCTGGTCCTGCCGGTGCTCACCCTCGCGCTCACCTACATGGCCCTGTACCAGCGGCTGATGCGCGGCGCCATGAGCGAGACGCGCGCCAGCAGCTGGGTGCGCGCGGCGCGCGCGCGGGGCCTGCCTGCGGGCCGCATCACCCGCAGCCACATCGCGCGCCCCGCGCTGCTGCCGGTGGTCACGATGCTGGGCCTCCAGATCGGCACGATGCTTGGCGGCAGCGTCGTCGTCGAGACGGTCTTCTCCATCCCGGGGATGGGCAACCTGGCGTTCCTCGCCGTGTCACGGCGCGACCTGCCCCTGATGGCGGGCGTGGTGCTCGCGAGCACGGTCGTGGTCATCCTGGTCAACATCGCGGTGGACCTGAGCTACGCTCGCCTCGACCCGCGCACCGCGGACGATCGCGTCGCGAGCCGCACCCGGTGAGACGGCACGGCGGTCTGCGCCTGGGACTCGGCGGCTGGGTCGGGCTTCTCTGGCTGTGCCTCATGGCCGTCGTCGCCGTCGGTGCCCCGGTGCTGGCGCCGGGTGACCCGCTGGACCTCGTCGCGAAGCCGCTCATCCCGCCGCTCACGGACCCCGCGCTGCCGCTGGGCAGCGACCGGATGGGCCGGGACGTGCTCGCGCTGCTGGTGCACGGCGCGCGCGTCTCGCTGGAGGTGGGCCTGACCGCGGCCGCCGGGGCGCTGACCATCGGCATCGTGATGGGCGTGGCCGCGGGGTTCCTGGGCGGGCGCGTGGACACCGCGCTCATGCGCGTGACGGAGGCGTTCCAGACCGTGCCCGGATTCATCCTCGCGCTCGCCATGGTGAGCGCGCTGGGCCCGGCGACCGGCACCATCATCCTGGCCATCGCGCTGACGTCCTGGCCGGCCACCGCGCGGCTCGTCCGCGCGGAGACGCTCTCGCTGCGTCAGCGCGAGTACGTGGATGCGGCCCGCCTGGCGGGCGTGGGTCCGTTCCGCATCGCGTTCCGGGAGGTGTTGCCGGGAGCCCTCCAGCCGGTGGCGGCGCTGGTCGGGGTGACCGTGGGCGCGGCGATCCTGGTGGAGTCGGCGCTGGCGTTCCTCAACGTGTCGGACCCCAACTCCATCAGCTGGGGCGGCATGATCGCCGACGGGCGCGAGGTCCTGCGGGTGACCCCGACGCTGGTCCTGATCCCGGGGCTCGCGGTGGTCTTCGCGGTGCTCGCGGTGAGCCTTCTGGGTGATGCCATCGGCGCGCGCCTCGGGGCGCGCGGCCGCGGTTGAGGGTGGCAGCCGTGGAGGAGCAGACCGCGATTCCCGACGACGGTGCGGCGGCGGAGCCGGGCACGGAGCCGGGCATCGCGCCGGAAGCGGCGCCGGAGCCGGGCACGGCCCTGGCCGCGGCGCCGGGCATCGTGCCGGAAGCCAGATCGGCCGGCGAGTCGGACCCCAGGTCCGTCAGCGGGCCGGCCACCCCTCCAGCCCTCGAGGTGCGCGGCCTGCGCATCGCCTTCCGGACGCCGGGCGGCCATTCGGACGGCGTGCTCGCCGTCGACGGCGTCGACCTGGCGCTGCCCCCCGGGGGCGTGCTGGCGCTGACCGGCGAGAGCGGCTCGGGCAAGAGCGCCACCCTGCTGGCCGTCGCGGGTCTGGCACCGGGATCGGCGATGGTCAGCGGCGAGATCCTGCTCGACGGGCGGCGCATCGACGACATCTCCGAGCGGGAGCGCGCGCGGACGCGGGGCGGCGGCATCGGCATGGTGTTCCAGGATCCGGGCGGCAGCCTCAACCCCGTGCTGCCGGTCGGCGCACAGGTCGAGGAGGTGGTGGTCGCACACCAGGGCCTGCGCGGGGACGCCGCGAGGGCCGAGACCGAGCGGCTCCTCGCACGCTGCGGCGTGGGTGACCCCGCCCGGCGCTGGGCCGCCTTCCCCCATCAGCTCTCCGGTGGTCTCAAGCAGCGGGTCGCCATCGCGGCCGCGCTCGCCGCCCGGCCCAGGGTGCTGCTCGCGGACGAGCCCACGACGGCCCTCGACGCCACGGTCCAGGCGCAGATCCTGGACCTGCTCGCGGACCTCGTGGAGCACGAGCGGCTGGCGCTGCTCCTGGTCACCCACGACATCGCCGTGGCGTCCGCGCTGGCCGACCGGATCGCGGTCATGTATGCGGGGCGCATCGTGGAGGACCGGGGGGCGCTGCGCCTCATGGAACGCCCCGCCCACCCGTACTCCGCAGCGCTGCGGGCCGCATCGCTCCCGTTCGGGCTCGTGGGCCGCGGCGCGGACGGACACCGCGACCGACTGCCGGAGCTGCCCGGCCGCATGGCGCCCGCGGGCGGCATCGGCTGCGCGTTCGCGCCGCGCTGTCCCCTGGTCGTCGCGCGGTGTCGCGCCGAGGCGCCGTCGCTCGCCCCGTTCGACGACGGCCTCGTCGCGTGCTGGCGCGCGGGAGAGACCAGGTGATGACCGCGGAGCATGAGCCGCTGCGGGTGGAGGGCATCCATCGGCGGTTCCGATCCCGGGGCGGCGACGTCCGGGCGGTCGATGGGGTGGATCTCGCCGTGGCGCCGGGCGAGATCGTGGGCCTGGTGGGGGAGTCGGGATGCGGCAAGACGACGCTTGCGCGCATCGCGGTGGGCCTGGACCGCCCCGATGCCGGCGCCGTCTGGGTCGGCGGGCGCCGCCTCGTGGGCACGGATGGCCGGGTGCCGCGCGACATGCGCCGTCGCGTCCAGTACGTGTTCCAGGACCCCACGGCGTCGTTCAACCCGCGCCGACCCATCGGAGGCTCCGTGGGCATGCCCCTGGGCCTGGTGGGCGTGTCGGGCGCGGCGGCCCGCGAGCGGGTGGCGACGCAGCTGGAGTCGGTGGGCCTGGACCGCGCGCTGGCGGGCCGGGAGCCCCACGAGCTCTCGGGCGGGCAGCTCCAGCGGGCCGCGATCGCGCGGGCGCTCATCGTGGATCCGGACATCCTCGTGTGCGACGAGCCGGTGGCGTCGCTCGACGTGTCGGTGCGCGCGCAGCTGCTGAACCTGCTGCTGGACCTGCGACGTGACCGGGGGATCGGCATCCTGTTCGTGTCGCATGACCTGGGCGTGGTGCGCCACCTCGCGGACCGGGTGCTGGTGATGTACCTCGGCCGGATCGTGGAGTCCGGACCCGGTCCGGTGGTGTTCCGGGCGCCGCACCACCCCTACACCCGCTCCCTGGCGGCCTCCGTGCCGAGCGGCACGCAGCGCTGGCGGGGAGGCCATCGTCCGCCGCTGCTCGAGGGCGAGCCGCCCAGCCCGGTCGCGATGCCGCCCGGCTGCCGCTTCCATCCGCGCTGTCCCATCGCGATCGATCGGTGCCGGACCGAGGATCCGCAGCTGCGCACCCTCGGCGATGGCGTGGAGGTGGCCTGTCATCTCGCGACTTGAGGATCGCGTCCATACTGGACCCGTGGCCGCTCCCGCTCGATGCCCCGCCCGCGGCCCCAGGGTGCGGCGGTGACGCTGTCCCCCGCCCTGCGCCATCGGCTCGTGGACGCCGGCATCCTCGTGGTCGTCGGGGTGTCCATGGTCGTGGGCGTCCTGGCGGGCCTCTCCCGCATCGGCTACGCGGCTCCGGCGGCGGTCGCCGACCGCGCGGCGCTGCACGGCCCGATCCTCGCCGCGGGCGTGCTGGGCACGCTCATCGCGCTGGAGCGGGCGGTCGCCTTCACCGCGGCGACCGGACGCCGGCTCCATCCGGCCTACGTGGCTCCGGTGGCCTCCGCGGTCGGCACGGCCGGGATCGTGGTCGCGGGTGCCGTCACGTGGGCCCAGGCGCTGCTCGCGGTGGGCGCCGCGGGGCTGGTCGTCATCAACCTGGCCACGCTGCGGCGCCATCCGACCATCGACATCGGGACCATGGCGCTGGGGGCCGTGCTGCTGCTCCTGGGCGACGCCGCCTGGCTGGCGGGCCGCCCGATCCCCCTGGTCAGCCACTGGTGGGTCGGATTCCTCGTGCTCACCATCGTGGGCGAACGGCTGGAGCTGGCGCGCATCCGGCCCATGGGCCCGCGGGCGGTCTGGCTGTTCGGGGCCATCACGGCGGTCTACCTCGCGGCCCAGGCGCTGATGGTCCTCGATGCCGACCTGGGGATCCGCCTGTCGGGGGTCGCCATGCTCGCGCTCGCCGGATGGCTGCTGCGGTTCGACATCGCCTGGCTGACCATCCACCGGCCCGGACTGCCGCGCTTCGTGGCGGTGTGCCTCCTGGTCGGCTACGTCTGGCTGGCGCTCGGCGGCCTGCTGGCCCTCGTCCACGGGCTGATGTGGGCGGGCCCGACCTACGACGCGCTGCTCCATGCGCTGCTGCTCGGCTTCACGTTCTCGATGATCTTCGGTCACGCACCCATCATCCTGCCCGCGATCCTGGGGTTCCGGGTGGGCTTCCACCGGCTCGCCTACGTGCCGCTCGCGCTGCTCCAGGTCTCCGTGGCCGTGCGCTTCGTGGGAGACCTGGCGCCCCACTCGGAGCTCCGGATGACGGGCGGCCTCCTGGCGGCGGTCTCCATCCTGCTGTACGTGCCGGTGATGGCGCTGATGATCCGAGCCGGCCGGTCGAGCGGCAGGCGCGCGCATGCGCCTCGCCCGGAGGGGTCTCCGGACCACGCGTGACGCTATCCTTCGCGCGGGGCGACGGGTGCAGCCGCCAGGTTGGCGCCGCCCGTCAACCGGAGGGAGGGATCGGTGGCGCTGGAACCGCGCGCGCTCGTGACCGAGTTCATCGGCACGTTCTGCCTGGTGTTCACGGTGGGCATGACGGTCATCGACCCGGGCGCCGGGGTGATGGCCGCGCTCGCCATCGGACTGTCGCTGGCGGTCATGGTCCACGCCGGCGGACACATCTCGGGAGGTCACTACAACCCGGCGGTGACCCTGGGCGTCCTGCTTCGCGGCAAGGTCACGCCACCCACCGCCGTCGGCTACTGGGTGGTCCAGGTCGTGGCCGCGGTCGTGGCGTACGCCGCGGTGGCCTACCTCAAGCCTGCGATGCCGGCCTCGCCCCTGATCGACGGGTTCTCCGCGGGCGCCGGCCTGGTGGCCGAGTTCCTGTTCACGTTCGCGCTCGTGTACGTGGTGCTCAACGTGGCCACCGCCAAGGGCACCGAGGGCAACTCGTTCTACGGCTTCGCCATCGGCTTCACGGTCACGGTCGGGGCGCTCGCGGTGGGTTCCATCTCGGGCGGCGCGTTCAATCCCGCGGTCGCGGTCGGCGCGTCGTTCATGAACATCTTCGCGTGGGGCAACATCTGGATCTACCTGGTCGCGGAACTGGCCGCCGCCGCGGTCGCCGCGGCCGTGTTCCGGTTCCAGCACCCTGGGGAGTAGCCGCGGGCCGGGTCGGAACCCCCGTCCCGGCCACAGCCTCAGCCCGCGGGGGTGACCGCCCCGAGCGTGATGTCCAGGTTGCCCTTGAACAGGTTGTCCGGGTCGACCCGGCGCTTGACCGCGAGCAGACGTTCCAGGGTGGCTCCCGGGAACGCGTCCCGGACGCGCTGCGGGCTCGTGTCGGAGGTGTAGGCCGAGTACAGCCCGTCGAGCAGCGGCTGGAACGCCGCCCAGCGCTGGTCCAGTTCATCCATGGCGGAGCGGACGCCGCCCGCGCTCACGAACACGCCCTGGTGGCGATGCGCGTAGGCGGTGGCCGATGGGTCGGGGTCCGCGTAGGCGCCGCCCAGCGCCCGCACCTCCACGAGGCCCGCGCCCCGCATCTCCACGATGTCCCGGATGTGGCGCGCGGCCTCGTCGCTCATGGCGGTCAGGAAGCCGCTGCGCGTGCGCGCGGTCTGCTGACCGGTGTGGCGGCTGTCCAGCGGCGGCACGATCGAGGCGTAGGGCACGATCGCGACCTGGTGGTCGAGCACCGGACCCGCCCGCAGCAGTCGCTCCAGGGCTCCGATCGCGGTGTCGGTGTCGGTCCCCGCCCAGACGTTGATGGCCTGCGCCAGGGGCGGCTGTCCCTGGCGTCCGGCGCGCAGGTACAGGAACGAGGTCAGCTCGCGCGGTGCCGCGGCCATCACCTCCGCCCAGCGTCGCAGGAACCCGGAGGTGTCCGTGAGGTCGAATGTCAGCGCGGCATGGAGGACGTCGGACACCGGCAGCGCCGTGAGCTCGATCGCGGTGGCCACCCCCAGGTTCGCCCCCGCCCCCCGGACACCCCAGAACAGCTCCGGGTCGCGCTCCGGGTCCACGCGCACCATGGAGCCGTCCGCGAGCACCAGCTCGGCCGCCACCACGTGGTCGATCGTCAGGCCGTGCCGGCGCAGCAGGTAGCCGATGCCGCCTGCCGTGGCCAGGCCGCCCACACCGACATCCCCATAGTTGCCCGAGGTCATCGACCATCCGCGGGGCGTGAGCGCGTCCGCGACGCGACCCCACGTCGCCCCCGCACCCAGCCGGACGCGCCGCGTCGCGGGGTCGAGCACCTCGATCGAATCCAGCGCGGACAGGTCGATCACGATGCCGCCGTCGTTGGTGGAGCGCAGCGACAGGCCGTGGCCGCCCGACCGGATCGCGAGTGGCACGGGCTGGCCGCCGGCGAACGTGACCGCCTCCGCGACCTCGGCGGGCGAGCGGGGCAGCAGCACCACCCCGGGCCGGCCCGCCAGCATGTACGTCGAGCGGACGTCGTCGTATCCCCGGTCACGGGGGCCGTGGGCGCGCTCCCGCAGCCGCGCCGGCAGTGCCGCCAGCTCCAGGCCCGGGACGAGATCCGCGTCCGGATGGCCCGCTGCGATGCGCCGCCGATCGCCTCCACGGCCCGGCGCCGAGCGGACGACCGGGATGAGGTCCGCGCTGCCGGGCTCGGCGCTGGCGTGGCGTGCCTGGGCCACGAGCTCCCGAAGCCCTGGCGCCACCTCGCCGCCGTAACGCTCGATCGTGCCGGGATCGTCCGTGGAGAGGATGAGCCCCGAGAACCCATGCTCCAGCACGAGCTCCGCGAGCTGCTCCACCCACTGGCCCGGCGGGCCCACCAGGAAGCCGCCGCCCGAGGACGCGAAGCGGCCGGTCAGGTTGATCAGCCGACGGATCTCCGACGGCGCCCGGCCCGCCTCGCGGGCGGCATCGTCGATCGCCCCGTTCGCCGCGCGGATCGTGCCGATCGGATCGTCGCCCAGGTAGCTCCACGAGGGCAGCCACCCGTCTCCGTGCCGGCCGGTGAGGCGCAGCATGCGCGGCTTGTAGGCACCGATCCAGAGCTCGATGGGGTGTGCGGGCAGGGGCCCGCGCCTGGCACCCCGGACGCGGTGGTACCGACCCTTCACGGTGGCCCCGGCGGCCGCCGTGGGGTCCCACATCCGGCGCATGATGTCGATCGTCTCCTCCAAGGCGTCCACCGCCTGCCCGGGCGTCAGGCGCTCGCCGCCCATCGCCTCGATGGCATCCCAGAACGTGCCCGCGCCCAGGCCCATCTCCAGGCGCCCGCCGGACAGCAGGTCCAGTCCCGCGGCCGCACGCGCCAGCACGGCCGGCTGGCGGAGCGGCAGGTTGAGCACGTTGCCCGCCAGGCGGATCCGCTCCGTGCGCGCCGCCACATAGGACAGCAGCGTCCACGTGTCGTGGTACGTCGACTGGTACGGGTGGTCCTGGAAGGTCACCAGGTCCAGGCCCACGGCCTCCGTCAGCCGGGCGAGCGCCACCGGCTGCTGCGGCGACTGGGCCGTGGGGGTGATGAAGGTGCCGAGCAGGAGCTCGTGGCGCAGATCCGGCATGACCCCGCCAGCATAGCAGATAGTTGCGTACGCAATCAGGTGGTGGCTGATCGCGCGGTGTCACGGACGCTCCGACCCTGCCGCCGCGTGACGCCTCGGGGACAATGGAGACCACGCGAGGGAGGTTCCGATCCATGGCCGCGACGCACACGCTCGAGGGTCCCGTCGTCATCGAGGGTGGTGACCACCATATTCACGCCGCACGGCGACTCCGGGAGGCGCACCCCGCCATCGACTGGCGGGCCGGCGGCGAGGGGGCGACGGTCGCGCTCGTCGAGGACCCCTCGCTTCCGGAGGGCGGCTTCCGCGTCACCACCGATCCGGTCGCCCGCCGCACCACGGTCGCGGGCGGCCCGTTCTCGGGCGTCATCTATGGCGTGGAGGAGCTCATCGGCCGCGGCGGCGGTCACCCGGCGCGCCTGGAGCTGCCGGCCGAGCCGGTGGAGGATGCGCCGGGCCTCGCCTATCGGACGTTCTGGACCTGGGACCACTCCACGAACTGGGAGCTGTCGCAGGTGGGGCAGCAGGAGATCGGGGTCTTCAACCCGTACGGCAAGCCGCCCGCTGGGTTCCTCGCCGACTACCGGCGGATGGTCGACTTCTGCTCCCGCCACCGGATCGCGGCGATCGTCATCTACGGCTTCCTGCGTGACAGCCACGGCGGCGTGGAGGCCGCCCAGGAGCTGTGCCGCTACGCCACCGAGCGCGGCGTGCGCATCCTGCCGGGTGTCGCGATCGGCTCCTACGGCGGCATCTACTGGGAGGGCGACCATCGCCACAACCTCGCCACATGGCTCCGGGCGAACCCGCAGCACGCGGCGTCGCTGGAGCGCGGCGTGGGCTTCCAGATCGCGGACCTCGCCTTCCCGCTCAGCTTCCCGCGCTCCGACTACACGCTCTCCGCGTGTCCCTCGGCCCCCGAGACCATGGCCTGGATGGAGGAGGGCATCGCCTGGCTCGTGGACACGTTCCAGCTCGGCGGCATCAACATCGAGGCGGGCGACTACGGCGTGTGCGGCTGCGAGCGGTGCGTCCTCCGGCGCGCCAACGAGGCGGAGGCCGCGCGGCGCGCCCGCGATCACGGCGACTACTGGTCGCACACGGACATGGCGGACAACTTCCCCCGCCTGTACCGGACGGCCAGGGCCCGCAAGCGCGACCTGTGGATCTATTCCGAGATCCAGTGGGACAACCTGCTGGACCCGGTCGCCCATGAGGCGCAGCGCCGGCTGCCGCCCGGCGCCATCTATCAGCACACCACGAACCGGACCTACTGGGGACGTCTCCGGCGGGAGCTGACGCGCGAGTACGTGGAGTCACTGCCCACGCAGCCCAATGTGCTGCGCTGCCAGTTCGCCTGCCAGTGGAACGGCGACGAGCGAACGGAGCGCTACGCGCTCAACGCGCGCGTGTTCGCCGACCAGTCGCGCCTGGTCCACGAGACCGGCATGCGCGGCCTGACGGTGTGGGGCGAGCCGTCCCCGTACCACGCGACGGTGGAGCTCAGCTACCTCGCGTTCGCGCGCTTCGGATGGGAGCCGGAGCTGTCGTGGGACCGCTTCCTCGAGGAGGACGCGGGTCCGCTGCTGGGCGGCGTGGACGCGGCGCACGCGTTCGTGCGCATCGCGGAGGAGCTGGATGCCAACCAGCGCCTGCCCCTGGACCGGCTGCGGGCGCTGCGCCACGCGGCCGCCGACCATCGCTCGGACGATGAGGCCGGCCGCCGCTGGCTGACCCTGGAGGACCAGATCGCACGGCGCATGTTCATGGGCGCGTAGGTCCCGGGCGCGCCGGATGTTCATGGCCGCCTGAGGCGGTCACCTCACGGGAGGATGCGGACGGTCGTCGAGTCGTAGGCGATGAGCTTCCCGGCCGGCAGACCCGTCACGGTGAAGGTCCCGGTCCGGGACGTCATGGACATGAGGACCGTGGGCCTGGAGACCGTCGACACGTTCCCTGAGAGCGCCAGTCGTCCCGCCAGCCAGGCGGCAGAACGGACGACGACCTTGTCCCAGGTCGCGCCGGCCCGGCGCAGCGCCAGCGTGCCCGAGCGTCCCTGTTGGTAGCCCCCCTCCACCGTGAGTGTGCCTCGTGTCGCGAAGCGGGCGGTCCCATTCATGGCCAGCACGCCGGCGGTCACGGTTCCCGGACCGATGAGGGATGCGTTGCGGCCGACGAGGACCACGCCATCACCCTCGAGATGTCCGCCCTCGAGCCGCAGCGTCGCCGTGGACTCGAAGGACGGATCGAGCGCGTCCACGGTCAGGACGCCGCCGTTGAGGTCGACCGCACCCCTGAACGTCGCGTTGACGTTGCTGATGAGCGATGCGCCGGCTGCCTTCACCACCTTGAGCGCGCCGTCCATCCGGACGTTCGCAGGGTCGGTGCAGCAGCTGGAGCCGCGGATGACCGCTCCGGCGAGCGTGACCGGACCCGAGGTGACGAAGCTGCTGCCCCAGTTGAGGCGAAGCTCCCCGGGACCCTCGATGCGTGACGGGCCGGCGATCCCCACGCGTCCGTCGCTGCTGGTCGTCCGCTTCAGCTGATCGCCCGTGATGCGCACGGACAGGTCCTTCGCGAACTCCACGTTCCCCGCGATGTCACCGCCGCGCCAGGCCCAGGTGCCGGTCCCACCGATGGTGGGGATGGTCGTGCCGGTGCCACCCTGGAGCGTCGTGCCGGCGAGCTGGTCGACGGTCCTCTTGACGGTCGTCGTGGCGCCGACACGGACGATGGCGCCGTCGCGGATGGTGACCGGCGCGTCCAGGGTGTTGCCACCCCTGAGCCTGTGATCGCCGCCGTCAAGGATGAGCGCACCTGCGCCGACCACCGTGCCGTTGCTGTCGAGCCGCATCGAGGCGATGGTCAGGTCCGCGCCGCCCGCGATCTCGATGCGGCCGCGATTGCGGACCGTGGGGACCGGGGCGGCGCAGCAGCTCGTGCCGGTGATCACCGGATGCTCACCCGCCTTGACCATCAGGCGCCCCTTCCGGACCGTCAGCGTGCCACCCACGGTCAGCGGACCGCTGCCCAGATCGGCGATGCCGTCGATGACGACGGTTCCCGGATCACCTGCGCCGAACCGGGTGATCCGCTTCGCGGCGGACCCGTTGGTACGGAACGTCACGCCACCATCGATCTGCTGATCCCCATGGATCGAGCCCTGGTCGAACCGGATGCTGCCGTTCCCTGCCCACGCGGCGGTCCCGAACAGCTCTCCCTCTCCCTGGAGGACGAGGCGCGCGCTGTTGGCGAGGTTGACCGTCGAGCGTGCGCCGGTGGACGTCGGCTCGACCGAGATCACCGACCCGACCGCGATCACATCCGCCCCGGAGAGGGTGGTGCCGTCCTGGAACACGTGGTCGCCACCGTCCAGCCACAGCGTCCCGTTGCGTACGAGTCCCCGCTGGAGCAGGCGCAGGCTGGTGAAGGTGAGCGTGTCTGACGCATCGATCCGCCCGCCGGGCGCATTCTCCAGGACCTGTGGGCTGGTGCAACACACCATCCCCTGGATCTCACCATTCGACCCGGTGATCGTGCCTCGGTTGAGGACCCTGGCACCCGCGTAGAGCTTGAGGACACCGCCCTCGATGGGCACGGTCGGACCACATCCCTGGTCGGAGAACTGGGGCGTTCGGACGGTCAGGACGCCGCGATTGGTGAGGGTGATCCGACCCGAAGCCGGCCGCAGCTCGCCGCCGATGACGGTCGCGTTCCCCCGGACCTCCGTGTCGATCGCAAGTCGACCACAGTGCAGCAGCAGGGTGTCGGTGATCAGCGGTCCGCCCGAGGCCAGCTCCGCGCCCTCGCTCATGTAGACCGAATCGAGAGCGATGGAGACCGGCACGTCGTCGACGCGGGCGTTCCGGATGACGACTCGGTCGCCCGGTCGTGGGATGGCCTCGGTGCTCCAGTTCTTGACGGCCATCCAGGTGTGTGGGTTCTGGGGGTCGAGCCCGGAGAACGTGTGCTCTGTGGCGGCATGCACGGCTGCGGGTGGCGCCACGGCGCCCATGCACGCTGCGACGACCGTCACCGCCGCCATCCGCATGCGAAGCCCGAAGCCGGGCGGGAGAGGTCCACGCGCCACCATGATCCACCTCGCACGAAGCGCCCGCGCCCCGTGGCCGGGTGTCCGGGCCGCCGCCATGGTATCCCCGGATCCGACGATCGGCCACCCATCCGATGTCCACCGCACTGGCTACACTCGCGGTGCTGGAGGGAGATTCCGCACGATGACCGCGCATGCTCGGTACGCCGCCCGGCTGAACTCGTTCGCCACACGCCCGGAGCTGTTCTGGCCGGACCGCGGGGACGGGGTCACCACGCTTGACCTCATCGACCGGGCCGCGACCGTCCCCGGACTGACCGCGGTCGATGTCAACTTCCCGCAGCAGACCGAGGGTCTGGACCCGGCCGCCCTGCGCGAGCGGATCGCGGACCGGGGTCTCCACCTCAACGGCTTCGCCATGCGTTACGGCGACATCCCCGCGTTCCGTCCCGGCGCGTTCACGAACCCGGACGCTCGCATCCGGCGGGAGGCCATCGACCTGACCCGCCGGGGCATCGACGCGACCCGCGAGGCGGGCGGCACGATGCTCACCATCTGGCCCGGCCAGGATGGGTTCGACCACCCCTTCGGGGTGGATCACGCCCGGATGTTCGAACACGAGGTGGAGGGCCTCCGGGCCGTCGCGGAGCACGCACCCGACTTCCCGGTGTCCATCGAGTACAAGCCGAGCGACCCGCGCTCGGTGATGATCCTGCCGAACGTGTCGGCCACGCTGCTCGCGATCGCGGAGACCGGCTGCGCGAACCTGGGGGTGACGCTCGACTTCGGGCACGTGCTGGAGGCGGACGTGTCGCCGGCGATGGCCGCGGCGCTGGTGGGCCGGCGCTCCCGCCTCCTGGGGCTGCACATCAACGACGGCTACGGCCGCCGCGATGACGGGCTGATGCCCGGGTCGGTGAACACGGTGCGCACCCTGGAGCTGCTGCGTCAGCTGCGGCTCCAGCGCTTCGCCGGGGTGATCTACTTCGACACGTTCCCGGATGTGGCGCAGGCCGATCCGGTGGCGGAGGCGGCCGCCAACGTGGAGACCATGGAGCTGCTGTGGCAGGCGCTCGACCGGCTGCCGGAGCCGGAGCTCGCCTCCGCCCTGGAGCGGCACGATGCGGTCGGCGCCCTGCGACTGGTGCAGCGCGCGATCCTCGGCCGCGGCGGGTGAGCGCGCCGCGCGTCTGCGTCGTCGGCAGCCTGCACCTGGACCTGGTGGTGCGGGCGTCGCACCTGCCGCGTCTGGGCGAGACGCTCATGGGAGACTCCTGGTGGTGGCGGCCCGGTGGCAAGGGCGCCAACCAGGCGATGGCCGCTGCTCGGCACGGGGCGGTGACCGCGATGATCGGACGGCTCGGCGCCGACGCGTTCGGGGCGCGGATGCGGGAGCATCTGGCCGCGGCCGGGGTGGATGCGACCTTCGTCGGCAGCACCGGCGCGGGCGCGGGCGCGAGTGACACGGACACCGGCACGGGCGCGGGATCCGGCGGCGGCGCGGCCACCGGGATGAGCGTGGCGATCACCCAGGCGGACGGCGACTACGCGGCGGTCGTGGTGTCGGGCGCGAACCGATCGCTCGATGCGGCCGGCGTGGCCGCGAGCGCCGTCGCGATCCGCGCGGCGCGCGTCCTCATCCTCCAGCACGAGATCGCGGACGAGGCGAACGTGAGCGCGGCCCGTGTGGCGAGGGAGGCGGGCGCCCAGGTCATCCTGAACGCCGCCCCGGCGCGTCCCCTGGGCGGCATGGCCGGGCTCATCGACCTGCTCGTGGTCAACGCGGTGGAGGCCGAGATGCTGGGCGCCCGCGCCCTCGATGACCTGGCGGGCGCGGTCGGCGCGGCGGAGGACCTGCTGGGCATGGCGCCCGTCGTCGTGGTCACGGCGGGTGGATCGGGGGTGGCGGCCGTGTCACGCGGCGCCGCAGCCATGCGGCTGCCCGCCCATCCCGTGACCGGAGCCGACGCTCACGGAGCGGGCGACGCGTTCGTGGGCGCGCTCGCGGCCCGGCTCGCGGCGGACGAGGCGCTGGGGGACGCGCTGCGCTACGCCAACGCCGCCGCCGCGCTCCACGTGGGGACACCGGAGGCCGCTCGTGCGGCGATCGGGCCTGCCGACGTGACGCGACTGCTCGACACGCAGACGGGCGGCGCCTGATGATTGGTCCGGGTGACCGCTGGGTCGCGGACACGAGGATGGAGCCGCGCTGAGGATGGAGCCGAGACGATGACCCAAGGGACCGGACCCTGGCTGACCGTCGTGGGCAGCACGATGATCGACCAGGTGGCCTACACATCCCGGGTCCCCGAGCGTGGCGAGACGATCCGCGGAGACCGGTTCGTGCAGGGGTTCGGCGGCAAGGGCGCCAACCAGGCGGTGATGGCGCGGCTGCTGGGCGCGCACGTCGCGATGGTCAACGGCCTCGGCGATGACGCCAACGGTGACCTGGTCCTCGCCAACTTCGCGCGCTACGGCGTGGACACGACGCACGTCCGGCGGGTGCCCGGCGCGAGCGGCGTGGCGCCCATCTGGGTGGAGGCGGACGGCAGCAACCGGATCATCATCATCCCGGGGGCGAACGCGGGCCTCCTGCCCGAGCACGGTGCGGCGGCCGTCGCGGCGATGGAGCGCGTGGACGCGGTCATCGCCCAGTTCGAGATCGACCAGGCGGTGTCCACGGCGGCCTTCCGCGCCGCCCGGGCCCGCGGCGCGACCACGATCCTCAACCCCGCGCCCGGCGCGCCCATCGACCCGGCGCTCGCGGCCGTGAGCGACTGGATCGTGCCCAACGAGACGGAGTTCACGGTCATCGCCCGTGCAGCCGGCCTGCCCCACGATGCGGGCGACGACGACGCGCTCCGGGCGGTGGCGTCCGGGCTGCGCACCCGGCTGCTGGTGACCCTGGGCGAGCGGGGCGCGGCGCTCGTCAACCCGGACGGTTCGATCGCCCGGGTGCCCGCACCGGTCGTGACGGCGGTCGATTCGACGGGCGCCGGAGACGCCTTCATCGGGGCGTTCGCGTACGCGCTCGCGCTCGGCTGGGCGGAGGTCGATGCGGTCCGCCTGGGCTGCGCCATCGCCGCCGACTCGGTGTGCCGTCCCGGCACCCAGTCGTCGTTCCCCGACCCCGAGCGCGGTCGCGCCATCGTGCAGCAGGTGCGCGGGACCGCCTGAGCCCGCGCCAGAGGAGACAACCGGTCATGTCACGCTTCCGCACCCTGTTCGGCGATCGAAAGCCGGTCATCGCGATGGTCCACCTGGGAGCGCTTCCCGGGGCGCCGCTCCACGACGAGTCGCGCGGCGTGTCGGGCATCATCGACGACGCCCGCCGGGATCTGGCGGCGCTCCAGGCTGCGGGCTTCGACGCCGTCATGTTCGGCAACGAGAACGACCGACCGTACGAGCTGTCGGTGGACATGGCGTCCACGGCCACCATGGCGTACGTCATCGGGCGGCTGCGCGACGAGATCCGCGTCCCGTTCGGCGTCAACGTGCTGTGGGACCCCATGAGCACGGTCGCGCTCGCGGCGGCCACGGGCGCCCGTTTCGTGCGCGAGATCTTCACGGGCACCTATGCCTCGGACATGGGGGTCTGGGCGCCGGACGCGGGCGCCGCGGCGCGCTACGCGCGGCGTCTGGGCGCGGGTGACGTGGTCAAGCTGTACAACGTGTCCGCGGAGTTCGCGCACTCGCTCGATGGGCGTCCGCTGCCCGACCGCGCCCGGTCGGCGGTGTTCTCGTCGGTGCCGGACGCCGTGCTCGTGTCGGGCGCCATCACGGGCGAGGCGGCGCAGATGGTGGACCTGGAATCGGTCAAGCGCGCCCTGCCCCAGACGCCGGTGCTCGCCAACACCGGCGTGAAGCACGCCACCGTGGCGGACATCCTGCGCGTCGCCGACGGCGCCATCGTGGGCTCCGCGCTCAAGGTCGGCGGCGACACGTGGGCGGCGGTGGACCCCGAGCGCGCCACGGACTTCATGGATCGGGTGCGCGCCGCGCGGGGCGGGGCATGAACCTGCGGGCCGTCCTCGCGGAGCTGATGGGCATCCCGGGACTCGCGGGCCACGAGGAGCGGGTGGCGGCCGCGGTCGCGGCGCACCTGGATGCGCTGGGCCTCGCGCACCGCTCGGACCGGCTGGGCAACCTGGTCGTGTCGATGCCGGGCGACCCGGCCGCACCCGCCGTCCTCGTGTTCGCCCACACCGACCAGATGGGTCTCATCGTCCGCAAGGTGGAGGCGTCGGGCCTCATCCGCCTGGAGCGACAGGGGGGCGTCCCGGAGCGGGCGCTCCCGGCCCATGCGGTCGTCCTGTGCACCGAGCGAGGGGACCTGCCTGGCGTCATCGGCATCAAGGCGCATCACGCGACCGCGCCGGAGGAGAAGTATCGGGTGATCCCCTACCAGGACCTCGCCGTGGACGCGGGATTCACCTCGCAGGCGGAGGCGGAGGCGGCGGGCGTGCGCATCGGCACGCCGGTGGTCTATCAGCCCGCCGTGCTGGAGCTGGCCAACGGGCGCATCGCGGGCACCGCGGTGGACGATCGTGCGGGCTGCGCGGTGCTCCTGGAGCTCGCGTCGAGGCGGCGCGCCAGGCAGGGACCCACGCTGCACCTGGTGTGGGCGGTCCAGGAGGAGCACAACCTGCGCGGCGTGCTGCCCGCGGCGACCTCCCTCCGGCCCGACATCGCGATCCAGCTGGACCTGATGCTCGCCTGCGACACGCCGGACATGGCGTCGCGCGGGGAGCTCGCGCTGGGCGGCGGGCCGGCCATGTCGCTGTTCTCGTTCCACGGTCGAGGTACCCTCAACGGCGTCATCCCGCATCCCGCCCTCGTGCGGCTGATGGAGGAGGCGGCCGCCGCCAGCGGCACGCCGCTCCAGCGCACCGCCCACACGGGGGCCCTCACCGACCTGAGCTACGTCCAGTTCATGGGCGACGAGGGGGTCGCGAGCATCGACATGGGGTTCCCGGTGCGTTATTCCCACCAGGCGCACGAGGTGGTGGATCCGCGCGACCTGGAGGGCCTCGTGGACGTCCTGGACGCGGCCCTCGACCGCATCACCCCGGCGCTGGACCTGCGCCGCGCGCCATGAGCCACACGCTCGGCGTCGACATCGGAACGTTCGAGTCGAAGGGCGTCCTGGTGGACGCCCGGGGCGAGGTGGTCGCCACCGCGGTCCGCCCGCACCGGATGCTCGTGCCCCAGCCCGGCTGGGCGGAGCACCGTGCCGAGGAGGACTGGTGGGGCGACCTCGTCGCGATCGTGCGGGAGCTGCTGGCCACCTCGGGCGTGGACCCGCGCGCGATCGACGCGCTGGCGACCAGCGCCATCGGTCCGTGCATGCTGCCCGTGGACGGGGACGGCGCGCCGCTCATGAACGGCGTGCTGTACGGCGTGGACACACGGGCGGCGGCGCAGATCGCGGCCCTCGACGAGCGGATCGGGCCGGACCGGATCCTGTCCGTGTGCGGCAACGCGCTCACCTCCCAGTCGGTGGGGCCCAAGATCCTGTGGCTCAAGGAGGAGCGACCGGATCTGTACGCGCGGACGGCCGCGGTGATGACCTCCACCTCGTACCTCACGTGGAGGCTGACCGGCGAGCTCGTCATCGACCACTACACCGCGGCGAGCTTCTCGCCGCTGTATGACGTGGACCGGCTCGACTGGACCGCGGACCTGGCCCCGGACATCCTGCCGCTGGAGCGGCTGCCCCGACTCGCCTGGTCCACGGAGGTCGCGGGCGTGGTGACCGAGCGGGCGGCCCAGGAGACCGGCCTGGCGGTGGGCACCCCGGTGACCGTGGGCACCATCGACGCGGCGGCCGAGGCCGTGAGCGTGGGCGTCCGAGCACCCGGCGAGCTGATGCTGATGTACGGCTCCACCGTGTTCGTCATCGAGGTCACCGAGCGGGCCATCCGCGACCCGCGCCTGTGGTACGCGCCGTGGCTCACCCCCGGGCTGCACGCGTCGATGGCCGGTCTGGCCACGTCCGGCACGCTCATCCGCTGGTTCCGCGATCAGTTCGCGCCGGGCGTGGGCTGGCCGGAGCTGGTGGCGGAGGCCGCCAGCTCTCCCAAGGGCGCCAAGGGGGTGCTCTGCCTGCCCCACTTCAGCGGCGAGCGGACCCCCATCCACGATCCGTTCGCGAAGGGCGTGTTCGCGGGGCTGGACCTGACCCACACGCGCGGCGACGTGTATCGCGCGGTCCTGGAGGGGATCGCGGCGGGCACGGCCTGGATCCTCTCCACGTACCGCGATGTGGGTGCGGCTCCCACGACCGTGGCGGCGGTCGGGGGCGGCACGCAGAACGAGGTCTGGCTGCAGGCGACGTCCGACCTGGGCGGCGTGCCCCAGGTCGTGGCGCGGCGGACCATCGGGGCGAGCTACGGCGACGCGTTCCTGGCCGCGGTCGCCGTGGGCACGGCGGTCCCGGAGGACATCGCCGCGTGGAACCCGGTGGCGCGCGTCGTGGTGCCGGAGGCGGTGCCCGCATACGCCCATCAGCAGCCGCTGTGGGAGCGGCTGTACCAGCAGACGCGCGACCTGAGCCGCGCTCTGGGCGAGCATCCGTGACGCCGCTGGCCGCCGCGGCCGCGGAGCTGGTCGCGGTGGCCGAGACGATGGACGAGGCCGCGATCGAGTCGCTGGCCCGGGCGGTCGTCGACGCGCGCGCGATCATGGTCCACGGATGCGGCCGCGAGGGCCTGATGATGCGGGCGCTGGCCATGCGCCTCGCTCACCTGGGCCTCCGGGTGAGCGTCCAGGGCGACATGACCGCGTTCCCCCTGGGGCCGGGAGACCTGTTCCTGTGTGCGGCGGGTCCCGGCGAGCTGGCCACCGCGACCGCGCTGGTGGGTGTCGCGAGGGCGGCCGGGGCACGCGTCGTGGTCATCACGGCGGAGCCCGCCGGAGGCACGGCACGCCTGGCCGACCAGCTGCTCGTGATCCCCGCCCAGACGATGGCGCGCGACGCGGGCGGTGCCTCCGTCCTGCCCATGGGATCGCTGTTCGAGGGAGCGATGTTCCTGGTGTCCGAGGCGCTGGTGCTGCGACTGCGCGACGCGCTGGGTGAGACGGCGGCGTCCATGCGGGCGCGCCACACGAACATGGAGTAGGTCGGAGTCAAGGTGGGCCGGAGCAGGTCACCCGGGGATCGGCGTTCCGGGGATGTCGGTGCTCCGGCTCGGACGGGTGGCCCGGCTCGGACGGGTGGCCCGGCTCGGAAGGGTGATCGGGCCACGGGCAGGCGCTGACGCGCTCCGGCCACGCGGCGGACTCCATGCTGTTCGCGTGATGACGGGTCCGCACCGGCCCGCGCCCGCGCCCTCCGGACGCCCCCTGTGCATGGGATGCACCACCAGGAGGCCGGCGCCCGGTCCGACATCAGGGTGGTCCGCCAGGTGCACCGATCGACCTCCCGGGGTGACGGATGGGTCGCCCTGCGCACCGATCGACCGATGGATCGTCCCCCGACCGCCCGGTGGTGCACCGGGTGCACAGGGGCCCCGGCCCGCGCCCGGGCGGACCGTGCCCGGCGCGTCCAGATCCTCGCCCGCGCCCGACCCGGGCGGAGCGCGCCGTGCCGGCGAGCAGCCTCAGCCCTTGGTGGCGCCGGCCGCCATGCCCTTGATGATGTACTTCTCCAGGAGCACCCCCACGATGAGCAGGGGCAGGATCGCGGCGAACGAGATGGCCGCCATGCTCCACCACGAGATGCCCTGGCTGCCGGTCTGGCTGGCCACCATCACGGGCAGGGTCTTGGCGTTCGTGGACGTCAGCAGCGACGCGAAGAAATACTCGTTCCAGGTCAGCACGAGCGACAGCACGAATGCCGCGACCATGCCCGGCAGGGCGATGGGCAGGATGATCTTGGCGAACGCGCCCCACACGCCCTGTCCATCCACGAGCGCCGCCTCCTCCAGCTCCGGAGGGATCGCGATGAACTGGTCGCGCATGATCCAGATGACGATGGGCAGCACGGACAGCGTGTAGAGCAGGATCAGCCCGAGATGGGTGTCCAGCAGCCCCAGCTGCTTGTAGAGCACCAGGAACGGCAGCGCCAGGACCACCGGCGGCAGGATCAGCTGGCTGAGGAAGAAGAACGAGATGTCGTTGTTGCGCATGAAGCCGAACCGATAGCCGAAGCGCGACAGGCCGTAGCCGGTCATGGCGCCCAGCAGCACCGCCAGGATCGACGACGAGATGGACACGATGAACGAGTTGGAGAAGCGGCTCATGAACTCGTCCCGGACGGTGCTCGACGCGCCGATGGTGTCCGGCGAGAGCCCCAGCGATCGCCAGCCGAGCCATGCGGGCTCGAAGTCCAGGAACGGCACCAGGTGACCCTGCATGACGTCCGGGGCCTGCTTGAACGACGTGGTGATCGTCCAGTAGATGGGGAAGACGCAGATGACCGCCCACACGATGAGGATGGAGTAGATGAAGATCCGGCTGGTCCACCAGCGCGCCTTGTAGGCCAGGTCGGACTCGCCATCGTGGAAGATCGGGTCGCTCATGAGTACGGCCGCATCCAGCGGTTCAGGCCGCGCATCAGGCCGGTCATGGCGATCACGATGAGCACCAGATAGAACATCGCGAGCAGCGTCCCGTAGCCCACGTTGGATCGGTCGCGGTACTCCCGATAGATGAAGCTGGTGACCGTGTCGGTGGCGCCGCCCGGGCCGCCCGCGGTGATGTTGATGACGATGTCCGCGAGCTTCAGCTTGAAGATCAGGCGCACCAGGAACGCGGTCACGGTCACGGGCAGCATCAGCGGGAAGATGATCTTCCGGAACGCCTGCCAGCCCGTGGCGCCGTCCACCTTGGCGGCCTCGACCACCTCATGGGGGAGGCCCTGGAGCCCGGCCAGCAGCATGATCATCATGAACGGGATGAAGATCCAGGCGTCCAGGACCATCATCGTGACCTTCGCGATCTCCGGGGACGCGAAGAAGGCCGGCTGCTCCCAGCCGATGGCGCGCATGAACTGGGCCACCGGGCCGAACCGGAACTCCAGCATGGACTTGCCGATCATCCAGGACACGGCCACCGGCGACAGCATCAGCGGCAGCAGGAACGCCACCCGCCAGAACTTGCGGGCGCGGATCTGGGCGTTCAGGACCAGCGCCAGCCCGAACGCGATGGCCAGCTCCACGAAGATCGCGAGGGCGTACCAGACCATGTTGCCGAGCGCGTTCCAATAGAACGGATCGCCCAGCATCTTCTCGATGTTGCCGAGGCCCGCGAACCGCGGCCCGTCCGGCGAGGACAGGTTCCAGTCGGAGAACGCGATCGCGATGCCCAGCAGCAGCGGGATCACGGTCAGCGACACGACGAGCAGCGCGGACGGCAGCACGAACATCAGCCGCTTGCCCTGCTCGCCGTTGATGAGGACCTTGCCCACGCACAGGCAGACGCACCAGGCCACCCACGCGTACATCGTGGGCTGCCAGTTCGCGAAGGGCAGGTCGAGGATGCCCAGGGCGTCCGCGGCCTGGAGCGCGAGCACGACGAGCAGGACCAGGAACGATCCCCGGATGAGGATCCGTCCGGCACGCTGCCGGCCTTCCGAGATGCCCTGGTTGCTGACGACGTGGATGAGGTCGCCGGTACTCACATGCGGGATCCTGTGAGCGGTTGGCCGGCACGGGCACGCGCCGGCCTTGGGACGACCGGCCGGGGTGCGCTGTGAGGGCGCACCCCGGCCGGATCAGGCCATGGAATCGACGGAGGTGAGGCGCACGAGATCGTTCGTGCGCCTCACCGTCACTCCATGCCGAGCGAGGCCTTGTACAGGGCGATCTGGCTGTCGCGCCCGATCTGGTCGGTGATCTCCTCCCAGGCCGCCGCGATGTTGTCCGCGATCGTCTGCGCGTCCGTGCCGCTGCCGAGGCCCTTCACCAGCTCGTCCTCCGCGCGGGAGTAGTACTGGAAGATGCCCGGGATGCGGGGCTCGTTCGCCGCGTTCGGATGGTTGTACGAGTCCGCGTTGGAGGACAGGTAGTCCTCGATGAACGCCGCGTCATAGCCCGCCGCGACCCACTCGTCGATGTTGAAGTGCGAGTTGCGGTAGGGCTGGAAGCCGGACGGATAGGCCGCGGTCCACAGGGACAGGTCCTTGCCGCCCAGGTGTGCCGCCGCCGACCAGGCGCACTTGCGCTTCTGCTCGTCCGCGGACACGCGGTTCGTGACGTACACGCCCCAGCCGATGTACGCGTTCATCGGCGAGCGATTCTCCTTCTCCTCCCATGCGCCGGTCTGCCAGTTGTAGACCCGCGTGGCGCCGGGGTTGATGTCGAAGCCCACGACCGGGCCGACCACCGAGGTGTCGGACGTGCGGGCGTTGGAGCCCACGTCACCCCACCACAGCACCTGAGCGCCCGTCCCGGCGAGGAACTGCTGGAAGGCGGTCGTGTTCGGGTCCGCGTTGAGCTGGTCGGGCGGATAGGCGCCCGCGGCATTGAGGTCGATGACGTCCTGGATCGCCTGCACCCAGCCCGGGTTGTTGACGAGCGGCTTCATCGTCGCGGGGTCGAACAGCCATGCCGCGCTGTCGGGGTGCTTGCTGTACGCCACCGCCCGGTCGGCCAGGAAGTAGAACCCGAAGCCACCCCAGAGGTACTTGAGCGGGTCCAGGATGCCGTAGGCGTCCAGACCCGTGAGCGGGTCCTTCTTCCCCTTCAGGAACAGCGCCTGCTCGTTGACCTGCTCCCAGGTGGTGGGCGGCGCCCAGTCACCCGCGTGACCCTCCGCGGTCCAGGCGTCCTTGAGCGCCTGGTCGGCGTAGTAGTCCGTCCGATAGGCCATCGTGTGGGTGTCGCCGTCGATCGAGATGCGATACGTCTTGCCGTCCCAGGTGCCGATGGGCGCCTTGAGATAGTTCACGTAGTCATCCATGTCGATCTGCTCGGCAACCCAGTCGGGCATCGGGTCGAGCAGGCCGCGGCCGGCGGTGTCACCCTCGAAGGGCGCGCCCATCTCGGTGAGGTCGAAGTCCACGGTGCCGGTGGCGATCGCCTGCTGCAGGCGCGCGTTGTAGTCCGCCTGGGCCAGGTCGATCCACTCGATCGTCGCGCCGGTATACGCCTCCCATGGCTTCAGGAAGCCACGGAACAGGTTGTTGTGCAGGTTCTGGTTGTTGAGCCCCATGAACGTGAGCTGGACACCGGCGCACTCGCCCTCGGTCATGTTGGCCTTGGTGGGACCGAGCGTGAGCTCCCCCACCTTCTGCCAGTCCGCGTCCGTGGGGCTGCCCTTGCCGACACCCGGGATCTGGAGCAGCTGCGCGCGCAGGGCCTTCTCGTCGTCCGACATGTCCTGGGCTGTCGCGGGCATCGCGCCGACGACGATCGTGGCCGCCGCGGCGAGCACGGCAGCCTTCTGGAACCTCATGCTCCCTCCTCCTTTGGAACACCACGCGCGCCGCACTTGTCTGGTCCTCCGGCGCGACACCGACGCTCATCCTCGCGCCGCGGGAGGGGCCTGTCAAGGCGATGCGCGCACGTCGGGCGGCGGTCCCATGCCCGCCTGTGACGTGGCATGCTCCTCGTTGCGCGGCCTCCGTGCGCGGGGCCGGGAGGAGGCACGGACATGCTCAAGGGAATCGATCCGCGGCTCAACGCCGAGGTGCTGGGCTGTCTGCGGGCGATGGGTCACGGGGACATGCTCATCGTCGCGGACACGAACTTCCCGTCCGACTCGGTGGCCAGGGCCACGGTCACCGGCCGACTGCTGCGGATGGACAACCTGACCGCCGCCGAGGCCGTCCAGGCGATCCTGTCCGTCCTGCCGCTGGACCATGCCGTGCCGGACTTCGCGGGCCGCATGGAGATCTCCGGCAGTCCCGACGAGATCCCGGCCGTGCAGCAGGAGGTCCAGGCGGAGGTCGACCGCGCGGAGGGCCGGGTGCGCCCGCTCGTGGGCATCGAGCGGTTCGCGTTCTACGACCTCGCCCGAACGGCCTACGCGGTGATCCAGACCGGCGAGCGGCGCTTCTGGGGCTGCTTCATGTTCCGCAAGGGCGTCATCCCGCCCGACGCGTGAGATCCGAGGCCCGAGCCGGGGCGCCCGTCGGCCTCAGCCGGTCCCGGTGCTCCCTCTCCGACGCGTCTGGCGGGCCGCGGCTCGGGCCGTGAGCGCCGCCACCACGTAGGGCGCCACGATCATCGCGGCGGCCACCGCGAGGACGATCAGCGCGATCAGCTCGGGGGACGCCTGGAGCATCACCGCGACCAGCAGCACGACCATGAACGGCGCCTTGAACAGGACCACGAGGAAGCCCGCCATGATGCCCGCGATGAGCACGTCGATGCGCAGTCCGGGCGCCAGCTGGTTGACGGCCTCCGCGAGGCACACGCTCGCGAAGATCGCCGGGAACGTGGGGCCGCCCAGGAAGCCGGTCTTGAACGCCACCGCCAGCAGCGCCAGCTTGACCAGCGCCATCCCGATGAGCACGAGCCAGACGTATCGCGCCGGGTCGGCGACCACCTCCTGGATCTGGGTCTCGCCGCTGAACAGGAGCACCGGGGCGACCGTGCCCACGACCCCGAACAGCAGCCCGGCGACGAGCGCCCGCTCCACGACCCGGTCGCCGAAGCGACCGAACAGCGCCATCGCGACGCGGAAGAACGCGCCCGCGATCACCGCCAGCGCCACCCCGACCAGTGCCATCAGCACGACCACCACGAGGTCGAGGGCGACGAGCGGCTCGTCCGGCGACAGGTGCAGGTAGTCCTGCAACCCCGACGAGCCGATCGCGGTGAACACGAGGAAGCCGATCGCGCCGCCGATGAGGTTGGCGGGCAGGGTGCGCGCCTTGAGCACCGGGTCCTTCATCACCTCCGTGCCCAGGACGCCCGCGAACAGCGGGTTCGCGATCAGCCCGTTGTACGCCGACGCGATCGTGGAGAACACGAGCTGCCCGCGCACCTCCGCCGGCAGGCCCGCCTTCTCGCCGTAGAACGCCGCGATCTTCGCGCCGATGCCGCCGATGCCGCCCTCCGGCCCGAGCACCGCCCCCGAGAACAGCGACGCCCAGGCGGCGAGCACGTTGACCGGCAGCTCCCGCCAGCGGATGTGGGAGGTGTCTCCCGAGAGGCTGTCGAGGAGCGACTCGTCGAGGCTCGTGGGAGCGTGTCGGTGCTTCACGAGGAGTCCGACGACGAGCGAGAAGGCAAGCGCGATGGGGATGGCCAGCCAGCTGTTCTGGGCGATGAGATGGTTCTGCCACAGGAGGGCGGTGCCCGTGTCGTAGATCCACAGCCAGGCGATGACCGCGACCGCGGCGATCCCCGCGATCGCGACGACGTGGAGGTAGGGGTGGACCGGCTGGGACGGGGTGACGGCCGGTTCCTGGGTCTCCTGGCCGGCTCCGGAGACGGAGCCCAGCAGCTGGGCGGTGACGCTCGTCGTGGTCATGGGCTCCCTGTGCGCGCTCCGGCGCATGGTAGCCGCGCCGACCCCGCGCGCGCCGGACTCGCCCGGCTCGGTGGTTCAGTCGATCGAGACGATGCCCTTGACCTGGCCGGGCCGGCTGCCATCCGCCCATGTCGGGAACACCGCCGGGACCTCGTCGAGCATGCAGCGCTCGGTGACCCACGGACCCAGATCCGGCGTCCCGGACTCGAGCAGCCGCAGCGTGCGGTCGAAGTCGGACGCGGTGGCATTGCGCGACGCGTGCAGCGTCAGCTCCCGCCGGTGGAGATCGGGATCGAAGAACGTGATATCCGCCTGGACGAGACCCACGAACACGAGCCGCCCGCCGTTCGCGACCAGCCTGAACGCGCCCGCCATGGACGTCGCGTTGCCGGTGGCGTCGAACACGAGCGTGGGCGGTTCCCCCCTGAACGCGGCCAGCACCGCCTCGGTCGGATCGGGCTCGGGATCGACCACGGGCACCCGCGCCCAGGCCTCCGCGAACCGCCGGCGATCCGCGCTGACGTCCGCGAGCACCGGCGCCACCCCCGCCGCCCTCAGGAACGTGGCCACCGCGAGGCCGACCGGGCCCGCCCCGATCACCAGCGCCCGCTCGTCATCCTCCGGCTTCGGGTCCACCCGGGCCACCGCGTGGCCGCCGATCGACAGCGTCTCGACCAGCGCCAGGTGGTCGAGCGAGAGCGTGGCCGACGGATGGAGATGGTCCGCCGGCACCACCAGCCGCTCGCGCATGCCGCCGTCGACGTGGGCGCCGAGCACGGCCAGCGCGGTGCAGCAGTTGGGCCGTCCCCGACGACAGGTGTCGCACGCCCCGCAGTCCAGGTAGGGTCGCAGCGCGCAGCGGTCGCCGGGCCGCACGGAGGTGACGCCGGGGCCTGTCGCCACGACCTCGACACCCAGCTCGTGGCCCAGGATCCGGGGATAGCTGAAGAACGGCTGGCGGCCGTGGAAGGCGTGGAGGTCCGTGCCACACACGCCCACGCGTCGGATCGCGACGAGCGCCTCGCCGGGGCCCGGGTCGGCGGCCTCCGGCAGTTCCACGGGCGCGAACCGGCCCGGCTCCTCCAGCACGATCGCGCGCATCTACCGGGCCCCTTCCCGCTCGAGCAGCTCGCTCAACATCGGTGGACGCCGCCCGAACCGAGCGACGAAGTCATCGAGGGTGGGCACCAGGCGCGTGCCCAGCTTGGCCTCATGGTGGACGGCGATGTCCGCCAGCCGGTGGTCCAGGAACGGGTTGCGGAACCGCTCCAGGACCGACGCGGCGAACCCCGCGCCGTCCTCGATCCGGTCGCCCAGGGCGGGCACGACCTCCTCGCGCACGAGCGCCTCCAGCCACGCGGCGGTGGGCGCATCGGCCATCGCCTCGCGCACGAGCGTGAACGGTCCGCCGCGCGTCCGCGCCACGAGCGCCGTATGCGCGCCGTTGAGGATCCGGATCTTGCGCAGCGCGAACGGGCTCACGTCGGCGACGCGGCGGATCGCCGCGTGGGCCACCGGCGCCGCGGATGCCCGAGTCTCCACCACCCACAGCGCGAACGGCTCGGCGGCCACCGCCAGCGGGTCGCCGTCGACCCCCGGCAGATCGGGTGCCGGCGTCGTCACGATCCGGTCGACCAGCGTGACCCCCCAGGCGTTGGCCTCCCGGACGTGCTCGGCCACCGAGGGCTCGGTCGGTCGGACGGCCAGCTCCGCCTGGACCAGCTCCCGCAGCCGGTCGCCGTTGCGCTCGACGAGCTCGCACGGCAGGATCGAGACCCCAGGGAGCCCCGCCCGCGCGCGCGCCACCAGCACGTCCAGCAGGCGTGCCGGGAGCCCGTCGGACCCCCGCGCGTACCCCGCCTCCGTGGCGTTCGAGACGATGGTCGTCACGGCGGGGTCGGTCGCCGCGTCCAGCACCGCGCCCGGGTCCGTCGTCCCGTCCAGCGCCCGGTCCGCGCTGTCGATCCAGCGGCGCGTGTCCACGACCCGACCATCGCGCAGCCCGCGCACCAGCAGGCGGTACCGGCAGTCCTGCGCCGCCAGGCGCGCCGCCATCCCCGACCCGGTCGACTCCACGATCGTGATGCGCGTCCGTGGCTCCGCGATCGCCGCGTCGCTCGCCTCCTGCACGAACGCCCCGACGAACCCACGCAGGAAGCGGCCGGTGCCGAACTGGAGGATGCGGCCGGCGTCGGTCATCGTCACAGCATGCGGCCCGCCCGTGACGCGCGCGCGTCTCCGCCGCGCCGCGCGTGCGGCGGAGACCGGCCACGTCGCTCCACCCATCGTGCGGCCGCTGGCGTGCGGCTCGCGTCGCGGCTGCTCCGGCGGGCGATGGCGACGGGCGGGCGATGGTGACGGGCGGGCGGGAGCGGACGGCCCGGTCAGTCGGTGCCAGCGAAGCTCGACTGGTCGCCAAGACCCTCCGGGCCCATCGCGAGGTAGCCGCCGTCCACCAGCAGCGAGGCGCCCGTGATGAACGACGCGTCGTCGCTCAGCAGGAACAGCACCGGCCGCGCGACCTCCACCGGCAGACCCATCCGCCGGAGCATGTGGAAGCGGCCCCAGATGGGGTCCCACTTCGCCCGGCCGCCGCCGTCCGCATCCGCGGCCTTGTCCGTCTCGTTCGTCCAGATCCAGGCGGGATCCACGCTGTTCACGCGGATGCCCATAGGCGCGAGGTCCAGCGCCTGGCACTTCGTGAGCTGCGCGACCGCCCCCTTCGCGCTGTTGTAGGTCCAGCGGTCCCTCTGGGCGATCCATGCGGAGACGCTGCTCACGTTCACGACCGCACCGCCGCCCCGCGCGGCGATGGCGGGTGCGGCGAGCTGGACCATGCGGGCGTAGGCCAGGGGGCCCGCCGTGAAGGAGCGCAGCCAGTCGGCCTCGGTGGCGGTCATCGCCTTGGCGGTGAAGCTGAAGGCGTTGTTGACGAGCAGATCCACGCCACCGTGGGTCCCGACCGCGGCGTCCACGGTGGCGCGGCAGAACGCCTCTTCCGCGTGGTCGCCGCGCAGGAACGTGACGCTCCCGCCTGCGGACCGCAGCTCCGCCGCCGTCCGTTCGCCGGCCGCCGAGAGGCCCGTGAAGACCACGCTCGCCCCCTCCGCGACGAGCTGCTCCGCGACCGCCCGACCGATGCCTTGGGCGCCCCCGGTCACGATCGCCACCCTGCCTGAGAACCGGCCGCGGACAGGCGTGTATGCCATGTGTCGTCCTCCCTTGCTCGATCGCCGGTCGTGGCGTCAGGGTAGCCCGGCCGCCGCCCCGGCGGGATACTCGATGGGGGTATCATCGACGCATCCCACGCCGCATCCGGAGCAACCCCTGCCATGTCCGTCGACCGTCCCGCGAAGCTCATCGATCCCGTCTGCGGCATGACCGTGGACGTGGCCAGGGCGGACGCGAACGACCTGCTGCTGGAGCACGCGGGCCGCTGGTACGCGTTCTGCCGGTCCGGTTGCAGGCGGGCGTTCCAGGAGGATCCCACGGAATACGTGGCGGCCGCCGAGCAGGCGACCGCCGAGCAGGCGACCGCCGAGCAGGCCGCTGCACGCGCCGCCGCCCCGACCGGCCAGCCGGTGCCGGCCATGGCAGCGGGCCAGCCGGTCATCGATGAGGGGATGCGTCGCTGGTACGAGAGCTGCTCCTGCTGCCTGGGCGACGCCTACCCGGAGATCAAGGCCCAGCTGGACGCGGAGCGTGCCGCCGCGAACGCGGCACCGGTCGCGGTCGGCATCTGCGAGGTCGCGGAGGCGGAGGCGGCCGCGGCGGAGTGACCGCGGCGGAGGCGGCCGCGGCGGAGGCGGCCGCGAGGGGGGGCCTCCGCGAGGTCAGGCAGCGCTGGCTGACGGCTCGCCCGAGATGCTGTATCGGACCACGGTGTCCAGGTCCACGGGTGCTCCCGGCGGCGGCTCCTGGGCCACGACGGTGCCGGCGGAGACGGTCGGGTCCGCCACCTCCCGGCGCTCGCCGTGCACCAGGCCCGCGGACTGAAGCGCATCCAGCGCGTCGGCCTCGGCCATGCCCACGAGGTCGGGCATCTGGTCGGCGACGGCGATCACGACCCCGTGCATCAGGGAGAAGTGGCCGACGACCGTGCAGCCGAACCAGAGGCCCTCGACCTGGTCGGGGACCGTCCAGGTGAGCGTCTGCGAACCGCCCGCGAATGCCGGCACGCCAGGCAGTCCTGCGGTCTGACCAGCGGCCAGGGCGTCGCGCGGACCGATGTACAGGTTGTGCGCGAACGGTGCGACGTTCGCGACGCTGATCTCCAGGGTCTCGCCGGGGCGCACCGGGAGCACGGACAGCGGTCGCCCCGCCTCGTCCAGGATCTGGAGCCGCATCGTCATCGTCAGCGATACCACGCGAGCACCTGGGCGTGCCCCGGGACTCGCCTCCGGCGATCGCACGGGAGACGCGGCCGGCGACGCGACGGGGCCGGGTGACGCGGCCGGCGATCGCACGGGAGACGCGGCCGGCGATGCGACGGGGCCGGGTGACGCGGTCGTGCCGGCCGCGAGCCCCGTCCCACCGACGCCGCAGATCGCCAGGGCGGTCGCCATCGCCACGGCCACGGCGGTGCCGACCGCCGTGGCGCGTGCCGGTCCGTCCCGGCCGGCCCGCCTGATCTCCGACACCCGCCGCCTCATGCCCTGATGCCCGCGCAAAGATCCCTCCCACGCCCCCGGCCGTCGCCTCCGCCCCCGACCGCGACGCCGCACCGGGCAGCATGCACCATCGGGGGCGGCGCGATCAGCGGACGGCCCGGCGCGCCACCTCCACCCACGTCACGAACGTGAGCGTCGCGGACCCGGACCGGGCCGTGACCTCCCAGCAGCCCTCCGAGTCGAACCCCAGGGACGTCGCCTGGATCCCGCTCGCGCCGTATCCGTCCGGGATCTCGGCAGCGAGGACCGAGGCGCCGCCACCGGCAGCATCGAGCCGCCGACCCGTGATCGACAGCCCGCCCTCCGCCGTCCCCGAGCGCTGGAACAGGAACTTCATCCAGCCGACCCCGTCGCGGTCCACGCCCGACACCGGGATCATCACCACGCCGCCGGGCCAGAGCACCGTGAACAGTCCGCCCTCGCCGTGATCGAGGTCGCTCGCGGGCCAGGCGTCCGTGTGGGCGCCGTTCGGCGGGGTCACGGGGCAGGGCGCCGGGCCGTCCGCCTCCGGGCGCTCCACCCGGACCACCCAGCGGAGCGCGCTGGCTCCGGCCTGCGCCGTGAGCTCCCAGCAGCCCTCGCCGGGGAACCCGAGGTCCACCCGGAGGGCCCGGTCGCCGGTCGTGCCGTCCGGGTACTGGACCAGGATCGTGTCGGCGGGGGAGGCTGACGCCGGTGCCCCCAGGCGCCGGCCGCTGACGCCGAGCGGACCCACCGCGGGCGCCCTGAGCGCGAACAGCGTGTCGTGCCACACGACCCCGTCGCCACCGGCCGCCCCGACGGGCGGGCGGATGATCCCCGCCGGCGGCAGGGCCGTGAACAGCCCGTCCTGCCCGTGGTCCAGCGGGGTCGCCGGCCACGCGTCGCCACGCAGGCCGTTGGGCGCCGTCACCGGGCAGTCTGCCGGCGCATCGGCCGACGGCACCGCCGATGGGTCGCCCCCCACGCCCAGCGACCGATCGGAACGGCGCGGCACGAGCGAGCCGACCACGACGATGAGCGCGAGGGCCAGCACCATCGGCACCGACACCCCGGCCACGACCCGGGCGATGCCCACGGCCGGCCGTGTCGGGGCCTCCGCGGGTCGTCGCGCTCGCCCGGCCAGGTCGGCCCAGTCGGCCAGGATCTCGTCGGACCGGAGCTCCTGGGCCCGGCGGTCGCGTCGGCCCGTCATCGGCGTCATCGGTCGTCCTCCAGCTTGGCCCGGGCACGGCTGACCGCGCTGCGGACGGAACCGGCCGACACGCCCAGCAGGGTGGCGACGGCCTCGGTGGGGTGACCCTCGACGGTCGTGAGGATGAGCGCCGCCCGTTCCATGGGGGAGAGGCGGGTCATCGCCGCGCGCACATCCAGCCAGCGATCGGCGATGGCCGGGTCGAGCGTGGCGGTCGTGGCGCCGCGCGGCAGCACCCGTCGGGCGAGCGCCCGGAACCGGTCGGTGGCCAGCCGGCGCGTGGTCGTGATGAGCCACGGCACGACCGCCTCCGACCAGTCCAGCGTGCCGCGCGTCCGCCACAGCCGCAGGAACGCCTCCTGGGCCAGGTCCTCCGCGGCGGCCCAGTCGTTCGTCCAGGCGAGCGCGAAGCGGAAGACGTCGTCCCAGTGCCGGATGAACGCGGTCTCGTATGCGAGATCCGCGGCCATCGCGGCGGCGTCGGTGGTGAGGGTCATACCCGATTCACGCCGCCGGACCCCGGAACGCACGCGCATGCCCGCAGGATGGCACGCGTCCGGCCGCGCGAGTCGTCAGCGCACGACGCGGACGGGGATCCCCAGCGCCAGGGTGGACCATGCCCGGTCCGCCGTCATCACGGGCAGGCCCCGGGTGATGGCGGTCGCTAGGCAGGCCCGGTCACCGAGCGACAGCGAACGCTGCCCGCTGCGCCACAGGTCCGCCGCCACGTCCGCCTCGGCCAGCCCGAAGGGCACGAACGTGAGGCCCAGGTCGCGCAGCTCCTCCTGGAGCCCCGCGACCTCCACGCCGTGGGAACGCGCCGTCTGCACGACCTCCGACCAGTTCACCGCGCTCAGCACGGCCACGCCCAGCGCCATCGCCATCGCGTCGGCACCCGGCTCGCCCTGGAGCATCGCGAGGATCGCCGAGGCATCCGCGACGACCCCGTCCGTCACGCCCGCTCCCGTTCGGCGTCCCCGCGCCGGTCGGTGATGAGCTCGTCCGCCAGGCTCACCCCGGCCAGGCTGGCGAACCGCGCCTGCGCCCGCCGCAGCACGTCCTCCCGCCGCTCGATGACCAGCTGGCGATCGGCCACGCGCGCGACCAGCGGCTGGCCCGGCTCGAACCCGAGCATCCGGCGGAGCTCCACGGGGATGAGGACACGGCCGTCGGGTCCGAATCGGACTGTCAACATCTGCCGACTCTGCCAGCCAGGACGGAACCTGTCAACGTCGCTGCCAGATGGCGGATCAGGATCGCTGGTCGGTGCTGGGCCGCTCCCACAGGTTCACGCCGCCCTCGACGGCGTGCTGGTCGATCTCGGCGAGCTCCTCTGCGCTGAACGCGAGGTTGGCCAGGGCGCCCACGTTCTCGCGCACCTGGGCCGCCGACGAGGCGCCCATGAGGGCCGTCGTGACCCGGGGATCCCGGAGGACCCACGCGTGGGCCATCTGGGCGAGCGACTGGCCGCGTCGCCGCGCGATCGCGTCCAGCGCCCGCACCCGACCCAGGTTCTCCGGGGACAGGAAGGACCGCTGGAACGAGCCGCCGCCCGGCCGGTTGATGCGCGCGTCCGCGGGGATGCCGTCGAGGTACCTGTCCGTGAGCAGGCCCTGGGCCAGCACGGTGAACGCGATCATGCCGGCGCCCACGTCGGCCAGCGCGTCCAGCAGCTCCGGCTCGACCCAGCGGTTGAGCAGGTTGTATGACGGCTGATGGATGAGCAGCGGCACGCCCGCCGACCGCAGGATCGCAGCCGCCTCGCGGGTCTTGCCCGCGGAGTAGGAGGAGATGCCGACGTACAGCGCCTTCCCCTGGCGGTGCGCCTGGACGAGGGCCCCCATCGTCTCCTCCAGCGGGGTGTCCGGATCGAACCGATGGCTGTAGAAGATGTCGAAGTAGTCGACCCCGACGCGCCGCAGGCTCTGGTCCAGGCTGGCGAGGACGTACTTGCGCGAGCCGCCGCCCTGGCCGTACGGTCCCGGCCACATGTCCCAGCCGGCCTTGCTGGAGATGATCAGCTCGTCCCGGTGGGCCGCCAGGTCCTCGCGCAGGATGCGCCCGAAGTTCGCCTCCGCGGAGCCGTAGGGCGGCCCATAGTTGTTGGCCAGGTCGAAGTGCGTGACGCCCAGGTCGAACGCCGTGTGGACGACCTCACGCTGGGTGGCCATGGGCGTGCTGTCGCCGAAGTTGTGCCACAGGCCCAGGGACAGCAGCGGCAGCTGGAGCCCGCTCCGGCCGCAGAAGCGGTAGGTCATGCCGGCATACCGGTCGGGAGCGGGGGTGTGGGTCACGGTGTCGGGAACCTCGTGCCGGATCGGGTGCGATCCATCCTCGATGCGATCGTTCGAGGATACGCCCGGTCCCGTGGGGGTGGGTGGGGCCCGCGGTGCAGGGTCGCGATGTCCCCGCGCTATCGTCATCCGGGACGGCGGCCCCGTGGCATCGGCCGTCATCCGCCACCGTCATCGCACCATGGAGGGTCCGTGTCCGCCCGGCCGCGCATCGTGCTCGAGGGGCTGTTCATCGCGGAGTCGCCCCGCTGGCACGTCGGACGACTGTGGTTCTGCCACTGGATGACCGGTGAGATCACCTCGATCGACCCGGCGGTGGAGACACCCACCCCGGTCGTCCACGCGCGGGTCCCGGTCGCGCTTCCCTTCAGCATCGACTGGCTGCCCGAAGGTCGGCTGCTGGCCGTGGCCGGGCCCGAACGCACCCTGCTGCGGGACGACGGGGGTCTCGTGGGCGACGGCGATGGCGACCTCGACGCCTGGGCGGTCCATGCGGACCTGCGCGCGCTCACCCACGCGCCGCTCAACGAGCTCGTCGTGGACACGCGGGGCCGGGCGTACGTCAACGGCATCGGCTTCGACATGATGGCGGGCGAGACGGCCGGGCCCGGGTTCATCGCGCTCGTCTCGCCCGACGGTGTCGCCCGTCGCGTGGCGGAGGATCTCGCCTTCCCGAACGGGATGGCCATCGCGGACGATGGCGCGACGCTGCTCGTCGCGGAATCCCACGCACGCCGCATCACCGCCTTCCCGATCGAGCCGGACGGCTCTCTCGGTGCGGCGCGCACCTGGGCAGATCTGGGCACCGGCACCCCGGACGGCATCTGTCTCGATGCGCAGGGTGCGCTGTGGTACGCGGACGTTCCGGGCCGGGCGTGCGTCCGGGTGCGGGAGGGCGGGGAGGTGACCGATCGGATCGCGCTCGATCGGGGTGCCTTCGCGTGCATGCTCGGCGGCGACGACCGACGCACGCTGTCCATCACCGCCGCCGACTGGGGCGGCGTGGCGGGCATGTCGGGCGGGCCCACCGGGCAGGTGCTCGCCGTCGAGGTGGCCGTGCCCGGAGCAGGCCGTCCGTAGGGCGATCGTCCGGGCCGCGCCTCGCCCGGCTCGGCCCGGCGTGGTGGCGACCGTGACGGAGGTGCTCGCGTCCGTCGCGATGGGTGCGCGCGACAGGGTCCGGCGCGCCCGGAATCTGGCCGACGAACGCGCCGAGCGCGGTACCCTCCCAGCATGACCGATCGACTCGACCAGCTTCGCGCCTCCCTGGGCCGCGTGGGAGCCTGGAGCTTCGCCCTCCAGACCCAGCCCGCCAGCGTGGAACGGGCGGCCGTGGCCGCCTACCGCGCCGCCGGATACCGCGCCACATGGTTCCCGGAGAGCATCGGCAGCAAGGAGGCCTTCAGCCACGCCGCCGTGCTCCTGGGTGCCACGACCGACGGGGTCGTGGCGACGGGCATCGCGAACATCTACGCCCGGGACCCGATGGCGATGATGAACGGCGCGAGGACCCTGGCGGAGGCGCATCCGGGCCGGTTCCTGCTGGGCATCGGGGTGAGCCATGCGCCGGCGGTGGCCTCGCGCGGGGCGGTCTACGAGAAGCCCGTCACGCGCATGACCCGCTACCTTGACTCCATGGACGCGGTGCCCTGGTCCATGCCCGGCGATGCGCCGCGCCCACCCATCGTGCTGGCTGCGCTCGGCCCGCGGATGCTGGAGCTCGCGGCGCGGCGCACGGACGGCGCGCATCCCTACTTCGTGCCGGTGGAACACACCGCGATCGCCCGGTCGGTGATGGGTCCGGACGCGCTCCTGTTGACCGAGGTGACGTGCGTCCTGGACACCGATGCGGATCGTGCCCGCCGAACCGCGCGGGCGTTCGCGGAGCGCTACCTCGCGTCCGTGAACTACGTCGCCAACCTCAGGCGGCTGGGATACGCGGACGCGGACGTGGCGGGCACCGGGTCCGACCGGCTGCTGGACGCGGTCGTGCCGCAGGGTGGCGTGGAGCGGATCGGGGCGGTGGTCCGGGCGCACCTGGACGCGGGCGCGGACCATGTGTGCGTCCAGCTGCGGACGCCGGACCCGACCGACGTCGCCGTCGGCGCCCATCAGGAGCTGGCCGCCGCCCTGGGCGATCTGCTCGACTGACCGGCACCCGGCGCGACGAGTCGCCGGGCGCCCGCACTGCACGGCGCATATCGCGGCAGGCCGGCACCCGGCCCGCCCGCACCCGGCCCGCCCGCCAGGCGGTGCAGCCGGTGGCCGGTCCTCAGGTCGCCGTGGCGGGCTCGTCCGGGGGCAGGTTGTCACCCGGCCGCGACGGGGCGCGGTTGCGCAGCAGCGCCGCATACGCCCGGGTCTCCGGCCACGCCTCCAGGATGCTCACCAGGCCCACGGTGAGGGGCACCGCCAGCAGTGCGCCCGCCGCCCCCAGGATCCATGTCCAGACGATGACCGAGAGCATCACCACCAGGGCGGTGAGGTTGAGCTCGGAGCCCATGACCACCGGCTGGAGGAGATGGTCCTGGAGGAAGTTGATGGCCACATACCCGCCGATGACGAGGGCGGCCGTCAGCCAGCCGCCGTCGAGGAAGCCCAGGATGGTGGGCGGGATGAGCGCGACGAGGAAGCCGATGTTGGGGATGAACGACGTGGCGAACACGAGCACACCCCAGAGCAGCGGGAACGGCACCCCCAGCAGGAACAGCAGGACCGTGGCCAGGACGCCCGCGAACAGGCCCAGCTGCGCCCGCACCACGAGGTACCGCCGCAGATCCAGCCCGAAGCGCTCCACGCCCACCAGCAGCGGATGTCCGGCGCCGAACGCCTCCTCGGCGCGTCGCCGCAGGGACCCCGCGCCGGCCAGCGCGTAGATGAGCGTGAAGGCGAGGATGAAGATGGCGGCACCCGCGCTGGACACCGCCGATGCGACGGGTCGCACGTACGCCATCAGCGTCTCGGGCTCGATGGAGTCGGTCAGGGTGCCCGCGTCGAGGGTCACGCCGAGGTCCGCCAGCAGCGCGCGGATCGCCGCGACCTCGTCCGCCAGCTCCGCCTCGTAGCGCGGCACCTGGGCCACGATCTGCGCCACCGACAGCACGATCACGATCACGGTCACGGCCACGACCGCGAGGACCACCAGCACCGTGATGGCGAGCGCCACCGCGCGCCGTGCACCGCGCCGCTCCAGCGCGCCGATGAGGGGCGCGGTGACGAGCGCCAGGAACAGGCCGAACACGATGGGCACCACCAGGTCCGCCACGGCCTCCAGCGCCAGCACCGCCAGCAGGATCAGGACCACGGCGACGAGGGCCATCAGCGGTCCGCCCGTCGGGCGTCCCATGGGTCGGATCGCGCCCAGGTCGGGAGTCGACCCCGAGTCCGGCCCTCCGTCCGGAGTTCCTGTGGTCCTCACGCCGCGGGCCCTGCCGCCGCGGGCCCTGCCGCCGCGGGTGTCGCGGCCAGGCGCGGGAACAGCGGCTCGAGGGCCCGGTAGGCGTCCCGGTAGACGCCATAGAGCGTGTCCAGGCGCGCGAGGACGCCCGGGTCGGCGTCTGGCTCGACGTTCGCCGCGACGGCCACCCGCGCCTCGGCGGCGGACGCGATGTCCCTCTCCTCGCCCGCCGCCACGAGGCCCATGAGCGCGGCGCCCAGGACCCCGGAGTCGCGCGTGGCCAGCTGGGCCAGGGGTCGGCCGTGGACGTTCGCCTTGATGGTGTTCCAGGTGGTGCTGCGTGACGCGCCCCCGGACAGGCGCAGCTCCCTGACCGGGCGGTCCGCGGCGGACTCGCACTCGCCCAGCAGGTGGCGGGCCGCGAAGGCGACGCCCTCCAGCACCGCCAGCGCGAGGTGGCGCCGCTCCGTCGCGGTGGTGATGCCCAGGAACACGCCCCGCGCGTGCGCATTCCAGACGGGCGCCCGCTCGCCCGCCAGGTGCGGCAGGAAGATGACCGGCTGCGGATCGCGCAGCGCGTCCGCCGCATCTGCGAGCACCGCGTCCACGGACCGACCCAGGGCTCGCGAGGCCCAGCCGAGCGCATCGCCGCCCGCCTGGGTGGGACCCGCATGGACATGCAGGCCGCGCACCGGCGGGAAGGAGATGACGCCGCGCGTGGGCAGCGTCCGGTCGGACGCCACGCCGATGATCTCCGAGGTGCCGCTGACCTGCATGGCACGGCCGGGGACCACGAGTCCCGAGCCGTACACGGCCCCCCATGCGTCCATGGTGCCGACGGCCACGGGCACGCCCGGCGGCAGCCCGCAGGGACCGCCCGGGCGGGTCGCACCGGCCGGCGCGTCGAACGGCGCCAGGGGCGGCACCAGCTCGGCGGCGCCGGGCACCAGGTCCAGGACCGCGCCGAGGTAGGACTCGTCAGGACCGACGATGCCGATGGGGCTGATGGGGTCGGTCACCACCTCGCCGGTGAGCGCCGCGACCACCAGGTCCTTGGGTGACACGATCCAGCGGGCGCGTCCGGCGGCGTCCGGGTCGACCCGCCGGAGCCACGCGACCCGGGACAGGGAGAACGAGGCATCGATGGTGAACGGTCCGCCCCACAGCGCGTCCCGTCGATCCGCCACGGCCGCGTCGAGGCGCGCCGCGTCCGGCGCCGCGCGCAGGTCCTGCCAGGTGATGGCCGGCGTCAGCGGGCGCAGGTCGGCGCCCACCAGGACGTGGGTGTTCACCTGGGAGCACACGCCGATGGACCGGACCGAGGTCGGCCCCACCCGCGCCGACAGCTCCGCCCATGCTCGACCGAGCGCCTCGAGCCAGTCCGACGGATCCTGCTCGGCCAGACCGGGTCCCGGCCGGCGCATCGGGTAGGGCGCGTCCGCCGTCTCCATCCGTCCGGCGGCCGCGCCCGCGGCATCGAGTGGCAGCACGCCCACCTTGACCGTGGTCGTGCCCACGTCCACGCCCAGGGCGACCGCACGCGGAGCCGTCATGCCGCCCCCGCCGAGCCTGCGCCCATGACCGCCACGAGATCCCGGAGATACCGCTCCAGCCCCGTCGACCCCCCGGCCCGGGCCACCTGGATGCAGGTGGACCCCACGACCACGCCATCCACGCCCGCAGCCAGGAGCGCCCGCACGGATGCGGCGTCATGGACCCCGAACCCCGCGACCACGGGCACGTCGGGGTTGAGCGTGCGGGCCGCGCCCACCCGCGCCGCGAGATCGGCCGGGGTGGCGCCAGTCCCGGTGGCGCCCGTCGCGGCGGGGCCCGTCCCGGTGGCGCCCGGTCGCGCCTGGACCATGACGTACCCGGTCGCCGACCGGGCCAGGTCGCGGTCGCGCGGTGCTGACTCCCAGGGCAGGAACGTGCTCCACGCGACGTGCGCCGCCGCCAGCGCGGCGGGCAGCGCCGCGGCGTCAGGGTGGAGCCACGGAGCGAGCATCAGGAGCCCGTCGATGGCAGCTGCCCCCGCCGCCCGCTCGAGCGTGTCGAGGGGCAGGTCAGGGTAGCTGAACCAGAGGATGGCGGGCGTCCGCCGGCCCGCGCGCTCGTGGCGCGCCCGCCAGGCGCCGAGCGCCTCGGCCGCGGAGGCCGCGTCGGTCCCGGCCACCAGGGCCCGGTCCATCGACGTGGTCACCTCCGGTCCGTCCAGCCACGGGTCGGGGGTGGGGATGCCCACCTCGAGCACCGCGACGCCCGCATCCCGGTGCGCGTCCAGGGTGCGGGCGTCGAAGGCGTCAGGATCTCCGATCGGCACGTACGCCACGAGCGCCGCGCGGTCCGGCCGGAACGCCGACCGGAGCCGCTCGATGCCGGTGCTCACGCGCCGCGCGCGATCACTGCGCCGCGTTGTCCTTGGTGAGCAGGACCGCGGGCACGAACACGACGGGTTCGGCCGGGTCGGTCCCGGCGAAGTGCGCGTCGATGATGTCCGTGAGCGTGGTGGCGATCGCGGGCCAGTCCTGGCGAACCGTGGCGATCCAGTTGCCGCCCTTGGCGACCTCCGCACGCGCGAAGTCCTGGCCGTCCACGCCGGTCACCAGGACCTCCGTGCGGCCAGCCTCCTGGGTCGCCTGGTAGGCGCCCAGCGCGGATGCGTCCCAGCCGGCCCAGATGGCATCCAGGTCACCCTTCGGGTACTTGGTCAGCCAGTCGAGCGCCGTCGCCTTGGCGAAGCCGGTCGAGTCTGCCGGGTCGCCCTGGACGTACTCGATGACCTCGATGCCGGCCTCGTCGAACAGGGCCTTGGCGGCCTCCGCGCGCAGCCGGACGGGCTCGAACGGGTCGAAGTGGATCATCGCCACCTGGCCCTCGCCGCCCAGGGCATCCACGATGGCCTGCGCGGAGGCCCTGCCCAGGTAGGCGTTGTCGGTGGTCACGTTGACCAGCGTGGGCGCCACGACACCGCCGGTGTCCAGGCCGAACACGGGGATCCCGGCGGCGCCCGCGGCCGCCAGGCCCTCGCCGAACTCCTGCGGCGTGCCGAACGCGGTCACGATGGCATCCACGCCCTGGGACACCGCGGTGGTCAGCTCGCCGTTGATGGCGGCGTTGTCGCTGTTCGTGTCCACCAGGTCCGTGGCGTAGCCGCGCGCCTGCGCCGCGGCGATGAACTGGTCGATCGCCTCCTTGGCCGCGGGCTGGGCGGCGTAGTCGGGCGACACGATGAAGATCGTCTTGCCCGCCCCGGTCTGGGCCGGGGCGGAGGGCGACTGGGCGGCGACGGGTGTCGCGAGCGCGGCGGCTGCGAGCGCGATGGTGGTCAGCGCGACCGCCGACCGGCCGAACCGAGTGGTCCTCATGGGATGGCTGCTCCTCCGTTTGCGTGGTGCGTCCCAGGCGCCTGGACCCGTGACGACGATGGGAGCGAAGGGTACCGCTCTCCGACGCGGATGGTGTCCGCGGACACCCTCTCAGGCGTGCGCGCCCCGCCCATGCCCCGTCCGCATCGACCAGGGCGCTGTCCGGTGGGTCACCACGCCCTGACCGATATCGATCCGAGTGGGTCGATCGGTTACGAGTCGGCGGCCGTACCCCGGGGCGGGTGGGTCGGCGCGTGGGGTCCGGGCAGGGGTCACACCCTCGGTCACACCCTCCGGCCGCCTCGTGGCTTGCCCGCCTTCCGCCGCGCGCCCGACACGGCCCTCCGATCGCCGCAGGATTCAGCGCGCCGCACGCAGCCGGGCGAGGGCCGGCGGCAGCACCGCGAGCACGATCACGAACCCGGTGATGGCGCTCTGGAGGTAGTCGTTGATGTCCGTGAAGTTCAGCCCGTTCTCCAGCAGCCGCAGCAGGATGACCCCGAGCACCGTGCCCGGCAGGTTCGGGCGACCGCCGCGGAACATCGCCATGCCCAGGAACACGCCCGCGATCGAGGTCAGCATCCAGGGCTGCGTCGCGGTCGTGTTCGCGGTCGCCGTGGCGGCCGCCTGGAGGATGCCCGCCGCGGCCGCGCCCAGACCGCACAGCGCGAACGCGATCAGCCGCACGCGTCGCGTGTCGATGCCCGCGTAGCGCGCCGCCTCCGCGTTGCCACCCACCGCGTACATGCGTCGCCCCAGCGTGGTCCGGTCCAGCAGGAACCACACGGCCCCGGCGATGATCGCGGCGATCCAGACCTTGTTGGAGACACCCAGCGTGGACGTCCGGGCGATCTCCACGAATCCGTTCTCCACGAGTCCGTACACCGGCTTGCCGTCGACCCGGAAGCGGGCGAGATTCACGTACACCTGGGACATGCCGAGCGTCGCGATGAACGCGAGCACGCCGAGGTAGGACACCAGCGCACCGTTGATGAGGCCGCACGCGAGGCCCACGAGGAGTCCGATGCCCACCGCCAGAGGCACGGAGCCCGGCTCTTGGGGATCACCGGCGAGCGTCGTGGTGGTCAGGATGGCGGCCGTGAAGGAGGTCGCCAGCGCCGCCAGCCCACCCACCGACAGGTCGAAGTCGCCCACCACCATCACGATCGTCTGGGCTGCGGCCACCACCACCAGGAAGGAGACCGTCTCGAGCACGTTGACCATCAGGTTCGTGGGGGTCAGGAACGTGGTCGGATAGAGCGCCCCGAAGACGGCCACGATCAGCAGCAGCGCCAGCGGACCGACCAGCGGGCGCAGTCGAGCGAGCGTCATGCCGTCCTCCCGTAGCACACGTGGAGCAGCTCCTCCTCCGTGGCCATGCCCCGATCGAACCGGCCCGCCACGCGGCCCTCGTGGAGCACCACGATGCGGTCGCTCAGGCCCAGGATCTCGGGCAGCTCCGAGCTGACCATGAGGACCGCGCAGCCGGCCGCCGCCTGGTCGCGGATGAGCCGGTAGATCTGTGCCTTGGTGGAGACGTCGACGCCCCGCGTCGGCTCATCCAGGAGCAGCACCCGGGGCGCCAGCGCGAGGAAGTTCGCGAGCACGACCTTCTGCTGGTTGCCCCCCGACAGGGTCAGCACGTCCTGCCGCAGACCGTGTCCGCGCACGTCGAATCGATCCCACAGCGCCTGCGCGAACGCCCGCTCGCGACGCGGCACCACGACGGCGCGTCCGACAGCGTGCCGGTCGATGGTGGTCATCAGCAGGTTCCGCTCCGTGCTGTCCGGTGTCAGCGCCTGGGTGCGCCGCTCCTGGGGCACCACGACCACGGAGGCGCGGTGTGCGCCGCCGGGACTGGCGGGCCGATGGGCGCGGCCGCCCACGGTGACGCTGCCGGAGACGGGACGCGAGGCGCCACCGACCATCCGCAGCAGCTCCGAGCGACCGCTGCCGGCGAGTCCGGCCACGCCGACCACCTCGCCCGCCCGGACGTCGATGCTGACGTCGCGGATGCGCCGACCGGTGAGGCCGTCGATGCGCAGCACCGGGGGACCATCATCGGGTGCGGGCTCCCAGGCCGGGAACACCGCGTCGATGGGCCGTCCGGCCATCGCGGCGATGACCGCGGGCACGCTCGTGTGGGCGACGTCTCCGGACGCGACGACGCGCCCGTTGCGCAGGATCGTGAACCGCCCGGCGATGCGGAAGACCTCCTCGAGGCGGTGCGAGACGTACAGGATGGCCACGCCGCGTGTCCGGAGGCGGTCGATCGCGGCGAACAGCTCCGTGGTCTCGGCGTCGGTCAGTGCCGCGGTCGGCTCGTCGAGGATGAGCAGCGGCGACTCGTGCGAGAGCGCGCGAGCCAGCGCGGTCATCGTCTTCTGGACCGGGCTGAGCCGGTCGACGTCGATGGTCACATCGATCGACTGGCCCAGGCTCGCGAACAGCTCGCGTGCGGCCGCGTCCAGGGCCCTCCAGCGGACCATCCCGGCGCGCGCCGGGATCTGCCGACCCAGGAACACGTTCTCGGCGACCGACAGCCCGGGAACCGTGGCGAGCTCCTGGAACAGCGTGGAGACGCCGGCCGCCTGGGAGGCGTGCGGCGAGCCGAACGGCAGGTCCCGACCGGCGAGCGTGACGCTGCCCGCGTCCGGGCGCACGACACCCGCGATGACCTTGATGAGGGTCGACTTGCCGGCCCCGTTCTCACCCAGCAGCGCGTGCACCTCGCCGGGCCCGATGGCGAGCGAGACGTCGTCCAGGACGAGCGCGTCGCCGTAGCGCTTGCTGATGCCGGCGACCGTCAGGACCGCCGGCGTTCGGTCCTGCTGCAACCCACCACCCCGCGTGACAGCGGTGCCCGGGATGGGCCCTCGCTCGTCGCGGCCGATGCTACCGTCCGGCGGCCGGTGCGTCAGGGCCGGGCGCGGGGCCGTGTCGCGCTCGGGCGCGTCGGGCGCGGGGTCGGGCGCGGAGGCGGGCGTGTCGCGCTCGGGCGCGGGGTCGGGCGCGAAGCCGGGCGTGTCGCGCTCGGGCGCGGGGTCGGGCGCGGAGCCGACGTCGCGGGTCGGTCTGGGCGCTATCGTGGGGGGACTGTCTCGATCAACCTGCCCGCACCGGCCCAAGCCAGGAGCACCCGTCATGCGTCTCGTCACCTTCTCCCGGCGATCCGGCGCTCCATGGCGCACCGGCGTTCGCGCCCAGGACCGGATCGTGGACCTGCTCGCGGTCCATGCCGCGGCCCCGGTCGCGGACTGGGCACCCACGCCGGCCGCGGTGATGGAGCACGGGCTCGATGGGATGATCGCGCTGCGCGCGCTGGTCGAGTCAGCGGAATCCGTGGCTGGCTCGTTGGTCGCTCCGGGGGACATCGTCCTCGGGCCGGTGATCCCGGCTCCATCGAAGATCGTCGCGATCGGGCTCAACTACCGGAGACACGCCGAGGAATCCGGGATGGCCATCCCGGAGTTCCCGATCGTGTTCAACAAGTTCCCGAACGCGCTGGCAGGCCCCGGTGAGACGGTGACCATCCCGCGGGTCACCTCGAAGGCCGATTACGAGGTCGAGCTCGCCGTGGTCATCGGCGCCCGGGCATCCGGCGTGTCGGTCGAGGATGCGCTGTCGCATGTGTGGGGGTATGCCACCTCCAACGACCTGTCCGCCCGTGACCTCCAGTTCCGGACGGCCCAGTGGATGCTCGGCAAGACCCTCGATGGGTTTCTGCCCATCGGGCCAGACCTGGTCACCACGGACGAGGTGCCCGACCCGCAGGCGCTTCGACTGCGCACCTGGCTCAACGGTGAGCTGCGCCAGGACTCGAACACCAGTGACATGATCTTCCCGGTGGCGGAGCTGGTGTCCTACTGCTCGCATCACTTCACCCTGGTGCCCGGCGACATCCTCATCACGGGGACGCCCGCGGGCGTCATCGCCGGGATGAAGGAGCCGGTCTGGCTCAAGGGCGGCGACGTGGTCGAGGTGGAGGTGGAGGGCCTGGGACGGCTCGTGACGCCACTCGTCGCCGAGGGCTGAGCTCGGCGGCTTCCGCGGGCGCGATCGTTGCTGCCAGGCGTGCGGTCGCGTCCCGTCCCTTGCCTCGCCGGGTCTCTGATGGCGCAGCGCCACGGTGCGGCCGCGGACACACGCTAGGCCGGGACCGGGCGGGCAAACCCGGCCCGGGCGGGCCCGCGTCACTCCGCTCATAGGCTGTGAACAAATCGGGCCGCCCGCCGGGTCCGGCCCGCGCGGAGTCGCGCAGCGGTGTCCGCCCAGCGGCCATGACCGGCGCACCCGGACCCGATCCCGTCAGGTCGGGCCGCTGAGGGGCCCATCCGGACACGCTCGGTGCAATCCGGGCCGCTGAGGGGCCCGGAACGGACGCGCTGGCCCGGGGCATGTCGATTGTGTCCGCTCGGCGGCCAGGCGCCCGATGCCCGGCGGCCAGGCGCCCGATGCTCGGCGGCCGGGCGCCCGATGCTCGGCGGGCCGGCCCCGGACGTCTGCCGGCGGCCACCCGGGTGTTCGGGTCGGCGGGCAGGTCGACAGGGTCCCGGTGCCCGGATCGTGCTCGTCATCCATGGCTGGAGCGCGGCTGCACCAGCCATGGGCTGGGGATCCCCCTGCGCCGGGAGATGCTCAGGGCCCCTCAGCCGTCTGACTCGGCCAACATCGGAGCCGGTCCGACGACCGGCGTCACCTCCACCGCCACCTGGAACACGCCGTTGGAGATCACCGGGACCCCCGGGCCGGTCCACACGCGGGGACCATCGACGACGCGTGCCACGACCAGATAGTCCACACCCTCCTCGATGTCCTCGAGCAGATACGGCACGGCGAACACCTGGAGACGCGCGGACGGATCGGCCAGCCCGCTGTCGAATGCGATCACCGCTCCCGTGTCCGCGCGGACGAGGAACGCCTCGCGCACGGCCGCCTCGGACAGGCCCGAGTCCACGCCCAAGATCACACCGGAGACCTGGCCCTCGAGGATGTCGCCCCGCTGGAACAGTGGCACGATCAGGCCCGTGACCGGCGCTCCGCCCGTGATCGCGGCGGCACCGTCGGTCGAGTACCAGCTCTGGTCACCGTCGACGATCGCCGCGAGCACGCGATAGGTCGCCGTCGGGTCGATCTCCGACCAGTCGAAGGAGATCGCGAAGCCGAGCGGCGACGAACCCTCCGCGACGTACGGCGAGGAGGGCACGACGCGGGACCCGGACGGCCCCTCCTCGAGGAGTGTCAGCACCACGCGCCGGAACGGACCGGGCGCATCCTGGTCCAGGTAGACCAGCGAGCCCGACAGGAAACCCGGCCCCGCGATCGGATGCGGCCACGGTGCGGGCGACCCCGGTGGGGCAGGCGACGGGCTGGGCGTGGGTACGGGCGTCGGCGTGGGGCGCGGTCCGCTGGACACGATGAGGTCCACGAAGGTGCCAGGTGCCACCTTGGAGCCCGCTCCGGGATCGGTCTCGATCACCTCGCCCACCGGCACGAGGCCATCCTCCTCGCGGAAGCGCTGCCCGATCTGGAGGCCCGCGTCCGTGAGCGCGATGATCGCGTCCGGCTCAGGCATGCCACGCACGTCGGGCACCGTCACCGGCTTGGGCGTCGGGGTTGCTGCGGGACCCGTGGACACGTACAGGTCCACCCGGGAGCCCCGGGGCACGAGCGTGCCGCCCGCCGGATCGGTCTTGATGACATCCCCGGTGGATACCGACTCATGGGTGCGTCGGATGCGCTCGCCGATCAGCAGGCCGGCGTCGGTCAGCGCGACGACCGCGTCCGCCTCTGACATGCCCTTGACGCCGGGCACCTTGACCGTGGACGGCGTGGGTGATGGCGACGGTGTCGGCGCGGGACCCTTGGAGATGAACAGTTTGATGGAGCTGCCCGGCGGCACCATGGTGCCGGCTGCGGGCTCGGTCTTGATGGCGTTCCCGGCCGCCACCTTGTCGTGATACCAGCGAGGCCGCTCACCGACGCGCAGGCCGGCATCGGTGATCGTGATCACGGCATCAGCCTCGGGCTGGTTGCGCACCTCGGGCACAGCCACGGGCTTGGCGGTCGGCTTGGGCGTCGCGGTCGGCTTGGGCGTGGCCGTGGGCTTGGCGGTCGGCTTGGGCGTCGCCGTGGGCTTGGCGGTCGGCTTGGGCGTCGCGGTCGGAGCGGGCGAGGGCGACGGCCCCTTGGAGATCACCAGGGTCAGCGCAGTCTGCGGCGGCACCTCGTTGCCGGCCTCCGGCTTGGTCTTGATGGCGTTGCCCTTGGCGACCTTGCCGTTGAACGACTTCGTCGTCTCGCCCACGCGCAGGTCGGCGCTCTCGATGACGTCCACCGCCTCCGCCTGTGGCAGGTTCTTGACCCCTGGGATCGTCACCGGCGTGGGTGTCGGTGTCGGCGACGGGGCGACCGGCAGCGGGACGGTGGGCAGCACCATGATGCTTCCCGCGGACAGGTTCGGCCCGGCCGCGAGGAGCGGCGAGCCCCCGTCCGCCTCCCACACGGACGTCTTGTCCACGATCGCACCCCACGCGACCAGGTTGCCGCCCTGGTCGACCGTGCCCGGGTCATAGCCCAGTGAGAAGGCTATGGGCACGTCTCCCGACGGCGTGATCGCCGTCCAGGTGACGGTCCGCCCGGTGTCGAGGTCCAGCACCGCGGCCAGCGCCACGGCCTTGCCTGACAGCGCGGACTTGTCCTTCTTCAGGATCTCCCCGTCGATCGTGGCGGGCGGCGTCGCGCTCACCTTCTTGACCCGCACATCCACGCCGGACGTGGGTCCACCGGTGATGGCCGGGGCGCCATCACCGTTCTGCCAGCGCTTGTCGCCGTCGATGACCGCGGCGAACAGCACGTACGCATGATCCTTGATGATGCGGGCGGGGTCGTAGCGCACCTTGAAGCTCACCGGGCTTCCGCCCAGGTCCGTCTTCCGCTGCATCCCCAGGATGGCGCCCTCGCCACGTGCGGAGCGGTCGACGAGGATGATGACCGCGACCGCAGACGAAGAGAAGGTGACCGGATCCTTGGTGGTGACCGATCCGGTCACGAACGTGGAGGATGTCGTCTGGGCGAGCACCCCGAGCGGAATGGCGATGAGCATTGCCAGGAGTGCCACCGCGACGACGACGGACGGCCGCCGAGAATCGACCCACGCGCGCATCAGGTTCCTCCGTGTCTCGGTCGTTCCGACCGATCATCCGCCCATCCGCCATCGGTCAGGCGGCGACAGCGTAGCGCGCTCGCCCGAGCGCCACCGTCCGGCGCATGACCTCGCCACCGTCCGGCGCATGACTTCGACGCCAGTCGGCCTCGACGCCGCGCGGTCAGGCGCAGTCGGGGAAGCGCGCCTCCAGGATCGCCCGGCAGGCGTCCACCTCGGATTCGCGCAGCCACCGGTACGGCGACAGCATCCGGAGCGGGAAGTCAGGCACGGGGCCCAGGCGCACGATCGCCTTGTCGTATGTGCCGTCGATGCGCTGGTCCACCATGGCGGGCGCGAACACCTCGTCGGAGAGGCGCCGGAACCACTGTCCGATGGCGACCGCATCGGCGAATCGCCCGTCGCGCGCCGCCTGGAACATCTCCCACGATCGGCGCGGCGCAAGCAATCCGAACGTGCCCAGGAGCGAACACTCCCCGTGGGCGGCGGCGTGACCCAGCATCGGCTCGGTCACGAAATGCTGGAGCTCCGGGACCTCGGCGACGAGCCGTCCCACGAGGCCCATGTCCGCGCTCATCGTCTTGGTCGCCACGAGGTTGGGCACATCGTCGATGAACCGGCGGTAGTCGTCGGCGCCCAGGATCCGCCCGGCCCTGGCCGTGTTGTAGTGCATGAAGGTGGAGTCCGGGAAGGCGCCGCACACCTCGCGGAAGAACGTGCCCACCTCCGGGTCGCGCACCGCGTCCCAGCACGGGAGGCTGACCTGGAACGCGCGGAAGCCCAGCTCGTGTGCGATCGCCACGCGCTCGATGACGGTCGCCGTGGAAAGGCCGATGACGCCCACCATCGCCTGGACGTCCGGCGTCCGGATGGCCGCTCCCGACGTGCAGTCGCGGAACAGCTCGGCCACCGCGCGGAAGCGTCGGGTGTCCACGGCGTACCCCTCGCCCGCCGTGCCGAAGATGTACAGGTGGCGATAGCCCGCGTCCAGCGCCGCATCCGCCTGCGCCCGGAAGCGAGGCTCGTCGACGTCGTCCTGGATGGTCCACGGGACGACGCAGCTGACCATGATCGTGGCGGGATGGCGCGGCATGGCGCGGAGTGTGGCAGCGGCGAGGGGTCCCGGAGCGGCGGCCATGCGCGGTGCTGGGAGGCGTGGCAGGAACCCACGCCGAGAGGCGCTCACCTGATCGGGCGGTCCGGATGGCGACGACCAGGTCAGGCGCGGGCGCCCCGCCGACCGATGCCCGCGGCGAGTGCCGGGTCCTGCCCCAGCCCGCGGACCTGGTCATGGACCTGGCGCAGCACCGGCACCATGGCACCGAACATCTCCAGCGTCAGGCTCTGCTCGCCGTCCGACCAGGCCTCGTCGGGGTTCGGATGGATCTCCACCATGATCCCGTCCGCGCCCGTGGCCACCGCCGCAAGGGCCATCGGGCGGACCAGCCAGCGCTTCCCTGTGGCGTGCGACGGGTCGGCCACCACCGGCAGATGGGTCAGGTGATGGAGCAGCGGCACCGCGGTCAGGTCGAACGTGTTGCGGGTGTACGTCTCGAACGTGCGGATGCCCCGCTCGCACAGGATCACGTCCGGGTTGCCCGTGGACAGGATGTATTCCGCCGACATCAGCCACTCCTCGATGGTGGCAGAGAGGCCGCGCTTGAGCATCACCGGCTTGCCGGACCGGCCGGCCGTGGTGAGCAGCGGGAAGTTCTGCATGTTGCGGGTGCCGATCTGGAGGATGTCCGCGTGGCGCGCGACGAGATCCACGTCGCGCGCCTCCATGACCTCCGTGATGACCGGCAGACCCGTCCGCGCGCGCGCCTCGGACAGGTACTCCAGGCCCTCCTCGCCCAGGCCCTGGAAGGAGTACGGGCTGGTGCGCGGCTTGAACGCCCCGCCGCGCAGGATGTCGCCGCCGGCACCCTTGACCGCATCCGCCGTGGTCATCAGCTGCTCTCGCGTCTCCACCGAGCATGGGCCGGCCATCACCGTCAGTGACCCGTCACCGACCGCGACGCCTCCCACGCGCACGATCGTGTCCTGGGGATGCACCTCCCGAGACGCGAGCTTGAAGGGTCGACTGATGGCGGTCACGGACGCGACGCCAGGCAGCGACTGGAGGCGGTTCATGACGCGCTCCTTGCGGGCGCCCACGTTGCCCACGACGCCGATGACGACCCGCTCCATGCCGTGGCTCTCGTGGGGCGTCAGGCCCTCGCCGCGGATGAACGCCCGGACGCCCTCCAGCTCCTGCTCGGTCGCGCCGACCGACATCGCGACCAGCATCCGGTCCCGCTCCTTCTGTGTGCGCACTCGTGCTGTGCGACCGCTCTTGCCCGGGCGATGATCCACCGCGCCGCCGGGGCATCGTGCCATGCTCCGGGTCTGTGCGTCGCGCCGACGCGGAGGGCCGCGCCGAGGCGCCGCACCGCGCCGCCGCAGTGCGACCGGGCGCGCCGCCGCAGTGCGACCGGGCGCGCCGCCGCTGTGCGACCGGGCGCGCCGCCCGCCGATGCTCAGTAGCGCGCCTCGAGCCCCAGCAGGTCGCCCAGACCGAGGGTCGCCTCGTTCAGCTGGCAGTAGCCGTCGAGCTGGATGGACATCGTGAGCCGACCGTGCTGGGTCTCGCTCACGTGGCCGAGCCCGAACGCGTGCCCGAACTCGTGCGTCGCGACGGCCTCGACCATCGAGGCCAGCGTGCACCCCTCGAGCGACACCGCCCACCGGGCATCCTTGTCCAGCTTGATGTCCGCCTCGATGATGCGGTCGCCGCTCGACCAGACGCAGGTGAGTCCCGCGATGCCCGGTCGGAGCTTGCCGAACCCCACGACGTTCACGCCGTCCGCCTCCGCGCACACGGCCCGACCCCCCCGGATGGCGGGTGCTGCCCGGCGCACGGTGCGCCCCTGGTAGGTGGTGGTGGCGGACACACGATCGGGCCGCCCGCAGTCGTTGTGCGCCCCCGTGATGTTCGCAGCCGCCCGCTGCAGGGCGCGCTCGGTGGGTCCCTTGCGGAGGCCGCTGGGCGTGCTCTTGGCGTTGAACGACCAGCTCATGCCGTCGATCCAGCGGACGAATCCGGGACTGGCGGGCCGCGGTTTCCAGGCCCGGTCGGTGCAGGGGTCGCCGCCCGCCGGCGCCGTGATCGTGGATGCGTCTCGCAGTGCGTTCGCGCGGGTCGTGGTGCCGCGCGCGCTCCGTCGCACGGCGGCATCTCCGGTGAGCGCCGGGGCGAGGAGCACATGCACCCGGACCGTGATGGGCGCGGGTGCCGGCCGCTCGCCGTCGATGAGCGGGGCGGATCGGGGGCCTGCGGCTGCGGCGGGAGCCGCGACGCCGACCACGGCCATCAGCAGCACGGCGGCGGCGAGGGCCCCCGGGCGGAAGCGCGATGCGGATCGGGACATGCGGCGGACTCTCATGACGGGGATCAGACGAGACGCGTCCGAAAGGGCTGCGGTGTCGGAACGGCCCGGCCTGCGGAGCGGACGCGGCGCGCACCGTCCATGGTACCCGCCATTCACCGCGCTGCCATCCGACCGCACCGCCCCCGACTGGCCGGCGCCACGCCATCCCCCTGCCGCCCGCGGCCGACCCATCCCGGACCCGAGGCTGAGCGCCGGGCCATACTGCCCCTCGATGTCGGCACGTCTCGCCACCTTCCTCATCTTCGTCGCCAACGGCGCCATGATCGGTGCCTGGTTGGCGAACATCCCGTGGATCGCCGGCCACCTGGATGCCAGCAAGACCCAGGTCGGCATCGCGCTGCTGTGCTCCGCGGGCGGCGCGCTCGTCTCCATGACGCTGACCGGTCAGCTCCTCACCCGGGTGTCGAGCCGGCGCCTGGTCATCGGTTCGTCGCTCATCTTCCCGCTGTTCGCGGTGTTCCCCGTGAGCGCGCCCACGCTGCCCGCGCTGGCGCTGGGCATGGTCCTGTTCGGTGCGGTCAACGGGGTGATGGACGTGTCCATGAATGCGCATGGCGTGGCCATCGAACGTCGCCTGGGCAGGCCGATCCTGTCGTCGCTGCATGCCGGCTGGAGCCTGGGGTCGCTCTCGGGTGCCGCGAGCGTCGCGGTCGCGGCGATGATGGGTGTCGCCCCCCTGGTCGCCGCGTCTGCCCTGACCGTGGTGCTGCTGTGCCTGTCCCTGGTCGCGTTCCCATCCCTGGGGGAAGGGGCGGTGGCGTCGTCGGAGGGTGGCGCGCGGTTGTCGCTGCCCTCTCGTGCGGTGCTGCCGCTGGGCCTCCTGGGAGTGCTCGCGGCGATCGTGGAGGGCAGCATCGGCGACTGGGCCGGTCTCTACCTTCAGCGCGACCTGGGCGTCGACACCGGTCTGGCCGCGCTCGGGTTCACGGCCTTCGCGCTGGGGCTCACGGTCGGCAGGCTGGCGGGCGATGCCGTGAATCGGCGCCAGGGGGCGGGTCGACTGCTGCGCCTCGGGCTTGCGCTCACCGCGATCATGCTGTCCGCGATCCTCGTGACGGCGACGCCGGCCCTGGCGCTGCCGGGCCTGGTCGTGTGCGGCGTCGGCGTGGCGAATGCGATCCCGGTGGCCTTCTCCGCGGGTGGCCACATCAAGCCCACCGGACCGTCTCTCGCCGCTGTGTTCACCATGACGTACACGGCGTTCATGGCTGGGCCGCCCATCTTCGGGTTCGTCGCCGACCACATCGGATTGCCGCCGACGCTGGCCCTCATCGTGGGCGTGGCGCTGGTGGCGGCCGCGGTGGCACCGCGCGTGCCGGGCATCGACGCCGCCAACGCCCTGCCCGAGGCGAGGACCGCTCCGGCACGCGCCCCGGCCTGAGCTCCGAACCCCTGGCGCCGCAGCGCCGATCTCCGGTCCCGGTCCCGGTCCCGCCGGACCCAGGTCCCGCCCGCCGGACCTCGGGGGGCCCCATCGCCCGTGGACCACGCGATCAGGCGCTGGGCCCCTGGTCCGACTCGCTCCCGGTTCCTGGCATCACGAGGAGGTCCCGGAACTCCGCGTGGCGGCGAACGTAGGTGGCGATGAACGGGCAGCGTGCCTCGACCCGTCCACGTTCCGCTCGGACGGCATCCAGGGCGCCCTTCGCGAGGGCCGACCCGACCCCCCGACCCTCGAACGCCGGCGCCACCTCGGTGTGGGTGAGCACGACACGGTCCGGCTGCCGGACATACGCCACGAACCCCGCCAGCTCACCGTCGATCGTCGCCTGGAACCGGCTGGCCCGGGGCGCGTCGGCGACGCGGATGACGAAGGGGGTCGTCGGATCGGTCGCGGGTGGCTGGCTGGTCATCGTCCAGCGAAGGTAGGCGTCCCGGCGCGCAGCGTCAACCGCATCGGCTCGACTCGATGCTCACCCCCGCGCCCCGCGCCCCGCGCCCCGCGCCCCGCGCCCGCGCGCCCCCGCCCTCCGCACCGCGCCATTCCCGCCAGCCGCCCAGCCCCCGGCCGACCATCGACCGCCGGGACTACCATCGATGGACTGCCATGCGCTCGCGGGCGCCAGGGAACCCGGGGAGGAGAGCACCGCACCATGCCCATCGAGTGGATCGCCGACGCCCGCCAGCTGCACCTCCACAACGGGCACCTCAGCCTCGTGCTGCGGGTGCTCGAGAGCGGCCACCTGGGCCAGCTCCACCTGGGCGCCCCGCTCGCGCTGGGCCGCGACTATCGTCACCTGCTGCGCGGCGCGTTCGCCGGATTCGACAACCGCGTCGCCGACCCGATGCGATTCGCCCTGCCCACCTGGGGCAGCGGCGACTTCCGGGCGCCCGCGGTCGCGGTCCGGCATGCGGACGGCAGCCGGATGCTCGACCTCGTGGTGACCGACCACCGGATCACGCCGGGCAAGCCTCGCATCGACCCGCTGCCCGCCACCTACACCGAGGTCCCGGTCGAGGCCGATACCGTCGAGATCGTGCTGGCCGATCGCGTGAGCGGCGCGGAGGTGGCGCTGCTGCTGACCGTCTGGCGCGACCTGCCCGTGATCACCCGCTCGATGCGAGTCCGGAACGCGGGCCGGACACCGGTGGTGGTGACCACCGCGATGTCCGCCAGCATCGACCTTCCTGACAGCGACTGGACCATGCTCCAGCTGTCCGGGGCGTGGGCCCGCGAGCGCCACGTCATCGAGCGGCCGATCGTGCCCGGCTCCCAGTCGGTGGCCAGCCTCCGCGGCGCGTCCTCCGCGCACCAGAACCCGTTCCTGGTCCTGCGCCGCGAGCACACCACGGAGGCGACCGGGGAGGCGATCGGCCTGTCGCTCATCCACGCGGGCAACTTCCTGGCGGACGTGGAGGTGGACCACTGGGGGGTCACGCGGGCGCGCATCGGCATCCATCCGGAGGGGTTCGCATGGACCCTGGAGCCGGGCGCCACCTTCCAGGCTCCGGAAGCCGTGATCGTCTGGACGGGCGATGGCCTGGGTGCCCTGTCGGACGCGCTCCACCGGCTGTTCCGGACGCGCCTCGCGCGGGGCCCCTGGCGGGACCGCGCGCGCCCGGTCCTGGTCAACAACTGGGAGGGCACCTACTTCGACTTCGACGAGGAGCGCATCGTCGCGATGGCCGCCGCCAGCAGGGACCTGGGTGCGGAGCTGTTCGTGCTGGACGACGGCTGGTTCGGGCTTCGCAACGACGACCATCGTGCCCTGGGCGACTGGTTCGTGAACACGGCCAAGCTGCCGGGTGGCCTGGAGCGACTGTCCCGGCGGGTGACCGACCTGGGCATCGCCTTCGGCCTCTGGATCGAGCCCGAGATGGTGAGCGAGGACTCCGACCTCTTCCGGGCGCATCCCGAGTGGGCGGTCGGCGTGCCCGGACGGCACCGGACGGCGTCCCGCCAGCAGCTGGTCCTGGACCTGGCCAATCCGGTGGTCGTGGACCACCTCGCCGCGACCCTCATCGATGTCCTCGGGGACGCGCGCCTGTCCTACATCAAGTGGGACTTCAACCGCTACCTCACGGAGCCGTTCACGCCCACGCTGCCGCCGGAGCGCCAGGGGGAGTTCCACCATCGGTTCGTGCTCGGGCTGTACGAGCTGTATCGCAGGCTCATCGCGGCCATGCCGGACGTGCTGTTCGAGTCGTGCGCCAGCGGCGGCGGACGCTTCGACCCGGCGATGCTCGCGTTCGCTCCCCAGGCGTGGACCTCGGACGACACGGACGCGGTGGAGCGCCTGCGCATCCAGTGGGGCACGTCGCTGGCATACCCGGTCAGCTCCATGGGCGCGCATGCCTCCGCCGTCCCCAACCACCAGGTGGGTCGCATCGAGCCGCTCGCCACGCGCGCCGCGGTCGCGTTCTTCGGGGCGTTCGGCTACGAGCTGGACCCGACTGCGCTGTCGGAGGCGGAACGCGCGGAGATCCGGGCCCAGGTCGCGTGGTTCAAGGAGCGCCGCGAGCTGCTCCAGTTCGGCCGGTTCGTGCGACTCCGCTCGCCGTTCCAGGGTGACGGCAACGAGACCGCGTGGGCGTCCATCTCGGAGGACCGCTGCCATGCCATCGTGGGCTGGTACCGGGTGCTGTCCCGACCCGAGCCAGCCTGGAACACGCTGCCGCTGCGCGGCCTGGATCCGCATCGGACCTACGAGGTGCGGGTCTGGCCGACGGACGAACGGATCGGGAGCCTGAACGGCCCCCGGCGCGGCGGCGACGAGCTGATGGCGGCGGGCCTGGTGCTGGACGAGAGCCGACGCTACGCGGCCCTCCGGGGCGACTTCCTGGCGCTGCTGTTCGAGCTGCACGCGGTCGACTGATCCGCCTCGGGGCGCCTGCCGCTCGGAAGCGGACACCGACGGGATCGGTCACCGGGCCGCCGCTCCCGCGAGGCGGACGCTCACGGTCGGGTCAGGGTGTCGCGCGGATCGCGGCGTGGGACCAGCCACGCCGCGAACACCGCGGACAGGAGCGTCGCCGCGAGGGCCAGCGCCACCGCGGCCACCAGCGAGGTGGTCGCCAGCGCGCCGGCCAGCGCGGCGCCCACGGGGTAGCCCGCGAAGTTCAGGGCCATCGAGACCGCGAACGCGCGACCCAGCCAGGCCGGATCGGTGCGGCGCTGGCGGATGGTGAACATCGCGATGTCGAGCGGCCCGTTGCACACGCCCGCGATGGCCATCGAGACCGCCACCAGGCCGAACCCGGCGGCGGGCCCGGAGACTGCGCCTGCGGCGCCCGGCATCAGCAGCAGCGCCGGCAGCGCCATGGCCAGCATGGCGCTCCACAGCATCCGCCACTCGCGCCGGCGGGTGTCCATCCGGCCGAACAGCAGCGCGGAGCCCATCCCCGCGACACCCGAGATGGCGAACGCGAGACCCACGGCCAGCTCGCTGTCGCCCATCACATCGAGCACCAGCAGCGGCACGATGATGCTGATGGCGCCGTTCGCGACGTTGTTGGTGGTGACCGCCACGCCCAGGCCGCGGAGCGTGGGATGGTGCGCCACGTACACCAGGCCCCGCCATGCGTCCACGAGCAGCCGCCCGGTGAGCGCGGTCTCCACGTGCGGCTCCCGGACGCCCACCAGGATGGTGGCCGCGGCGACCAGGGGTGCCGCGATGAGCAGGATGCCCAGCGCCGGACTCAGCGCCGAGACCAGGATCGCCGCAAGCGGCGGGCCCACGATCGTGGCGATGACATACCCGTTGGAGTCCACGGCGTTCACCCGCTCCCACAGGTGGCGGGGCACGATGATGGGGAACAGCGACCGCAGACCGGTCGTGCTCAGCGGTGCGGTCAGCGAGCTGATGGCCGCGATGAGCAGCAGCAGCCATGGTTCCAGCCGACCGGCCAGCGAGAGCCCGCCGATGAGCACCAGTGCGCCCGCCGCCACGACGTAGTCCAGCTGGACCAGTCGCACGCGCCCGTGCCGGTCCAGCAGCGCGCCCGCGACCGGGCTGATCGCCAGGCCCGGCAGGATGCTCGCCAGGGTGACCAGGCCAGCCAGGCCAGGGTCGTCGTACTCGAGCAGCGCGAACAGCACGAGCGCGACGCCGACCATCGACCCCGCGATCCGCGCGAGCTGCATCGACGCGACGACCCGACCCAGGCTGGGGATCGCGAACAGGGCGCGGTACGACACCGCGGGGGGACCGGGAGACATCGTCCCGATGCTACCGCGGGCTCCCGGCGAGGCGGATCGGGGGACCGGACGCGCACCGTCGCTCCCCGCACGGCCAATCCCGAGGCTGCTTCATACGCACCATGGATTGTTGCGTTATGATCGGCACATGGAGGCGCTCGCACGCCAGAAGCTCCAGACGCTGGTCCGGGAGATGGGCAGCCAGGCGCGCGTCGCGCAGGCCCTGGACGTGGATCGCTCACGGGTCACCCGCTGGCTCGCGGATGAGGAGCCCGATCCGGACAACCTCATCAAGCTCGAGTCCGTGGAGTTCGTGCTGTCGCGCCTGCTCCGATCGTACGGTCGTGAGACGGCGCTGAAGTGGCTCACCGGCTTCAACGCCCACCTCGGCGATGCCCGCCCCATCGACCTGCTGGCGCGGGGCCGGACGTGGGAGGTCCTGCGCGCGGTGGAGGCCGACGAGGCCGGCGCGTACGCCTGAACCGGCCGCACCATGCTGTATCGCGTCTTCCGTGCCGCACCCGGAGCCGGATCGACCGCCCGCGGCGGCCCGCTGTACGTGCCCCGGGAGCGCCAGGGTGCGGGCCGCCATGACGACCCGGCCCGCTACGCCGCGTTCTACGCCGCGCGCACCCCGGAGGCTGCCGTCGCCGAGCGCATCCAGGCGTACCGCGGACGGGACCTGGCGGACGCGGACCTGGCGCATCCCGACGGCACGGTCGCCGCGCTCGCCACGATCGACGACGACGCCCTCGGTGCGCTGCTCGATCTGGACGACCCCGCGGTGCTCACGGTGCGCGGCTGGCGGCCGTCGCGCGTCGCGGGCCGCGACCGGTCCGTGACCCAGGCGATGGCCGTGGCCGCGTTCGTCGACGGGGCGCTCGGCCTGAGCTGGTGGTCCACCCTGGATGCCGCGTGGACGAACGTGACGCTGTACGCGGAGCGCACCATCGCGCGCGGGGCGCTGCGGGTCGTGGGAACGGAGCGGCTGAGCGTGCGCCATCCGGTCGTCCAGGCCGCCGCCGCGCACCTCGTGCTGCCGATCGCCCGGCGTCGCTGAAGCTCGCGGCCCCGCGCATCGCGGCCCCGCGCATCGCGGCCCCGCGCATCATCTCGCGGTCTCTCGCGGCCCGCCGCAGGCCGGCGCAGTCCCGGGTCGCGGGTCCTGCCGAACGGCCCGTCCGCGGCGGGTGACACGGCGCGAGGCACCCACTCTCCGCTCTGGTACGGTCACCCGGACATGACCGACGTCCTGAGCGTGCCCATCCCCCATCCGACGCTGCGCGAGCGTCTGTCCCGCTGGATCGAGGTCGCCTTCCTCCCGTTCACCATCGCGTGCCTGGTGGGCGGCTGGCTGCTCGGCCTCGCCGGCCAGCAGGCGGCGGGGGACGCGCTGTGGATCCTGGCCGCCCTCGTATCCGCGGCGCGCCTCGCGCTCGCCATCATCAGCGACCTGCGGGCGGGTCATACCGGGGTGGACCTCGTCGCCTTCCTCGCCATGGTCGGCTCGGTGGCTCTCGGCGAGCTGCTCGCGGGCGCCGTGATCGCGGTGATGTACGCCACCGGACAGGCGCTCGAGGCCTACGCCGCGGGACGCGCGGAGCGCGAGCTGTCGGCGCTGCTCGCCCGCTCGCCGGGCGTGGCCCATCGCTACGAGGACGGCGCGCTCGTGACGGTGCCCGCCTCCGCCGTCCGTCCCGGCGACCGCCTGCTCATCAAGCCTGGTGAGGTGGTCCCGGTGGACGGCCTCGTGCGCGAGGGCAGCGCGTCGCTGGACGAGTCAGCGGTCACCGGCGAGTCGCGGGTCATCCTCAGGGAGGCGTCCGATCGGGTGCCCTCGGGCGTCGTCAACACCGGCGGTCCGTTCGACCTGCTGGCGACCGCCACCGCGGAGGCGAGCACCTACGCCGGCATCGTGCGCCTGGTGCGGGAGGCCCAGACCTCGCGCGCCCCGTTCGTCCGCCTTGCCGACCGCTATGCGGTCGTGTTCCTGGTGTTCTCCCTGGGTCTGTCGGGCCTGGCGTGGCTGCTGAGCGGCGATCCTGTCCGCGGCCTCGCGGTGCTGGTGGTCGCCACGCCCTGCCCGCTGCTGCTGGCGGCGCCCATCGCGATCGTGGCGGGCATCTCCCGGAGCGCCCGGCGGGGCATCATCGTCAAGGGCGGCGGGGCGCTGGAGGCGCTCGCGGACGCGTCCACGCTGCTCATGGACAAGACCGGCACGCTGACGACCGGCCGACCGCACGTCGAGCGCGTCGCGGTCCCGCCCGGAGGCGATCCCGATGCGGTCCTCGGACTGGCCGCCTCGGTCGAACAGGCCTCGCCGCACGTCCTGGCGAACGCCATCGTGCATGCCGCTCGTGACCGGGGCCTGGCGCTGGTGCTGCCCACGGACATGACCGAGCAGCCCGGTTCGGGTGTCCGCGGCCGGGTGGGCGACCACGCGATCAGCGTGGGCAACCGCGAGTCGCTGTCGATCGCAGGCGTGCTGCCGCCGTGGGCGCGCGAGGTCCGTCGCCAGATCCAGGTCGAGGGCTCGTCTGCGGTGTACGTGCAGGTGGACGGTGACCTCGCCGGGATCATCGTGCTGGAGGATCCCATCCGGGCCGAGACCCCGCGCGCCCTGCGCCTGTTCCGCCAGGCGGGCATACGGAGGATCGTGATGGTCACGGGCGACCACCCGGCCGTCGCGGAGACCGTGGGCGCGGCCCTGGGCGTGGACGGCATCCTCGCCGAGCGCACCCCCGCGGACAAGGTGGAGGCGGTACGGTCCGAGCGCCACGATGCGCGCGGCACCACCGTGATGATCGGCGACGGGATCAACGACGCACCCGCGCTGGCCGCCGCCGACGTGGGCGTGGCCCTGGGCGCGAGGGGCGCCACGGCGAGCTCGGAGGCCGCCCAGGTGGTCATCACGGTGGACCGCCTGGACCGTCTGGCCGAGGGGATCGCGATCTCCCGGCGGGCGCGCTCGATCGCCGTCCAGAGCGTCCTCGTGGGGATGGGCCTGTCGGTCGTGGCGATGTTCCTCGCCGCCTTCGGCTTCCTCGCGGTGGTGGCAGGGGCGGTCGTCCAGGAGCTCATCGACGTGGTCGTGATCCTCAACGCGCTGCGGGCGCTGACCGGCGGACCGGCCCGTGCGCCGCGCCTGGCGGGCTGGACCGCGACGCGCGCGCGCCTGGAGGCCGAGCACGCGGAGCTGAGGCCGCTCATCGCGCAGCTCCAGCGCACGGCGGACGCCCTCGACGGCCTCGAGCCCGACACCGTCCGGGCGCGGGTGGCCGAGGTGGTGGACCAGCTGGAGGCACGCCTGCTCGCCCATGAGCACGAGGAGGAGACCGTCATCTACCCCCAGCTCGCGGCGGCCATGGGCGAGGGTGACCCGATGGCGGTGCTGTCCGGCGCCCATCGGGAGATCTTCCACCTGGTGCGCCTGCTCCGGCGCCAGGTCGGTGCGCTCGCCGCGGACGGCGCGGACACGGACGACCTGCGTGACATCCGCCGCGTGCTGTATGGCCTCCACGCGATCCTGTCGCTCCACATGGACCAGGAGGAGGAGATCTACCAGATGATCGTGGACCCGGACGCCCGCAAGGCCATCCCGACGCTCGACTCGTCGCCGAGCGCCCGCGCCGGCTGAGCGACGCGCCGCGACCGGCGCGGACGCCTCAGAACGTCTTGCCGCGGTTCTCGGTGACGTGGGCGGTCCAGTCCGAGGGGCGCCCGTCAGGCGGCTGGAGCGTGGACCCGTGCCACCCGCAGGTGCAGGTCACGGTCTGTGCCTTGTGCTTGTACTCGTCGATCACATGCTTGCGCGGCTGCATCGCCGGCCGGGACAGTGGCTGCATCCTGGGGTTGGGCTCCTGGGTTCATCCTCGGGGGGTCCGCGGATGTCCGACCGATCGCTCGACGGTCGCACACCCACCCGCGCACGCATCCTCCACGCGTTCCCGGTACCGGACTCCCGGTGTCTCCATCGAGTCTAGATCAGGTGCCGCAGGCGTGCGGCCGCGAGCGACGACGAGGCGCCGCGGCGCGTGGCCACGGGTCGTGGCCCGTACACTCTGTGCAGATGCTGGAACTGTGGTCGCCGGAACACGCGCACGAGCGGATCGAGGCGCACCTGCGTGACGCCGGGTTCTTCACCGGACCGGCGGGCCGTGCCGCCCGAGACGGGCTGGTGGCGGATGTGTACTTGGGCTACGGCCTGTCCCGGGCCCTGCGCCGCGAGGCGCGGCCGGACCCGCCCGAGCCGTGCCCGCTGCCGCTCGCCGCGGTGCGCATCCGTCCCTTCGACGAGCCGATCCCCGCGCCTGCGGGCGACGCCCTGCGCATCGGCGCCTGGACGCGCACCTGGGACGACGCCGGCTACGCGGCCGCGATCAACCTGGCGCGTGAGGCGATCGCGTCGGGCGACGTGTACCAGGTGAACCTGGTGCAGCATCTCTGGGCACCCTTCGACGGCGATCCGGCGGCGCTCGCGGCGGCTCTCGGCCCGCTCCGGCCGCGTCATCCTCGACCGCTCGTGGGTGATGGCTGGGCGATCGTGAGCGCCAGTCCGGAGCTGTTCCTGGCACGTCACGGGGAGCGCATCTGGACGATGCCCATCAAGGGCACCCGACCCGCGGGCTGGGCGGGTGACGCGCTGCGCGACTCTCCCAAGGATGCCGCCGAGCATGTGATGATCGTGGACCTGGAGCGCAACGACCTGGGGCGCGTCAGCGCGTCAGGCAGCGTGCGGTGGCCGGAACTGATGTCCGTCCGACCCATGGCCGGGGTCACCCATCTCGTGTCGATCGTGGAGGGGCGCCAGCGCCCGGGTCTGTCGCTGGCGGAACTGCTGGGTGCGCTGTTCCCGGGCGGATCGGTCACCGGTGCCCCCAAGATCGCCGCGATCGACCAGATCGCCGCGCTGGAGCCGGTTGGCCGCGGCGCGTCCATGGGCGCCCTCGGCACCATCAACCCCGACGGCGACCTGGACCTGTCGCTCACCATCCGGACCTTCGCGGTGGCCGGCGGCCGCATCCACCTGTGGGTCGGCGGGGGCATCGTGTGGGACAGCGACCCCGGTGCGGAGATCGAGGAGTCGTGGGTGAAGGCCCGGCCACTGCTGGATGCGATCGGGGCGCCGATGGGGGAGGTCGTGCGGCCATGAGCGGCATCCTCGCCGTCGCCGTCCTGGGTCGAGGTCTCGTGGATCCCGGGACGCCGCTGTTCCGGGTGGATGACGTCGGCGTGACGCGCGGCCAGGCGGTGTTCGAGACGATCCGGGTCTACGCCGGCCGACCCTTCGGCCTGGAGGAACACGTGGACCGGCTGATGGCCGGCGCCGGACGCCTCGGCCTGCCCCCGGTCGATCGCGGGGCGCTCCTGGCGCTGGCTCACGAGGCGCTCGGGGCTGGCGGGCTGGCCGACTGTGCGCTCCGCTTCTACTGGACCGGCGGACCCGAGGGCGCGGGCGAGGCCGTGGTCCTCGCGACCGCGTCCATGATCCCGGCCGGGTTCGAGGAGCAGCGGCTCGTGGGCATCCGGGTCGCATCGCTGAGCCTGGGCGTGGGCAGCACGCCCCGGGCGGAGCTGCCCTGGCTGCTGTCGGGCGTGAAGTCCACGTCCTACGCGGTCGGCCTCGCGGCGCGCGACGAGGCGGTCCGGCGAGGCGCGGACGACGCGCTGTTCCTGACCATCGACGGCCTCGTGCTGGAGGGGCCCACCTCCAACATCTGGTGGCGCCATGGCCGGACCCTGTTCACGCCGGGGCTGGACCTGGGGGTGCTGGCGGGCGTCACGCGCACGCACCTCCGGTCGCTCGCGCTCAGCGCCGGATACGAGGTCGAGGAGGGGCGCTATCCGGTGGGCGATGTCGCGGCCGCCCACGAGGCGTGGATGTCGTCGTCGGTCCGGGAGCTGATGCCCATCGTGGTCCTCGACGGGGCGCCCATCGCGGACGGTCGGCCCGGCTCGGCCGCGGCTGAGCTCCAGGCGGCGCTGCGACGCTCAGCGGGAGGGACGGGCGCATCGGCGTGACCGCGCGAGGCTACGTCGGATGACCTGACGCGGATCGCGTCATCCGTGCCGTGACACCGCGGTTCCGCATGTCCAGGATGTCATCGATGCCGGATCCCCCCGGCCGGCAGAATCCCGCTTCGACCAGGGGCCCTGCGTCGTCTCGTGTTCAGGGCAGCAGATCCCCGATCGTCGCGGCCACGGCACGGCCCAGCGCGCCGTGGGCCTCCGCATCCAGATGGACCCCGTCGAGCGCGCTCGTCCGCACCACGCTGCCCGCATCCAGGAACCCGACGCCCTTGATGGTCGCGGCCATGCGGTAGTGCCGCGCGAGCTGCTGCGAGGTGGCGCGCGCCTGCTCGAATCCCCAGTAGATCGCCTTCTCGGTCGGCTCCGCCAACGGCGGTGGCGCGATGAGCAACACCCTGGGTGGGGTGCCGCCCGGGCCCGCCAGCGAACGGAGCGCCAGGTCAACGAGCGTGGCGGCACCGTGGGCCACCTCGGGGGCGGAGAGGTGGTACCAGATCTTCAGGTCGTTCGTGCCCAGCATGACCGTCACCAGGTCCACCGGCGCATGCGTCCACAGCACCGGCTGGATCATGTCGCGTCCCACCCGCGCCTCATTGAGCGGACTGGCGTGGACCGTGGTCCGTGCGTTGAGGCCCTCCTCGATGACCTCGAAGGCGTCTCCCAGCTCCGCCCGCAGGATGCCCGTCCAGCGGACCGACCGGGGAAGCCGGGTGCCGTCCGCCGGGTTCGCGCCGTAGGTGTTGGAGTCGCCGAAGCACACGATCGTGCGGGCATCGTCTCGGACCATGTGTCCCCCCGTGGGTCGGCCGGGTCAGCCGCATCCTGGCGCCCCGCGCGCCGTGAGACGGCTGACCCGCCGATGAATCATGAGGGCCGGACCTCGCGGCCCGGCCCTCGGGTGACGGCGTGGCGCCTGTCTCAGCGGTTCCCGGAGTTCGTGAAGCGCTCCACGATCTCCGCGCGGTTGGCATACCAGAACACGAAGCCGGGCAGGATCATCAGGCCGATGCCCGTCGCGATGGACCCCGTGGCGAACATCGCGAAGACGGCGTTGATGAGGCCGAAGATCGCCATGATCTGGATGAACATGAGGCCCCACGGCTTGAGCGACGTCAGCGCCCCCGCCACGCCCAGCCAGATGAGCCCGACGATGAACGTGAGGAGCCCGGACAGGAACACGCCGCTCCCCGACTCGACGGGCCCGAACGTCACGATGCCCATCATCCGCAGGCCCCAGAGCAGATCCATGATGCCCACGAAGGTGGCCAGCACCGCCAGCACCAGGACGCCCGTCGGCAGTCTCGACATGTGTACCCTCCCGTGTCGGTCTTCATCCGAAGACCTGCAGTCTCCCAGCGTACCGCGTTCCCGCCCGCCAGACCATGCGTCGTGAACCGGTTCACCGATCGCCGTGCCCCGATCGAGCGGTTGGCGTCGTCAGCGCCCGACGCAGGGCCCCGCTCCGCCGAGCACCGACTGACGCCGACCCAGCGCAGCGCCCGCAGACGCTGACAGGAGTAGGCTCCTGCCTGATGACGGGTGAGACGGTGGTTCGCGTGCGGGGTCTGCGCAAGGCGTACGGCGCACACGAGGCGGTCCGGGGCATCGACCTGGAGGTCCGCCGCGGCGAGATCGTGGCGATGCTCGGCCCGAACGGCGCGGGCAAGACCACGGTCGTCGAGATCCTCGAGGGATACCGCGAGCGCAGCGCGGGCGACGTGGACGTCCTGGGCCACGACCCAGGACGCGGTGAACCGGCGGCGCGAGCCCGCATCGGCATCGTGCTCCAGTCCACGGGGATCGAGCGGTACCTCACGGCGCGCGAGACCGTCGAGCTGTACGGCGGGTACTACCCGGACCCGCGCCCCGCGGGCGAGGTCCTGGAGCTCGTGGGCCTCGCGGAGCAGGGCGGCCTGCGGGTGGGCAGGCTGTCGGGCGGCCAGCGACGGCGCCTGGACCTCGCCGTGGCGCTCGTCGGGCGGCCCGAGCTGGTGTTCCTGGACGAACCCACGACCGGCTTCGACCCCTCCGCCCGGCGGACGGCCTGGTCGATCATCCGGGGCCTCGTGGCGACCGGCACCACGGTGCTCCTCACGACCCATTTCATGGATGAGGCGCAGGCGCTCGCCGACCGGCTAATCGTGCTCGTGGACGGCCTCGTCGTCGCCGAGGGGACCCCGGCGGAGGTCATCGGGCGCACCTCTCGGGAGACGCTGGTCCGGGTCCGGCCGCCCGGTGGTGTCATCCCGCCGGACGATCTGGGGCTGACCCCCGACCCGCTGGATCCTGGCCTGCTCCTGGCGCACACGGCTGACCCGACGGGTCACCTGCACCGGCTCACCGGCTGGGCCCTCGAGGCCGGCGTGGTGCTGGAGGACCTCGCGGTGGCGAAGCCGACGCTGGAGGACACCTATCTCGCCCTGACAGGGCACGTCCAGGCCGACCCGGGTGCCACGATCGAGTCGCCTGAGACGGCTGAAGTCGCGCCTGCCCGATCGCGCCGGGGTCGCCGCGGATGACCCGCCACGCATCGCTCCTGTGGCGCCAGGTCCGAGCGGAGAACCGCGCGTTCTGGCGGAACCCCGCGTCGGCCTTCTTCACGTTCGCCTTTCCGCTCGTGTTCATGCTCATCCTGGACCTGGTGTTCGCGACCGGCGGTGGCGAGCTGGCGCTCGTGTTCTACACGCCCGCCATCATCGCCTTCGCCATCGTCAACGCGAGCTTCACGACCCTCGCCATGGGCATCACCATCGCCCGCGACGACGGCATCCTCAAGCGCGTCCACGGCACGCCCCTGCCCACCCGGACATACCTTCTCGCGCGCGTCCTGCACGCGGTCGCGATGGGCCTGCTGCTCACGGTCATCGTGGCGGCCTTCGGGTCGGTGGCGTTCAGTGTCGCGATCCCGTGGGCGAACCTGCCGATGGTGCTGCTGGTGCTCATCGTGGGTGGCGCCACGTTCTCCGCGTGGGGACTCGCCATCGCGGGACTGGTGCCCAGCGCGAGCGCCGCGCCAGCCGTTGTGAACGCCATCATCCTGCCGCTGCTGTTCATCTCCAACACGTTCATCCGCATCGAGGAGGGCGTGCTGGTGACCATCGGCGGCCTGTTCCCGGTGCGTCCGTTCGCGGAGATGCTGCAGGCGCTGTGGGATCCGCGCCTGGGCACATTCGAGCCGGTCAGCCTGTTGTGGATCGCGCTGTGGGGGGTGGCCGGACTGGTCGTCGCGATGCGCACGTTCACCTGGGAGCCGCGCGCCTGACCCGCGCGGATGCGCCATGATGACGCGGACCATCGCCGAACCCTGGAGCCGCAGCACCCATGTCGACACCGCGAACCGCCGCCCGCGCTGAACTGATGGCCCAGCATGTCGAGGCCAGGCGCCGCCGGGACACCGCGGAGCCGGACAGTCCCGCGCACCGGGCCGCCTGCGAGGACGTGGCCCGCATCGAGGTCGCCATCGCGGCCGCCGAGGAGCCGTCCCAGCAGTCGCCCGTGGCCTGATCGCGCACCCGGCGTCCCCGTCCGGGGATCGTCACATCGACGCGATGGAGCGCCCCGCGCATCTCGGCCCGCGGCGCGGCACCCGGATCCCGGAGAGCTCGAGCAGCCGGACCACGCGGGCCCGCTGACCGGCGTACGGCGCCAGCAGATCCAGCATCCGCGCATCGTCGCCGCGCGGCTCGCCGGCCAGGGCCCATGCGACCAGGTGGGGCAGGTGGACGTCCCCCATGCTGACCGCGTCGGGGTCGCCCATGGCTGCCCGGACGGTCTGCGCGGCCGTCCAGGGACCGATGCCCGACAGCGCCTGCAACCGGCCCATCGCCTCGGTCGACGGACCATCCAGGGCCTCCTCCAGCCACGCCGCGCGGCGTGCCGCTCGCCGTATGGTGTCCGCCCTGCGCTGTTCCATGCCGAACGGGTGGAATGCCCAGTACGGCGTCCCGGCGAGCACCTCCGGAGTGGGCGGCAGGAGCAGCCGACCGGGTCCCGGTGCCGGCTCCCCGAGTGCCGCGACCAGCCCTCGGTACGCACGCTGCGCCTCATTCGCGGTCACCTTCTGCTCACAGATCGCCGGGAGCAGCGGTCCCATGATCCAGTCGCACGCGCCGAGCCGGAGCCCGCGAGTCCGGGCGGCGAGATCGCGCAGCAACCCCGGTGGCGGCTGGAGCGCGCTCGGGTCGTCATCGGCGCCCAGCAGCCGGGGCAGCCGGTCCAGGGCGATCTCGGCGCCCGGGCCCCATGCCGTCGCGAGCACCTCGCCACCTGCGAACTGCAGTTGCAGCGTCACGGGTCCGCCGGCCGTGCGCGAGGCGCGCCAGATGTCGTCCGCCTGGAGGAGCATCGTGGGGTCGCCGGGGCCATGGCGCAGCGGCGCCAGGGTCAGCCACGGGTCCACCGGGAAGGGTGGCCGCCAGGTGCGCCGTCGCGCGGCGTCGGTCACGGCGCCTATCCGCCGCTCACCACCCGCACCAGGGCCGAGGCCGGCTCGCCCTCGAACGTCAGGCTCTGGCCCAGCGACCACAGCGTGAGCGCCGTGAGGGTCACCATCAGGATGGCCAGCCAGCGCTGACCGTGCGCGCCAGCGTCGGGAGCGGCGCCCTCCCCAGCGGCCGCGGTGCGCCTTCCCGCCGCGTGACCCGCCCAGGCTCCCACGATGTGGCCCACCACCACGGCGCCCACCTGGATCGTCCACACGACCTCCATGGGAAGCCAGTCCACGGCGGGCTCCAGGAACGCCGTGCCGAACAGGTCCCAGCCCTGCTGGAACGGGTCCGACACCGCCACCACGATCCGCTGGCCATCGACCAGCAGCGTGGTGAGGTAGTGCGCCACCAGGTAGCCCACCGCCACGGGCAGCAGGCCCGCAGCCATCGCCGCGACACTCACCCGGCGCGCCACCCACAGCACCGCCGCCACGATCGCTGCGAGGAAAGCGCCCATGATGAGCGTGGCCGCGGGGACCGAGGGTAATCCGAACAGGTCGAAGAACAGCTGCGTCTGGGACAGCCCGTCGTAGATGATCGACCCTGTCCCGAGCGCCACCACCACCAGCAGCGAGGTGGTCCAGCCCGGGGCCACCAGTCCGGCCCCGAACGGCCTGCGGCGCACGCGGGCGTCCGTGCCGTCCTCCACGGCGGCGTACCGCGCGAGACGGCCCAGCAGCCCGAACCAGACGCCGAACGCCTCCCCACCGGAACGCCACGCGTCGCGTCCGAACTGCGCCATCCCGGCCAGCGTGACCAGCGTGTAGCCGACGAGCACCAGGCCGAGCGGCCGACCGTCTCCGATCACGGCGACCAGCTCCAGCCACACGATGAATGCGAATCCGGCGACCGCGGGCCAGGCGCCCAGTCGCTCCGGCCAGGGCTGTGGCGAGATCCCCCGGATGCCGATGCGCCGCAGCACCCAGGCACCCAGGTCGTGGAGCGTCGTGAACGGGTCGATCCACCGCCACACGGGCCCCAGGAACGCGCTCACCATCGCGAGGCCGATCCAGCCGTAGGTCCACAGGAACAGCGAGGCGACGTCCGCATCGCTCGACCCACCGATGAGTGTCTGAGCCACGATCCAGAGCCAGGCCACGAGGCCCAGCGCCCGGAACGCGAGCCGGGCCAGTCGAGGCACCGCGTGGACGGGCGCATCCGTCCGATCGCGCGGGGGAGCCGGGTCGCTCAGCGCGACCAGCAGGAACGAGCAGGCGACAGCCACTCCGGCTCCGGCCACATACGCGGCGAACGGCAGCGGGCTGGACACGCGACCGCTGAGCGAATGCGCCGAGGCCACCGCGGGCGCCGCCGATCCGGCGACACCCGCGACCAGCGCGACCAGGAGGCGGGGACGCCGGAACGGTGGCCGCATCAGGCTCCGGTCGGTCGCCGGCGGTACAGGACCGCACCGCCCACGCCCACGGCGAGGAGCACGACCAGGCCGATGGGCAGCAGGTCATCGATGGTGCTGCCCGTCTGGCCGGGCAGTGGCTGCGTGCCGGGCGACGGCTCGGGCGATCCATCGACAGATGCCTGCGGTGACGGACTCGCGGGCTCGGTCAGCGGGTCGGGCGTGTTCGCGGGCGGTGGCGTCGGCAGCGGGGGGTTGGTGCGCCGCGGCGTCTCCGGCGGCAGCGTCGATGGCGGCTCCGAGGACGGCGGCTCGCTCGGGGACGGAAGGGGGCTCGGGCTGGGGCTCTGCGGTGGCGTCGGACTGGCCGAGGGGCTGGGCAGGGCCGAGGGGCTGGGCGGGGCCGAGGGGCTGGAGCTTGGGCTGGGGCTTGGGCTGGGGCTTGGGCTTGGGGTTGGGCTTGGGCTGAGGGTCGGCGTCGGCGTCGGGCTGGGCGTGGGGGTCGGCGTCGGGCTGGGCGTCGGGCTGGGCGTCGGCGTCGGCGTCGGGCTGGGGCTTGGGCTGGGCGTGGGGCTCGGCGTCGGCGTGGGATCCACCAGGGGGATGCTGGGTCGCGGTCGCGGAGACGGCGTCGCGGTGGACGGTGCGTCCGTGGGCTCAGGCCGATCCGTGGGCTCAGGCCGATCGGTGGGTTCAGGCCGATCGGTGGGCGGCGCATCCGTCCTGTCCGGACTCGGAGACACCGTGGGCGCTGCCGAAGGAGTCGGGCTCGGCGAGGGCGACGGCGTGGGTGGGACGGAGGCGATGGTGAACCGGTACCTGCCCTTGGCGGTATCCGTCCCGTCGATGACGGCGACCGTCCACCGCACCTCGTATTCGCCGACGGGGAGGGGCGCCGCCAGGTCGAGGCGCAGCACCCGCTGCTTCTTGTTGGCGGGATCGACGCCTCCCTGTCCGACCTCGACGGGTGGCTCCACGCCGACCTGGCGCAGGACCAGGCGCGATCGCTCTGGATCGAGCGGCATCCACGCGAACCGCGCCGTGACGGTCATGACGACGGCATCGAGGACATCGCCCTCGGCGGGAACCGAGTCCGTGAGCACCGGCAGGGGCGAGGCTGATGGCACGGGGCTGCCGACCGTGCCGGTCGCGACCGCGAACCCGAAGGAACCTTCCTCGGACGCTCCGTCCGCGGCGCTCACCGCGGTCCATCGGACGTCATAGGATCCATCGGGCAGCGGGGCCGTGATGTCGATGACCATCCGCCTCCCGTTCGCGGCGGATGTGTCCACGCCACCCGTGGCGATCACCCCGCCGGCCTCGTCGCGCAGCACCATCTGGCTGGCCGCCCCGTCCAGCTGCTCGCTGAATCGCGCGGTCACGGCGACAGGCGAAGCCGTCAGCGTGCTGCCGTCCGGTGGGTCGCTGGACTCCAGCACCGCGTTGGCATGCACCGGCCAGCCCACGGCCAGCAGCGCGAGGGTGACCAGGCCGACGAGCACGATGGCGACCCTCGCCGCAGGCGCCAGACCGGCGCCGCGCACGGTTCGCGGTGGTGGGTTCCGCACGGCGGCAGGGTACCAGCGTCCGCGGGATGACGCAGTGTCCAATCCCGTGATGAATTCGCGGACCGCCCACAGACTGTCCCGAGAGGCGTATGCTTCACCGAGCGCCTCGACACGAGGTGGGACGGGACATGAGCCCGAGACAGTCAGGGCGTGGCCCGCCAAATAGACATCGAGGAGCGTGACGGTGGCACGGTTTCGCAAGGTGGACGCGACATCCATGAACCCTCAGCCGAAGAAGGCGTCGGTTGCCTCGGCTGCCGGCAGGCAGGTGAGCGAGGAGCAGCTGAAGGTCATCAAGAAGCTCAAGACCATCACCGATCCAAGCGTGGTCTACGAGGTGGTCCTGGAGCCCGATGAGAAGCCGCTCACCGTCCGGCAGCAGCTCCTGCGGGCCTCCAAGACCGCGGGCGTCGAGATCGCTGTGAGGAAGTCGCCGAACGGCTTCTACGTGGGCCTGATGACTCCCGAGCGGCGTAGCAATCGCGGTCGAAAGCCGGCCCCGAAGCCGGCCTGACCACGGGTTCGCCCCGAATCGGTCGCTCTGACTCGCTCACACCGACTCGGTCGCGCCGGTCCCCATGCCTGGACCCTCAGGACCGCAGGTCCAGATCTTCGGTCGCAAGGACTCTCGAGGCACCCAGAAGGCGCAGCGCTTCTTCAAGGAGCGTCGCATCCCTGTGACCTTCGTGGACCTCGCCGTCCGGCCGCCCGCCCTCACCGAGCTGCGTCGGTTCGCGGATCGACTGGGAGTCGCGGCGCTCGCCGACACGGACGCCGCCGCGTGGCGGGACGCAGGCCTGGGCTACCTGCGGATGAGCGACGGAGAGCTGTTCGAGCGTCTGCTGGCGGACCCTCGCCTGCTGCGCCTGCCGCTCGTGCGCTGCGGCAATCGATTCTGCGCCGGCGTGGACGAGGTGGCCTGGCGGACGATCCGGGACGCCTGAGCAGCCGGACCTCGCCTCGATGGGTCAGCCGGCCGACGTCAATACGGACGCAGTCCGGTCCACTCGACGTCGCCGTCGCTCAGGCTCTCCCCCGGCTCGAGGGTGCCGTATGCCGAGCGCTCCGGCGTCACGAACGTGAGAATCTGCGTCCCCTCGTCGCCCCTGTCCCGGAAGACCACGAGGTCCATGAGGCCGTCGTAATCGACGTCGCTCGCGGCGATCCTGAGCTTCGCGAACGGGAGGTGACCGTCCGCCGTGGAGCGCCACGCCTCGGTGCGACGGAACGCCTTGTTGCCCCGGGAGGCCTTCAGCACGTCGATCGTCGTGCGGGTGTCGCTGTCACGGAGCAGCAGCACGTCGTCGCGGCCATCCCGGGTCACGTCGCCCACGGTGATCTTCACGGCGCCGGCGGCGAGATCCGTCGCGACGTACCGCCGCTTGAGGCCGCCCAGGCCCGCCACCTTGCTCGTCGCCGGAGAGTAGGCGACATCGATGCGCAGCCCGCCTGCGCCCAGGTCCGTGACCAGCAGCAGGTCGGCGCGTCCGTCTCCGTCGAAGTCGCCGGCGCTCGCGCGCGTGGTCTCCGGATCGAACGGGCCGGTCCACCATGACACCGGCGACTGATAGGCGTTGCCCTTCTTGCGCAGGAGCACCCGCAGCTCGGCGGTCCGATCGGGCTTCCGCAGCAACAGGCCCGCGTCCTGGCGCCCGTCGCCGTTCCAGTCGCCGACGAGCAGCCGGGCGCCCTCCGGGCTCGCCTGCAGCTCGCCTGACCACCAGCTGTCCGCGCCGCGATACTCCGTGCCGTCGCTCCTGGCGACCGACACCCGGACGCTCGTCTGACCCGTGGATCGAGCGAACACGAGGTCGTCCCAGCCGTCGCCGTTCGCGTCGTCGGATGCGAAGCCCAGCACGTCCGGACCGGACAGGTCGATGCTGCTCGCGTCTGCCGTGCCGATTCCCGACCGCTCCATCTGCCACAGGTGCGGGACGAGCGCGCCGCCGCCGGTCTCGACGAGGGCGCTGACGTCGCCCATCTCGGATGTCAGCGTCCCGCTCCCGTCGCCCAGGATGTCGTGCTGGCCGGGTGTCACGATCTCAAGGCGCGGCTCCAGGTAGCGGCGGAGGATCTGCTCCATGTCCATGCCGGACTTGCCACATGCGTAGGCGCTGTGCTGCCAGATCCGGAACCCGTCGGCGTCCGACCCGCAGGGGACGTTGGCGCCGGCGCGGTAGCCCGGCCGGAAGAACCAGCCCTGTGGCTTGTCGGACTTGGACTTGCGCAGGTGCGTGGCCCACGTCGCCGCGATCGCCTTGAGCTGCGACGGCTTCGGTACGCGCTTCTCCGGCTCGTACCACTGGTCGATGGTGTCGTCGCGGACGTCGTAGCACAGGCCGTCCACGTCCACGCCGCCGCGGTACACGATCGTGTTGTACCAGCTGTACTGCTTGACCACGATGGCGCCCGCCTTGAGCACCTCCTGCGGGTAGAAGGCGGGGAACTCGGCGGCCATCGTGATCTCGACGTACTCGCGGAACGGGATCGCCAGCGGCGTGGCTCCGGTCGGATCCGCGGGGTCACGGTAGACCTTGCCCTTGTCCGGGCCGCGGGTCTGGAGCACGTAGATGGACGGGGGAGGGAACAGCGTGGACCGCCACCCGGTGCAGGCCTTGTCCGTCGTGCCCGCCTTGACGGCCTCCTTGGCCGTGCGTGCCAGCAGGTAGGCGTCGGCGGTGCGCTGGTGGAGAGGCGTCCGGACCGGGCCGTGACCGGTCGGGCGACCCGCCTGCGCAGCGGCGGAGGGCAGGGCCAGGGCGACGAGCAGACCCAGCATCACGGCGCGGGGCCCGACCGCCTGGGGGCGGTGCATGGCGCGCAGCGTACCGCCTCCAGCCCCATCCGTCGAACCCGCCCATCCGGGCCATGCCGCACCGGGACCCTGGTCCGGGTTCGGGGTACCCTTCTGCGATGCTCATCAGCGTGCTTGGGGCCGGGTACGTGGGCCTCGTCACCGCCGCCTGCCTGGCGCGCCTCGGGAACCATGTCCGGTGCATCGACATCGACGCCGGACGGGTCGCGCGGCTGCGCCGGGGCGTGCTGCCGATCCGCGAGCCGGGCCTCGACGAGCTGGTCGAAGAGACGGTGCGCGCGGGTCGCCTGTCGTTCCATGACACGGCCGCCGCCGCGCACGGCACGCGCCTGGTGATCGTGGCGGTGGGCACGCTGGACGCGGACGGCGAGTGGTTCGGAGGCCTCGTGACGAGGGCCGTGGAGGGGCTCGCGCGCGACCCCGGCGCGCCGCGCTCGATCGTGGTCCGCTCCACGCTCCTGCCCGGCACCGCGGTCGCCATCGCCGGGGCCGCGCGGGCCATCGACCCGTCCGTGGAGATCGCGTTCAACCCGGAGTTCACCCGGGAGGCTTCCGCGGTGGACGACTTCCTGATGCCCGACCGGGTGGTCATCGGCGTGGCGGACCCCGCGGCGGGCGGCCGGCTGGCGGAGGACCTGCGCCTGCTCTACGCGCCCCTGGAGGCGCCCGTCATGGTCACGGACCTGACGTCCGCCGAGACCATCAAGATCGCGTCCAACGTGTTCCTGTCGGCGAAGGTCACGTTCGCCAACGAGCTCGCCCGGCTGTGCGCGGCGACCGGCGCGGACGTCGGCGCGGTCGTCGACGGGATGGGCCTCGACAAGAGGATCGGCCGCTCGTTCCTGTCGCCGGGACCGGGCTTCGGCGGGTCCTGCTTCCCCTCGCAGGCGCGGGCGCTGCCCGACCTCGCGGCGCGCCATGGCGTTGACGCGCCGCTCATGCGGGCCATCACGCCGTCAAACGAGGGCCAGGCCGACTGGCTCGTCGACCGGCTGGAGGGCGCGGCGGGCCGGACCGTCGACGGCCGGCGCATCGGCCTCCTGGGCCTGACCTTCAAGGCGGGCACCGACGACCTGCGCGAATCGCCCGCGCTCCGGGTCGCGGCGCGGCTGGCGGCGCGCGGCGCCGCGGTCCGGGCGTACGACCCGGTCGCCACCCTCGCCGGAGTCGCGCGGCTGCGCGTGGACGGCGTGGCCGTGGAGCCCGCGAGCAGCGCGGCGGAGGCCTGCGCCGGCGCGGACGCGGTGGTCGCGGCCACGGAGTGGCCGGAGTTCCGGCGGCTCGACTGGGCCGCGGTCGCGAGCACCATGCCCGGGCGGCTGGTCGTGGACGGCCGTGACGTGATCGACGCCGCGGCGGCCTCCGCGGCGGGATTTCGGGTGGTCGTGATGGGCGTGGAGCGACGGATCCCGGTGGGCGGTCGGACAGGCGCCTGACGCGCCGTCAGCGGGCGGTGGTCCGACCCCGCCACCACCCCCAGGCCCACACCAGCGCGAGGCCCACCGCGACCCCGACCGTGTCGTAGCCGACGTCGATCGCCTGGCCGGTCCGGTCGGGCACGAACGTCTGGTGGATCTCGTCGCTGATGCCATAGGCCACGCCCGCGGCGCCCGCCACGAGCGCCGTGCGCGCCGTCAGGGGTCGACCGAGCTCGCCCAGCCCATGCACGACGAGCACGGTCAGCACCGTGAACACGAACCCGTGGGCGACGTGTCGAGCCGGCCCGTCCACCGCGTCATCCGAGCTGATGCGCAGCCCCGGCTGGTGCGACAGCGCGAAGATGATGGCAGCCCACACCACCGCCGGACCCCAGCGCCATGCGAGCGAGCGCATCCGCAGGCCGCTCATCCCGGGAGACGGAGCTCGATGACCCCGTCCCTGACCCGCAGCGGGTAGTAGCGCAGCTGGCGCACGCGGGTCAGCGCGCGGGCGCGTGCCTTGATGTCGGACGGCTCGGGCTTGGGTTCTGCCCCCGGGGGCGTCCACGTGGGGTGGTACCCCCCGTCCGCGTCAAGGCCGCCGGTCGTGGGGAACAGCGTGACGTCGCCCGTCGCCAGGTCGAACCGACCCTTGTGGAGCGGACACGCGACCTCGCACCCGTCCAGCGTCCCGAGCGACAGCGGTGCCGCCATGTGCGGGCAGCGGTCGTCCGTGGCCACCAGACCCGCGGGCGTGTGGGCCAGCAGGACGTCGAGGTCGCCGCGGGTCACGCGGTGGAGGGCGCCAGGCGGCAGCTCGTCAAGCGTGGCCACCGGCCTCCAGGGCGCATCGGCCGTGCCGGGCGCCTGGAGGTGGGACGGGACAGGAAGGAGGGTCGGGTCGGTCATCGCGACCCATCGTAGCCCGCCGCCGGGTGTGGCTCCCGGTGCGTGCCCGCCCGCCGTCGGGTCAGATGCCGGGGACGATGATCTCCGGCTCCGGGTCGGACGGCGCGCCCGCGGGCCCCCCGCCGTGCCCGTCGGCGGCGACGCCGTCGGGTCGGCCGGCGAGGCCCTTCGCACCGCGCTTGACCATGCCCCGGAGGGGGACCTCCGGCAGGAACACGGCAACCGCCAGTGCGGCGACCGCGGCGACCGCGCCCGCCCAGAACGCTGCGGCGACCGCCTGGGAGAATGCGTCGAACACGCCGTTGACGATCTGGTCCAGGAAGGGCTGTGCCTGCGGCGGCAGTGCCGTCGAGAGCGCGGTCCGCAGGTCCTGGCCCACCTGGCCCACCTCGCCGCCGCCTCCGCCGCCCGCGAATTGCGCGAGCCGGCCCGCGAACTCCTGGGGGATGCCCTGGTGCACCAGCGACGGCACGATGGCGTCGTTGAGCACGCCCGCGAAGATGGTGCCCACGAGGGCCAGCCCCACCGAGCCGCCGACCTGACGGAAGAAGGTGAGGTTGGAGGTGGCCACGCCGAGCTTCGCGAAGGGCACCGCGCTCTGGACCACGATGGTGAAGGCGGCCAGCGTGGGCCCGATGCCGACGCCGGTGATGAACATCCAGACCCACAGCATCGGCAGGTCGGTGGTGTAGTCGATGTTGGTCATCAGCCACAGGCCCAGGGCCATCAACGCCAGCGAGGACAGGATGATGAACTTATACCGGCCGGTCCGGCTGATGAGGTTGCCCGAGACGATGGAGCTGATGATGACGCCCGCCAGCAGGGCCAGCGTCTGGAGCCCCGACTCCGTGGGGCTGATGCCCTTGACGAACTGGAACCAGCGAGGCAGGAACACGACCGCCGCGAAGAACCCGAACGCGGCGAGGAACACGGCCAGGACCGAGATCGTGTACACGCGGTTGCGGAACAGGTCCAGCGGCACGATGGGCTCCTTCGCGCGCGCCTCCACGAGCACGAAGCCCGCCAGGACCACGAGCGCCAGCAGGATGAACCCGCCCACGTTCGTGTCCGACCAGTCCCCGGTGGCCTTGTTGGTGAGGCCCACCAGCAGGAAGCTGATGCCCACGGTGAACACGACGGCGCCCAGGTAGTCCAGCTGGTACCGGGTGCCCGACCGCTTGATCGCGGGCAGATAGCGGTAGATGATGGCCAGCGCGATCACGCCGATGGGCAGGTTGACGTAGAAGATCCAGTGCCAGCTGACATGGTCGGTCAGCCAGCCGCCCAGCAGCGGACCGAGCACGGCGGCCACGCCGAACACCGCGCCGAACAGCCCCTGGTACTTGCCGCGCTCGACGGGCGTGAACAGGTCGCCGATGATGGCGAGCGAGATGGGGAACAGCGCGCCGGCGCCGACGCCCTGGATGCCCCGGAACAGGATGAGCTGCTCCATGTTCTGCGACAGGCCCGACAGCGCGGAGCCGATGAGGAAGATGGTGACGCCGATGAGCAGCATCGGGCGACGCCCGTAGAGGTCGGACAGCTTCCCGTAGAAGACGCCAGTGATCGTGCTCGTCAGCAGGTAGATCGTGATGACCCAGGTGTACAGCTCGTTGGAGCCGCCCAGGTCGCCCACGATCGTGGGCAGGGCCGTGCCCACGATCGTCTGGTCGAGCGCGGAGAGGAACAGGCCGAGCAGGACGGCGAACAGGATCTCCATCTTGCGCCGGTGCGGCAGCAGCAGCGCCGGGTCCTTGGCGGCCCAGTCCATGCCGGAGGCGGGGGCTTCCATGCGCGGGTGACTCCTTCGAGGGTCGATGTTGAGCGGGGTGGTCGATCGGTCAGCAGGACGGCTGGTCAGGCACCGCCCCCGGGTCCAGGCGCTCGGCGGCCTGGCGCAGTGCCCGGAACGCCTGGAGACACGCCTGTCGATCGGACGGGTCGAGGGCCAGCACCAGGTCGCGGACGTGGCGACGCCGCAGCTCGTGCAGCTCCTCGGTGACCTCGTGACCCCGTTCGGTGACCCGGACGAGCACCACGCGCCGGTCCCGCTCGTCGCGCACCCGCTCGACGTAGCCGAGGTCCTCCATCCGGGTCACGATGCCGGTCACGTTGGAGAGCCCCGCGTCCAGCAGGCCGGCGAGCCGGCTCATCGAGAGCGGACCGTGGGCATCGAGCTGGAGCAGCACGAACAGGGTCGTCTTGCTGACCTTGCGATCGTGCCAGAAGCCGGCCATCGCCCGTCGCGTGCGCGCCACGATCGGCTCGTACTCTGCGACGATGGCGTCGACGAGCGCGTCCGGGGCCTGGGCCGGCAGGCGCGTGCCGTCATCAATGGTTTCTGTCACCTGAAGCATTCTGCACATCAGAACGGTTCTGTCAAGCGGAATCATTCAGCGCGCCTGAAGGAGTTTCGGGTGCGCCGTCGGAGGTCCCATGCGCCACGCCCTGATGATCGAGCCCCAGCAGGGGATGCGGTACGCCGACATCCTCGCGGTCGCCCGGACCGCGGAGGAGGCGGGCTTCGAGGCGCTGTTCCGCTCCGACCACTACACCAGCTTCCCGGGCGAGGCCGGGCTGCCCACCACCGATGCCTGGACCACGCTCGCGGGCCTGGCCCGGGAGACCAGCCGGATCCGACTGGGCACGCTCGTGTCACCGATGACGTTCCGCATCCCGGGGTCGCTCGCGAAGGTGGTCCAGACGGTCTGCGACATGGCGCCCGGGCGCATCGAGTGCGGACTGGGGGCGGGCTGGAACGAGCAGGAGCATGCCGAGCTGGGCATCCCGTACCCGGAGGACCGGGTGCGGGTGGACCTGCTGGAGGAGACGCTCCGGCTGTTCCACGGGCTGTGGGACGAACCCGACGGCTGGACGATGGACGGTCAGCACGTGAAGGTGACCGGGTCGCTGTTCCGACCGAAGGACCCCCGCCCGCCCATCCTCGTGGGCGGGTCGGGTCGACCGCGGTCGGTGCGCCTCGCGGCCACCTACGCGGATGAGCACAACCTCTCGTCGGCGACGCCGGAGCAGGCGCGCGAGGTGAACGCGAAGCTGGATGCGGCGTGTCTCGCGGTGGGCCGGGACCCTTCGACGCTGGTGCGCTCGGCGATGACCGGCGTGCTCGTCGGGCGGGATGCCGCGGAGCTGGCCGCCCGGACCGCGGACCAGGTGCGCACGTTCGGGGCGGATCCGGCCGATGCCGGCGCCTGGCTGGACGCCAGGCGCGACCGCTGGGCGACGGGCCTGCCCCACGAGGCTCGGGAGCGGGTGGCGGCGCTGGGGGAGGCGGGCATCGAGCGGGTGATGCTCCAGGTCTTCCTGCCGTTCGACCTGGAGCACATCAAGCTCATCGGCGAGGTGTTCCTGGGGTGAACCCGGCGCCCGGCGCCCCGGCCGTGCCCGCCCGCCAGACGTGGACCTCCGACGTCAGCGCAGCGGACCGAGCCGCTCCAGCGGCCAGTAGCGGAACCAGGGCCGGCCGCGCACCTCGCCTGCCAGGATCGTCCCGAAGACGCGCGAGTCCGTGGACGCCTCCGGCGCATCGCCCAGCAGGGTCAGGCGTCCGCCGGGCTCCACCGCTCCGACGCGCTTGATGAGCAGCCGCTCGGGCTCGCGCGGATCGGGTGCCAGGACCAGGTCACCAACCCGCGGGTCGTGGCCCAGATAGCCGTCCGGGTCGACCAGGACCCAGTCGCCGTCCTCGAGCGCGGGCTCCATGCTGCGCCCGGCGATGGCCACGCGATTCGCCCACGACCGACGCACCAGCCGTCCGGCGGCACGCGCGGGAGCGCACGCGATGGCGGCGCCGCTGACGGTCAGGAGCGCCAGGGTGAGCGGCCAGCGGACGGATGGCATGCGACGAGCGCTCCCGGGGAATCGCGCGACGGCGCCCGAGGGCGCCGTCGCCATGAGGGACGAGCCTGTGCCGGAGATCAGGCGGACGGCAGGCGCGTCGCCGCCGGGCCGTTCGTGCCCTTCCAGTACTCGTCGATCCGGTCGATCAGGGCCAGCAGCTTCCTGGCCTCCTCGAGGTCGACGGTGCGCTTCACCTGGGACGCCTGCTTCGACGCCTTCCAGCAGGTGTCGTGCAGGTCGGGGTACTTGTCGAGGTGCTCCGGCTTGAAGTAGTCGTGCCACATCACGTCGATGTGGTGCTTGGTGAGCTCCGCGCGCTCCTCCTTGACGATGAGGCAGCGGGCCCGGAAGACCTCGTCGGACGAGGCGTGGTACTTCTCGATGATGCGGTAGCAGCTCTCCGCCTCGATGCGTGCCTGCGCCGGGTCATAGACCCCGCAGGGGATGTCGCAGTGGGCATGGGCGGTGCGCTTGGGGGCGAGGACGTGCTGCAGATCCATCGGCGGGTGGCTCTCCTTGGTCGGCTCACGGCCGTGAGTGTGGGGCCCCGATCCGGGCTGGGACCAGGTGCTCCGATTGTCGCACGCCCTCCGCCGCCGGGCCCCGATCGGCGTCTCCGCAGCCCCCGGTCCGCAACCCCGGCACCGGTGGGTCCCGATCTGCGCCTCCGCACCCCGGCGCCCTCGCGCTCCCGCGCTCCCGTGCTCCCGTGCGACACCGGTCCGGTCGAGCCTGGGCTTGACAGCGGACCGGGGCGGGTCCATGATGTCGCGTAATCCTACCGACTCGGTAGACAACACAGACAATAGGCGCCGGTCGGGCGTCCGTCAGAGGAGACATCATGGCTCTCGGCAACAGCCTCGTGGTCGTCGCGATCGTGGGGTTCGTGGCGCAGCTGGTGGATGGCTCCCTGGGCATGGGCTACGGCGTGACCTCCACCACGCTGCTGCTCACCGTCGGTCTGACCCCGGCCGTGGCCTCCGCGTCGGTCCATCTCGCGGAGCTCGGCACCACGCTCGCCTCGGGCGCCGCGCACTGGCGGTTCGGCAACGTGGACTGGCGCACCGTGACCCGCCTCGCGCTGCCGGGCGGCATCGGCGGCTTCCTGGGCGCGTATGTGCTGTCCAGCGTGGATGCGTCCGCGGCGCGTCCGTGGGTCTCGCTCCTGTTGTCCGTGCTGGGCGTCCTGATCCTCGTGCGGGCCGTGCGCGGCACGCCGGTGGCGGTCAAGGCATTCCGGCCCCGGTTCCGGACCCTGGGGCCGCTGGGCGTCTTCGCGGGGTTCCTGGATGCGGCGGGCGGCGGCGGATGGGGTCCCGTGACCACCTCGACGCTCATGGCGTCCGGACGGCTTCATCCGCGCCTGGTCATCGGCACCGTCAGCGCCTCCGAGTTTCTGGTGTCACTCGGCGCCAGCATCGGGTTCCTGCTCGGGCTGGGGGCACAGCTGATCGCGTGGGATGCGGTGGTGGTGCTGCTCCTGGGCGGCCTGATCGCGGCGCCCATCGCGGCCTGGATGGTGCGTCACATCGACCATCGCTCGCTCGGCGCGGTGGTCGCGGGCATGATCCTCATCACGAACGCGGAGCGGGTGCTCGGCCTGGTAGGCGTCGGACCCCAGGCCGCGGAGGCGGTGCGCTGGCTGCTGCTTTCGGGGACCGTGTGCCTGGGAGCGGGCCTGCTCCTGGGCCAGCGGCGCGAGCGCGCCACCCGATCGGCATCTGCCCTGGCATCCTCTCCCGCCCTCGGGTCAGATGCCGCCTGAGAACACCGCCTGAGATGCCGCTCCAGACACCGCCTGCCGGTCGGTCCCTCAATGGCCCCAGACGAGCGTCGGGATCGCCAGGCTGATGGACAGCACCGTCACGATGATCGTCGCGCGCTCGCGACCCAGGCGGCTGACCATGAACGCGCCGGGCACCATCGCCGCGACCGACCCCGCGAACATCGGCAGCAGCATCCAGTAGTTCACGTCCATCGACTCCGCCATGCGCGCGCTGAGCAGGAACCCGACCACCGCCGCCGCCGCCATGAACACGCGCCCCACGAGCGACGATCCGATCGCCTGCCGGGGCTCCAGACGCAGCAGGATGAGCAGCTTGACGCCGATGGGGCCCCAGCCCGCTCCCGACACGCCCGAGGCGAACCCGGCCGTGAGACCGACGCCACCGATCCGGGCGCGCGAGACCTGGTCGGTGGGCAGCACGGAACCGAGACCGCCCCAGCGCAGGGTCGCGAGGACGACGGCGCCCACGAACACGATCACCGCGGCCACCAGGCGCGCGATCATCTCCTTGGGCAGCGTCGCCGCGAAGAACGGTCCCACGAAGGCCCCCGCCATGCCGCACAGGATGAGCGGGAGGGCCACGTGGCGCGACACGTTGCCCAGGCGGTAGTGGGCGCCCGCCCCCAGGGGGATGACCAGCAGCTGGAGGAACAGCGAGGCCGCCGCCGCGAATCGCGGATCCACGCCCAGCAGCAGCAGGCCCGGCACGAGCACGCCGCCATAGACGCCGATGGATGTGGCGGAGAGCCCCGCGAGCACCGCGATGACGCTCGCCCCGAAGACCCCCCACCGCTCGTCGGGTGGTGCCAGGACGAGGGTCACGCCGATCACGACGGCGCACACGAGCGGCAGGCCGACGGATGTCCGGAACGCGCGTGAGCCCATCCCCAGGCGGGCCGCGAGGGGTGCGCGCGGATCGGCGCCCGCAAGGGGTGCGCGCGGCTCGGCGCCCGCGAGGGCGAGGCTCGGAGCGGGCTCCAGGTCGGTTTCGGTCACGCGTGGGTCACCGGTGCGGGGTCGAGGTCGTCAGGCCGGTATACTACCCGTCATCCGACATTTCCGACGTTCTCTATCGCGAGAGTAGGGAACGTGGTCCCAACCCGCCGGCTCCACCCGCCGGCCCCTCGAGGCACGTGGACCCCGCATGATCGATTCGACCCTGGTCTCGGAGCGCGCGCTCCATCGAGGCCTCACGCACCTGGACGCGCTGGAGGCCGAATCGGTCTTCATCATGCGCGAGGTCGCCGCGGAGTTCGAGCGTCCGGTGCTGCTGTTCTCCGGCGGCAAGGACTCCATCGTGCTGCTGCGCATCGCGGAGAAGGCCTTCCGCCCGGCGCACTTCCCGTTCCCGGTGATGCACATCGACACCGGCCACAACTTCCCGGAGGTCCTCGACTTCCGCGACCGGCGTGTCGCGGAGCTGGACGAGCGGCTCATCGTGGCGTCCGTCCAGGAGTCGATCGACCGAGGACGGGTGCGCGAGGAGCCAGGCAACCCGTCGCGCAATCGCCTCCAGACCACGACGCTGCTCGACGCCATCGAGGAACACCGGTTCGACGCCGTGTTCGGTGGCGCCCGCCGGGACGAGGAGAAGGCGCGCGCCAAGGAGCGCGTGTTCTCGCTGCGCGACGAGTTCGGCCAGTGGGAGCCCCGCTCGCAGCGGCCGGAGCTGTGGAGCCTGTACAACGGCCGGATCCGGCGCGGCCAGCACATGCGCGTGTTCCCCATCTCCAACTGGACGGAGATGGACGTGTGGCAGTACATCGAGAGGGAACACCTGGAGGTCCCCTCCATCTACTTCGCGCACGAGCGGGACGTGTTCCGGCGCGACAACATGTGGCTCGCCACGAGCCAGTTCCTGCCCAACGGCCCGGACGAGGCGGTCCAGCGCAAGACCGTGCGCTACCGCACCGTGGGCGACATGACCTGCACCGGGGCCGTGGACTCCCCGGCCGCCACCGTCTCGGACATCATCCTCGAGGTCGCCGCAGCCCGGATCACCGAGCGTGGCGCCACCCGCGCGGACGACGCGTTCTCGGAGACGTCGATGGAAGACCGCAAGCGCGAGGGCTACTTCTAGATGGATCTGCTGCGGTTCTCCACCGCGGGCTCGGTGGACGACGGCAAGAGCACGCTCATCGGACGGCTGCTGTACGACTCCAAGGGCATCTTCGAGGACCAGCTGGCGGCGATCGAGAAGACCAGCCGGCGCCGCGGGTACGCCCAGGTGGACCTCGCGCTGCTGACCGACGGACTGCGGGCCGAGCGCGAGCAGGGCATCACCATCGACGTGGCCTATCGCTACTTCGCCACGCCCCGCCGCAAGTTCATCATCGCGGACACGCCCGGGCACATCCAGTACACCCGGAACATGGTCACGGGCGCCTCGACCAGCGACCTCGCCATCATCCTCATCGACGCGCGCAACGGGGTCCTGGAGCAGTCGCGGCGCCACGCGTTCATCGCCGCGCTGCTGGGCATCCCGCACCTGGTCGTGGCGGTCAACAAGATGGATCTGGTGGGCTACAGCGAGGAGGTCTTCGAGCGCATCCACGGGGAGTTCTCCCGGTGGGCCGCCAAGCTGGCCGTCCATGACATCCAGTTCATCCCGATGTCGGCGCTCCACGGCGACAACGTCGTCCAGCGCTCGCTGAGCACGCCCTGGTACCAGGGCCCGTCGCTGCTGTACCACCTGGAGCACGTCTACACCGCCGCCGACCGGAACCTCATCGACGCGCGCTTCCCGGTCCAGTGGGTGATCCGGCCGCAGAGCCAGGAGCATCACGACTTCCGGGGCTACGCGGGCCAGGTTGCGGCAGGCGTGTTCAAGGTCGGCGACGAGGTGGTGGTGCTGCCGTCCGGCAGGCGCAGCCGCATCCGCTCCATCGCCACGCTCGATGGCGAGATCGAGTCGGCGGCACCGCCGCTGTCGGTCGTCATCCAGCTCGCGGATGACGTCGATGTCTCGCGGGGCGACATGCTGTGCCGCCCGAACAACCAGCCCACGGTGGCCAACGAGCTGGACGCCATGCTGTGCTGGATGACCGACGCGCCGCTCCGACCCGGCGGCAGGTACTGGCTCAAGCACACCACCCGGACCGTCAAGGCCATGGTGGACGACCTGCGCTATCGGATCGACGTGAACACCCTCCACCGTGACCAGGACGCGACGGAGCTGGCGCTCAACGAGATCGGTCGGGTCCGCCTGCGCACCAGCCAGCCGCTGATGCTCGACGAGTACCGGGACAGCCGCACCACCGGTGGGTTCGTGCTCATCGACGAGGCGACGTCCGACACCGTGGCGGCGGGCATGGTGGTCCGGGCGGGCCCCGAACAGGTGCTCGAGCAGACGGTCACGGCCGACGCACTGGCGACCGCCGGCGCGTGACGGGACCCCGCGTGGCGGGACCCCGCGTGGCGTCATCCAGGATCGTCGCCGCGACGCGCCGCCCGACATCCTGACGCATCGGTCCGGCCGTCCTGCCGCAGGCGGGTTCGCGGACCGCGCCCTATCATCGACCGATGTCCGACCGGGTTCCGTCAGGCGGGACGCTCCCGATCGCGTGTCCCTTCCTCGCGCTCGAGGAGGACCGGGATCTCCGCTCCGCCGTCCCCGACGGCCGCCATCGATGCTACGCGGAGCTGGCGCCGCAGCCGCGCGCGCTGACCTACCAGGAGACGTTCTGTCTCACGCCCGCGTTCGCGTCGTGCCGATCGTTCCTGGACTGGGCGGCGCGCGCCGCCGCCGAGCCGGTGCCGGACCAGGTCTCGCCTGACGGGGCCGCCGCGCGGCCGTTCGCGCCGATCCCCGAGCCTCCCGTGGCGGAGATCCCGCCGCCACGAGAGGCGCATCATCGCGGCGTCGGTGCCGTGCCCACCGTCCTGCCGCCGCCTCCGCCAGGGTACGCGCCGCCTCCGGCGTGGCAGCCGCCCGGCCAGGTGTCCGCCCCGGCGTGGCAGCCGGGTGACACCGCGGATGCCGCCGGATTCGTGTGGGCGGCACCGCCACCCTGGGTCGCCCAACCTGCGATGCGGTCGACCGCGACCCTGCCGGACAGCGCGCGGCCGCCGCTGGATGCGGAGCGGCTCGGCTGGACCGTCTCCGGCCAGGCGGCGCCCCCTCCCGCGGATGAGGGCACGAGCGAGTTCCCTGAGTGGCCACCCCTGCCGAGGTCCGGTCGGGTGGCGGGCACGTTCGGCGCGAGCCGGAGCGCGCCGTTCTCGCCGCCGTTCTCGCCGACCGGCACGCCCGACATGCCGGAGACACCCGACACACCTGACGGCGGCGCGGTCCCGGGTGTCGAGACACAGGCGTCCGGACCGGCCCACCCTCCGGCGCCGCTCTCGGCGCCAGCGCCCGCGCCCCCCGGGTCCGGGTGGTCGGCCGGTGTCGGCCCGCCGCCGACCCCCATCGCGATCCGGATCGGAGATGGGCCCGTGCCGATGCATGCGTCGCAGGCGCCGGCATCGGGGGCGAGCGCCTGGCAGGGCGTCCTCGGTGAACCCTCCACCGGGTCGAGGAGCGGGCAGCCGGGCGAGTTCCCGGCCGACCAGGTCATCGGGGACTCGACTCCCGCTGGAGCCGGCCCGGAGTCGATCGCGTCCACACCCATGCCAGCCGCGGGAGCGCCCGCCGCGGATCTCGCGTCGCGGTCGCGGTGGCTGCCCTCGTTCCTCTCTCGGGGACCGCACGATGAGACCGGCACGACCGGCACGACCGGTGCGATCGCGTCGCGGACCGGGCCGGGTCCCGCCATCTCGGCCACCACGACTGCCGAGGGTGCCCCGCCGGGGGCCGAGGGCGACGACGCGCACCCCGCGGCCGACGCGCTGCCGTCCGCTGTCAAAGCGGTCGAGGTGGGGACCGCCGCCCCGTCGCCCGTGGAGGACGACCCACCGGGTGCGCTCGCGCCGCGCAGGCGTCAGCCCCCCGGGGTGCCCCTGGACGCGAGCGCTCCGGTCGCGACGACGCCCCAGGCTCGCCGACGCGCACGCGCGCACGGGTCGGGCGAATGGAACCAGCCCGAGGGGGACGGACCACGGCGGGGATGGCGTCGCCTCCGACCGGGGGCGATCCCGCCGGTGGCGCTTGCCGCGGTGGCGCTGTTCCTGGCCGCCGCCATCCTGTTCCTGGCGCCCGGGTTGCTCACCCATGACCCGGCCCCCACGGCCCCGCCCACGGCGGCGCTGGACCCGGGTGGCTTCGTGGGATCGCCGCGGCCAGACCGCAGCACGGCACCGTTCGCCACGCAGGCTGCGACGGGCGAGTTCGACACGTACACCGTGCGGGGCGGCGACACCCTCATCGACATCGCCCGCCGATTCACGATCACCAAGGAAGTGCTCATCTGCGCCAATCGGCAGCTGCGCCGGAACCCGGACCTGCTGTCCATCGGGCAGGTGCTCCAGATCCCGCCCGAGGACTGGCAGTGTCCGACGCCGCCGAAGCCAACCAAGAAGCCGCAGGGCGGCTGACCGGCGGCGGACCCGGGCGGCGGAGGGTCGTCCGTCGGCGGGTGTCGCAGACCCGGCCGACCAGGGGCTGACACGGCCTCCTGAGGCGTGTCCGCCGCGCTAGCGGGGGGCGAGGTTGATGGCGGTGATCTTGCCGGCCTCCACCCGGAACGTGGCGTCCAGATGCTGCGACGGCGCCCCCGGCCGGACCACGACCAGGTCCGCCTCGTACGTGTTGCCGGTCTCGCGGACATCCCCGGGGATCATCCGGAGCCCCTTGTCCGCGCGCAGGAACCATCCGCCGACCTGCTCCGATCCCCGCAGCAGGCGGGAGTTCCCCTGGACGTGGACGCGCATCTCCGCCTTCTCATCGAACAGCCGCACGGCGCCCGCGCGGTCTCCCGCGTTCAACCGCGTGAAGAAGTCCTCCATGGTCTCGACGGCACCCATGGGCAGAGTCTAGCGGCCGTGACGGGCCATCGTCCGGCCGCCATCAGTGGGCCGGAGGACCGATCGGGGCGGCACGCAGCAGCCCGACCCCGATCGACCATCCATGCCCGGAGTCACCCGGCCCGCCGGGCGACGGGCCGGGCGCGCCTCACTGCCCCGCCGCCGCCGCCTGGAAGGAGCCGTCGAACACGCTCTCGACGGGCACGTCCGACTTCAGCAGCCCCTGGCTCTCGAGCACGGCCTTCGTCTTGACCCACTTCTCGGGGTCCATGTAGCCCAGCCCGTGCGCATCGGTCGTCTCGTCCGTGAACGTCTCGTCGATGTCCGCCTGGATCTGCTCCAGGAAGATGGGTGCCTTGTCCGCCGTGAGCGGGCTCGCGGCCGCGACGATGGCAGCTGCCTCCGCGGGGTTGTCGATCACCCACTGGAGCGCCTCGAGGTACCCGGCCGTGAATCCGGCCACGGCATCGGGATGCTCGTTGATCATCCGCTCCGAGGTGTACATTCCGGAGCCGAAGACGTCATAGCCGACGTCCGGGCCGCGCAGGATGGCCAGCTCGCCGTGATCCGCCGCCTTGGCGCGGAGCTCCGGGACCTCGGCATCCACGTAGCACATGATCACGTCGACCTGCCCCTGCAGCAGGTAGTTCTCATAGGGCGGGGTGACGGGCAGCTCCGTGACCTTGGAGCGGTCCACGCCGTTCGCCGCCGTGATCGCCTGGTAGAACACGTAGGTCGACCCGCTGGACTGGAGGCCGACCCTGAGGCCCTCCAGGTCCGCCAGCGACGTCAGGACGTGCTTGTCCTTGAGCGTGCACAGGGACAGCGGGCTCTTCTGGTTCACGGCCGCCAGGGCGACCACGGGAATCTCCTGCGATCGCGCCACCACCAGGGTGGGCAGGTCTCCGAAGCCGAAGTCGGCCTGGTCCGCACCCACCAGCTGCATGCCCGGACCGGAGCCCTTGCCCTGCTCGATGCTCGTGACATCGATGCCGTGCTTGGCGAAGAAGCCCTTCTCCTTGCCCACGAAGAAGGGTGCGTGGTTGCCCCGCAGGACGTAGTCCAGCTGCACCTTGACGGGTGTCAGCGTCGCAGGCACGGATGGATCGGGCGATGCGCCGATCGTCCCTGCGGGACCGAGCGTCGCCACCATGGCCAGCGCGGCCACGACCGGACCGAGGATGAGTCGCCTGTCTCTGAGCATGTCGCCTCCTTGACGGTTGGAACGCTTGGGTGTCGCCGGCCAGCGGCCGGTCCAGAGGATCGCGATCAGGACTTCGCGCGCACCTCCAGGAACGGGTACCAGTGGTTCACGATCCGCTCGACCACGGCCAGGCCGTAGTAGAAGACGAAGCCGATCACCGAGATGACCACCAGGCCTCCGAACAGCAGCGGCGTGTCCAGCTGCGTCGAGGCGTACTGGATGAGGAACCCGAGGCCCTGGTTGGCACCCGCGAACTCGGCGACCACGGCGCCGATCACCGAGAGCGTGATGGCGATCCGCAGGCCCGCGAAGAGATAGGGGAGCGACGTCGGGATCTGCACCCGCGTGACGACCTGGGACTTGGACGCGCCGACCGAGCGCATCAGCAGGCGCAGGTCCGGGCTGACCGAGTTCAGACCGGTCCGCATGTTCAGGGTGATGGGAAAGAACGCGATGAGCATGATCAGCAGGATCTTGGGCAGGTCGCCGAACCCGAACCACAAGACGAGCAGCGGTGCGAGCGCCACCTTGGGCACGATCTGCAGCGCCACCACGATGGGGAAGACCGCGCTCGCGAGCGTGTCGAACCAGGTGAGCAGCAGCGCCAGGGACACGCCCACCGCGACGCTCAGCAGGAACCCCCACAGGATCTCCGCGCTCGTGGTGAGCGCCGCGGACACGAACAGTTCCGCATACCTGTTGAGCGACCCGGCGATCTGGCTCGGCTGGGCGACCATGAACCGGGAGATGCCCAGCGCGGGCAGCAGCAGCTCCCACAGGACCACGATGACGACGGTCAGCGCGAGCGCCGGCAGGATGGCCCGCACGCGGCGGTCGGCGCCTCCGAGCCAGCGACCCGTCGAACGCCCGCCCGGGCCGACCTTCGTCGGGGCGGGGCCGGTGCCTCCCGCGGTCATCGCTCGTCCTCCGCTCGCTCGACGAGCAGGTGGCGCAGGTGGCTGGCGAGCTGGTTGAAGCGAGGGTCGTCCGGCGTGTCCGTGGTCCGCGGACGTGGCAGATCGACCTCCAGGCGCTCGCGGATCCGGCCCGGATGTGCCTCCATGACGTAGACCTCGTCGGACAGGAAGATGGCCTCGGCGATGGAGTGGGTCACGAACAGGACCGTCTTCTGGAGCCGCGACCAGATGTCCAGCAGGCTCAGGTTCATGCGCATCCGGGTGATCTCGTCCAGTGCACCGAATGGCTCATCCATCAGCAGGATCTTGGGATCGAGCGCGAGCGCCCGTGCGATCGCCACCCGCTGTGCCATGCCTCCCGACAGCTCGGACGGCAGGCGGGCGCCGGCGTGACCCAGGCCGACCAGATTCAGCAGCTCCCGGGCGCGGGCCGTATTCTGGCCTCGCGCGGAGCGGCCATCGATCAGATCGCGCAGGAACGTGACGTTCTTGAGCGCGCTCTTCCACGGCAGGAGGACCGGCTGCTGGAACACGATGCCGACCTCGCGATGCTGCACGGCCTCCACCGCCGGACGACCCGAGACCCGCACGTCACCCGACGTGGGCTCCAGGAGGCCACCCAGGATCTTGAGCAGGGTGCTCTTGCCGCAGCCCGACGGACCGAGCAGCGAGACGAAGCGCCCCGGCCGGATGGACAGCGAGACATCGTCCAGCACGTGCGTCGAGCTGTTGCCCTTCGTGAACACCATGTTCACGTCGTGCGCCTCGATGATCGTGGTCGGGCGTTCGGCCTGCGCCCCGACGTGATGTCGGGACGCGACGTCACCTGCCGCGGAATCCACCCCGTTCACCTCCACGATTCGGCCCGGTGCATGGTCGCCGCCCAGGAGCGCCGCCCCCGAGGACTCCGCCCGGGCACGGGTATGGCTCCGCTCCTGACCGACCGGCGGAAGAGGATGAAGGCACGATAGCAGTGATCGTGTTGACAGTCAACACGATTCTTGGGTCGTGTGTCGCCGACCGTCGGGCTTCGCCGCTGCCCGACGTCCAGGCGGACAGCGGGGATCGATCTCGGCCTCCCGGGTCCGCCACACGCCCGCGTTGACGCGCCCGCGCCCGTCGCGCCGTCGCCCTGGAGCCCAGGCGGGACCGACCCGAGCCGCGGCCGAACCCTTCAGAGACCGCCGCCGAGCCCGTCGGAGACCGCGGCCGAGCCCGTCAGAAGCCGCCGCCGGCTCCTCCGCCGCCACCGCCCGATCCGCCGCCACCGAACCCGCCGCCACCCGACCCCGATGAGGAGGGCGACGATCCGATCGTCGTGAGGGCGGCACCCATCGCCGCGAAGTCGGGCAGCGACGACGAGGAGAACAGCCCCGACGAGCCCCCGGCGCGGCCCGCACCTGCTGCGTCCCCCGACCATCCCGACGACACATACCAGGCGGGCAGGTAGGCACCCGCGCCAGCCCGGGTCCCGGCCACCTCCACGGTCCTGGCGAGGACATCCTCCACCGCCTCATGGAGGCCGAGCGCATATCCCCACACGACGGCCTGATCGGGGGTCTCGAGCCAGGGCACGGCGCGGGATGCCACCACCTGGTCCATCGAGCGCGATGCCTCGAGTGTCTTGGAGAGCGTGCGTCGGTATGCCGCGAGCCAGGAATGGACCAACGCGCCCTGCATCGTCCGCTGGGGCATGGCGCGCGCCAGGATGGCCATCCCGATGGCCGCGATGATGAGCCCCGCCCCCAGCAGGGTCAGGCCGTTGCTGGGCAGGTTCCAGCCGATGACCAGCGCGATGACACCGAGGATGAGCACGCCCATGGCGCGGAACGTCCATCGGTCGGTGGACCGCTCGGGCGGCTCGCGATACCAGCCCGCGCTCGTCACATGCTGCTCCAGGCGGTCCTGGAATCCGTCCTCGTGCTTGCCGAAATCCAGCAGTCGGACGGAGTCGATGGCGCCGCCCGCATCCGCGAGACCCTGGAGCCGCTCCAGCGCGAACCGCTCCGCGTCGCCCAGGGGTTCGCGGCGCGCCCTCGCGACGCGCGCGTCCGCGACATCGGGCGTGAGCACGTCGATGGTCAGCCTCCCGGTCGTCCCATGGGGCGCCTCCCGGAATCGGAGCTCCCCGCGCGCGGCGAGGTCCACCATCGCGGTGGTCAACGCGTGTCGCGTGGCTCGGCCGTCCAACACCACCGCGGCCGCCGCGGGAGAGAGGGCGGGCGGCGGCGCGGGCATGAGCATCGAGGGGTCATCCAGGGACTCGGGATCCTTGCCGTACCGCAGCCAGCTCCAGCCTGCCCAGGCGAGCAGGCCGAGGACGACCAGCGGGGCCACCACGAGCCCGGTCGCGGCATCGACCTGGCGCGCCAGCTGGAGCGCCCCGGCGCGCTCGGCTGTCGCGTTCGCCTCGATCGCCTCCATCGCGGCGAGCATCGCGGAGTCGAAGTCGCACGCCCGAAGGTGGGGGGTCATGTCCTGCTCGAAGATGCGCTGGCGATCCTCGTTGGTGAGGTACGACGCGCGGTACCCGGGCCCGGCATAGAGCTGGACCTGCCCGTGACAGCGCGATTCGTCCAGGTCGAACAGGATCACGAGACCGTCGTCGATGCCCTTCCGACCCACGCCCCATGCATCCATGAGCGAGCGCGCGTCGGCCTCCGCGGCGATCGGCGAGTCCGCGCTCGAGGGCTTGACCTGGGTGTAGACGACGATCTGTGCGCCGGTCCTCGCGTCGATGCGCCCGATGGCCTGGTTGAGGGCCACGATCGTCTCGTCGGCGAGGACAGCCGCGTGGTCGTAGACGCGATTGCCCGGGAGGGGCGCGGGCCAGGGCGGACCGGGTGCGGGCGCCGGCCCCAGGTCCGGCACGAGCGCGGGGTCGAACGTGGCTCCCGGCGTCGGTCGGGGCGTGGGCGTGGCGCCGGGCTCCGGAGTCGACGCCGGCGGCGGGGTGTCGGCCGGGCCGGGGGTGGCCGGAGCCGGCGCGCCGAGGCGCGACGACAGGGCCACGATCCCCTGGGTGAGGGCGGGCAGCCAGGCACCCTCCGCGAGGGACCCCGACATGGTGTCGGCGACCACCGAATCGAGCGTCCCCTGGCCCACCCGGTCCGCGAGCGCGGCCCCCGCTGCGATGCCCGCGACGGCGCGCTGGGTCTGCCGGTCGAAGTCCAGCATGAGCACCGCGCCGTTCCCCTCGGGCCCGCCCACGGTCCAGGCCTCCAGCAGCGCCTGGGCATCCGCCCTCGCCGCCTCCGCGGAGCGTGACGCGGGCTTGACCTGGAGGTACACCACGAGGTCGGTGCCGGTGGTGTCCTGGAGCGCCTGGAGCGATCCATCGAGCGCCGCCTGCGGCTGGCGGGAGATGACGTCCGCATCATCGATGAGGTGGGCCCCCGGACCCTGCGGGCGCTCGCCGAAGGGTGGTCCGGCCGCCGAGGCGCCCACGGCCAGCGACAACAGGGCCAGCAGCGTCCACGCCAGGATGGCGGGGATCGCGAGGCGCGATCCGGGGATGCGGGCCGATCGTCGAGCCATCAGCCGGAGGGTACCGCAGGGACCCGCGCGGTGCGTCCGGGCGCCGCCCGCCTCGGGTCGCTCAGGCGTCCGACCTGGCCGCGGCGGGCTCGGACGCGCGGAGCCGGCGCACCACGTCGGCGGCATGCTCGTATCGCCCGAAGCTGGGCATCAGGTAGGTGCCCGCCACGAGCCCGCGCATCCCGGCCACCAGCTCCAGGGCCAGCTCGGCGCCCAGCTCGCTGCCCCGCTCGCCGGCGGCCGCCATCGCGGCGCGCACCGCGTCAGGGATGGTGATGCCCGGCACCTCGTGATGCAGGAACTCCGCGTGACGGCTGGAGTGGAGCGGCAGGATGCCCAGCAGCACCGGTCGGGGAAGCCGGTCCCCGAAGCGCGCCGCCGCACGGTCCATGAACCGCTCCCACTGGCTCCGGTCGTAGATCGGCTGGGTCATGACCAGGTCGGCCCCGGCGTCCAGCTTGCCCGCCAGGCGCTCGACCTCGCGATCGAGGTCCGCCGCAGTGGGATCGAGGGCGCAGGCGATGGTGAAGCCCGCGGGGGCACCGATGGGCTTGCCCGCCTGGTCCTCGCCCCGGTTCAGACGCCGCAGGATCGCGATGAGCCCCGTGGAATCGGTGTCCCACACGCCGGTGCCCGTGGGATGGTCACCGATGCGCGGCGGGTCGCCCGTGAGCGCGAGGATGTCCCGCACGCCGAGGGCATGAGCGCCCAGCAGCTCCGACTCGAGCGCCATCAGGTTGCGGTCCCGGGTGGTCACGTGGACCACGCACTCGAGATCCAGGTCGTGCTGGATGCCGAAGGCCACCGCCATCGCGCCCATGCGCACGCGGGCCATCGCGCTGTCGCTGATGTTCACGGCGTCCACCCCGGCAGCCTGGAGGATGCGCGCCGCCTCGACCGTCCGCTCCAGGCGCACAGAGCGCGGCGGGTCGATCTCCACGCTGATGACGAAACGGCCCTCCGCGAGCCGCCGCGCCAGGCCCGTGGGCGGCGGCGCCGCGGGCTCCAGTGCATCCGCGGGACCCGGCGAGGCCGCGACGATCGGGTCGGGGCGCGTCGCCGCGGCGGCGCGCGACGGCGGCTCAGGGGCCGCCGGGGCACCGCCGGACGTCGCCGGAACACCGCCGGACGCCGCCGGGGCACCGCCGGACGTCGCCTGCGCGTCCATCGCCGCGCGCATCGCGGCGATGTGCTCCGGGGTGGTGCCGCAGCAGCCGCCCACGAGGCGAGCCCCCGCCTCGAGGAATCGGGGGACCTCCGCCGCCAGGTACGCCGGGTCCGCCGCGTACACGAAGCGGCCCTCCACGCGCGACGGCAGGCCCGCATTGGGCATGATGAGCAGCGGCGCGACGACCTCGGCGCGCATCCGGCCGAGCGCGTCGAGACAGGCCACCGGGCCGCCGCCGCAGTTGACCCCGAACGCGTCCACCTCCGCGCCCAGGAGCGCCCGCGCGGCGCCCTCGGGGGTCGTGCCATCGATCGCCGCCAGGTCCTCCCCGAACGTCATCGAGGCGAGCACCGGCAGGTCGGTGCGGGCGCGGATGGTGGCCACGATGAGCAGCAGCTCGTCGAGCGTGGAGGCGGTCTCCGCGATGAGCAGGTCCACGCCGCCCTCCAGGAGGCCGTCCACCTGCTGCTCCACGACGTCCCGCGCCTCCGCGTCCGCGACCCGGCCCGGCGCCCGGATGGGGGCGGCCAGGGGGCCGATGGAGCCCGCCACGAGCACGTCGCGACCACCCGCGACCTCGCGCGCCTCGCGTGCCAGCTGCGCCGCACGCCGGTTGAGGCGCGTCGCACGGTCCGCAAGGCCGTAGGGCGCCAGTCGCAGCCGGTTGGCGCCGAACGTGTCCGTCTCCACGATGTCCGCGCCCGCCGCGATCGCCTCGCGGTGGATCGCCCCGATGAGGTCCGGTCGGAGATCCACCAGCTCCTCGAGGTTGGCGCGCTGGGGGATGCCGCGCGCATGGAGCAGCGTGCCCATGGCGCCGTCGAGCAGCAGCGGCGCGCGCGCCATGCGCTCTGCGAACGCGCGGCGCGGCCGGGGCAGGACGGGCGCCTCCGCGCCCCACAGGGACGCCAGGGGCATCACGGGATCGGTCATCGTGCTGCCTACGGTACCGCGACGTGGTCCGGATCGGTCGCCGCCCGCGTCGAGGGGGTCACGGCAGCGAGGCGAGACGGCCCCGCCGACGCAGCACCACCAGCCGCTCGCCATCCCAGCCGATCTCCACCGGTCGGGGTCGGCCGTTGTACGTGGAGGCCATCGCGGTGCCGTACGCGCCGGTCACCCCGATGGCCACGAGGTCGCCGCGCCGGAGCGGCCGCATCGGGGCCTCGCCCAGTCGGTCGGTCGACTCGCACACGGGACCGTCGACGCGCACCCACGGGACATCCGACGGTGCGTCGGGGATCACCGGTCGCCCCAGGGAGGTCAGCGCGAGCATCGGATGCTCGGCGCCGTAGAGCGCGGGTCGCAGCAGCTCCGTCATGCCGGCGTCCAGCACCACGATGCGCGGGTCGCGGTCGCGCACATGGAGCACCCGCGCCACCAGCCAGCCGGACGCCGCCACGACGACCCGCCCCGGCTCGATGGCGAGCCGCAGCGGCCGCGCGTCGGCCGGGATCGCCTCCAGCTCCGCGCGCGCCTCCGCCGCGAATCGCGCCAGGGCCGGCACCGCGCCGGTCAACCCGTGGTCGACCGGGAACCCGGATCCCGCGTCCAGGGTGTCGAAGTCGGGCAGCCCGCCGCGCTGGAGCACCATCAGCCGCAGCATCGCCCGGAGCGCCCCGCGCCACGCGTCCAGGGCGCCCAGCTGGGATCCGACATGGAGGTGCAGCCCCCGCCAGCGCAGCGGACCGTGGCGGCCACCGCCGGCCGCGACGACCTCCGGCAGCTCGTCCGCGAGGACGCCGAACTTGGAATCCGGGGCGCCCACCGCGAGGCCGCCGTGCGTCTCCGGTCGGACCCCGGGGTTGATGCGCACGAGCACGTCCAGTCGCACGTCCGCCCGGGCGGCGAGGCGCGCCAGCGCCCGCGCCTCCTCGGCCGACTCGAGGCTGACCCACAGCAGCGGCGCGCCACCGCGCGCCGCCTCGACCGCCGCCCGCAGCTCCGCCCCGGTCTTGCCGATCCCCTCCAGCGCCGTGAGCGCGGGATCGAAGCCCGCCCGGGTCGCCAGTGACAGCTCGCCGCGGGACACCGCGGTCGCTCCGAACCCCAGCGGCGGCAGCGCGCGCGTCAGCGCCGGCAGGCCGTTCGCCTTGAGGGCGTAGAGCCGCAGCCACGGATCGGGGAAGGCGTCCCGGACGCGCCGCGCGTCCGCGTGCAGGCACGCCAGGTCGGTCAGCTGGAGCGGTGTGCCATGCCGGCGGGCGGCGAGGCGGGCGGCGGCGGCGAGCGACGGGGTCACGGCGACGTGCATCGTACGATGCGCTGGACACGCCCCCGCCGGAGCGTCGAGGATCCGGCGCGCGTCGCCCGGAGAGCCGACACTCATGACGTCCACGCCGTTCCGCCCCGCGATCGCCGACCCGCTGCCCCCGCCGACCACGCCCTTCGGGCGCGCGCTCGACGCGTTCCTGCGCGACTGGTTCGCGGCCGGACCGGTCGGGGCGGGGTTCGCGGGCTACCACCTGGTGGACGGCGAGTGGGGCGACCCGTCGGAGGCGGGACGCCAGGGGAGACTCGCGATGGTGGCGCGCCACGAGGCTGCGCTGGGCGGGCTCCCGGAGACGGACCTGGCCGCAGACGAGCGGATCGACCGGGCGTACCTGCTGGAGATCCTGGCGCAGGCGCGGTTCGCGGACGAGCAGCTGCGGGACGAGGCGTGGGACCCGCTGACGATGGTCACGACGATGGGCGCGGGCTTCTTCCTGATGCTCTCGCGGGAGTACGCGCCGTGGTCACACCGGGGCGCCGCGTTCCTGTCGCGCGTGGAAGGGCTGCCCGCGTACCTGGACGCCGCGCTTGGCGCGCTCACCGGCCTTCCGGACCGCCCGGTCGCGCTGCTCCACCTCGACACCGCCCTCAAGCAGCTGCCGGGCATCGGGCAGCTCATCGAGGCGGGCATCGCGGAGGCGCGCAGCCGCGCGGCGGCGGGCGAGTCCCCGGAGCTGGTGCCTGCCCTGGAGGCGGCCGAGGGACCCGCGAAGGCCGCCCTCGAGCGGCTGCGCGCCACGCTGGACACCGAGGTCAGGCCCCGGGCGGCGGGCGATGGCAGGCTCGGCCGCGACCTGTACGCCCAGAAGCTGCGCCACACCCTGGGATCCGACCTGACGCCGGAGCAGCTGCTGGAGCGCGCCTGGGCCGACCACCGCGCGGTCCGCGCGGAGATGCTCCGGGTCGCCCGCGCGATCTGGTCCGCGTGGGTGCCCGACGCGCCGCTGCCGGAGCTCACGCCGGATGACGAGGCGGGCGCCCAGGTGCTCATCACGCGCGTCCTGGACGCCATCGCCGCGGAGCACCGGCAGCCCGACCAGCTCCTCGACTGGTGCCACCGCGAGGTCGCCCGGATCGAGGCGTTCTGCCGCGAGCACGATGTCATCGGCCTCGCGGAGGACCCGCTCCACATCATCTGGACGCCCGTGTTCATGCGCGCCTACGGCCGCGCGTTCCTGGATGCACCGGGACCCCTGGACAGGGGCCAGCAGAGTCACTTCTTCATCACCCCGCCGGACGACGACGCGAGCCCGGAGTCGATCGAGTCCTACATGCGCGAGGACAACGACCGGATGCTCGTGCTGCTGTGCCTGCACGAGGGCGTGCCTGGCCACCACCTCCAGCTCGCCTGGTCGAACCGCAACCCGTCACTGGCCCGCACCGTGTTCTCCAACGGGATGTTCGCGGAGGGCTGGGCGGTCTACGTGGAGCAGGTCATGCTCGACCTGGGCTACGACGCGCACGATGGCGCGCTGATGCTCACCCACTGGAAGTTCTACCTGCGCGCCATCACGAACGCGATCCTCGACGTGGAGACCCACGCCCGCGCCATGACCGAGGAGGCCGCCCTGGACCTGATGGTCCGCCAGGCCTTCCAGGAGCCCGACGAGGCGCGCGCCAAGTGGCTGCGGGCCCGGATCACCTCCACCCAGCTGTCGACGTACTACGTGGGCGCGCTGGAGATGTTCGACCTGGAGACGGAGGCGCGCCGGAGGGCGGCGGTCGCCGTCGGCGCGGACCCTGCGGACGTCCCGGACCGGGTCATCGGGCCGTACCAGGGAGAGACGCCCGGCTTCCGCTATCGAGACCACCTGGAGTCGGTCATCTCGCACGGCACGCCGCCCATCCGCTGGGTCCGGCGTATCCTTGCCCAGACCTCCTGAGGCCCCCGCGGGTCTCGCCCGAACCCCACCCCGCTCCGAGGACACCGCGTGGCGATCCTGTGCGCCGACCATGACCTGCTGTTCATCATGGCGCCGCACACCGGCTGCACGGCGGTGGGGGAGACTCTCAAGGCGGAGCTCGGCGGGGTGTTCCTGCCGGGGCAGGACATCAGGGACGCGGATGGCGAGGTGCTCGTGCCGCGCAAGCACTCGCAGCTCGGGGAGCTGATGGGGCATCGCCTGGTCACGCCCGCCCAGCGCCGGACGATGGTCGTCGCGAGCACCATCCGCAACCCGTTCGACGCCCTCGTCTCGCACTACGTCAAGGTCCACGACCGGTACACCCGGGATCCGGACCGGAGACCCGCGTCGACCAGGGCGTCGCGCGACTTCGAGGCGTGGCTGCGCTACCGCTTCCGGCCGCCGCTGCGGGCACGCCTGCGCGGACGTGCCCCAGAACGGCCGGTGCGCTGGACGCTCGGCTCGGAGGTGGTGATGCGCCACGAGCGGCTGCAGCAGGACTTCGACGCGCTCATGGCGCGCGTCGGTGTGGAGCGGCGCATCCAGATCGTGCGCACGAACGTGACCACCCAGCGCGCCGGCCGGCCGTACCAGGAGTTCTACACCCCCGGGGCGCGTCGGCTGGTGGAGGACCTGTACGCGGACGACCTGCTCCAGTACGGCTACCGCTTCGAATCGGAGGGCTGACCCGCGTGGCGCTCATCGTGCCGGACCTGGGCCTGCTGTTCATCATGGCGCCCCATACGGGCTGCACCGCGATCGGCGAGGTGCTCCGGGAGCGCTTCGACGCCCGGTTCGTGCCCGCCGACGACATCCTGGGACCCGATGGCCTGGTGCGCATCCCGCGCAAGCACACGCGCCTGGCGCAGCTGCTGGAGGCCGGCCTCATCACGCGCGAGGAGCGGGCGCAGCTCGTGGTCGCGGCAGGCGTCCGCAACCCGTTCGACGAGCAGGTCTCGCACTACAAGCATCGCGACCGCGCCTACATCGCCCGCCGGGATGACCCCGAGGCGCGCCGCAGGCTGGTGGGCGATCGTCCGCCGGGACCGCGCGAGCGTGCCGCGGTGGACTTCGAGACGTGGCTCCGACGCCGCTACGTGGCGCGGCCCTGGCACGCGATCCAGGGTCGGCGTCCCCACCGGCCACCGGACTGGGCGGCCGGCGCGGACCTGGTCATCCGACACGAGCGACTCCAGGCGGACATGGATGACCTGTTGCGACGCCTGGGCGTGACCGAGCCCGTGGAGATCCCGGTGGTCAACCCGACCGCGATCCGGAACCGGCAGCCCTACCAGTCGTTCTACACGCCCAGGGCGCGGCGCATCGTGGAGACCGTGTTCGCCGACCGCCTGGAGCGCCACGGCTACCGCTTCGAGCCGCTCGCCTGACTCACTCCGCGCCGACCCCGGTCGCGTCCACGGCCGCGGCCCGATGGTCCGCGAGCAGCGAGGCCACGATCGATCCCACGAGGATCCCGATGATGACGACGAGCGAGATGACCGGCGGGATCTTGACCAGCTCCGTGAGCAGCATCTTGGCGCCCACGAAGATGAGCACCCCCGACAGCCCCAGCTTGAGGTAGCGGAACCGGTCGGCGGCGTCCGCGAGCAGGAAGTACAGCGAGCGCAGGCCCAGGATCGCGAACGCGTTGCTGGTGAAGACCACGAACGGATCCGTGGTGACCGCGAAGATGGCGGGGATCGAATCGACCGCGAAGATGAGGTCTGACGTCTCGACCGTGATGAGGGCCAGGAGCAGGGGCGTGGCGGCGAGCCCCACCGCGGTGCGCAGGAAGAACTGCTGGCCGTGGTACTCGGGCAGCACCCGCAGATGACGCCGGGCGAACCGGACGATGATGTTCTGCTCGGGGTGCGAGTTGTGCTCCCCGCCGGACATCGCCATGCGGACGCCCGTGAAGACCAGGAACGCCCCGAACAGGTAGATGATCCAGTGGTAGGTCTCGATGAGGTGGGCGCCCGCCAGGATGAGCACGAAGCGCATCACCAGGGCACCCACGACGCCCCAGAACAGGACCCGGTGCTGGAGCTCTCGGGGCACCGCGAACGCGCCGAAGATGAGCGCGAACACGAACACGTTGTCGACCGACAGGGAGTATTCGATGACGTAGCCGGTGAACCAGGCGATGCCGGTCTCGGTGCCCTTCCACCACAGCACGCCGATGCCGAACAGGACCGCGAGCGTGACCCACACGAGCGTCCAGGCCGCCGCCTCCCTGGGCGGGACGACGTGCGCCTTGCGGTGGAACACGCCCAGGTCCAGGGCCAGGAACACGGAGATGAACGCGATGAACGCGATCCAGAACAGGAGATCCATCAGGGCGGGTGGCGCTCGGCTGCTGCGGCTGTGGGTGGGCGAGGGAGCGGCCGGCCCGGGGCGGGGGACCCGGGCCGGCCGCTGGATGGGAGGATGAAGTCGATGGTTACGCGGTGGTCCCCGTGCGGGCCATGCGTCGCAGTCGCTGCACCCGATCGGAGATCGGCGGGTGCGTGCTGAACAGGGTCCCGGCGCCGCCCGCCAGCGGGCTCACCGTGTAGAGATGCGCCGTGGCGGCCGGGACGGGCTGCGGCTGCCGCCGTCCATCGCGGCGCCCGAACCGGCCGCCGCGCTCCGCGCGCAGCCGCTCGTTCGCCCCGTCGAGGACCTCCAGCGCTGACGCCAGACCCTCGGGGTCCTGGGTCAGGACCGCGCCGGATGAATCGGCGCCGTACTCCCGGCTGCGCGAGACCGCGAGCTGGATGACGGTCGCCGCGATGGGCGCCAGGATCGCCGTGAGCAGCATCAGGGGCAGTGGCACGGAGTCCTCGTCGCCGCCGCCACCGAACATCGAGGACCACAGGGCCATGTTGCCCAGGAACGAGATGGCGCCACCGATGGTGGCCGCGATCGTGCCCACGAGCATGTCGCGGTTGGTGATGTGGCTGATCTCGTGCGCCAGGACGCCCCGCAGCTGGCGATCGTCCATGAGGTCCAGGATGCCCGTGGTCACCGCCACGGCCGCGTGCCGGGGGCTGCGGCCGGTCGCGAATGCGTTCGGCTCGGGTCGCTCGATGACGTACAGGGCGGGCAACGGGATGCGCGCGCGGCCGGCCAGGTCGCGCACGATCGCCTCGTATCGTGGCAGCTCGCCGGGGACGAGCGGGCGCGCGCCGTTGGCGCGCAGCGCGAGACGATCGCTGAACCAGTACACGCCGACGTTCATCACGACCGCGATGCCCAGCGCCATGACCATGCCGCTGGTGCCGCCGATGAGACCGCCCACGGCGACCATCAGGCCGGCCAGTCCGGCGAGGAGGGCGAAGGTCTTGAGCTGGTTGCCGACGCTCGAGGAGGTGTGGATCATCCGTCCATCAGGGGGGGCGGTCCCGCGGTCCGCCACTGCCGGCCGCCGGAGACCCGACGACACGGAGGATGGTAGGGTCATGGCATCGGCATCAGTTCGACCGATATCGGTGATGCGACAGCCTCCAGATTGCTGAGGTTCGGCAGATCATGACGACCGGTCTCGTGGAGCGACTGCTGGCCGACGTCGCCGTCCTGGCGCGCGAGGTGGCCCGCGACCTGGGTGCGCAGGTGGATCCGGCATCGGTCGAGCCGGTCGTGCGGCGCTATCTCGCCGCGGTGGCCGGTGGCCGGCGGCTGTCGGGCGTGGAGCTGGGACGGCTGCGGGCCGACGGCGCGGCCGCGGCGCGCGCGGGCCTGCCCCTCGCGGAGCCCCTGGACGCGTACCTCTCGACCGGCTGGGTCGCCTGGGAGCACGCGGTGCGCATCGCGGGGCCGGAGGATGTCGCCCAGCTGGCGGCGCTCGGCTCGGTGCTGCTCCGGTCCGGGGACGACCTGGCCGCGGCGCTCGCCGACGGCTACACCGCCGCGGAACGGGCGCTGGCCGCCCGTGCCGGCGCCACCCGTCGCGCGGTGCTCGACGAGCTGCTCGCACCGCCGCCGCCGGGCGCCGCCACGGAGGCGCGGCTGCTGCGCCGCGCCACCCTCGTGGGGCTTGACCCCGCCCTGCCCTATGGGCTGGCGGTGGTCCGCGCGGACGTGGAGCTGGAGGAGGAGGCCGCGGCGGCGGCGGAGGTGGCGCGTCGCCTGGCGCGCGACCCCAGGCGCCGGCCGCACCTCGTGAGCGCCCGCGACGGCGACCTGGTGCTCCTCGTGGCGGGTCCCTGGCGATCGGACGGGGTCATCGAACGGGCGCTTCACGGGGCGGTCTCCGACACATGGTGGGCGGCGTCGGTCGAGCCCGACGGGCTGCTGTCGCTGCCGCGCGCCTACGCCACCGCGCTGGATGCGCTGCGGGTGCTGCCCGCCTGCCGCCCGGCGGCGTCGGTCACCCCGGCGACCGCGGTGGCGTTGGAGCGGTCGCTCGTGGCCGACCCCGTCCTCGCCGCGGCTGGCGTCCAGCGCTGGCTGGCGCCCCTGGAGGCGGCTGGTCGCGGCTCGGGCGCGCTCGTGGCCACCCTCGAGGCGTGGCTGGCCGCCGACCAGTCGATCACCGGGACGGCCCGCCGGCTGGGCGTCGCGCCGCGGACCGTGAGCTACCGCCTGGGGCGGATCGCCGCGCTGCTGGACCTCGCCGACCTCGATCCGGCGGCTCGCGAGCGCCTGTCCGCCGCGCTGCTGACGAGGCGCCTGCTGGCCGCATGGTCCGATCCGCGGGCCCTGCTACGCTCGGGGCGATGAGCGACCTCCGACCGTCCACGCCGGCCCGCCGACCCGAGTCCGCGCGGCCCCGCACCGAGACCGAGCACACCCACGACGAGCCCGAGCTGGTCATCGATCCGCCCACGCCCGACGAGCTCCGGGCCATCGAGACGCACCTCGCCTCGCTGCCGGTCCACGCGGGCGCCACCGCCCGCTGGGAGCCTGAGGTGGAGGCGCTCATCGTGCTCCAGCCGGGGGCCGGCCCGGAGGGCAACCTCGCCGCGACGCCCCGCTGGCCGGACCAGGCGTGGCATCAGCGGCTCAACCAGGTGACGCACCTGGTCCGGCGGACCGGTGCCTGGCCATCGGTCATCGTGGCGGACGCGCTGGATGCACCCTCGGGCCTGGGGGAGGCGCTCCGGCGCATCGGCTGGCACGCGGTGCAGCGGGAGACCGTGATGTGGGTCGGTCGCGCGTCGGTCATCGCCCACCTCGATCCACGGATGCGCATCGAGGCGGTCCAGGCCCGCGCCGTCGAGACGCACGAGGCGGTCGAGCGGGAGATCTTCGGGCTGCCCGCGGAGATGGCGGAGGCGCGCCGGGGTGCGCTCGCCACCGCGCTCGGCACGGGCGGCCTGCGGGCCTACGTCGTGCGCGTGGACGACGAGCCGGTGGCGGTGGCCCGCCTGTCGCAGGGAGAGGGGGTCGCGGGGCTGTACGGCATCGGCGTCCGGGAGGCGTGGCGCGGCAAGGGCTACGGCACGCTCATCACGACCGTCGCCACGCGCGCCGGGATGGCCCTGGGCAACCGGCTGGTGTGGCTCTCGGTGCGGGATGGCGACGACGTCGCGCGTCACGTGTACGAGGGGCTGCACTTCCGGGAGGCGTTCCGCTGGGCCCGCTGGATCGCGTCGCCGGATTAGCCTCCGGGCTCCGCGTGCCGCAGGGGTCCGCGGTCACCCCCGCTCGATGCGGCGGCCGCGGCTGGACGCCCGAGGGCTCAGCGTGCGCGTGGCTCCTGGTCGATGGCCGCAAGCGCGGCAGCGCAGAGCGCCGGACCGTCCGTCCCGTGGTGGGGCGCGCAGACCGCCGCGAGGTCCGCCACGAGCGTCGCCTCCAGGTGTGAGCCGGTCGTGTCGTCCGTGAGGCGCGCCGCGTGCACGGCGAACCGGAGCACCTGGTGGACCTCCGGGCGGTTCGGGTCGTCCCAGAACCAGCCACAGCTGGCGAACATCGCGAGCCGCGATGACTGGGCGCGCATGAGCGCCGCCAGGCGCGCCCGAGAGGCCGCGTCGGATGCGGCACCCCTCGCCTCGAGTTCGCGCGCCGCCCAGTCATCGGCGTCGGCGTAGTCCGAGGCGACGTCCGCGTATCGGTCGCGCGAGGCCCACGCGTCGATGCCCAGGTCCGCGGCCGCGGCCTCGGTGCGCGCGTCGACGGCCGTCGCGAGCCGGTCGAAGGCCGCCCGCAGCGGCGCCTTCCAGGCGGCCTGGGCGGCGCACGGGCACTCGGCGCTCCAGCGCAGGATGCCGTGGTGGCACGACCACGACGTGCGCTCCAGGACCCTCGTGGTGGGCAGGCGCCGCGCATCCAGGCCGTTGCCCAGCCAGCCGCCGGGACTCGTGACCGGCACCTGCCGCTCTCCCGCGCTGATCGTCAGCAGGCGCTGCAGGAACAGTTCCCGGAAGGCCTGGTGGTGTCCGTACAGCTCGCCGTCCGTGGCGATCATCACGGTGTCCCCGTCGCCCAGGCGAGGGATGACCAGCAGGTCCAGGAAGCGGTCGGCGTCCATCGTGGCGGCCGGGTCGAAGCTGACCGCCGCCGACAGCTCGGCGTCGTAGAACCCGATCAGGAGCGGTCGGTCAGCGCCCACGTCGACGGCGTAGGCGATGCCCGTGTCCACGGGTCCGGCCGCCTGCCACGGCGCCAAGATGGTCCAGCGCAGCCCCTCCTCGACCATCGTGCGCAGCGTGAGCCGATCGACCGCGGTCTCGGGCAGCCACAGGCCGGTCGGGCGCCGCCCGACGCGCAGCTCGAAGTCGCGCATCCCCCAGCGGATCTCGGTGCGCCGGTCGCGCGCCGAGGCCAGCGGCAGGATGGCGTGGTGATATCCCTGGGCCATCCCGTTGTGGCCGTCGTCCTGGGCCACGATGGCATCGTGCAGCGTCGGCTGCTCCCGTCGCAGCCAACGGGCGAGCGTCGGCCCCAGGTCCCAGCCGATGCGGCCGAAGTTGCCCTGGGCCGCGTTGGGCGCGTAGGACTCCGCGGCGATGCGGCTGTTCCAATCGGGCGCGGGCGCCGCGGACGGGTCGGGGATGGCGCGCCCGGTGAAGGGATCCTCGCGCGGCGGCTGATAGAAGTGGCCGTGGATGGCGAACGCACCCTCCCGGCTGCCACCGGCGACGGCGCCATGCTCGGCGTCGAGATGGGTCAGGGCGCGACCCCCGCGGCCTCGCTCGCGGTGGCCTTCGCCGCGGGCAGGTACAGCTGCTCGACGTATTCCTCGATCATGCGCGTGGTGGAGAAGCGCCACATCGTGGTGCGGATCGACTCGCGCATCGTGGCCAGCCACGCCCGCGGCAGCGCCGCGGCATCCCGCTCGTACCAGCGGGGCACGACCTCCTCCTCCAGGATCCGGTACAGGTCCTGGGCGTCCTGCCAGTCCTGGGCGCCCTCGTCGGGGTTCGTGTGTCGACCGCCGATGGCCCAGCCGTTCGTGCCGGTCCAGCCCTCGTCCCACCATCCGTCGAGCACGGAGCAGTTGACCACGCCGTTCATGGCCGCCTTCATGCCGGAGGTGCCGGAGGCCTCGAGGGGCCGTCGCGGATTGTTGAGCCAGACGTCCACGCCCTGCACGAGATAGCGACCCTCGCGCATGTCGTAGTCCTCGAGGATGAACACGCGGCCCTTGAGGCGCTCCGACCGGCTCCGTCCGAAGATGTCCTGGATGACTCGCTGGCCCGGTCGGTCGGCGGGGTGCGCCTTTCCCGCGAACACGATCTGGACCGGGCGTTGCTCGTCCCACACGAGGCGCGCCAGTCGCTCCTCGTCGGAGAACAGGAGGGCCGCCCGCTTGTAGGTGGCGAAGCGCCGCGCGAAGCCGATGGTCAGGATGTTCGGGTCGAGCACGTCCGCGAGGTGGGCCAGCTCCGAGGGCGCCTCGCCGTGGCGGGCGAGCTGGTTGCGCAGCCGGCCCCGCGCGAAGAAGGCGAGCTCCAGCTTCTGCTCCAGGTGGTGGTCCCACAGCTTCTCGTCCGAGATGCGGTCCAGGCGCTCCCAGAAGCGTCCCGCGGGGGCGTCGTCGTCCAGCTCGTCCAGGTCGCCGCCCACACCGGCGAACAGCTCCGCCATGGGCTGGCCCACCCAGCTCGGCGCGTGGACGCCGTTGGTGATGCCCATGATCGGCTGAGCCGGGATCGTGGTCCAGGTCGCGTTCGCGGTCTCGGCGTGGAGGTGGCTGACGGCGTTGGCGCCCATCGTCAGGCGCAGCGAGAAGGCGGTCATGTCGAACTGGGTCGGGTCGCCCTCCACGCCTCGACCGATCTCCAGGATCCGGTCCATCGAGAGCGGCGTGCCGTCCACCAGGGGTCCCGCGGTCCGCCGGACCATGTCCGCATCGAACCGCTCGTTGCCCGCGGAGACGGGCGTGTGGATCGTGAACACCGCGCCCGAGCGGACCCGGGCGAGGGCCGTCTCCACGTCCAGCCCCGCCACCACATGCTCCCGCGCCTGCTCCACGAGCATGAACGCGGAGTGGCCCTCGTTGAGGTGCCACGCCACGGGGTCGATGCCCAGGGCGCGCAGCGCGCGCACCCCGCCCACGCCCAGCACGAGCTCCTGATGGAGGCGCATCTCGCGTCCGCGGACATACAGGATGTGGGTGATGGGCCGGTCCGGCTCCTCGTTGAGGGGCGTGTCCGTGTCCAGCAGGAGCAGCGGCACGCGTCCCACCTGGACCGTCCAGACCGCCACCTGGACGGTCCGGCCGGGCAGCTCCACGGGGACCGCGAGCGGCTCTCCGTCCGGACCGACCACCCGCTCGATGGGCAGCTGCGCCGGATCCACGTCCGGGTAGGCGTGCTCCTGATGCCCGTCCGCGTCGATCGTCTGGCGGAAGTAGCCGCGCCGATAGAGGAGGCCCACCGCGACGAACGGCAGCGCCATGTCCGACGCGGTCTTGCAGTGGTCCCCCGCGAGCACGCCCAGGCCGCCCGAGTAGATGCCCAGCGAATCGTGGAGCCCGAACTCCGCGCAGAAGTAGGCGATGGGGCCGCTGATCTGCGCGCCGTGATGGCGCTCGAACCAGTGCTCGGAGCCCGACGCCATGTAGCCGTCGAAGCGCCGCAGCAGCGTCCGGTACTGGGTCATGAAGTCCGGGTCGTCCAGCAGGCCCGACCAGTCGCGCTGCACCTGGAGCACCGGGATGGGGTTGCGCGCGCGCTGCCAGGCGGCCCGGTCGATGCGCGAGAAGAGCGCCCGGACCTCCGGATGCCACGACCAGTAGAGGTTGGTGGCGAGGCGGGACAGGCCATCGAGCTGTGCCGGCAGCCGCAGGCCGCGGGATGGGAGCGTGGGGATCTGGGTGAGACTCACGAGGCGCGATGGTACACGCTCGCGCCCGCCACAACCGGCCCGCCCGCTCCGGCGCGCCCGCGCCGGAGCGTCATGCCGCGTACCATCGGCGCATGCGCATCGCCATGGTCAGCTCGGAGTGCGAGCCCTTCGCCAAGACCGGTGGGCTGGCGGACGTCGTGGACGCCCTGGCCCGGGCGCTCGGGCGCGCCGGCCATGCGGTGGACGTGTACCTGCCCCGCTATCGCACGCTGTCGGCGATCCCGACGGATCTGTCGGCGCGCGAGATCGTCGTCCCCGTCGGGGTGGACCCCGCCCTCGGACCGCGCGGCGAGATGGGCAGGCGCCTCCCGGTCACGGTGTGGACCGGGGTCGCGGACGGCTATCGACTGCGGCTCGTGGAGCATGACCCCGCGTTCGCGAGGGAGGGCCTCTACGGTGACGCCGCGGGCGACTACGCCGACAACGGGCTCCGGTTCACGGTCCTCGGCCGGGCGGCGATCGAGACGATGCGCGCGGAGGCGCGTCCGGCGGACGTGCTCCATGGACACGACTGGCAGGCGGGGCCCGCGGTCCTGTCGCTCCGCACGCGCTACGCCTTTGACCCGATGCTGTCCCGCGTGGCGACGGTGATGACCTGCCACAACCTCGCCTACCACGGCTGGGTGTCGCGCGACCGCGCCTGGGCCCTGGATCTGCCCGACGGCGTGGGCGACGTGCACGGCGTGGACCTCCTGCGGGAGGTGGTGCGCATGGCGGACCAGGTGAACACGGTCAGTCCCACGTACGCCCTGGAGTCGCTCGAGGCCGAGTACGGCGCCGGACTCGACGATGTCCTGCGCGAGCGCGGCGACCGGTACTCGGGGATCCTCAACGGCATCGACACCGGCCTGTGGGATCCCGCGACCGATGCGGCGCTGCCGGCGCGCTACTCCGTGCACGACCTGACCGGCAAGGCCGTGTGTCGGGAGGACCTGGCGTCCCGTCACGGTCTGGACCCCGGCGGCCCGCTGTTCGGTCTGGTGGGGCGACTGGATCCCCAGAAGGGGTTCGACCTCGTGGCCGCGGGCGCGGAGTCGCTCATCGAGGCAGGCGCGCGGCTGATCATCCTGGGCACCGGTGATTCGCGGCTCACCGAGGCCGTCCGGGCACTGAGCGCGGCGCGTCCGGACCGGGTCGTCGTCATCGACCGGTTCGACCGCGACGAGGCGCGCCGCATCTATGCCGGTGTGGACGTGTTCCTCATGCCGTCCCGCTTCGAGCCCTCGGGCCAGGGCCAGATGATCGCCCTGCGCTACGGCACCGTGCCGCTGGTGCGCTCCACCGGCGGCCTCGCGGACACCATCGTCGACGCGGACGCGGAGCCCCAGACCGGCAACGGGTTCACGTTCGTCCCTGCCACCGCCTCCGCATTCGTGGAGGCCGGCCGGCGCACCATCGCGGCGTATGCCGATCCGGCGCGCTGGGCGGCGATCGGACGGCGGGGGATGCTCCTGGACTCATCCTGGGCCGGGCCCGCGGCACGTTACGTGGCGCTGTACCAGCGGGCGCTCGAGCTGCGCCAGGCGGCACTCGGCTGATGACCGGCCGGGGTCACGGCCACCGGCGCGGAGTGCGTGTCGCGGTCGCGCTGGCGGCGGCCGTCGCGCTGCTGGGCCCGGCCGGTCCCGCCGGAGGCCAGTCGCCCTCGCCGGGATCGCCCTGGGCCTCTGCCGGGGCCCCGCCTGCGTCCCCCTCGGTCGAGCCATCGGTCGCGCCCGGTGAGTCTCCGGCGCCGGCGGTCTCACCGGGTCCATCCGCGACCCCATCGGCGAGCCCGGACCCCAGGGTGGAGGCGGCGTTCGCGTCGCTCCACACGGACGAGGACCTGGTGGGACAGCTGCTCCTGCCCAGCTGGGACGGAGGCACCCCGGCCTCGGCGCGCGCCGCCCTCGCGGAGCTCCGCCCGGCCGGGCTCGTGTTCGTGGCGAACGCGAGTCGCGCGGCGAAGGCCGGGCGGCTCAACGCGGCGATCGCGGGCGCCGCCGAGGATCTCGGCCTGGTGCCGCCCTTCCGGGCGATCGACCATGAGGGCGGCAGCGTCCAGCGCATCCGGGACGTCCGGAACCTGGGATCCAACGGCGCGTTCGGGCGCTCCCGGCCGACCGATCGGGCCGCCTGCGAGCGGGGCGCCGCGCACGCCCGCCAGCTGCGTGGCATGGGCTTCGACCTGAGCCTGGGTCCGGTCCTCGACGTCGCCACGAACCCGCGCAACCCGGTCATCGGCGACCGCTCCTACGGGCGTCGGGCGGGGCTCGTGGCGCGCCTCGGAGCGGCGTACATCCGAGGGCTCCAGGGCGGCGGCGTCATGGCGTCCGGCAAGCACTTCCCGGGCCACGGGGACACGTCGGTGGATTCGCACCTGGGGCTGCCGGTGGTCCGGGCGGGGCGCGATCGGTTGGATGCCGTGGAGCTGGTGCCGTTCCGGGCGGCGATGACGCCGGGCACGGACGTCGCGTCGATCATGGTCGCCCACATCGCGCTGCCCCGGCTGGACCCGAGCGGGGCGCCCGCCTCCCTCTCGTCGCCCATCGTGACCGGGCTGCTGCGGGGCGAGCTGGGGTGGCAGGGACTGGTGATCACCGACGACCTGGGCGCGATGGACGCCATCACCGACCGCTATGGGCCGGGCGACGCGGCGGTGCGCGCGGTCCAGGCGGGCGTCGACCTGCTCATCATCGTCAAGGACGGTGACAACCAGGTGCGGGCGCGGGACGCCCTCGTCGCGGCGCTCCGGGACGGACGCCTGGACCGGGCGCAGGTGGAGGCCTCCGTGCGGCGGGTGCTCGCCGCGAAGGCGCGCTTCGGACTGCTCGACGGCGTGCCTCCGGAGCCCGTGGACTGCTCCGGGGAGCGCGGCTGAAGGTCCACCCGGGATCGCTTCGCGCCGCGGGGCGGGCGGTCGCCGCGCGGGCGGTCGCCGCGCGGGACTATCTCAGGACCAGGAACGCGTCCAGCTCCGCGCGCCCGTCGACCGCCACCACCTTCAGGGTGTGGGGTCCGGGCGTGAGTGCGCCCGAGACCCACACGAGCCGCCGCTCGGTCGACGTCGAGCGCGCCAGCCGCACGGTGCCCACCATCCGTCCGTCCAGCCGGACCCGGAACGTGCCGCCGCTCGGACCCTGCGGCGCCACGATCGCGACGGCCCTCCCGCTGAACGAGAACCGGACGGCGGCGCCGCGCCGGTCGGTCGCCAGCAGGTCGCGACCCGCCGCACCCTCCCGCCGCTCGACCACCCACGCGGGGGCGTGGGGTGCCGCCTGCGCCTGGACGGCGACCAGCCGCGTGGACAGCACAGACGAGGTCGCGTGGTTGCCCACCAGGTCCGTCGCCTCGACGCGCCAGCGCGTCTGCACTCGCCGCTCCATCGAGACGTCGGCACCCGTGGCGTCGCTGCCGAGGCGGCCGTAGACCGAGAAGCCGCCGGACCGGCGCGACCGCTGGAGCGCCTGCCCCGCGAGCGCGCCCTGGGCATCGGTGGCGGTCCACGAGAGCCGGACGGGCGCCGCGACCTGCCACGTTCCCTTGCGCAACACGATGTGCGGCCAGGCGCCGGCGATGACCGGCGGCGTGCCGTCGAAGCGGATCGGCAGCGTGGTCCGACCCTCGGTTCCGCCCTCGCCGTCCGCCCGCACCACCAGCTCCACCACGCCGTCGGCGGGAGCGGCGTCGAACGTCACCGTCATCGAGCGCTGGTCAGCGTCGAGTCCCGCGGGGATCTGCCCGTCCCGTCCGAACGCGACGCCGCGGACGCCGGGCGGCGATCCGCCGTCCGCGCTCAGGGTCACGGGGCCCGCGTAGCCGCCGATCCGCTGGAGCCGCACCAGTGCGGTGCGCTCCGCGGTCCCCCCGGGCACGCTCAGCACGAGCGGCACGACCTGCACCGCGACGTCTGGCTCGGTCGCGACGAGCGCGGCCACATCGACCAGCCGGTCGGGGTGCCCGTCGGGATCGGTCGCGGCATCCCAGTCGGTCGTGGCGGACGCCAGCAGGTGCGTGCGCACCTCCGCCGGTCCCGCGCCGGGATGCTGGCCCAGGTAGCGCGCGGCGGCACCCGCGACGTGGGGCGCGGCCATGGACGTGCCGCTCATGTACAGCGATCCGGACGCGGCGCCCAGGTCGGTGGAGCGGACGCAGGTGCCCGGTGCGGCGATGTCCACCTCCGGCCCGAAGTTGCTGTAGCGCGAGAAGGTGTCGTCCGTCTCCGGTCCATGGGGCGGGACGCAGGGCTCGGTGCCCAGGCCGCCCGGCAGGCCGTCGAAGTCGGAGATCGCGGCGACCGTGATGACGCTCTCGTACCGCGACGGGGTGTAGTGCGCCACCTCGTCGGCCTCGTTTCCCGCGGCCACCGTGACCGTGGCGCCGGTCGCCACGACCGCGCACACGGCGGCCTCCTCGAGGTCGATGGGCTCCGACCCGACGAGGGTGCCCAGCTGATCGCAGCCGGGCCGCGGGTCCGCCTTGGAGTAGCCGCGCAGGCTCATGTTCACGACGTCGATGTCATTCGCCTCGTCACCGGCGTGCGCCGCGTTCCACGCCGCGATCCAGTCGAGGCCGCAGATGACGGTCGCGTCGGTGCCCGACAGCCCCTGGAACACCCGCACCGAGAGCAGCCGCACGCCGGGTGCCACGCCCACCACGCCGACATCGTTGGAGCGCGCACCGATGGTGCCCGCCACGTGCGTGCCGTGGCCGTACGTATCGTCGTACGCGGCGGGGGAGTCCGCGACCCGCTCGGCGCAGGCCCCGCCGCGCGGGTCGTACGCGTTCACGCCGCCCACCACGTTCAACTCACCGGCGTGTCGCCACGCCCCGGCGTCCTTCAGCCACCGGCCGACGCCCGTGTCCACGACCGCGACCATCACGTCGTCGAGGACGGCGGGGCCGGGTCCGGGAGCGGCTCCCACGCGCCGGATGCCCGCGGGCGTCAGCTCGCCCGTGAGGGCCACGGGCCGGTCGCGCCGGATGCCCGCCACGCGGGGGTCGTCGCGCAGCATCGCGAGCTGGGCCGGACCCAGCCGCGCGGCGAACCCGCTCAGGGCGTGCGTATAGCGCTGCGTGGCGCTGAATCCGACCTGGGTCTCCAGCGCGTCGATGGTGCGCGCGGTCAGGGCGGCGCGACGCTGGGCGATCGAGGCGGCGCGCGCCCGCAGGCCGCCCCGACGCGCCGGCAGGTCACGGCCGTCCGGCGCCCGGAGTGCGACGAGGTACGTGGCGACGGGCCCGGCCTGGCGCGCCGCCAGCGCCACGTCCGGTCCGACGGTGGTCCCCATCAGGAACACGAGCCCCGCCAGGAGCGGCGCGAGGCGGGGCAACCGGTGCGGCACGCGGCCTCCGTGTCGGGTGCGGACGGGACGCCGCCATCGTAGCGGTTCCGCGACGGAGGCCCCGCGGGGGGCCGCGGCATCGGTCTGCGGCATGGGTCCGCGGAGGCCGCGACATGGGCTGGAACAGACGAGGGGCCCCCGCGAACCGTCCGAGCAACGGTCCGTGGTGACCCCTCTGTCCGCGGCCATCCTCCCGCCCGTGGGGGTCACGCTCCAGTGGACCTTCGTCCCCCCGCGGGGAACCGAGTGGTACCGGTGCGCCGAGGCACCACCCGGACGGTCCATCCACGCGGCGCTCGCCACCGGCTACGGCAGCTCGACCTCCTCGCGCCACGCCGGGCGATGCGTCCGGAGCCCCAGCGCCCGCACCTTCGGCTCGAGCGCGGCCGATGCGTCCGGGTCACCGTGGACCAGGAACACGATCCCCGGCCGGCGCGGCGCCGCGGCGAGGTGGCGGACCCAGTCGACCAGCTCGGACTCGTCTGCGTGTGCCGAGAAGCCGCTGATGGAGCGGATGCGGCAGCGCACCGCCCGCTCCTCTCCGTCAAGCCGGACGGTCCGCGCGCCGGCCTGGAGATGGGCGCCCAGGGTGCCCTCGCCCTGGTACCCCACGAACAGCAGCAGCGCATCAGGGTCGCCGATGACATCGCGGAGGTGGTTCACCACGCGGCCGCCGGTGAGCATGCCGGAGGATGCCACGATCATCATCGGGCGCGGCTGATGGAGGATGGCGCGGGACTGCTCGGAGTCGGTGGTGACCACCTGTCCGGGATAGTCCAGCGGCGTCTCGCCCGCCTCCAGCAATCGGTACGTCTCCTCGTCGTACGTCCCGGGATATCGGTGGTAGATGTCGCTCGCCGCGCTCGCCATCGGAGAGTCGAGGTACAGCGGGATGCGCGGGATGCGACCCGCGGACACGAGCCGGTCCAGCTCCCACACGATCTCCTGGGTGCGCCCGATGGCGAACGCAGGGACGAGCAGCACGCCGTGTCCGGAGGCGACCACGTTGACGGCGTCGGCGAGCAGCTGGCGGGCCTCCTCCGCGGGCTCGTGCTCGCGCCCTCCGTAGGTCGACTCCATGACCACCACGTCGGCGCCGCCGAGGATCGCGGTGGGGTCGCGCAGGATCGGCGTTCCCGGACGTCCCAGGTCGCCCGAGAACACCAGCCGGCGCGGCCCGTCGCCCTCGTCCACGTCGAGCACGACGATGGCCGAACCGAGGATGTGTCCCGCGTCGTGGAGCGTGGCCGTGACCCCGGGCGCGATCACCAGGGGTGTCGCGTACTCCACGCCGCGCAGGTGCTCGCACGCGGCCTCCGCCTCCTCCACGCTGTAGAGCGGCTCGACAGCCGCGATGTCCAGGTCCGGTCCGTGGCCCCGGATCGCCTGCTCCAGGTCTCGCGCCGGACGCGCCGCCGCCTCGCGTCGCCGGCGCGCCGCGCGACGCCGGTGCATCCGCGCCTGCTCCTGCTGGACCTTGCCGGAGTCGAGCAGCACGAGCCGGATGAGCTCCACCGACGGATGGGTCGCGTAGGCCGGTCCCGCGTAGCCCGCCTTCACCGCGAGCGGCAGCGCGCCGCAGTGGTCGAGGTGGGCATGCGTCAGGACGATGGCGTCGATCGTGGCCGGGTCATACGCCAGCGGCTCGCGATTGCGTGCGGCCTCAGACGGGGAGCCCTGGAACATGCCGCAGTCGACGATGACGCGCGCCCGATCGGTGGTCAGCAGGAACTGGGAGCCCGTGACGGTGGTCGCCGCACCCAGGAAGCGCAGCCTCATGGCGTGCTCTCGGTGGCCGCCCCGTACGCCGCGATCCTCATCCGCATGGCGTATCCCTTCCTCTGCTCGTCCGGTGGCCCGGTGCGCTGCGGGCGCGGGGACCTCGCGGGCCGCCCGTCGAGGATCGTCGCGGGCCAGCCGAACCATCGATCGCGCATCCGTGCATGCTATCGGCCGACAGGGAGGTGGTTCACATGGGTCTGCTGGATGGCAGGAAGGCGCTCATCTTCGGCGTCGCCAATGATCACTCGATCGCGTGGGGCATCGCCCAGGCACTCCATGAGGAGGGTGCCACGGTGGGCTTCTCGTCCATGGAGATGCTCATCGAGAAGCGCGTCAGGCCGCTCGCGGCGAGCATCGGCGCGGAGTTCGTGGAGCCGTGCGACATCCAGGACGACGCCCAGATCGAGCGGGTGTTCGAGGCGTGGAAGGAGCGCCACGGGAGCCTGGACATCCTCGTCCATGCGGTGGCGTTCGCGCGCCGCGAGGAGCTCGATGGGGAGTTCCTGGCCACCACCCGGGACGGATTCGCGCTGGCCATGGACGTCTCGGCGTACTCGCTGGTGGCGCTCGCGAAGGCGGCCCGTCCGCTCATGGCTGACGGCGGGTCCATCCTCACGCTGACCTACTACGGCGCGGAGAAGGTCGTCGCGAACTACAACGTGATGGGCGTCGCGAAGGCGGCCCTCGAGGCGTGCGTGCGCTACCTCGCCGTGGACCTGGGTCCGTCGGGCATCCGCGTCAACGCCATCTCCGCGGGTCCGGTCCGCACGCTGGCCGCGAGTGGCGTGAAGGGGTTCAAGGCGATGCATCGGGCGTTCCAGGAGATCAGCCCGCTGCGCCGACCGATTCTGCCGGAGGACTGCGGCAACGCGGCGAAGTATCTCTGCTCCGACCTGTCGCGCGCGGTCACCGGAGAGGTGATCTACGTGGACGGTGGCTACAACGTCATCGGGGTGCCCAGCGCGGAGTCCTGACCAGGCCGGGCGTCCCGCCGACCGGGCGTCCCGCCGACCGGGCGTCCCGCCGCGGTCGGGGCTTCTGATGGTCCGCGGAGGGCAGGACCATCGAGCCTCCCGTGGGCATCCCTCGGTCCACACATGATGCGCCGGACCACTGGCAGGACCAGCGTCGTCGAGCCGTCGAGATCCGGCCATCCCGCCCCCACCTGCCGGTCGCCGGGGCGTCGTCCCGGCGCACTCATCGGGTCCATCCCCGGATCCGCAGCAGAAGGCAGGACCATGCGAACGGCTCGGTTGTTCTCCATCGGCGCGCTGAGCGCCGCCCTCATCTTGCCCACGGCGGTGGCCGCACACGCGCCGGCCAGCGCCTTCACCGCGACGATCAACGTCAAGAAGGCCTACGCGAACACGCTCAAGGTCGACCTGTCCCTGGGCAAGACGGACGTGCCGGCGGGCAAGTCCGTGAACGCGTACCTGGTGTCCGAGACGGGCTCACCCGACCCCGACAAGGGAGACGGGCGCTGGCGGACGATGCCGACCGCGATCACCCTCGGGGACGCGGACGGCGAGCACACGGTCCATGCCTGGGCGCGCGCGACGGGTGGCGTCGTCTCCGCCCGGGGTTCGGACACGGTCTTCGTCGACCGGGTGAAGCCCCAGACCAGCGACATCGTCACGGTCCCCGCCCAGGCCGAGGCCCCCGACGACCCGCAGGCCGATCGCCCGACGATCACGTCCCGCAACGTGTCCATCTCGTTCAAGTACAACGACCCCGGCGAGAGCGCCGATCCGGCGACCGGATCGGGCGTCAGCAGATACGCCGTGGTGAACGGTGTCGGAGCCCCCACGTCCGGCTCCAGCGCCTGGACCAGCGTGCCCAACGCCACCGGTCCGGTGACCGTCAGCAACTGGAAGGTCACGGGTGGCAACGGCAACAAGACGGTGAGCCTGTTCGTGCGTGACCGCGCGGGCAACGTGTCGCTCGTCTCGTCCGTCTACTTCAGGCTCCAGCTCGCCGGCCCCACGGTCACCCTGACCATCAAGGACTATGTCCGGTCGACCAAGCCCGCCGTCTCGGTGAAGGGGACGGCCGGCTCCAACACCAGCGTGGCGGGCTTCTACCTTCAGGCCACCGCCACCAGCGTGGCACCCGACGCCCCGGCCGCGAGCGCCAACGGGTGGCGGGTCAAGCCGACCAAGGTGACCCTGTCCGGTCCCGGCACGTGGTACGTCTGGGCGTGGGCGAAGGACGACAACGGCAGCGTCTCCGCGAGCCCCGCGATGGAGACCGTGGTCGTCGACACGACGGCTCCGGACGTGACCTTCGAGTTCGACGAGGTCGAGGACGGCGGCGGGGTCGACACCACGGCCGACCGCAGCGTCGCGTGGACGCACAGCCTCGACGCGGGCACCGGCGCGCCCATCACCCACTGGGTGCTCAAGAACGGCACGGCCGCCCCGACCGACGTCGAGTGGAAGCCCGTCGCGACCGCGCTGGCTGACCCGTGGGTCCTCACCGTGGGCAGCGGCAGCAAGACCGTCACCCTCTGGGCGAAGGACGGGGCGGGCAACGTCGGATCGGACGCGGACGTGGTCGTGGTGACCCTGCCCGCGCCCACGATGACCGTGAACATGCCTGCCTACAGCACGGCGCTGAAGGTCACCGGGATCAAGACGACCGTCGTGGACACCGCGGGTTCCGGGATCGCCGGGTACTTCTTCAACGAATCGGGCACGGCTCCCACCGCGAGCGCGAACGGCTGGCACATCTCCGCGAACAGCTTCACCTTCAGCGCGGGTGATGGCGTGCGCACCCTGTACGCCTGGGTCAAGGACAAGAACGGCACCGTGTCGGCGGCTGCCGCGACCGACACCGTGACCATCGACACGGTCAAGCCGACCGCGGTCCTGTCGGTCGCGGGCACCGACTTCACGCTCGGTGGAAGCGACGGCAGCGGCACGGGCATCACGCACTACGCCCTCGTCCGCACCGCCGTGGGGGCGCCCATCCCGACCAGCCCGGCCTCCAGCGCGTGGAAGTCCAGCGCCGCGGCCGCGGAGGGATCGATCACCCTGCAGAGCGGTGGCAACCAGGTGACCCTGTACACCCGGGATGCGGCGGGCAACATCTCGGTCGTGGACCAGCAGATGCCCGACGTGAGCACCCTGGTGGTCACGCTGCCGTGATGCCAGGCCGCTGACGCGAGCCACGACCGGGCCCCCGCCATCAGGCGGGGGCCCGGTCGATTCCGGGGCGCGCGTGGCACGATGTCGCCGTGGACAGGTCGCGGATCCCCTCGCTCGGCCCGCGCGGCGAGGGCTGGGTCGTGCTCCAGGGCGTGCTGATCGGCGCGCTCCTCGCCGCAGGCATCTGGTCGGGCGGGACATGGGACGGCCAGGGCGCCACGCTCGGTGTCGCCGTGGGTCTCCTGCTGGTCGTGCTGGGCGGCGGTCTCGCGCTGCGCGGGCTGCGGGACCTGGGTGGCGCGCTCACGCCGCTGCCGCGTCCCCGGGACGGCGCGACGCTCGTGGAGCACGGCGTCTATGGGCGCGTGCGCCACCCGATCTACGGCGGGCTGGTCATCGCCGCGGCCGGTTGGGCGCTCCTCAGCGCGTCGACCCTGGCGCTTGCCATGACGGGGGTGCTGTTCGTCTTCTTCGACCTCAAGGCGCGGCGTGAGGAGCGCTGGCTCGAGGAGCGGTACCCGGGCTACCCGGCGTACCGCGCGCGGACCCGGCGGCTGCTGCCCGCCCTGTACTGACCCGGTCGCCGGGCGCCTGCCGCTCCGCCCGCGCCCCCGAACCGCACCTCTCCGACCGGCGCGGCACGGCGCATCGACCGCCCGTACCGCCCTCCCCGTACCTCGTCGCGGTGGGGCCGTCGAGGCCCGCCGCCTAGGCTCGTGGCATCCGTCCGCAGTCACCGCCCGAGCACGGTGCGTTTCATCCGGGTCTCATCGGAAAGGCAGCACCATGCGAACCACCTCCTGGAGGGCGGCCGCCTCGGCCCTGCTCCTGCTCCTGATCGCGCTCGCCCCCGGCATCGTGGCCGCGCAGTCGGTCGACCCGTCTCCGGTCGCCGACCCGGCCGAGACGCCGGCCCCGAGCCCCCAGGCCACCCCGGCGCCCAGCGCGCCCACGGCATCGCCAGACCCGGATGCGCCCACGGCCACGCCGGTCCCGAGCGCCCCGGTGACCCCGCGCGGTCGCGAGCCCGGCGTGGGATCCACCTCCCCGGCGGCATCGGGCGTCGAGCTCGACCTCAACATCGTGCCCGGTGCCACCCGGGTCCTCAAGGTCACCATCAAGCTGCCGACGACCGACCACACGGGATCGGGCATCAGGGCCTGGTTCGTCTCCGAGAGTGCGACGCCGCCGGCCCTGGGTGCGCCGGGCTGGCGAACCATCAGGCCCACCACGTTCACGCTGTCGGCGGGCGAGGGCGTCCACACCGTGTACGCGTGGGCGAAGTCCAGGAACGGGGTTCGATCGGCGACCGCGAGCGACACCGTGAAGGTCGACCAGACCGTGCCGACCGTGCTGCTCACCGGACCGTCGTCCAGCGCGACGCGCCGTATCGCGGTCGCGCTCGAGGCGGCCGACCCGCCGTCCGGCGGCTCGCAGCCCGAGTCAGGCGTCACCCGGTGGGCGGTCGTGGCTGGCACCGCGGCTCCCGGCAGGCACAGCCTCGCCTGGAAGACGGCACCGCCCACGTCGTTCAAGCTGCCCGTGGGCAACGGCCCCAAGATCGTGTCCGCGTTCGTGCGCGACGCGGCGGGCAATGTGTCCGAGCCGTCCACCATCGCGCTGGACCTGCTGGTCAGCGGACCCGTCGTCACGCTCACCCTTCCCTCCGCCACGGCCAGCCGCAAGGCGCCCGTCAGGGTCACCGCGACCGACCCGGGTGGCACCGGCCTGGCCGGGTTCTATGTCTCCTCGAACGGCACGCTGCCCTCCGGCACCATCACCTGGCTGGTCCATCCGACGACCGTGACGCTGCCCGCGGGCGATGGGCCCAAGACGGTCTACGCCTGGGTCAAGGACAACAACGGCACCATCTCGCCGCGTGTGTCCGCGGCCACGGTGCTGGACACGGCGCTGCCGGTGGTCAGCCTGAGCGCGCCGGCGTCGGCCTCCACCATCGGCATCGGCGCCACGGTCGGGGCCACCGACAGCGGGTCGGGCGTCGTCGCGTATGCGCTCGTGAACGGCACCCAGCCGCCCGCTGGAGCCTCGGGTGCCTGGGGACCGGTGCCGCCCACAGGCATCGTGCTGACCTACGGCAACGGGACCAAGCAGGTCACCGCGTTCGCCAGGGATGCCGCCGGCAACATCTCGGCGGGCGTCACGGCCTCCGTCGCGATGAACCTGCCCGCGCCCGCCATCACGAGCTTCACGATGCCGGCCTGGTCAAGGACGAGGGCGACCGCGGTGACCGTCGCGCTGTCCGACCCGGGCGGCACGGGGGTCGCCGGCTGGTACTTCTCGGAGTCGTCCGCGCGGCCGTCGCTCACGGCGCCCGGATGGGTGGTCGCGGCGTCCAGCGTGACGCTCGCGGACGTCCAGGGCGCACACACGGTGTATGCCTGGGTCAAGGATCGGAACGGCTCGATCTCGGCGGCCGCCCAGGCCGGCACGAATCTGGACACCATCAGACCGGTGGTCTCCCTCGTGTCGCCGCATGCGACTCGCACGCCTGGCGTCAGCGCCTCCATCACGACGACCGAGCAGGGGTCAGGGGCCGTCCAGTGGGCGCTCGTCCGGGGCACCGATGCGCCGGCCACCGGGTTCCCCGAATGGAAGGGGGCCCCGCCTGACTCCATCACGCTGACGGGCGGTGACGGGCCCAAGACGATCTCCGCGTTCGCCCGCGACCTCGCGGGCAACGTGTCGGTCGCGTCGACGACGACGGTCATCCTCGACACCGTGCGACCGGATGCCTCGCTCGACGCCCCCGCCGCCACCGACACCGCCGCCATCGCCGTGACGACCGGCGGGACGGACGGTGGGTCCGGGATCACCGCGTACGCCCTCGTGGATGGCACGACAGCCCCCGCGGAGGGCTCGCCCGCCTGGACCGCCACGCCTCCGGTCGGCTGGACCGTCACGGCCGGCGATGGTCCCAAGACGATCAGCGCATTCACCCGCGACGCGGCGGGCAACGTGTCGGCTGCGGCGACCCGTTCGGTCCTCCTGGACACCACGGCACCGTCGGTGGGTCTCGACGGACCCGCCTGGTCGAGCACCGCGACGCCCTGGGTCAGCGTGTGGGAGGACGACTTCGGGGGTGTCGGCGTCACGCACTGGGCGGTGGTCCTGGGCACCGCCCGGCCCGGTCCGGGATCGGCCGCGTGGGTCACGGCGCGACCCACGTCGGTGGCCGTGGACGGCGGCGACGGGCCCAAGACGGTCAGCGCCTGGGCGCGCGATGCCCTGGGCCACGTCTCGCCGGCGCAGACCCGCACCATCACCATCGACACGGTCGCGCCGACGGTCTCGCTGGGCGCGCTCCCGGCCGTCACCCGAGACCGCACCATCAGCGTGTCGATGAGCGGTGCTGACGCCGCCAGCGGCATCAGCCGGTGGGCCATCAACGAGAGCGCCTCCGCACCGGGCTGGGGTTCCGGCGCGTGGCGGTCCTCACCGCTCGCCAGCTACACCATCAGCGGCCCCGAGGGCACACGCACGCTCAGGGCCTGGACCCGGGACATCGCCGGGAATGTGTCGCTCGCCTCGGCCCAGTCCCTGATCCTGGACACGACCGCGCCCGTCATCAGCTTCAGCGCACCGACGGTCACCTCCGTCAGGACGATCACGCTGTCCATCTCCGGCACGGACGGCGGTGGCAGCGGCATCACCGGCTGGGCGGTGGTGCCTGGGACGGCCCAGCCCTCCCAGGGCGACGCGGCGTGGGTCGCCGCACCCGCGGGTTCGCTCACGCTCCCCGATGCCGACGGCGACCATCAGGTCACGGTCTTCAGCCGAGACCAGGCGGGCAACGTCGGTTCGGTCACGCGGACCGTCCTGCTCGACCGAGCCGCTCCCAGCGCGACCCTCGCCGCCGCCGCGACGAGCGCCACCCGACAGGTCCCGGTGAGCGTGGGCGGCACCGACGGCGGCGCGGGCTCGGGCATCACCCGCTGGGCCGTGGTCCAGGGGACCGTGCCACCGGCCGCGGGAGACTCGGGTTGGGTCACCTCCCCGCCCACGACGTTCCAGGTGACCGCAGGTGACGGGGCCAAGACCATCAGCGCCTTCACGCGTGACGCGGCCGGCCTGGTCTCGCCGGCCGCCAGCACCACCGTGGTCCTCGACACGGTCCGGCCGACGGTCTCGCTGGCCGCGTCGTCCACCACGACGACGGACACCTTCCCGGTCACCGTGTCCGGCGCGGACAGCGGCGGCTCCGGCGTCGATGGGTACATCCTGATCGCAGGCACGGCCGCGCCCGCCGCGAACGCCGACGGCTGGACCGCCGCCCCGCCGACCACGTTCACGGTCAGCGGCGGTCCGGGGCCCAAGACCCTGAGCGCGTTCACCCGGGATGCGGCGGGCAACGTGTCGTTCGCGGCCACGATGACGGTGACGCTCGTGGCGCCCTGACCCCGCGGAGCCCGGACCCCCGGAGCCCGGACCCTGCATCGTCCCGTCCACGGTGTGGCTGGCGCGCCACGAACGGATGCGACCGGCGCGTCGGGAACGACGGGCCGGTCGTCGCGGGCGCCGGGGGTCCGGTCGCGCACCACTCCCGGCACGCGCCACTCCCGGCACGCACCGCCACGCCGGCGACACGAGACAACCCGGCGGCCGTTGGTCGGGGAGGAGGGGAACCGACCGTTGGAGCGCCGGGTTGTCGATCGGAGCGAGCAGGTCCGGCTCCGCCACTCCGGCACGGGGAGGAGGTCCGTGCCGAAGGCCGTGAGGCGGGTCGTCCCTGTGGGGGCCCCGGTGGTATCGATCTGCCGCGCACTCTAGGCCGACCTCACCTATCCCCACATCACCCCTTGGTACCCCGCCCCACCGGGACCCTCGGCCTACCCGGGTCGAGCCACCCCCGACGGCTCGCGCGCCCCGCCATCCTCGCGCGCCCCGCCGTCCTCGTGCGCCGCGCCCGCGGCGTCCAGGAGCTGTCGCGCGAGCATCGCCTGGAAGCGGGCGTCGTCGAGGGCGTTGTGGGTGTGGGGCAGGGCCACCGGGTGGCGCGCCCGGACGTGCTCCTTGGTGGTCTCCCCCCATCGGGTCACCCCGTGCCGGCCCAGGTAGACCGCCTTCAGATCGAGCGCGGCATACCCGAACGGGTTGCGGCCCACGAACCGATGGAGGTAGTCCGCCACGAACATCCAGTCGAACGGGGCGTTGAAGCCCACGAACACCGGCGCGCTGCCGTCGGGGGCGATCGACTCAAGCCATGCCACGAGGTCGTGCATCGCGACCGAGGGCGGGACGCCCAGCTCCTCGAGGCGCGTCCTCGACAGCCCGTGGATGCGCTCCGCGGCGCGATCCCAGGGCAGTCCCTCGATGGGCCGGAGCTCGCGATAGAACGCGATGTCCAGGTCCTCCACGAGGCATGCCCCGACGGACAGCAGCGAGCCGGTCGAGGGGCTGGGGCCGGACGCCTCCACGTCGACGCTGACGCGGATCTCGCGGCGAGGGGTGCGGGCCATCGCGCGTATGGTGCCCCAACCATCGATCGACGGTCGTGGCCCGCCGCGAGAGCGCGAATCGCTGCGATACCCTCTCGCCTGATGACGAGCGTCCTCACCCCCACCGGACGAAGCCGCGCGAGCGCGACCAGGCCCATCCGGGTGGGCGTCCAGCTGCCCGAGGTGGAATACGTCGCACGCTGGCCGCAGCTGCGCGAGATGGCCCTGCTGGCGGAGGCGATCGGTCTCGATTCGATCTGGGTCGGTGACCACTACCTGTACCGGGACCAGCTGGGCGTGCGCGGGCCCTGGGAGGCATGGACACAGCTCGCCGCGATCGCCGCGGTCACATCGCGCATCACGCTCGGGCCGCTGGTCGCGGCCACCAGCTTCCACCAGCCGGGCGTGCTCGCGAAGCTGGCCCACACGGTCGACGAGATCGCTGGCGGCAGGCTCGTGGTCGGTCTCGGCGCGGGCTGGAACGAGCCGGAGTACCGTGCGTTCGACTTCCCGTTCGATGAGCGCGTCGCCCGCTTCGAGGAGGCGTTCACCATCATCCGCACCCTGCTGCGGGAGGGTCGCGTCGATCACGCGGGCCGCTTCCACACGCTTCGAGACTGCGCGCTGCTGCCGCCGCCCGCCCGTCCGGGCGGACCGCCCCTGATGGTCGGCTCGATCGGTCCGCGGATGCTGCGCATCACGATGCCGCACGTGGATGCCTGGAACGCCTGGTACGCCTACTTCGGCAACACGCCGGAGGGGTACCGCGCGGTGCGCGACCTCGTGGATGCGGCGTGCCTGGATGTCGGCCGCGACCCGGCGACCGTCGCCCGGACCGTGGCCGTGCTCGTCGTGCTGGGCGAGGGACGCACGGCCCGCGACTTCGACCGGGTCGCGGCACCGCCGCTGCGCGGCTCCCCGGCGGAGATCGCCGCGGGCCTGCGCGCCTACGCCGCGGAGGGCGTCGCGGAGGTGCAGCTCGTGATCGACCCGATCACCCCGGCGGGCATCGAGCGACTGGTGCCCGTGCTGGAGGCGCTCGACCAGGAGCCTTGAGCCCCGGCGAGCGCCGGCGCCCAGCCCCTGCCGGCACCGCCGGCGGCGCTCGGCCTCCGGCGGCGGTGGGTCGCGCCCTCGGACCGTCAGGCGCGTCGGGCGAGGATGTTCAGCCGGACGTAGTCCAGCACCGGCTCCGGCAGCCGGGTGGCCACGGCGCGGGCCAGTTCGGGCAGCTGGTCGCTGGGCCGATCGGTCAGCGGGCCCAGGAACACCGTGGCGAGGTAATGCTCGAGGTCCCCCCGATTCGCGAACACGACGGGCTCGGGATTGAGCCAGGCGCGCACGTCTCGGAATCCGGCCGCCGCATACCGACCGAGGGCGTCCTCGGGCGACAGGAAGCGGAGGCGTTCCATCGGTCGCTCGCCCTCCGCCTCCATCGCCGCGAACACCGCGGCGTTGTTGCCCGTGCCGCCACACTGCACGACGAGCTGACCACCGGGCCGGAGTGCGGTCGCCAGATGACCCGGCAGCGCGTCCTGGTCGACCACCCAGTGAAGCGTGGCGGTCGACACGATCGCATCCACGGGCGCACGCACGGGCAGCGGTCGGTTGAGGTCCGCCTCCAGGACCATCGCTCGATCGCCGAAGCGGGCCAGGCGCGCCGAGGCCTCCCGGAGCATCGCGGGGGAAGCGTCCAGCGCGAGCACGCGACCGGTGGGCAGCCGTTCCATCAGGCGCTCCGTGAGACGGCCCGATCCGCAACCCGCGTCGATGACGGTCTCGTCACCGCGCAGCTCCAGCCGCGCGAGCACATCACCGCCCATGCGCACGAGAGGATCCGAGACACGGTCGTACGCGGCGGCGTCCCAGCGGCGGCTCATCGGATCGACCGTGCCGCGTCGCCCCGACCGTCCGGCGAGGGCACCCCGGGCTCCCCGCGCTCCCGGTCCGGCGAGGACTCCCCGCGCTCCCCGGGCACCGCGCGCTCCCCGGGCGTCCCGCGTGTCTCTGCGGCGAGCCGGAAGCGGACCTGCCCGGCGGCGGCATCCGCCGACTCCAGGACGACCTCGGCGCGGCGACCGAGCGGCAGCCGCCCCGCGCAGCGGGCGACGACCGCCAGGTCGGGGATCGCGATCTCGCCCCCGTCCCCGTCCTCGTCGACGCCCACCACGGACGCGCTGAACGTCCGACCCACGAGCGGCGCGAGCACGGCCGCCTCCACGACGTCCACCGATCGACGCTCGACGTGTCCGGCACGTCGCGTCCCCTCCGCCATGGCCCCCGGCAGCAGCGCCAGCTGAGCGCGCGTCGCATCCGGGATGAGGCACCCTGCGGCGATGGAGAGGCACACCTCCGTCACGTACCGGTCGGCGAGGCGACGCAGCGGCGCGGTGCAATGGGCATACGGCGCGCCGATGGCGGCATGGTCCACGATCGGCGGCAGTTCCCCGTCGAATGCCACGTAGCCCGCGCCACGGAACAGCGCGCCGGCCTCGTTCAGGAAGGCGGCATGGGCCGGGCTGTCGGCGCGCAGGCCGCCCACCATCGCGCCATAGGCCCGGTCAGCCGGCCAGTCGATCCCCAGGCCGTGGGCGACCCGACGCAGTCGTGCCACGTCCCGCTCGTCCGCCGGGGGCATCGTGCGCAGCAGGCCGACCCTCGCGTCGAGCATCATCCGCGCCGCGGTCCTGCCGGTCAGCAGGGACAGCTGGGCGTTCCAGTCCTCCACGGGCAGTGCGCGTCGGAAGCGCAGCTCCAGGACCCCGTCCGGACCGGCCCCGACCTCCTGCTCCGGCACGCGCAGGCTCATGCCGCCCCGCGACCGCTCCGCCGCGAGCAGCAGCTGTCCGACCGCGCGCAGGTGGACCACCGGTTCTGTGGCGCTCCTGCCGTCGATGGCGGCCTGGACGCCCTCGTAGTCCAGCTTGGCCCGGCTCCGGACCATGGCCCGCCGCACGTCCACCGCGACGGTGTCCCCGCGGGAGTCCACGTCCAGGGTCCAGACCACGGCCGGTCGCGGACCGTCCGGCAGGAGCGACGCGGCGCCCTCGGAGAGCACCGGCGGGTAGAGCGGCACGCGTCGGTCCGGGCAGTAGATGGTGGTGATGCGTCGGCTCGCCTCCGCCGCGACCGGACCATCCGGCGGGACCCACGCCGCGACATCGGCGATCGCGTAGCGCACGCGCCATGCCGCGCCGGGTGCCGTCCCGCGCTCCAGGTGGAACGCCTGGTCCAGGTCCATGGACGCCGCCGGGTCCAGGGTCACGAACGGGACATGGGTGAGATCCTCGCGGTCGGACCGCACGGCCCCGGACGCTGCCGCGGCCTCGGCGGCGGTCAGGACCTCCGGCGGGAAGTCCTCCCGAACGCCGACGTCGGCGCGGATGGTCCTGAACGTGGAGGCAAGACGGGCTCCGTCCGTGGTCGCGACGTGTCGCATCGCGTGGCAGTGTATGGCCGCGGCCGGCGCGCGTGGTGCCGGACGCCCCGCCGCCCATGCGACCGCCCCGGTCGACGCTTGAACGTTCCCCGACCATCATCCGTCTGGATGTCCGACCCGGGCGCCAGCCCGGCGCAGGATGAGTGAAGGATGACGAGCGGACCGTTGGCGATCTCGACCCGGGTCCACCGTGACCGAGCGACGGTGTTCCAGCGCCTCGTGGACGAGCGGCTCGAGGCGGCCTACCGCCTGGCCGCGGTGCTGCTGGGCGACCGTGCCGCCGCGGAGGACGCCACCCATGACGCCATCGTGCGTGCCTGGACCGGCTTCGGCGGCCTGCGCGACCATGCCGCATTCGACGGCTGGTTCCGGCGCATCCTCGTCAACTGCTGTCGTGACATCCAGCGGTCCCGCCGCGCCCGGCCCGCGGTATCCCTGGACGTCGCGCCCCCGCGACCGGACAGCGGCGCGGACCTCGCATCTGTCTGGGCGGAGCGGGATGCGCTGTCCCATGCCCTCGACGGGCTCAGGCATGAGCATCGCGAGGTCGTCGTCCTTCGCTTCTACGTCGACCTGCCCCTCGAGGCCATCGCACGCGCGACGGGAGCGCCCCTGGGCACGGTGAAGTCCCGACTCCATCACGCCCTCGGCCACCTGCGCGCCCACTACGAGGCCGCCCTCAGACCCACCCGGGAGACCATGCGATGACCAGCGGACCGCTCGACCCTCTCGCGCCCACCCCGCGCGATCCCTTCGAGCGAGACCTCCGCTCGCTGCTCCGGGACCGGGCGGCAGGGCCGCTCCCCGTCGCACTCCATCACGCAGCGGAAGACGCCACGATGCGCCGGACCTCGCGCGCGTTCGCCTGGCCTCGTCGCACGTCGATGGCCGTCGGTGCCGCCGCCGTCCTCCTCGTCGCCCTTGGAGCCGCGCCCGTGGCCCCGTATCTGGAGGCGATCCTCGGACCCGCAGCCTCTCCCGCCGTGACAGGCTCCCTGCCCAGTCCCGATCGGGCTGCGTCGGCGAGCCCGTCCGCCTCGGACGTGCCGGCCATCGACTGGGACGCCGGGAGCACACGGCTGACCGCGGACGCGGTTCGCATCGTGGTGGGCGGACAGCAGTTCACCGGTCAGGTGCCGGGCGCGAGCGTCCGGTCCGATGACGGCAGCGCCACGTACCGCACCCTCGAGGTCGCCTGGCAGGAGCACGGGCTGCCCATGCGCCTCCATCTCTATCTCGCCGCGGACCAGGGCAGCTGGTGGATCACCGAGATCAGGACCTATGACGGATCGCCAGGAGGGGAGTGGATCACCTATCGCGCCCCCGCCTGGCGGCTGCCGCTGGGCGCCGCATTCAACGGCGACCTGCGCATGACGGCGCCCGGTGGCTCGCTCCAGGTGGACGGCGCCCGCCTCCTGGCGTTCTCGCCGGACACGCTGCCCGAGGATCTCCGGTTCTGCCGCCCGGCGATCGATCCCGCCCGTGCCGGCGCCACCGACCCGATGGCCGAGGGTCAGCCGCTCGCCGGGTCGGCCATCCTGGAGATGACCCCCGCCGCCGCGAAGCAGCTGCTGGTGGGCATGGGTCTGTGCCACACGTTCCGCTACAGCTACCAGTACGGCGATGGCTCGAGCGGATACAGCGAGGTCTGGTGCGATCCGCCACCCGCGGTGATCACGGACGTGCTGTATGGAAGTGCCGGCGAGGTGATCCTGACCACCGAGGATGCCCAGTCCACGCTGCACACGCCCAGGCCGCAGCCGCCGGTCGGCTGGGGCTGCTGAACGGCGGCTGCGGTCGGGGTACGCTACCGGCGCGATGTCCGCGCCCGCGTCCGATCCAGCCGTCCTCATCGAGGCCATCCGCGCCTCGGTCATCGGCGATGACGTCGCGGTGCGCACGCCCTTCGGGATGCGCCGCGTGACCTACGCGGACTACACCGCGAGCGGGCGCAGCCTCGCGTTCATCGAGGACTACCTGCGATCGTGCGTGCTGCCGCTGTACGCCAACACGCACACCGAATCGAGCGGCACGGGGCTCCAGACGACGCGCTTCCGCGAGGATGCCCGGCGCATCATCCGCGACGCGGTGGGTGCCTCCCGCGAGCACGTGGTCATCTTCACTGGCTCCGGCTCCACGGCCGCCGTGGACAAGCTGGTGGGTGTCCTCAACCTGCGCCTTCCCGCGGACCTGGACGACCGATATGGCCTGCTGGGGCACATCCCGCCCGACGAGCGCCCGGTCGTGTTCATCGGGCCGTACGAGCACCACTCCAACGAGCTGCCCTGGCGCGAGTCGATCGCGGATCTCGTGACCATCCACGAGGACGCCGACGGCCGCATCGACCTGGCGCAGCTGGAGACCGAGCTGCGGCGGTTCGCCGACCGGCCGCTCAAGATCGGCAGCTTCTCCGCCGCCTCGAACGTGACGGGCATCCTCAGCGACACGCGCGCCGTGAGCGTCCTGCTGCACCGACACGAGGCGCTCAGCTGCTGGGACTACGCCGCGGCGGGCCCGTACGTCGACATCGAGATGGATCCCGACGCCGCGGCGGGTGACTACAAGGACGCCATCTTCCTCTCGCCCCACAAGCTCATCGGCGGGCCCGGCACCCCGGGCGTGCTGGTGGCGCGCCGGGCGCTGTTCCGCAACCGCGTGCCCGCGGTCGTCGGCGGGGGGACGGTGGCGTACGTGAACCCCGAGGAGCACGTCTACCTCGCCGATCCGGAGCATCGCGAGGAGGCGGGCACCCCGGCCATCATCGAGTCCATCCGGGCCGGGCTCGTGTTCCAGCTCAAGTCGGCGGTGGGGGTGGACGCCATCCGCGAGCGCGAGGAGTCGTTCATCGAGCGGGCCATCGGTCGCTGGAGCGGCGTGCCCGGCCTGGAGATCCTGGGCAGCCACACCGCGCGCCGCCTGTCCATCGTCAGCTTCACCGTCCGCCACGGCGCGCGCTACCTGCACCACAACCTGGTCGTGGCGCTGCTCAACGACCTGTTCGGCATCCAGGCGCGCGGCGGCTGCTCCTGCGCGGGCCCGTACGGCCACCGGCTCCTGGGCATCGACCTGGCGCGGTCTCACGCCTTCGAGCGGGAGATCGGCCACGGCTGCGAGGGCATCAAGCCGGGCTGGGTGCGCGTGAACTTCAACTACTTCATCAGCGAGACGGTGTTCCAGTACATCCTCGATGCGGTGGAGCTGCTGGCCCGCGAGGGTTGGCGACTTGCGCCCCAGTACCGGTTCGACCCGGCGACCGGCCTCTGGCGTCACGCCGGGGGCCTGGCCGAGCCGCCGCTGTCGCTCCTCGATGTGCGCTACGTGAACGGGGTGATGGAGTTCCCGGCGCGCCGCGACCATGCGCCCGAGGAGATCCTCGCGTCCCACCTCCGGGACGCCCGGGCGATCCTCGCGCACCCTCCCGCGCCGCCACTGGCGCCCCAGGGTGCCGACGACCTGGCCGTGGGCCCGGACTTCCAGGCACTGCGCTGGTTCCTGCTGCCCGACGAGGCGTCCGCGGCGCTGGGTCGCTGACACGGCGGTGCGTCGACGCACTCCCCCGAGTGCCATCGCCACGCGGTACTCACGTCCCATTTCCCGAGGGCGCGCCTGCGCTCACAGTGCGACTCAGCAGTCATCCCCATCCAATCACAGGGAGTCCACCGTGATCCAGTTCGTCGACCAGCTGTTCGCCATCGTCCGCCGCGACGAGGAGGGCCAGGGCCTCGCCGAGTACGCGCTGATCCTCGCCCTGATCGCGGTCATCGCGATCGCCGCGCTCGTGTTCCTGGGCACGCAGATCAGCTCCATCCTGTCCACCATCGGCGCCAACATCTGATCGCCGATCCGCCTCGGCGGACACGGACGGGGCCGGGAGGCGACTCCCGGCCCCGTCCCGATTCTCGGCCCGCCACGCCACCGCCCGGCCGGCCCCGACGCCGGAGCAGCGCTCGACACCCGGCATGGGCTCCGGCCCGGCCGCGTCGGCCAGAATCCCGCGGGCCCGGGAGTCGCCTCCCGGGCCCGCGGGGTCGTTGCGGGTGGTGGGTGCTACCCGATGCTGTAGACCACCGACACCTGGACGCTGACGTCCACGTTGCCCGGCAGGACCGGCGTGGTCGCGCCCCGGCCGGCGACGGCGGAGTCCTCGGCGAAGTACATCGGCATAGGCGGCTGGCTCACGACCTCGGCGATCGAGATGACGCCCGTGATCTCCACGCCCGCGGCGGCCGCGAGCTGGTCCGCGGTGGCCTTCGCGTTCGCCATCGCGGCGTCGCGCGCCTGGACGGTCAGCGCCGCCGAGTCATCCACCCGGAAGCTGATGCCGCCCACGCTGTTGGCGCCCGCGTCCACCGCGGCGTCCACGATGGCGCCGACCTTCGCGAGGTCGCGGATGGTCGCGCTCACGATGTTCGTGGCCTGGTAGCCGGTCAGTTTGGCGGGGCTGCGGTCATAGTCGTAGACCGGATCGAGCGACAGCTGCGTCGTCTGGATGTCGTCCTGGGCGATGCCCGCCGCGAGCAGCGCATCGATCACCGCGGCCATCTGGTTCGCCGCCTCGATCGACGCATCGCCCGCGCGGTCGCGCGTCACGGCCACGCCGATGCTCATGTCAGCGACGTCCGGCCTGGCCTTGATGATGCCCGTGCCCGACACGCTGATGGTGTGCTGCGGCTCGGCGCCCGCGTCCGCCGCGCGCACCGGCTGGAGCGACGGCGCCACGAGCGCGGCCGCGAGGACACCGGCGAGCGCGCCGACGGCGAGGAGTCCCATCCGGCGCTGCGGGAGGGTGAGTGCGGACGTGGTCATGAGAGGCCTCCGTTCGGGGGTCAGGGGTGGATGCCGGCGCAGGGGAGGAGCCCGGCACAAGACGAGACGCCGGCGACGGCCCGCAGGTTCCCCCCGCCAGTTTCCCGCGCGGCCGCCTCGCCGGTGCCCCGCCTGGCGATGACGCCACGGGGTGCGGATGGTGCGCGACCCGACGGGCTGGCTGGGTACCATGCCCGGGCACCGACGGCATGAGGCAATGGCAATGGCAGGGGCATGATGGGCGACACGAGGTTCTGGCACGGCTTCGCGGACATGAGCGCGGTGCGCTCGCGCGAGATGATCCTGACGCGCGGCGAGGGGTCGACCATCTGGGATGACCAGGGACGGTCATACCTGGACGCCACCGGCGGACTCTGGTTCGCCGACGCGGGCTACGGGCGCGAGGAGATCGCGCAGGCGACCGCCCGGCAGCTCGTGAGGCTCCACGCGTATTCCTCGTTCGGCGCCTACGTCCTGGACATCGGCGTGGAGCTCGCGGAGCGGATGGCCGCCATCGCGCCCATGCCGGACGCCCGGGTGTTCTTCGCGTCGGGCGGATCGGAGGCGATCGAGACCGCCGCCAAGCTCGTCCGGCGCTACTGGGACGTCGTCGGACGGCCCGAGAAGCAGGTCATCGTGGCGCGCGAGCTGGGATACCACGGCATGGCGGCCTATGGCACCTCGCTGGCGGGCATCGGGCCGAACCGCGAGGGCTATGGCGGGTCGCTCATCCCGACCACGGAGTTCGTGGCGGCGATGGACACCGCGGCGCTGGAGACGCTGTTCGCGGAGCAGGGCGGCCGCATCGCGGCGTTCATCGGTGAGCCGGTCATCGGTGCGGGCGGCGTGGTGCCCCCCGCGGACGGCTACTGGCAGCGCGTGGCGGAGCTGTGTGCGGCGCATGACGTGCTGCTCATCGCGGACGAGGTGGTGACCGGGTTCGGACGGACGGGCGCCATGTGGGGTGCGCAGCGCTACGGCTTCGTGCCGGATCTGCTCGTGTTCGCCAAGGGGGCGACCTCGGGCTACCAGCCGCTGGGCGGCGTGCTCGTCGGGCCGCGCGTGGCGGAGCCGTTCTGGGAGCGGGGCGGCTCGCTGTTCCGCCACGGCTACACCTATCAGGGCCACGGCGGCGCCATGGCCGCGGCGATGGCGAACCTGGCCATCTTCGAGCGGGAGGATCTCGTCGGGCAGGTGTGCGCGAAGGCGCCGGTGCTGGATGCCGCGCTTCGCTCCCTGGCGGACGCCCCGATGGTCGCCGAGGTGCGGACCGTCGGCCTGACCGGGGCCGTTGAGCTGTCCGCCGCCCCGTCGGTGCTGGAGCAGGTCGTGGCGGCGGCGTGGCGTCACGGCGTGCTGACGCGCGTGCTGCGCGGCAGGGCGCTCCACGTGTCGCCGCCCTACGTGATCACCGAGGCGGAGATCGGGACGCTCGCGGCAGGCTTCCGGGCCGCCCTCGAGGATGTCGCCCGGGCGCGGTGAGCGCTCCCTGGTGGCGCGACGCCCGGTCCGCCGGGACCCCGGACCTTCGCGCCAGCGCGCGATCTGGTGCGCTGGGGCATCATCTGTGACGATGGGAGACTCGCGGACGCCGCGCCCCGGGCGCGGCAGCCGAACCGCACCAGGCCCCGCCGGACGCGCCGTGGCGGCCGCCTCCGCGCTGCTGGTCACCGCGCTGCTCGTCACGGTCGCGGTCCCGCCCATCTCCTCGACCGCCGCTCCCCTGGACCGTTCCACGAGGCTGTCGCCCATCGCGGACGCGTCGTCCTTCCGCGGCTGCAAGCCGCCCGCGCCACCCAGGCCCACCCCCACGCCGGGACCCACCGCGCTGCCCACGCCGAGCGTCGCGCCCACGCCCACGCCCGTCCCCACGCCGCGCCCGACAGCCACGCCCTACATCCCGCCGGGCGTCGACGTCAGCGCCTGGAACGGCGCGCTGGACTACGCGCCGATCGTGGCGGGCGGCATGCGGTTCGCGATCATCAAGGCGACCCAGGGCACGAGCATGGTCGACAGCCGGTTCGCGATGAACGTCCAGCGCGCGCGCGCCGCCGGGCTCGTGGTGGGCGCGTATCACTTCTTCGACTACACCCAGGACGGCGTCGCCCAGGCGGACCACCTGGTCGACACCGCGCTGGCGAACGGGATGCTCACCGATGCGCTCCCGCTGGCCATCGACGTGGAGTGCCTGGGCAGGCTCGGCTGGGCCGTCTGGGCGGAGACGCAGCCACGGCTTCGCGCACTCGTGGATCGCGTCCACGCGCGGACCGGTCGTCTGCCCATCCTCTACACCTCGCGCCTCATGTGGCGCCAGGTGATGGGCGACGACCCGACGTTCGGCGACCTGCCGCTGTGGGTGGCCTGCTGGCGCTGTGGTTCGCCGGTTCTCCCGGTGGGCTGGAGCGCCTGGGACTTCTGGCAGATCCGGCCGTACCGCTTCCCCGTCCTCGGCGTCCGGCTCGACGGCAACATCTTCCGGGGCACCGACGAATCCCTCCTGTCGTGGCGAGGGACCCCGGTGCTGATCGAGGGCGGCGCGCGCGTCACCGGCAGGCGCGAGGTCATGGTCGATGTATCCCAGGTCCCGGGAATCGAGGTGCGGGTCGGCGAGGATGTCGCAGGCTGGGGGCAGTGGCTCCCGTGGACGCCCCAGGTCCAGCACGTGCTCTCCCGGGGTGACGGGCTGCGGCGGGTCGATGTCCAGGTCCGTCGCTCGGATGGCATGGAGGCACCGGTCGTGGCCGACACCATCCTGCTGGACCAGACGCCACCCGAGCTCGGTCTGCCACGGATCGCCGTGCGCGCCGACCGCGTGGGCCTCGACGGATCGGTGCCGGTGCGCGTCACGTGGAGCGCCCAGGACGCCTTCGCGGGCATGGCCTCGTCCGTGCTCGTGCACGACTGCGGAGCAGGCCTGGGCGGCGAGACGCTGCGAGCCGCCAGTCGGTCTGGAGCCGCGGCCACGAGCGGGTCGGACTCACGGCGACTGACCGTGGCCCGGGCCGACGCGCCAGCCGTCGAGGGGGTCATCCCGGTGGGCGGATGCTCGCTCTCGGCGCGCGGCGAGGACCTCGTGGGCAACCGCGCCGAGCCAGGCCCACCGACCCAGGTCGTGCTCCGGGTGGATGATCTCGCGCAGCTCCCGGTCGGCCTCAAGGGGATCTGGAGGGTGCGCGCCCAGGCGAGCGCCGTCGGCGGATCCGTCCTGCGCTCGAGCGCCCGCGGGGCCTCGGCGAGCCTGAGCGTCGAGGGTCGCGAGGTGTCGATCGTCGCTGTGCGCGGGCGCAAGGGCGGCAAGATCAAGGTGACGCTCGACCGCCGCCTTGTGGCCGTGATCGACCTGTATGCATCCCGGCCGGTCAGCCGATCGGTGGTGGCCTCCATCTCCCTGACGCCGGGCGCGCACACCCTGCGCATCAGGGTGCTCGGCAGCCGCAACCCGGCCTCACGCGGCACGCGCGCGGACCTGGACGCGCTCGTCCTCCACGATGCCACCGACCCGCTTCCGCCGGACCCGACACCAACCCCGACTCCTCCTCCCCCGGACCCCACGCCCACCCCGACCACGGGATCGTCACCCAGCCCGGCGCCCACGCCCACGCCCAGTCTGTCGTCCGGCCCGTCGCCCACGCCGACGCCGTCGCCCACGCCCAGCCCGTCGCCCACGCCCAGTCCCACGCCCAGTCCCACGCCGTCACCCAGCCCGTCGCCCACGCCCACGCCCAGTCCCACGCCGTCGCCCAGCCCGACCCCGTCCCTGGCGCCATCGTCGCCCACGACTCCCTGACGCCGGCCTGTCGTCGCCGTCGTCAGCCGCGGTGTGCCGGGCGCGTCCGGCGCATTGACAGCGGCCGGAATCGTTTCTACCGTTGCCCACATGAGCCGACCCATCGCCAGCCCGTCCTCGTCGCCGCCGTCCGCCCTGCCTGACACCGGGGACCTCGCAACCGACGAGCTCCTGGAGCGGATCGACGACCGCGTCCTGTGGCTGGCGGTGCGCATGATCCACGAGGCGAACGTGGTCCGGCCCAGCGTGGACGGACTGAAGGTCGGTGGCCACCAGGCCAGCTCGGCCAGCTCCGTCTCGATCATCACGGAGCTGCTGCTGCGGTACCTCCGCAGGGGCGACGTGCTGGCGGTCAAGCCGCACGCGGGACCCGCGTTCCACGCCACCCAGTACCTGATGGGGAGCCTGCCCGGCGAGTACCTCACCCGGCTGCGCAGCAAGAACGGGCTCCAGCCATACCTGTCGCGGACCAAGGACCCGGACCCGGTGGACTTCTCGCTCGGCTCGATGGGTCTGGGTCCGGTCGCGCCGCTGTTCGCCGCGGCCACGGACGGCTACCTCCGGAACCACTTCGAGCGGGCGAAGGCGGAGCCCGCCCGCCGCTTCGTGGCGATGGTGGGGGATGCGGAGCTGGACGAGGGAAACATCTGGGAGGCCATCGAGGAGGAGACCCTGATGGGTCTCGGCAACGTCACCTGGGTCGTTGACCTCAACCGCCAGAGCCTGGACCGGGTCATCCCGGGCATCCGCGTGAACCGCACCGCGGCCGCGTTCGCCGCCGCCGGCTGGCAGGTGCTGGAGGCCAAGTACGGCCGTCACCTGCGGGAGCGATTCGCACGCCCCGGCGGCGAGGTGCTCCGGCGGCGCATCGACGAGATGTCCAACGAGGAGTACCAGGCGCTCCTGCGCATCCCCGGTGCCGAGGCCCGCGATCGACTGGTGGGCGGCGCCGCGGCCGACGACCGGGACGCGCTCATCGGGCTCACGGGCGATGTGGACGACGCGGGGCTGACCGCGCTGCTGGCTGACCTGGGCGGCCACGACCACTCCTCGCTGGCCCGGCTGCTCGCGATGGGCGACACGGAGCCCGATCGGCCGACGGTCGTGTTCGCCTACACCATCAAGGGGTGGAAGCTGCCGTTCGCGGGTGACGCCGCCAACCACGCGGCGATCATGAGCTCCGACCAGGTCGCAGCACTGGCGCCGACACTGGCGGTGGACGCGGACGACCCGTGGGCCGCGTTCCCCGCGGACTCCGCCGAGACGCGCTGGGCACACGGGCGACGCATCGCGCTGTACGGCGAGGGCATGCCCGAGCGATCGTCCGCCCGTGGCCTGGCGCGACGCCGCGAGATCCCCGCCGAGATCCGGCTGGAGGCGCGGGTCGCCCCCAGGGTCAGCACCCAGATGGCATTCGGCGACGTGCTCACGGAGGCCGCCCGCCACCCGCACATCGCGTCGCGCCTGGTGACCACCTCGGCGGACGTGGCGGTGTCCACGAACCTGGGCGGCTGGATCAACAAGGCGGGCGTCTACGACCGCCACGCCAGGGCCATCTTCGACGAGACACCCCGGCTCCTCAGATGGCATCCCAATCCCGGCGGCCAGCACATCGAGCTGGGCATCAGCGAGATGAACCTGTTCTCGATGCTGGGCTCGCTGGGCCTCTCCGCGGAGCTCCTGGGTGAGCCGCTCATCCCCGTCGGCACGGTCTACGACACGTTCATCGCGCGCGGCCTGGATGCCCTCAGCTTCGCGCTCTACAACGAGTCGCGGTTCATCCTCGTGGCCACGCCATCGGGCGTCTCGCTGGCCCCCGAGGGCGGGGCCCACCAGTCGACCATCACCCCGTCACTGGGCATCGAGCTGCCGAACCTCCACAGCTACGAGCCCGCGTTCGCGCGCGAGGTCGCGTGGTGCCTGGAGGAGGCGATCGCCGGGTGCGTCGGCGAACGCGCCGGGTTCTCGACGTACCTCCGGCTCACGACGCGTCTGGTGGACCAGGGTCTGGCGGTGCCCATCAGCGACCGCGTGGGCGACGAGGAATGGCGCAGGCTGACCCTCGCGGGAGGCTATCTGCTGCTGTCGGGCCGGGACCTGGAACCGTCGCTGCCCGCAGATGCGCCGCGCGTCACGATCGCCGCGATGGGCGCGGTCGTGCCCGAGGCGGTCGAGGCGGCCCGGTTCCTCGTCTCGGAGGAGGTGGACCTGAACCTCGTCGTGGTGACCTCCGCGGACCGACTCGCCGCGGAGATCGCGGAGCGGCGCCTGGCGTCCGTGCGCGACGGCATCCCGCCGCGACTCGCGCACCTGGAGGCGCTGTTCCCGGGCGGCCACCGGCATGCGCCCATCGTGACCGTGCTGGATGGCGCCTCCCATGCCCTGTCGTTCCTGGGCGGCGCGTTCGGGGCGCCGGTCGTGCCGCTCGGCTCCGACCGGTTCGGGCAGGCCGGCACGATCCCCGACCTGTATGCCGCGATGGGCTTCGACACGCGCCACATCGTGGAGGCCGCGCTGCTGGCGGCGGAGCTCGACCGGGCCGGCTGACCGAGGCCGGTCCCGCGACCAGGCGGCGCGCGCTCGCCCGACGAGGCTCGTCCGGGGGCCCTCGGGTGCCCTTCTGGCACCATGCACGCGATGGCTCCCGCCTCGGCGTCCCGATGCCGCTCCCGCTCCCGATTCCGTGCGACGGCCCTGGCGCTGGGGCTGGCGACCGCGTGGGGCGTCCTGCCGTGGACGGCCCTCGCGCAGGGGTCGGATGCGCTCGTCGGCGCCCGGACCCTGGGTGACCCCTTCTACCCGACGCTCGGCAACGCCGGCTACGACATGGTCGCCGTGGACCTGGCCGTCGCGTGGACCCCGCCCGATGACGACCACCGGGCCGGCTCGGCCGCCGTCACGACCGCGCTCGACCTCGTGGCGACGCAGGCGCTCGCGAGCCTGACGCTGGACCTCGCACCGCGCTCTGTGGTCGTCGACGCGGTCACCGTGGACGGGGTCCCCGCGACGCATCGCCAGGATGATCGCGACGCCAAGCTCGTGGTGGACCTGCCGACGGTGCAGCCCCCGGGCGCGGCATTCCGCATCGTGGTCGGCGCCACCGCGGTGCCGGGGCCCGTGCCGCGCATCGGCGAGGGCCAGCCCTGGCGCCAGCCGGGCGCCTCGCTCGCGGAGTCGCGGATCCGGCTCGGGAGGGGACTCGTCGCGGACGGGGAGGGCGGCATGTTCCTGGCGGCCCAGCCGAACGGTGCCCACACGCTGTTCCCGGTGAACGACCACCCGCTGGACAAGGCGACCTACCGCATCGCGCTCACCGCGCCCCCGGGCATGACCGGGATCGCCACGGGAGTGCTCGGCGGCACCCGCGTGGCATCGGATGGCTCGCTCACCACGACGTGGGTCTCGCGCCAGCCGGTGGCGAGCCACGTCGTGTCGCTGGGCATCGGCGACCGCGTGCTTCGCTCCGGACCGGTCGAGGGAGGGCTGACCTATCGATCGGCAGTCCCGACCGAGGTGGACCCGGTCGCGGACCCGGTGCTCGACGCCCTGCCGGGGATCGTCGGCTGGCTGGAGGAGGCGATCGGCCGCCCCTACCCCTTCGACACCTTCGGCCTGCTGGCGTACGCGGGCCGTCCGACGACCGCGATCCTGGAGGGCCAGACGCTGGCGCTCGTCCCCGCGACGCTGTTCAGTCCCCTGGCGGACCGCTGCGCCGTCATGGGCACCCTGGTCCACGAGGCGGCCCACCAGTGGTTCGGCAACGACGTGTCGATCGCGCGCTGGGACGAGAAGTGGCTGAGCGAGGGCCACGCCACGCTGTACGAGTGGCGCTGGCTGGCCGAGAACGGCTGCCTGGATGATGAGATCCGGCAGGACGCGGGCGTCGATCCGCCGGGCGGGCCCGTCCGGCCGGAGCTCAGCCCCGTCCCCGCCCCGAGCATCGACGCCGCCGATGCGCTCGCCGCGCGCGCGCGCCGGGCGTATGCGGAGGCGGGTGCCGTGCGCGCGGTGTCCGGCCCGCCCGCGGTGCCCGTCAGCCCCGCCGCGGCGTACACCGCCGCCATCTACGACCAGGGCGCGCTCGCCCTGCTGGCCCTGCGCGAGGAGATGGGAGACCGGGCGTTCGGACGCTTCCAGCGGATGCTCGTCCGACGCCACTCGGGTGGCAGCGTCAGCACGGACGACCTCATCGCGCTCGCATCGCGGGTGGCGCGACGTGACCTGGGACCGTTCCTGGAGTCCTGGCTGCGCGGACCGTTCGTGCCGCCGATGCCCGGCCACCCGGACTGGGTCACCCACGAGCCGGCCGCGTCGCCCCGGCCATCGGTCGGCCCATGAATCGGTCGGTGGTGGATCTGGCGGTGCTGGCGCCGGACCCGAGCGGTGCCGTCACCGCACCGTCGCTGATCGAGCTGGAGGCTGCGCCGGACGAGCGCCTGCTGCCGCGTGCCCGCGACGCGGTGCGCACGACCCTGGGCGTGGATCGACCCGCGCTGGAGCTGTTCGTGCCTGATGTCCCGGCGGGCTCCCCCCGGGTGCCGTCGCTGCTCGTGCTGGAGCCCGGACCGGTCGTGGCACCACGAGACCGGGGCCTGGACGGGCGGGATCTGGACCCGCTGCTCGCCGCGCGCGCCGCGGACTGGACGGCGGAGCTCGCGGGCGCACAGCCGACGCCGCCGCTGCGCGCCGCGTGGGCCCGCCCCGGCTGGGCGGCGCGGACCGGGGCGTGGCTCGACCGACACCTGGAGCTGGCGGGTCGTCCGCGCAGCGGCCCCCTCGAGCAGCAGCGCACCTGGAGCCTGTCGACGCTGCTGCGCACGGAGACCGCGACGGGCGCCGCCTGGCTCAAGTCGTGCATGCCGCGCTTCCACGTGGAGCCGCTGCTGGGAGGCTGGCTGTCCGCGACGATGCCCGATGCCGTGCCCGGTGTCATCGCGGTGGAGCCTGCCGACCGGATCATCCTGCTGGACGAGATGGATGGCCCCACGGGGAAGGAGGCGGGCGGCGAGGAGGCGGTCCCGGAGGCACCCGCGGCCCTCGCCCGGATCGCGCGGACGAGCGCCGACCGGGTGGGCGAGCTGCGTGCCCTCGGGCTCCACGACCGACCGCTCGCGGCGGTCCCCGGCCTGCTCCATCGGGTGCTCCTGGGTCCCGATGCGCTGGTCTCTGTCGACATGGCGCCGGGTCGGGCGCGCGCGGTCGTCGACTGGGTGGATCAGGCGGCGGCCGGGCTCGGTCGCCTGGGCCTGCCGCCGATGCTGGTCCACGGTGACTTCCACGCGGGGAATGTGGCGACTCACCGTGGACGGCTGGTGGTGTTCGACTGGAGCGACGCGGTGCTGGGTCACCCGCTGATGGATGCCGCGGCGTGGCTCTGGGAGGCGCCCCACGACGCCGCTCTCGCGACGCGCTGGGAGACGTGGGTGGACGCCTGGTCACCGCGTGTCCCGGCCGTGACGCTGCGGCCGCTGCTGGAGCCCGTCCTGGGCGTCGGCGCCGCCCACCAGCTCCTGTCGCTGGACGGGATCCTGCGGGCGATGGAGCCCGCACTCCGCCACAGCCTGGCGTGGAGCGCGGTCGCGTACCTCGCGGTGCTGGATCGGCTCGTGCCGAGCGCCTGACGGGCGGTTCACCCGGGACGGTCGGGCCGCGGGCTCGCCCCCGGAGGTGCGATCGTCCGAGAGGGCGCTCCCGGGAGGTGCGATCGTCCGGGAGGGCGCCCGCGAGAGGGGCGCCCTCGGGCCGTCGGTCACCCGTCGGCCAGCTGTCGCCACCCGTCGGCCAGCCGTCGGCCAGCCGTCGGCCAGCCGTCGGTCAGCCGTTGAAGCGGTCGGCCTCCTCGTTTCCCAGCGAGAACGGCGGGTAGCGGTCGTGCAGCAGCAGCAGGTACGTCGTGACGCGGAGCGACCAGCGGATGAACCCGCCCACGACCGAGTAGACCAGCTGTGACTGGCGGCCCAGGAGCAGCACCGGGACCCACGAGAACAGGATGAGCAGCCACGCGGCCAGCCCCACGAACAGCAGCGTGATGTAGTGCGGGATGAGCAGGATGACGCGGATGAGGAAGCCCAGCAGCGGGATGCCCCAGAAGCGGTTGATGCGCTGCTCGCGATCGATCTCCACGCGCACCCGATAGTCATCCTCGCCCGACAGCGAGAACGGCGGATAGCCGCTGTTCAGGAGGTAGAGATAGGAGCTGATGCGCAGCGCCCAGCGCAGGTAGCCGCCCACGAGCTGGTACACCAGGTCCGACTGGCGGCCCATGAACAGGACCGGGATCCAGGTGAAGTACATCAGGATGGCGGCCACGAAGCCCAGCAGCCCGAGCACGAACAGGTGCGGGATGAGCAGCAGCATGCGGACCGCGACGCCCAGGGCGGGGATGCCCCACAGGCGGCCGATCCCCTGGCTCTCGTCCCACATCACGCGCACCGGGAAGGCGTCGGGATCGGGTGCGTACCCCGCGGGAGCCCATGACCCCTGACCGCCGGGCGCGGGCGGCGGCGCGCCCCACTGGGTCGGCGGCGGGCCGCCGGGCTGCGTGCGGGCCCACGCGGGCGGTGCCGCGCCCTGCTGCGGCTGGGCCCACGCGGGAACCTGTCCGGCCGGCTGGCCCGGCTGACCGGGCTGGCCCGGCTGACCGGGCTGGCTCGACTGGGACGGCTGCTGTCCCCACCCGGGCGGCGGCTGCTGCCCCCATCCGGGCGGCACCGATCCCGGCGCGGGCGGACGACCGTAACCGGGCGGCGGCTGCTGTCCCCAGCCGGGCGGCACCGACCCCTGCGAGGGCGGTGGGCCCCAGCCGGGAGGCGGGGCGGGCCGTCCGGGAGCGCCGGCGGGCGTCGGCTGGCTGCCGGTCTGGGTCTGCCAGCCACCCGGCTGGCCCGGAGCGCCCGGCTGGCCCGGAGCGCCCGGCTGGGACTGCCATCCGGGCGGCGGCGCGGGCTGACCCGACGGTGGCGTGGTCCCCCAGGGGTTCGGCCCGCCCTGGCCCTGGCCCTGCACCGGACGCCCCCACGGGTCGGTACCGCCCGGACCGGAGCCCCCAGGTCCACCGCTCCACCCTGTCATGCCGTCCACCTCATCCTGTGTGCCGCACGCGTCCGTGCATCGTGGCGGATGGTAGCGGCCCCGGCGATCATCCGTGGCGGCCGAGGAGATTCCATGGGCGGTCCGGCGGGACCTCCCGGCGGTCCGACGCGGCGACCTATCATCGGCGGATGCTCCACCCCACCCTCATCGAGGGGCCCTGGACCCTCACCCTGGACGCGCTCGGTGACCTCGAGGCCGCGGTCGCCGCGGCGGAGGCGCGCATCCCCATCGGGCTCGCCCAGCCCGGGGAGGCCGAGCGGATCCGAGCGACGGCCCCGGACCCCGCGCTCGTCGGGCGCACGATGCCCGCGGCGGTTCCCGGCTGCGCCCACCTGGCGCTCATCGACACTGGGGTCCTGCGCGATCCGTCCATCGGGATGGAGGAGAGCGCGCAGCACTGGGTGGGCCGTGCATCGTGGACGTACGCCACGACCTTCGGGTGGCCCGCGGCCGCGGGCGGCAGCCACGAGCTGGTGCTGGGCGGCGTGGACACGGACGCCGACGTCCTGCTGGACGGTGCGCTGCTGGGGACGGTCCACAACGTCCATCGGACGCATCGTCTCGACATCACCGACCGCCTCGGCCCCGGCACGCACCGCCTGGAGCTCCGATTTCCCGGACAGGCGGACGTGGCCGAGGCCCGGCGCGCCCGGCTGGGGGCCCTGCCGAGCCCCTACACGGACCCCGTCAACTTCGGCCGGCGCGTCGCGTGCGAGTTCGGCTGGGACTGGGGTCCCACGCTCGTCACGGCGGGCATCTGGGAGACGCCGCGCATCGAGTCGTGGAGCGGGGCGAGGCTCTCGGAGACGCGCCTGTCCGCCACGGCGCCCGGCGGCATCGCGCACCTGGCCCTGGTCGCCACGGTCGCTCGCGAGGGCGGCCTGGACGGACGGGCTGCGCTGCGGGTGAGGGTTCGATCGGGGGGCGCGGCATCGACCGCCCAGGTGGCGCCCGGCGCCGCGACCGTCGGCATCGCCCTCGACGTGCCGGGTGCGGCCCTCTGGTGGCCTCGGTCACACGGGGTGCCCGTCACGCATCCGGTCACCGTGGAGCTGCTGGACGCGGACGACGCGGTCCTCGATCGCGTGACGCGGACCGTGGGCTTCCGCGACGTCGCGGTCGTGCGGGAGCGGGACGACGCGGGCGAGTCCTTTGCGATTCACGTGAACGGCAGGCGGGTGTGGGTGCGCGGCGCCAACTGGATCCCCGACGACACGTTTCCTTCCCGCAGCACGCCGGCGCGCATCGCGGCGCGCATCGCGGATGCCACTGACGCCAACCTGGACCTGCTCCGGGTGTGGGGTGGCGGGCGGTACGAGTCGGAGGCCTTCTACGATGCCTGCGACCGCGCGGGGATCCTCGTGTGGCAGGATTTCCCGTTCGCGTGCGCGGCCTACCCGGAGGACCTCGACACCGTCGCGGAGATCGAGGCGGAGGCCCGCGAGGCGATCGCGCGCCTGGGTTCACACCCCAGCCTGGCCGTCTGGAACGGCGGCAACGAGACGACCTGGGGCTGGTTCGACTGGGGCTGGCCGGAGCTGATCGCTGGCCGACCCTGGGGCCTGGGGTACTGGCTGGACCTGCTGCCCCGCCTGGTGTCGGAGCTGGACCCGGACCGGCCCTACTGGCCCAACTCGCCCTGGTCTGGATCGATGGAGGTGCATCCCAACGATGATCGATCGGGGACCTCGCACCTGTGGGAGGTCTGGAACTCGCTGGACTACACGGAGTACCGCGCCCGCCGGCCGCGCTTCGCAGCCGAGTACGGATACCAGGCGCCCGCTGCCTGGGCGACGCTCCGGGACGCGGTGGGGGAGGGGGCGCTGTCCGAGGACGCACCGGCGATGCTCGCCCACCAGAAGGCGGGCGGCGGGCCTGCGAAGCTTCGGCGGGCCATCGACCGGCGCCATCCGGGCGTGGCGGAGTTCGACGACTGGCACTTCCTGGCACAGCTTGAGCAGGCCCGGGCCATGCGCGTCGGCATCGGGCACCTGCGTGCGCTGGGAGACCATTGCACCGGCTCGGTGATCTGGCAGCTGAACGACATCTGGCCGGTGATCTCGTGGTCGCTGGTGGATTCCGCGGGCCGGCGCAAGCCTGCCTGGTACGCGACGCGCGATGCGTACGCCGACCGCTTCATCACGATCGAACCCGCGCTCGAGGGAACCGGGCTGGACCTGGTCCTGGTGAACGAGACGGACGTCGCGTGGCCCGCGAGCCAGGTCGTCCGGCGGGCGGCCGTCGCGGAGCCCGTGTCGGTCACCGTCCCGCCTCGCTCCGCCGTCCGGCACCCGATCCGCGCGGACGTGGCGACGCCCGCCGACGCGACGCGCGAGTTCCTCGTCAGCGACGGGGACGATCGGCGGGCGTGGTGGTTCTTCGTGGACGACCAGGAGCTGGGGCTGGAGCCGGCGCGCTGGGCCGCGACCGCCGAGGCCGTCGCCGACGGTGCCCTGGTCCACGTGTCCGCCCAGACCCTGGTCCGTGAGCTGTGCCTGTTCCCCGATCGCCTGGACCCGGACGCCACCGTCGACGCGCAGCTCATCAGCCTGCTTCCGGGCGAGCACGCGACGCTCCGGGTGACCTGCCCACGACCCTTGGATCTCGCCGCGATCGTGCGGCCGCCGGTGCTGCGCGCGGCCAACGACGGGGTGCGATCCCGCCCCTCGGGAGCCCCGCACGTGCCGTAGCACCGCGAGATGGCCCCCCGCCCGCCGCGCATCGTCGTCGCGTTCCCTCGCGACATGCCGCGCCGCCTGGTCGGAGGTTCTGGGTGTCCGGATCGAGGTCCTGGGTGCCCGGCGTGCGCCCCACGCACGAGATGCGCCCGGCGTGCGCCCCGCGCACGAGATGCGCCCTCGACGCCGGTCGCTGGCCGTCCATCACCCACGACGCGTGCCTGGCCCGCACAGCCGTGCCTCCGGCGCACAGGTCGGGCCCCCCGGCCTCGCGCAGTCGGTGCTGGAGCGTGCAGACGGCGGGATCTCGTGCGCGGGAGTCACATCCGTCACATCTCGTGTCTGCCACGCACGCGCACGCACACACACGCACGCGCACGCGCACGCGCCCGGCCCGTGCCGCCGGTCGCCTTGGGCGGGCGGCGATCGCCCCGGGATGGTCGTTCGCCTATGCTGGCGCCACCTCCGACCCTTCCTCGGTCCGTCCCCGGGCCGACCTGACCCCACAAGGAGCCACGCCCACCATGTCTCGTCGTCCCATGGCCGCATGCGCCGCCGCGCTCGCCCTCGCCGCCGCGCTCTCGGGCGTCCCGGTCGCCGCGCAGGACGTGACGCTCGGCCCGCCCCAGGCCACCCCCATCGCGGAGCCGCCGCGCGTCCCCGCAGGCGACGGCACCGGCGTCCGGTTGAAGACGGACAAGGGCGACATCCTCATCGGCCTGTTCACGGAGTCCTCGCCGGTCGCCGCAGAGAACTTCCTCAACCTGGTGAACGCCGGTTTCTACGACGGCACCGGGTTCCATCGACTGGTGCCCGGCTTCGTCATCCAGGGCGGCGACCCGGAGGGCACGGGCATGGGTGGCCCCGGCTACACGATCCCCGACGAGCCGGTCGTGGGCCGCTACGGGCGCGGCATCGTGGCGATGGCCCGCAGCCAGGCCCCGAACTCGCAGGGCTCCCAGTTCTTCATCGTCGTGGACGATGAGGCCGAGGCGGCGCTCGCGTCCGCGAACACCTACGCGATCTTCGGGCGTGTCCTGGAGGGCATGGACGTCGTCGACCAGATCGTGGCGATGCCCACGCAGGACGGCGACTCCGCGGTGGACCCCGTGAAGATCATCTCCGCGACCGTGGAGCAGGTCACGATGCCCGAGGAGCCGATCCCCGGCGACCCCGACCTGGAGGCGCTGTTCCCGGCCGATGTCAATGGCCAGCCGCTCGTGGCGCAGTCGAACAACGGGCGCGAGCTGCGGGAGCAGATGGAGGCCGGCGACCCGGAGTTCGTGGACCGCGTGGTCGGCGCGCTCGCGACGCTCGGTGGGCAGATCGAGGATCTGTCCTTCGGGTACGCGGGTGCGGAGGACGCCGAGGGCGGCGTGAACATCACCGCGATCAAGCTGGCGGGGGGCGACGCGGCCGCGCTCGAGGCGACCCTGCTGCCGATCATGCTCCGGATGTCCGACCAGCAGGCGACGACCGCGACGTTCGGCGACCGGACGGTGACGATGTACACCGACGGGCCCGACTCGCCAGACGCCGCGCGCTTCTACGCGCTGCCGAGCGGCGAGGTGCTGTGGGTCATCCAGGGCACCGAGCCCTGGCTGAGCGAGGCGATCGCCGAGCTGCCCTGATCGGTCGCCGGCCTGGAGCCCGCGGGATCCGGTCGGCGGACCGAGGAATCGTGACGTCACCCACGGAGATGGACGCCCGCACCGCGTCCCCGCGTCAGGCGGCCGCGTGCCAGGCGCCAGCCTTCATGACCCGGCGCACCTCCAGCGCGTCGCTCAGCTCCACGAGGTCCGCCCGATGCCCGGCCGCGATCGCGCCGCGGTCGTCCGCCTGGAGCAGGCGCGCCGGGTTGGTGGACGCGGCCATCACGGCCTGCGGCAGCGACACGCCCGTGCGCACGAGGTTGCGCACGCCCATGTCCACCGCGACCACGGCACCCGCCAGGCTGCCCCCCACGACGAGGGTGCAGCGCCCGTCACGCACCTCCACCTCGAGGCCGCCCATGTCGGCGCGCATGTCTCCCAGCCCCGCGAGGTAGAGCGCGTCGCTGATGAGCACGAGGCGGTCGGCGGGCTTGGACCGGACGATGATCGGGAACAGCGCCGGGTGGACGTGGTTGCCGTCCGCGATCAGCTCCACGTACGCATGGTCGTCGGTGAGCGCGGCGACCGCGAGGCCCGGCGTCTTGTGGTCCACCGGGGACATCGCGTTGAACAGGTGGGTCGTGGTCACCCGCTCGCCCGCGGCCGCGTACCCCGCCCGCGCCTGCTCGAGCGTGGCGTCGGAGTGGCCCACCGAGGTCACCACGCCCAGGTCCCGCAGCCGCGCGATGAGCTCGACCGCACCGGGCAGCTCCGGCGCGATGGTCGTGATGCGCAGCCCGTCGAGGAGCGGCTCCAGCATCGCCTCGGTGTAGTCTGCGGGGGCGCGCAGGTTGACCGGGTTGTGGGCGCCCTTCCGGGCGGGCGCCACGAACGGTCCCTCCAGGTTGTAACCCAGCGGAGCGGAGCCGTCGGCGGGCGAGGCGGGCGCCCAGCGCCGATACGCCTCGCAGAACGCCACCAGGTCGGCGTGCGGCCGGGTGTAGCCCGTTGGCAGGAATGACGTCACGCCGCGGGCCAGCAGGCCGCGCGCCATCCCGTCGAGCGCGGCGGGACCATCGAACACGTCGTGCCCGCCCCAGCCGTGGGTGTGCACGTCGATGAACCCGGGCGCCACGAACGGCCCGTCCTCACACGTCCCGTCCGGCTCGACGGACGCGATCCGATCGCCCTCCACCACGATCCGGCCGGGCATGACCCGGTCCGCCAGGACCAGGCGACCCTGGATGACCTGCGCCTCGCTCACGTGCAGCTCCCTTCGGCGGACGATCTCCGGTTCACGGGTCCGCGCCCGTCGATTCTGCGCGCTCGGCGCCGTGGACGGCGGCGCCGATGGCTCCCGCCCACGTCCCGAGCTCCGCGATCGAGAATCGGATGCGGCCCAGGTCGGTCACCCGGACTCGCCGGCGGACCTCCGCCCGGATCGGCTCCAGCAGCAGGTCACCGGCGGCCGCCACGCCACCGCCCAGAACGATCGCGTCCGGCGTCAGCGCGACGATGAGGTTGCTGATCGCGATGCCCAGGTAGCGGCCCACCTCGGCGAACCCGGCGATCGCCGCCCGGTCGCCGGCCGCGGCTCGTTCCATCGCCTCCTCGGCCGTCGCCGTGCCGCACAGTCGCGCCACCTGCTCCGCCCGCGCGAAGGCCTCGATGCAGCCCCGGTTCCCGCAGCTGCACCAGGGACCGTCGGGCTCGATCGTCGTGTGGCCCAGCTCGCCGCCCGTGTCCAGGTGACCGACGAACAGCTGGCCGTCGATGCAGATGCAGCCACCGACCCCGGTGCCCAGCGTGAGGCCGACCATGGTGCGCGCACCCCGCCCGGCGCCCAGTCGCAGCTCGGCCAGGCCGAACGCCCGCGCGTCGTTGATGAGGAAGCTGGGCAGGCCGGTCGCGGCACGGACGGGACCGGCCACCGGCACGCCCGCCCAGTCGCCCGGCACATTCGGCAGGAACAGCACCGTGCCCTCATCCGGGAGGTACAGCCCCGGCACGCCGACGCCCACCGAGGACGCGCCGCCCGCGGTCCGGATCGCCTGGGTCGCCAGCTCGCCCACCTGTGGCACGACCGCCGAGGGTCCGCCGCGACGCGTGGCCACCTGGCCCTGGTCCAGCGTGGTCCAGGCATCCCCGGACCGCTCCACGACCACCCACTTGAGATAGGTGCCGCCCAGATCCAGCCCGATGTGCCGCGAGCCGGCGGCCGCGACCACGGGTCGCCCGCTCAGCTCTCTGCCGTGATGCGGGTGTATGCCGCCGCCACCGCCAGCACGATCGCGCCGAACAGGACCTGTCGCGCGGCCTCCGGCATCTGGAGCACGGTGAGCAGGCTCGTGAGGACCGTGAGGATGAGCGCGCCCAGGATGGTGCCCGCATACCCGCCGCGACCGCCGAAGATGGAGGTGCCGCCGATCACGGCCGCGGCGACCGACGTGAGCACCTGCTTCTCCACGAGCGTGACGGTGGCCACCTTGGTGAGGCCCACGTAGACCAGGCCGGCGACGCCCGCCAGGACGGCCGACAGGATGTAGAGCGCCACCAGCACCTGCCACACGCGGACGCCGGCGAGCCGCGCCGCGCGCTCGTTGTCCCCCACGGCATAGAGCAGCCGACCGAAGCCCGAGCGCTTCAGCCCGAACAGGATCGCGGCCGCGAGCGGGATGAACAGGAACAGGCTGTGGGGGATGAGGATGCCGGTGTCGCCGACCTGGGTGGAGCCGCCGCCCAGCCACGCGACCTCCGCAGGGACTCGCGATCCAGCGGCGACCATGATGAGCTGGTACACGGTCATCAGCCCCAGGATCACGAGGCCCATGGCGAGGGTCATGATGAGCGGATGGACGCGGAAGATGCCCACGCCGATGCCGTTGGCGAGGCCCGCCAGCCCGCACACGGCGAGCGCCAGCAGGATCGCCACCCACGGCCCCTGAGACGGCGTCTGCGTGGCCAGGATGTAGGCGGCCATCGAGGCGATCATGCCGACCGACAGGTCGATGCCGCCCGTGAGCATCGTCAGGGTCTGGCAGGCCGCGAGGATGGCGAGCGGGACCGCGAAGCGGATCTGCGCGGCGACCCAGTTCGGGCCCACCGTCCCCGGCTGCACGACCTGGAGCAGGACGACGAGCGCCAGCAGCAGGGCGATGAGCGGGATGACCGGCTTCTCGCGGAACAGCCTGCGCCAGGTCTCGCCCGAGCGCAGGGAGGCCCGCCCGTCCACGGCGGGTGAGGCGGTGGTCATGCGCGCTTCCTCCGCAGCGCGACCACGGCTCCGACCATGACCACGAACACCATGATGAGCCCCTCGATGACGGTGGTGTAGTTGGGGTCGATGCGCAGGAAGGTCAGGTCCGTCCGCACGAGCCGCAGCACGAACACCGCGATGAGGCAGCCCAGGAGGCCACCGCGGCCTCCCGCCAGGCTCACGCCGCCGAGCACGATCGCGGCCACGGACAGGAGCGTGTAGGGACCGGGCGTGGGCGTCCCGATGCCGGTGATCATGGAGAGCGTCAGGCCGCCCATGGCCGCGAACACACCGCACAGGACGTATGACGCCACCTTGGTGCGGGTGATGTCCACGCCGCTCCGGAAGGCCGCCAGCCGATCGGACCCGACGGCATAGAGGGCGAGGCCGAGCCGGGCGCGCCGGACGGGGATCCACACGATTCCGACGGACACGAACAGCACGATGAGCGCCTTGGGGACCCACTCGGAGAACAGGCCGCCGCCGGGCAGCTCCTTGAGCCAGTCTGCCGCCCCGCCGCCCGGGGTGCCCATGACCATGAGGGCGACGCCTGCCCACACGAACGACATCGCCAGCGTGACCACGATGTCCGGGACGCGGGTGACGATCACGAGGAACCCGTTGACCGCCCCGATCAGGGCGCCCAGCAGGAGCGTGATCGCGACCGCGACCAGCGCGAACTCCGGGGACTGGTTCGCCATCATCGCAGCCGCCGCGACGTTGGTGAGCGCCATCACCGAGCCCACCGACAGGTCGATCCCTCCCGAGATGACCACGACCGCCTGGGCGCACGCCGCGAACGCCACCGGCAGGGCGGATCGTGCGAGGGCATCCAGTCCGGAGGCGCCATAGTCGGACTGGATGGCGCGCGTGAGCGCGAGCATCACGCCCAGGAGCACGAGCAGGCCGAGTGTCCACGCGTTGCGGCGGAGGAGGCGTCGGATGGTGGCGCCGGACGATGCTGCGGGCGCCAGGGCGGGTGTCACGGACGCGGTCATGCGACCTCCACGGGTGGCTGTCCCGCCTCGATGGGTGCGGCCTCCGGCAGCTCGCCGCCGGGTGGCAGCCCGTACGCGGCCCGCAGCAGGTTGGGCTCATCCGCGTCGGCGGCCGGCATCTCCTCCACGACGCGCCCGTTGAAGATGATCACGGCGCGGTCGCAGGCGAGCTTCACCTCCTCCAGCTCGGAGGTGTAGAGCAGCACCGCGGCGCCCGCCGATGCCAGGTCGCGCATGAGCGCGTAGATCTCGCGCTTGGTGCGGATGTCGATGCCCCGGGTGGGGTCGAAGCAGAGGAGCGTCTCGATACCCTGGGCAATCCAGCGCGCGATCGTCACCTTCTGCTGGTTGCCGCCCGACAGTCGGCGCACCTCCGACTGGGCGCGCGTGTCGATCTGCAGCCGCTCGATGGCGCCATCCACCCTGGGCTTCTCGATGCGGGTCCGCACCGGACCCCAGTCGCGCGGCCGCGCTGAGAACGGCAGCGCGATGTTCTCGCGCACCGACCGCTGCATCAGGAGCGCCTCGACGCGGTTCGCGGGCACGTACACGACACCCGCCCGGATGGCATCGGCAGGGTGTCCGAAGCGCACCGGTCGACCGTTCAGGAGCAGCTCGCCACCATCCGGTCGCCGGGCGCCCGAGAGCACGCCGAACAGCTCGTCCTGCCCCTGGCCCTCGAGCGCTACGAGACCCAGGACCTCCCCGGGATGGAGCTCGAAGGACACATCGCGCAGCTTCGTGCCCGCCCGCAGGCCCCGGAGCGCCAGGCGGGGCACCGCGTCGGAGGCTCGCTCCACCCCCGCCGCACGCGTGGTCGCGTGCGCGGCGGCGGCCGCCTCCTGCGCCCGCTGGGCGCCCGCCGCGCCCAGCATCAGCTTCACGATCTGCTGCTCCGCGCCGGGCGCCATGTCCACGACCCCCACCGTCTCGCCGTCACGGAGCACGGTCGCACGGTCGCACAGCGCGTTGATCTCGATGAACCGATGGGAGATGAAGATCACCGAGCGACCGGTGTCACGCTGCCGACCCACCACCTCGAGCACCCTCTCGGTGAGGTCCGCGGGGAGCGCGGCGGTCATCTCGTCGAGCAGCAGGACCTCCGGCTCCAGCGCGAGGGCGCGAGCCAGGTCCACGATGCGCTGGATGGCGAGCGCCAGGCCCCGGGCCATCGCGCCCAGGTCGAGCGACGGGACGCCCAGCTCGGAGACCCAGTGGCGGAAGGGCTCGACCGGGGTGCCCGTGAGCCGGAGGTTGTCCGAGATGTCGCGATCGGGGATGAGAGACGGCTCCTGGTAGACGGAGACCAGGCCCGATCGGCGCGCCGCGGTGGGGGAGTGGATGTCCCGCGGCTCGCCCGCCACGAGGAATCGACCGGAGTCCGGCCGCACGGCTCCCGTGAGGATCTTCACGAGCGTGCTCTTGCCCGCGCCGTTGGCGCCGAGCAGCGCATGGACCTCGCCCCGACGCACCTGGAGCGACGCGTCGCGCAGCGCGGCCACCGCGCCATAGCGCTTGGCGACGCCGGTGGCGTCGAGGAGCAGGTCGGACATCGGGTGGTCGGTCATGCGGGACACCGATGGGCGTGAGGCAGGCGTTGGTGGAGACGCTGCGGGACGTCGGCCAGGCCGGCGTCCCGCAGCGGGCGCTGGGTCGGGTTACTCGCCCGGGCCCTTGCAGGCGATGATCTGGTCCTTGGTGTACGTGGTCCAGTCCGGGATGGAGATGCCCAGCGGCCAGGTCGGATCGATGGCCGGGTCATCCGCGGCCGCGATCGTCGCCTTGCCCTCGTCGGTGGTGTTGTCCCACACGTTCGGGGTCAGCAGGACCTGCTGGTCCACCGTCTCGCCGTTCAGGATCTTGAGCGCCATGGCCACCCCGGCGCCGCCGACGGAGCCCGGGTTCGTGACGGCCGCGCCGACGAGTCCCTCGACGCCGCCGTTGAGCTGATGGACGAAGCCCGCGTTGTCCGCGCCGACCACCGGCACGAGCTTGGCACCCGCGGTCACCAGCGCGTCGACGATGGTGGAGTCGATGCCCGACGTCCAGATGCCGTCGTAGTTCGCACCCGAGGCGAGGAAGTCGTTGATCTGCTGGGCGCCCGTGGCGATGTCCCAGCCGGTCTGGACCTCGCCCACGACCTTGATGTCGGGGTACTCGGCCAGCGCGCGCTTGAAGCCGGTGTCACGGTCGGTGTCCGCGGACGTGCCCGCGGCGCCGCGCATGTAGAACACGTCGCCCTTGCCACCGAGCTTCTCGAACAGCCACTTGGCGCCCTGGTAGCCGTACTCCTCCTGGTTGTTGGAGAAGAGGTATGCGGACGGCTCGGTGACCGCGAGGTCCACCGCCACCACGACGATGCCCTTGTCGGTCGCCGCCTTGATGACGTCGTTCAGCGCGTCCGGCGAGACCGGGTTCACGATGATCGCGTTGACGCCCGCGTTGATGAGGTTGTTGAGGTCCTCGATCTGGCCCGCCGCGTCCGTGTTCCGGTGCGCGGTGATGACCTCGGCGACCTGGCCCGAGGCGAGCGCCTGGGCCTTCATCGAGCAGATCATCTCCTCGCGCCAGCCGTTGCCCTGGAGCGTGTTGGAGAGGCCGATCTTATAGCTGCCGCCCGCCGCCGGCGCGCTGGGCGACTGGGCGGCAGCGGTGCCGACCATCGACGCGGCGAGGACCGCCGCCGACAGGCCCGCGAAGAGCCGAGTGTGCTTCATCTGGTCGCTACTCCTCCGAGTGGTGGGGTGGTTGCCAGGCCCGCCGGGCAGGGTCGCCGGCGGCGCTGGTGCCAAGGGTGATGGAAGCCTCCGTCAGTCACCTCCTCCATGGATGTCGAGGGCACGCGCGACGCGTCGGGCGTGCTCGGCGTAGGCTCCGTCGAAGAGGGCCCGGGAGCGCTCCTCGCCCACCTCGCTGGCACGGGTGATGACCGGAGGCATCCTCCCCTGCGCGGTGAGCAGCTGCGCGATGCGGACCTTCAACGCGTTGATGATCGCCACGTAGGCGAGCGTGGAGCCGGGCCCCACCGGGGTGTCCAGCCCCTCGATGTGGACGAGCGCGTCCGGTGGCGGCGTGCACAGGTCGATGACCAGGTCCGCCTCGTCGGCGAGGCGCCGCCCCACGCGCGGGTCCGGCTCGCCGGAGCGGGTCTGGGCGAGCGAGGTCACGGCGATCGTGCGCAGACCGCGCCGTCGCGCCCCCTGGGCCATCTCCACGGGCACCGCGGAGGTGCCGCTCGCGGAGAACACCATCATCACGTCGCGCGGCCCGAACCGGAAGTTGCCCAGGATGACCTCGGCGAGGCCGGGCGTGCGCTCGATGAACATCGCCTGGCGCTGGCCGTTCGCGCCCACGACCTGGGTGTGGAACGTCATGGACAGCTCGGCGATGGGGTTGAACCCGGGATACGAGCCGTAGCGCGGGAACATCTCCTCCACGGGGATGCGCGAATGACCCGTCCCGAACAGGTGGACCAGGCCATCCGCGCCGATCGCGTCGGCGCACCACTGCGCGGCCGTCTCCAGCGCATCGGCCTGGGTGGTGCGCACGCGCTCCAGCACGGCGATACCCTCGTCGAACCAGGCGGGCGCGGGCACCGGTGCGGATGCGGTCATTCAGTGGCACCACGGGCGCAGGGTGTCGCGGGCGACCAGGAACCCGCGCTTGACCAGCTCGTCGGACCCCTCGAAGCCGCGGTCCTCGTGCTCGATGATGCAGTCGCCCGCGAAGCCCGCGCGGTACAGCTCCCGGAACACCACGTTCCAGTCCACGTCGCCCAGGCCCGGCAGGCGCGGGATCTGCCAGCCGATGCCGTTGCTGAAGACGCCCCGCTCGTACAGCCCGTCGCGGTCGATCATCAGGTCCTTGGCCTGGAAATGGAGGATGTGCGGCCCGAACTCCCTGATGAAGCGCCCCATGTCGATCATCTGGAGGACCAGATGGGACGGGTCGAAGTTGAGGCCGATGGTGCCGCCCCACTGCTCCAGGATGCGCCGCCACATCCGGGGGCTGGTGGCGATGTTGTGGCCCCCCGGCCACTCGTCGTAGGAGAACAGCATGGGGCAGTTCTCGAGGGTCAGCTTCCGTCCATGGTCCCGGGCGAAGGCCACGATGTCCGGCCAGACCCGCAGCGCGTCGGTCCAGTTCTGGTCGGGATTCTTGGCGCCGTCGCCGCCCAAGAACGTGTTCACGAGCGGGATGTCCATCCGCTCCGCGGCCACGATGACCGACTTCAGATGACCGATGACGCGCTCCCGGTGGGCCGGGTCGGGATGGAGCGGGTTGGGGTAGTAGCCCAGGCCGCTGATGGCCAGGCCCTTTGACTCGATCTCCGCGCGGAGCTCCGTGGCCTGCGCGGCGGACAGGTTCGCGACGTCGATGTGCGAGGTGCCGGCGTAGCGCCGGGTGGGGCCCGTGGCGACCGGCCAGCAGGCGATCTCCAGGACCTCGAACCCCGTGGCGGCGGCCCAGTCGGCCACGTCGGTCAGGGGCGTCTGAGGGAATGGCGCGGTCAGGAACCCGAGCTTCATGCGTGGACCTCCACCCAGCGCCCCTCGCGGGCGCTCCGGGCGATCGCGTCGCCGATCACCATCTCCTCGTGGCCGTCGGCGAACGTGGCGTAGAGCGGCCGTTCCGGGGCCTTACCGGCCAGGATCGCCGTGTGGATCTCGCGGAACAGCGCGTGGAACGTGTCCCCGAAGCCCTCCACGTGGCCGCCCGGCAGGCTGGCCGCGCGGCGCCCCGTCTCGTTCATCAGCGCCGGGTTGCGCAGCAGCACCTGGTTGGGCTCGTCGCGATGGCCGATCCACAGCGCGTCCGGGTTCTCGCCGTCCCACGCCGCGGCGGCCGTGGACCCGCCGACCTCCCACATGATGGAGTTCTTGCGCCCTGCGCTGACCTGGCTGATGGACACCGAGCCGCGCGCGCCGCTCGAGTAGCGCAGCAGGATCAGCGCGGCGTCCTCCGTGGTCATCTCTCGGGCGATGGTATCGCCCGAGCGCTCCGTGGAGAACGTCGCCACGGGACCGCGCGGCTGCTGCCGGACCTTCACGAACGTGGAGAGGTCCGCGAACACCTCGGTCACGCGCTGGCCCGTGATGAACGTGGTCAGGTCGATCCAGTGCGAGCCGATGTCGCCCACGGCGCGCAGAGAGCCGCCCTCCTCGGGCACGAGGCGCCAGTTCCAGTCGGTGTCCAACAGCAGCCAGTCCTGGAAGTAGCGGCCGGTGATCAGCCGCACGTCGCCCAGGCCGCCGTCACGCACCAGCTGGTGCGCGTGCTGGTTCACGGGGTAGAAGCGGATGTTGAAGTTGACCGCGGTGACGCGATTCGTGCGGGCGGCCAGCTCCACCAGCTCCGCGGACTCCGCGCTGGTGACCGCGAGCGGCTTCTCGCACACCACGTGGCGGCCGGACGCGAGGATGGCCTTCACCTGGGGGAAATGGAGCTGGTTGGGGCTGGTGACGTGGACCACGTCCACTTTCGGGTCGGCGAGCAGCTCGTCCAGGGTGGTGTACGCCCGGGGGACCTGGAGCGCGGCGGCACGCTCGGCGCCGCGAGCGCCTGAGG